>DASVCW010000012.1:0-4535 GCA_036381435.1 Balneolaceae bacterium | reverse complement strand
CAATAAAGAGGAGCAGTGAAAGAAGTGTCATAATATTTAAAACTTTCATAGTTGGTATCTGTTTTATTTTAATTTAATACTTGTCGCTATTGCTGAACAAAGCTTGATTAGAGAACATTCAGCCTGAGTAAAAAATTTCACTTGGGTTATCCCTTTTAAAAGGAAGGTTTGAACCACTCCTTCCATTACTTAAAGCCATGAGGCAAGGGGGGTGGGAGAGATAGCATTGAACCATTACCTGCGCAAGATCTTTTATTAATCCGGTAATTGGAATTTATTTGTAAGGATTGCCATCCAAAAGGGTCTTACTTATGTGGTTTCCCTCAAAACATATCGCTTTCCCTTCGCGTCGTATCCGGCTATAAGGCTGGCACTGCTTTTTGCGGCCGGCATAATTATAGATTATCATTTTAAAATCCCGGCTAAGTTATGGATCGCTATTTTTGCCCTGTCCGTCATACTTTATTTTTCGGGTGAAATCATTCATCAAAAAAGGCTGAAAACCAGAGCTTATCATCTCGCTATTGCCGGTTATCTTCTTGGGGTGATGGCTTTCGGCGGAGCCTGGCACTCAATATTTAATCACCAAAAGGTGCCGATTGAGGGACAGGTCATTAACAAATACACCTGGCAGGAACTTACTTTTATAGGTGAAGTCTATGAAATCAAAGAATCTTCTTCGGGGAATTTTCAGATTGATGTTCGGGTTGATACCACCATTTTCAAGACGATTCCCTGGCCGAAAACCTACAACCTTCGTGTTGTTTTAAATCCTAATGATCTCGCTTTGCCCGCAAATCTTGACCTGGGCGACCGGATGAAATTTACAGCTACCGTCTATCCTTTAAAAGGACAGCGGAACCCCAATGAGTTTAGCTACAAAAATTATCTTGCTTCCAAAGAAATTTATGTTCAGGCAGGGGTAAAGAGCATTCTGGATATCACAAATGACCCCTCTTTTTGGCGGTGGACTTTCTTTCGCCAAAAAGTGCTTGATGTAATCGAAAATAACTTCAGTGAAGAGACCGCTCCCCTGGCAAAAGCACTGTTAATAGGCTATAAAAATGAACTTGGGCTGGAAACCAAGACTGCTTTTTCCCGCGCCGGACTTTCACACATCATGGCCGTTTCGGGCCTGCATGTAGGTTTTCTTCTGGCACCGTTTTGGCTGCTCATTCCTTTTTTCTGGACATTAAAATACGGCAGGCAAATCGGACTTGTCTTTCTCATCACGCTGCTGTTTTTCTATGCTGGACTTACCGGCTTTTCGGCCTCTGTAATGCGCGCATCGCTGGCCGGCGGCTTTCTGATGTACGGCCGTCTCTTTCATAAAATCCGCGACTCCAAAAACCTGATGGCCGTTGCCGCGCTCATCATTCTATTAATCAATCCCGGCGATCTTTTTTCCATCAGTTTTCAACTCTCCTTTGCCGCGGTTTACATCATCCTGCTAATCGCTCCCGTCATCTTCCGCCGGCTGCCCAACTGGATTCAATTTCGCTGGTATGGAGCACCTGTCAGCGCTATCATTATCTCATTCATCGTACAGCTCGGGCTGTTCCCGATGCTGGCTTGGTATTTTGGCGAATTTTCGATTGTCGGCCCCCTGGCCAACGCTATTGTATTGCCGTTTTTGGGGCTCGTGGTTCCCTACGCCCTCATTCTGTTACCGTTTGGAATGATTTTCCCCGAAACCGCGCAGTTACTGAACCTTCCGGTTAATTGGTTTTTCTCCGGCCTGAATTGGTTTGTCCGGTTCACTTCGGGGTGGGAATGGAGCTGGATGCAGGCGCATATCGAAGGACTGATGTTTTTTGCCATCTGGGTAGCCGCCATTTTCTTTATTGCCGCGTTGCCTGTGCCTAAAATCCGCTGGAAATTTTTTGCTGTGTTCCTGTTGGTTTTATGTGTGGAACAAGCACACAAACTCACTCAAAAACTTCAATCGCCAACTTTAAAAGTT
Source organism: Balneolaceae bacterium (assembly GCA_036381435.1). Lineage (GTDB taxonomy): Bacteria > Bacteroidota > Rhodothermia > Balneolales > Balneolaceae > Fodinibius. Next base: position 2,572 of record DASVCW010000012.1, on the reverse strand, counting down.
ACTGTTTTTGATGTCGGCCAGGGTGATGCCGCGCTCATCAAAACACCGCTCGGGAAGCACTTCTTGGTGGATGCCGGCCGCTGGCAGCCGGGTTATAACAGTGGTAAGTACGTTCTCATCCCGCACCTAAAATCACTCGGTATCGAAAAGCTGGATGCCGTTTTTCTTTCCCATCCCCACGCCGATCACATCGGCGGCATGGTTGAACTGGTTCAAACCATCCCGATTGATACAATTTACAGTTCCGGAATGAATTACGATTCAGACCTCTTCAAAACCTACCGGAGGGCAGCTGCGCAGAAACAAATCCCAATTGTTGATTTACGAGCGGGGGATCGCGTTTCTATTGATCCCTCCATTCGACTTTTCGTTTATGGACCCGGATCAAACTCATCATCAAACATAAACAATCATTCACTCATCTTTGAACTGGTGTACGGCTCAACCGAATTTCTTTTTATGGGTGATGCCGAAGCCCTGCAGGAAAGGCAGTTGATTGCTAATTATCCTGAATGGGTAAATACTGATTTCTTAAAAGTCGGCCATCACGGCAGCAGGACAAGCTCAAATATGCTGTTTCTGCGGCAGTCCACTCCCGAAATCGCCACTGTCTCTTTAGCCAAATCGAATCGCTTTCGTCATCCAAATCAAGAGGCAATCCGACGGTTACGAGCCGCAGGAGCTGGGCTACATTTTACCAGCCTGGAAGGCGCTCTCATTTTTGAATCAGATGGCAAAATCATCACTCAAATAGAATGGAGATAATGTAGGGCGGGCATCCTGCCCGTCAAGAAATGCCCTTAGGTAAGCGTTAATCTAATATAAGCTTCGTTCCTTTATTTCAGCAAACAGTAAAGTAAGTCCCTTTAGAGGATTTAGGATGTATAACAGTAAACATCTGAGTTTAAGATATAGTTTTCATGTTTTTAATGGACTGAAAGTATATCTATTACAATCAGCTTTAGCTGACTGATGAAGAATAATAGAAGAAGTGGTTTTAGCCACATAAAAAGAAGATAATAGTGGCTAAAGCCCATTTAGCTAAAAATACTATCAGTTGGCTGAAGCCAACTGCAATAGAATTTTTATCTGCTTTTATCTCTAATTCACGTTAAATGCCTAGTATTATATCAAATCCATGCTAATAGCAAAAAAACGTGTTGTGCGGTTAAACTTAAAACAACCTGTAAGCGTCCGCCAACTGGCGGATCTGACAGCGTTGTTCTCTATAGACGCTAACAGGAATCAGAAATCCTCTGATACGCTGTTAGGCCAATTATATTTTCCAACCGCGTAATGCCGTTAGTAAAAGAATTTATTTCTGTCGGGCTGATAACCCGATCTACACGTTCTATTAAAATGAAAAAAAGAGTTGGATTGCGAAGCGTAAACCTTTTTATTTATAGGAATGCATTTATCGTTAAAAGGTGGTGAAATACCCACAAGGCCATCCCCCTGCGTCCCCTTCTTCCGTAGGAATGCCTTCGGCAAAAGAGGGAAGTAGACTCCGCTGATAGTATCAGCAGATTGAATATCTTAATTATGGCATTTCCATTTTTAAAAAAGATAAATCTCTTACCAAATGAGCTGAATTATTGCAAAATAATTCAGTTTAATTCCCCTTTTGAAGGGGAATTAAGGGGGATGGCTTTCTATAGTTAGTTTACTATCTTAAAATCTAAACAGTAGTTGCCGTAATATTTTAAACCACTTTTTTTATGACTGAAAAGGAACGTCCCGGCTTTGAAGAAGCATTAACCAGACTGGAGGCCATTGTTGAAGAACTGGAAGATGAATCTATTTCGCTCGAAAAATCTATAGAACTTTACGAAGAAGGTATCGAACTTTCCAAACTGTGTACAAAAACGCTTGAAGAGGCAGAGCTTCGCATTGAAAACGTAGCCGAAAAGCATGCCAATGAAATGGAAACAGAATAACATGAAATTCGAAAAAGTTACTCCCGGTCCCTTGCTGGCAAAAATTGATTCGCCTGCTGATCTCAAAAAATTACGCCCCGATCAGCTTATCGAAGTTTGTGATGAATTGCGGGATTATATCATTGATATCGTTTCCATCCACGGTGGACATTTTGGAGCCAGTCTTGGCGTTGTGGAGATGACCGTTGCCCTGCATTATGTGTACGATACCCCCAAAGATTTGCTGCTGTGGGATGTAGGCCACCAGGCATACGGGCATAAAATTCTTACCGGAAGGCGCGACGAGTTTCACACCAACCGCAAACATGGCGGGCTTTCGGGCTTTCCCAAACGGAGTGAAAGTGAATATGATACTTTTGGCGTGGGACATTCAAGCACGTCTATCTCTGCCGGACTGGGAATGGCCGTAGCACGAGACCTTGACAAGAGTGATAAAAAAGTAGTTTCAGTGATTGGTGACGGCGCGATGACCGCGGGACTGGCCTTTGAGGCGATGAACAATGCCGGTGCTATGAACTCTGATATTCTGGTGATTTTGAACGATAACTGCATGTCAATTGATCCTAATGTGGGTGCGCTTAAAGAATACCTGACCGAGATCACCACCAGCAAAACTTTCAATAAGCTGCGTGATG
>DASVCW010000011.1:0-21550 GCA_036381435.1 Balneolaceae bacterium | reverse complement strand
ATATTCATCACCCCTATTCCCCCAATTAAGAGTGAAAGAGCGGTTAGCGCGCCGCCTACCAAATAAAGTCCCGATTTGAATGATTCTAACTGTTCCTCAAAAGCCTGTGTCTGATTGATGGCAAAATCATTTTCTTCGGTGGCTGCTAAGCCACGAATACGCCGCATGATACCTTCTATCTCATATTTACCATTTTCCAGTACTTGTTCGCTTGGAAATTTAACCGCTATTTGGATTCCCCAGCGAAGACTAAAAATTTGTCCATATGCGGTAATGGGTACTAGAGCTTGACGATCCATATCTTCCAGGCCCAGAAATTTTCCCTGCTTTTCTAAAATTCCGATTACCCGAAATTCTTGCCCGCCCATTCGGATCTCTTTCCCTAAAGCATTGCTCCGCTCAAAAAGTTTTTCAACAATGGTAACTCCCAAAACAGCTACATTCGCGCCGCTTCGAAGTTCCTGGGCTGTAAAAGCTCGTCCCCGGGCAATATTCAGCCCCGCTGTTTCGAAGTACTGATCGGTCACACCGCGTATAGAAACGCCTTCAATACTGGCTTCTTCATAACGCATAGATGTTCCGCGTCCCGCTGCGCCCGAAACAGCAGATGCCAGCCGGCTCGATTCTCTAATTTCTTCTACATATTCCAGTTGCATATCGCGACGGCTGCGATATTCCCACCATTCATAATCTTCTCCCCCGCCCCAGGGCCATTTGCCCACATAAACCACATTTTGTCCCAACATGGACATGCTTTGCTCAAACTCAGCATCCATCCCGTTGCTGATTGCGTTCATGAGCGTTACCATCACAATACCTATAATAATACACAGGGTAGTAAGAACGGAGCGGGTTTTGTTAATTCCGAGAGCACTCAAAGAAATTTTGAGGCCTTCCCACGAACCATTAAAAAACCGACTGAATTTGGACATACTTGCTTTTTTTAGAAAATGGCTGCGAAGGAGTTATGCTTTTGAAGCGGGAGTGTTCGAAAGGAATCCTTCGGCACAACTCCCTTTGAGCCTTTTATTATTCAATTAACAGTCACTGCTACGAAAAATAAAAAGATTCGTTGCATTAAATCTGATATTTTATTTATCCCCTTAATTTACGCTATATTGACTGACTGAGTTAATAAAAAACTGATGACTATGTAGGATGGGCATCTTACCCGTCGGGAGCTTGGGATAAGAGCTATTTTTCTGATCAGGAATTTCTAAAATGAATTCATTTAAAAATAGCTCTTTTACTTTCAAAGGGAACATGAAATAAAGTATGTCTTGTCGGGCAGGATGCCCGACCTACATTAAATCAAAACCTAATCTCTTATGCAACTTGATATCCTGGCTCTATCGGCCCACCCGGATGATACGGAACTCTGCTGCGGCGGCACTTTGGCTGCACTCGTCCAACAAGGAAAAAAAGTAGGTGTGATTGATTTTACACAGGGTGAAATGGGCACGCGCGGAACGCCCGAAAAACGCCTGAAAGAAGCTTCAAAGGCGGCAAAAATTATAGGACTTGATGTACGTGAAAATCTGGGCTTGCCCGACACGCGTATAGAAAACAGCCGTGAATACCAGAAGAAAATCATTCAAAAAATCCGCGCTTATCGTCCGCATATTTGTTTAGTGGGCGCTCTGTCAGACCGTCATCCCGATCACGGAAATGCTACACGGCTTGCTCTTGATTCCATTTTCTACAGCGGACTCGCTAAAATTGAAATTTTCGATAATGACGAAAATCCGCAAGAACGGTGGCGTCCATCCCATATTCTTCATTTTATGCAGGATCGTCCCTTTGAACCCGACATCGTTTTTGACATCACCGATACCTTTGAAACTAAAAAAGAAGCCGTTCTCGCTTTCGACTCTCAGTTTAATGTAAAAGACGCGGGTGATGAACCCGAAACCTACATTTCAAACCAAGAGTTTTTTGAGGGCGTTGAAGCCCGGGCGCGTCACTACGGGCACTTGATCGGAGCCAAATATGGTGAACCCTTCAAATATTATAACGGTCCCCTGCCCATGAAATCTTTCGGAGCGTTTTTTGAAACAAATCCTTTTCGATGAGGCAAACGTCAAACGTCAGAAGTGAGACGAGTTTCCGTTTCACGTTTCACGTCTCACGTTTGCAATCTCCTCCTCCGTAAAATGCCCTCGAATTTTCTCAAGCAAAAATGGATGAAGTTTAGGATTTCCCGTCACAATCCGTTCTCCAAAAAGCCAGTCGTCTTTGCCCCGCCAGTCAGAAACCATCCCTCCGGCTTCTTTTATGATTAGCGCACCTGCTGCCACATCCCAGGGGCTGAGTGAATATTCGTAGAAACCCTCAAAACGCCCGCAGGCCACACAGCACAAATCGTAAGAAGCTGCACCGGGGCGCCGAATACCCTGCGTTTCATACATCAGAGCATGAAAAAAACTGAGGTAATTTTCTATCAGGCTGAGATCGGTGTAAGGAAATCCCGTACCGATTAACGCATGCTGTGGACTAAGTTGTGAAACAGAAATCGGGCTTCCGTTTAAAAATGCGCCTTCGTCTTCAACAGCTGTAAAATATTCATTGTTCGAGACTTCAAGTACCAATCCCACTTTAGGTTCTCGATTTTCCCATAAAGCGATAGAAATGCAAAAAATCGGAAAACCGTGAGCAAAATTCATCGTGCCGTCAATGGGATCAATAATCCAGGTTCTTTTTTTAGAAAGACTGCCTTTTTGAGCAGTCTCCTCAGCCAGAACTTCATCGTCCGGGAAATGCTCTTTAATGATAGACAAAATCCGCTTTTCGGATTGAATATCCGCCTCCGTTACCAGGTCATTTTTGCCTTTAAAATTGACAGAAAAATCCTTTGCAGATTGAAATTCCCGGACGATTTTCGCCGCTTCATCAGCAGCTTCCCGGGCAACGTTTAACTCTCTTGTGTAGGACATGAAGGAATTAAAAATTATGAATAAAAAATTAAAAATTTCTGCCACTCACTACTCATGACTCACGACTATCCCTCATCTTATACTCAAAAACCTTATCCGAAACATGACCATCATCACCCGACTCCGGACCTGGAAACAACTCATCAACAGGAGTTTTTTGCAACAGCGTTCGTTGGCGGCTCGCCTCTTTCATGGCTTTCATCACTTTTTGGCGGTCATCCCCTCCTGCAGAATCATAACGTTTTTGTAAATCACCCTGCAACCGGTCCAGGTAATGTAGTTGCAGCGCTTTAATCGCTCCCTTTGCAGTTTGGTAAGGGTTTTTATCCTTCTTGTACTGTACCCCAACCACTTCATGATGCCGATCGCTCACGGAGTGCTCTTCCAGCACCACCTCACCCACCAATTTTGGAAACGGATGTTCACGGTTGGCATATTTTTCAACCGAAACCTCCTCATCCGTTTTATACTGCTCGATGATATCCTCATAAAAATCTCTTAACTGCTCATCTTCAAATTGCTGTCCATGGCAGTGTGAACCAATGTAGCCAATCATTTCACGTTTGTAAATAAGCATGAGCCTGATCAGCTCTTTCTCGTAATTCGGGCGCTTCTTAGGCGGCTCTGGCTGTTTTGGGGGTGATGCATTTACAGCCCGTTCATTAAAACCAACCGAATGAGGGGCGGGTACAGGCTGAGAATCACTGCGTTCATTCCTCCGTTTTTCACGCTGTTTGGCCCGTTCCCGCTCCTGCTTTATTTCTTTTCTGATTTTACCCAGTTCATCAAACAGCGCCCGGTCCCCGACTTTCGCTTTTTCATTCAAATGCTGCACAAAGGTTTCCCGCGAAACCGGGTCGGGCATGTAGGCAATGCTTTCTAAAATACCGGAAATCACCTTTTTCTTCTCGACAGGTTTTTCCCATTTCCCTTCGTCTTTTGCTTTATGAATTTGATAGGTCAGAAAATCCTCCGCACCTTCCTTCTTCATCTCCAAAAACGAATCTTTCCCGAACTGGCGCACAAAAGAATCGGGATCTTCCCCTTCGGGCAGCTCCAGCAGTTTCACATCCATTCCTTCTCTCAGAGCAATGTTGATACCTCGTTTCATCGCTTTTTGCCCGGCTGAATCGGAGTCGTAAATCATGGTGATGGTTTCGCCATAGCGGTGGAGCAATTTCATCTGCTGCGGGGTGAGAGAGGTTCCGCTCGATGCCACCACATTATTCACCCCCTTTTGCTGAAGTGAAATTACATCGGTATAACCTTCCACTAAAATCACTTCATCAGACTTGCGAATCTCATTTTTGGCGAAGTTGATGCCATACAAAACCTCACTTTTGTTATAAACTTTGGTCTGCGGCGAATTGATGTACTTGGCAGTTTTCTTGTTGTCGCCTAAAATACGTCCCGCAAAAGCAATCACTTTTCCCGAAGAATTAAAAATCGGAAACATCAATCGCCCGCGAAAAGCGTCATAAAAGCCATCACCCCGCTGACTCGGTTTGATCAATCCCGCTTCTAGCAGGTATTCTTCATTCAGTCCCGAATCAAGGGCTGTTTGATAAAATATATCACCATTACCGGGCGCAAAACCAAGCCCGTACTTTTTGATGATTTCTTTATCATAACCTCGTTGAGTGAGGTAATCGCGGGCCTTTTGGGCTTCTTTGGTTTCCATCAAATGGCGATAGAAAAAGACACCTGCATATTTCAAGGCGTGATAAATACCTTCGCGCAGGTGATGCTCTTCATCAAACTCCGGGTCGCTTTCTTCAGGCAGCGAAACACCATAGCGGTCTGCGAGCGAACGCAAAGCTTCCACAAAACCTACACCTTCGAGCTGCATCATAAAATTGAAGACATCACCCGATTCGCCACAACCAAAACACTTGTAGATTCCTAAACCGGGAGTCACATGAAAAGAAGGGGTTCGCTCATCATGAAAGGGACACAAACCTTTCCAGCTACGCCCCGACCGCTTCAGTTTTACATAGTCTCCCACTACTTCGACTATATCAGCCGCGTCTCGAACTTCTTCTTTTTTTTCTTCGGGGATCATCGCCATGGTCCAGAAAAAGTAATGGTTAATTTTGGAAATTGGAAGCTGGAAATTGGATGTTAGAAGTTGGAAGTTAGATGCCAGATTCTGGATGCCTGATGTTTTTCTGGTATCCGGCCTCTGGCATCTGGAAACTTGAATTGCTATATTCAGACCGATTTAAGCAAACTGTTTAATTTAATAAAAAAGTTCATGAGCGTACTTGTTGGTAAGGATACACGATTAGTTGTACAGGGAATTACAGGAAGTGAAGGCAGTTTTCACGCAGAACAGATGATTGAGTACGGCACCAATGTAGTTGGTGGTGTTACGCCCGGAAAAGGCGGACAAAAACATCTTGATCGTCCCGTTTTCAATACCGTAGCCGAGGCAGTTGAAAAAGAAGGAGCAAACACTTCGGTTATTTTTGTGCCTCCCGCTTTTGCAGGTGATGCTATCTCTGAAGCGGCTTTCGCCGGTATTAAAGTGATCATTTGTATTACTGAAGGTATCCCTGTTAAAGATATGATTACCGCTAAAGAAATTGTGAATAATCACGGGGCTACGCTCATCGGGCCGAATTGTCCGGGTGTGATTACTCCGGGTGAAGCGAAAATTGGTATTATGCCCGGCGATATTTTCACTCCCGGAAAAGTGGGACTTATTTCACGCTCAGGAACGCTTACTTATGAAGCGGTTGATCAACTCACCAAAGCCGGCCTGGGACAGAGCACGGCTATTGGAATTGGTGGTGATCCGGTTATTGGCACTAACCATACCGATGCTGTTAAACTTTTTCAGAATGATCCTGATACCGAAGCGATTGTTTTGATTGGTGAAATCGGCGGTACGGCTGAGGAAGATGCCGCCGCTTATATCGAAAAAAATGTGGACAAGCCGGTTGTAGCGTTTATCGCCGGAAGCACGGCCCCTCCGGGACGACGAATGGGTCATGCAGGAGCGATTATTTCAGGCGGACAAGGTTCAGCCGAAGACAAGAAAAAAGCGCTGCGTGATGCAGGAGTCACCGTAGCTGACAGCCCTGCCGAGATTGGTGTTACGCTTAAGGAGTTGATTGGATAAAGCCTGTCATCCTGAGCGTAGAGAGGAGCTTGCGACGAATGAAGCCGAAGGATCTCCTTAAAACAAGGCAACTGTCTTAAATAAAAATTCCATTACAGCATTAGCTGCCACTGATAAGGAGATTCTTCGACTCGCTTACGCTCGCTCAGAATGACAACTTTTAATTTCTAAAATATGCCTTACCTCATTTTCGGATTTGCACTCGGCACTTTTATCTGCGGCCTAATTGCCAAATTTCATAAACAAGAATCGGCATGGATTAACCCCATCTATTTATTCCTGCTCAGCGGACTCATCTTTTTGGCCTTTGTTTACATCGCCTGGCCCATTCTTGAGAGGGTGTTTACCTGACTTAAGTGAATAGCCCTTCTTTTCCTTCATTCCAATTATTGGCATATTATCAATCGGCTCCCTGGGAAAATCCATAACCAGAATTTGGGCATTCGGCCAAGTGGGATTATAGGTTGGCATATCTACAATAGCTCCGTTCCAGTCAAGTTCATCATTCACCACCACAGAATCAGCTTTACTGGTGATTTTGTCTTGAAAATCTACAGGTGGTTTCTGCTGGACTGAGACAGTTAATAAACTTAATAGTAAGACAAGTACTATAATGATGTTCTTGCTAAACATAGTTCTGAACTTAGAGATTAATAGAAAAATTCATTTAATCAGCCCGTTCAATCCTAAAATAGTTTTGATCATTACTGAGAACTAATGAATTTCAAGTTTTACCTTCTTTCCAAGAGCTTTTGCATACTTGGCAAGAGTAGAAAGCTTGATATCTTCTGCATGATTCTCCATTCTGGAAATTACAGATTTGGTTGTGTGCAGTTTTTCAGCAATATCAGACTGAGTTGCACCCAATTCTTCACGGGCTTGACGAAGAATCACTCCAATTTTAAAATTCAGATATCCTTCTTCAAAATTTTCCGCAAATTCGGGGCTTTCTGCTTTTTTTTGATCGATAAAAATTTCAAGATCATCTTTCTTCATTATTCCTTCCTCCTATAATAATCTTGATTCCTTCCTCCTATAATAATCTTGTTTTCGCTTTTCTGCTGTTTCAATTTCTTGTCGAGATACTTTGTTTGTCTTTTTTACAAAACCACTGGTCAAAACAATTAGCTCCGGTCCATCAAAAAAACCAAGCAGTCGAAATGTATTATTTCCAATTGTTGCCCGAACTTCCCAAATATCATTAGAGCTTTTGAATTTTTTTAAATATTGAGTCGGTACTTGCTGTAAATCTCGAACAACTCGCAGTGTCCAAGCAACTTTTTTTGACTATTTGTCGGGAAGACTTTTAAGAAAATCATCTACCGGACAACTGCCGGATTTAGTCCGATAGAATTTAATAGTACGCATAATCTAAAGTTAGCATAAATGCGAACTTTAGCAAAAATAATTTTAAAAATCATCGAACAATGAGGGAAGAAATGGATGTGCAATGAATATTAAGTTAGCACGAAATATGTAAAACGCAAGAGTCCATTCAATTCCACTTGTCAAAAAATCCGTTTCAATCCGTGCAAATCCGCGGCAAAAAAATCACTTACTTATCATCTACATACTTGCCGTGATCAGGAACAGCTATTTCATCGAAATTCTGAACCAGTTTTTGCAGACTTTTTGATAGCAATTCACCCGCCATTGGTAATCCATGTCCCGTAACAGCAACGGTTGGTTGTAATGCTTCTAATCTCATGACCGATTTCCGGGCAGCATCCCAGTCCGTTGTTAAATACCTCGGCGGCCCGCTGATTTCCTGCTCCTGGGTTACCACTTTATAAAGAGACTCCTGTTTGACTGTAACAAAGGCATCTCCGACAATCAAAGCACGGTCTTTCTTTCTGAACAGTGAAACGTGTCCTGGTGAATGACCGGGCGTATGGATCCAACGAAATTCCGGCATTGCAGGAACAACTCCATCAGCAGGCAGCCCTTCTACATTATCCCCCAAATTAACCGGTTCGTTTGGGAATAATGGCGACATTTTAGCCACCATACCGCCTTCAACGGTTGCATCAGGTTCAGAGTAGCTCTTTTTTCCTGTTAAAAAAGGCAGTTCCAATTCATGTGCATACACCGGTATATTCCAATGCTTGACTAATTCAATAATCGCGCCGACATGATCAAAATGTCCGTGTGTTAAAATAATCGCATTGGGGCGGCTGTTTTTACCGAAGCGATCTTCAGGTAACAGATATAATCTCATTTGCTGATTTGGGCATTCCTGCATCCACCAAAACAAAACTGCCGGTCCCGGGCCTTCCCACCAAGCAAATGTTTACAATCTGGATTGTCTGGCAAAACAGGTCATCTAATACTTCTTTTCCCTCTCCGCTCTCTCTTGAAGTGGCGGGGATATATTTGTAATCACTCCCATAGCTCATTTCTTCTTCCATTTGTCTCACCACTCAAACTGATTGAATTTCTTATTTTATCTATTTAAACACCCCCTGTTTTTATTCAATTCCTTACACACATCATAATTTCACTTTAAATAACACTTTATACAGTTGAAATATAATTTCGACCTGACAGCGTATCAGCGGGTTTCTGATTCCTGTCAGCGTCCATTGAGGACAACGCTGTCAGGTCCTTCGGACGCTTACAGGTTGTTTTAAGTTTAACCACACAACACGTTTAAATAATCGCTTACTCCCTCCTCAGCACCTCACCAAACCTTTCACCATTAAACTCCCCATTTTGACGAGCCAACTGACCGTTTACCATAATCCAGTTAAATCCCTTTGCCAGCGTATGCGGATTCTCAAAAGTAGCTAAATCCCGCACTTCATCAGGATTAAAAATGAGTATATCGGCTTTATTTCCTTCCTTCAAAATTCCACGTTTTTCCAGTCCCAACATTTGTGCCGGCAAACCGCTCATTTTATAAACGGCTTCTTCAATCGTAAGCATCTCCTTTTCATTCACATAACGTCTGATAACCTTTGCAAAACTTCCGTACCCGCGGGGATGTCCCATTGTCGGACTTCCATCCGAACTGATCATCACCTTTTTGCCTGCAACGATTCGATCCTGCAAAGCCTGATTCATCACAAAATGAGCAGCTGAAGCAAACTGGGGACCTCTTTCCAGTAAAAGATCAACGGGAGACATGCCTGCCTGTAATGCCGCCTCTTTTAACGTTTGTCCCGCAAATTCTCCCGAACCGAATAAAATGGCATCAGGCCCGTTTCGCTTTGCCACTTTATCTTTCAAAAAGCGCCGAAGCAAAGCGGGGCGTTCCTGCATCGCATTTTGCCATTCTCTGTTGGTCTTTGCCCATTTAGGAAATACGATGCTGATTCCCGTATAACTGGCTGCATAGGGATAGGTATCCGCCGTAAATTCAATGCCCTGCTTTCTGAATGTTTCAATATAGTTCAGAATCTCCTTAGCCCTTTCAACGCTTTTACCATAAACCACTTTCAGGTGCGAGGCATGAACCTTTGCATACTCACCCTGCGCCGCCAGTTCATCCAGCGATGCTTCGATTTTTGCGTTATCTTCGCTCCGCATGTGGCTCATCACTATACCATCATACTCACCAGCTATCTTGGCCAAATATTTTAGCTCCGCTTCACTCGCATACATTCCCGGTACATATTCCAGCCCTGTACTCATTCCAAAAGCCCCGGCTTCTAAATCTGATCTCAAAAGCTGTTCCATCCTGCGTAGTTCCTGATCTGTCGGTTCAGTTTTCCCCACACCCGCTTTAGCCCTGATACTTCCATGTCCCGATAAAACAGCAATATTTACAGCGGGGCCGACAGCTTTAACTTTAAAAAACCATTCATCAAGAGAACCGGTGGCGGGTGATGATCCATCCAGGCCTAAAGTAATCGTCGTCACTCCCATCGCCAGGAAATTTCGTAATTTTGGTGTTTCCATGGGATTTCCATGGGCATGAACATCAATAAACCCGGGTGAAACGATTTTACCGGATGCATCAACAAAGTATTCTGCGTGGATGGTATCAGTATTCACAGTGCCGATGTAACCGATGCTGTCTCCGCGGATCAGAATATCGGCTTGATAAGCAGGTGCTCCCGTTCCATCCACTATCGTGCCACCAGAGATATGATAATCCCAGCTATTTTGTGCAAGAGTGATGCTGCTCATGACAAAGAATGACAGTATTAAACAAAAGGCTAGTCGGGTTATTTTGGTATTCATAAGATCTTTTAGATTCTGTTGATTAAGCCACTATCAAGTTGTTCTACGTCGGTCATCCCCCTGCACCCCCTTCTCCCATAGGGATTCCTTCGGAAGAAGGGGGACTTATCTCTCCCGCCTGTTGTCGGGAGAGATAATCCGTTTCAATCCGCGAAAATCCGCGGCTAAAACTAAACAATTCTATCGGGATCACTAAAATCTGGAACCTTTCCGCGATAGCCAAATACTTTTTTCAGAAGTTTCACCTGCCATTCCGACTGATTTTTAATATACCATTGATCCGCTGCCCGGCGTGCTCCAAGTCCATAAGTAGGATATGGATGAATGGTATCGGCAATGTTTCGAAGGGTGACACCATTTTTCATAGCTACGGCGTATTCCGAGATCAGTTCACCAGCATGAGCTCCCAGAATATCAGCTCCGTAAATCTTTCCGCTCCATTTCTTCGCGTAAATTTTGATAAACCCTTCTCCTTGTGAATCAGTTAAAGCGCGGTCAACCTTTGAATAGGGAAAGCGATAGGTCTCATAGCTAACTCCCCTTTCTTTGAGCTGTTCTTCCGTTGCTCCTAAATGCGCCAGTTCAGGATCGGTATAGGTTACCCAAGGCACATGGGCGGTGTCAATTTTCATAGGGAGTTTGGCCAGTGCATTCGTCACCGCTACTTTTGCCATGTGTTCGGACATATGCGTAAACTGGTAACGTCCGGTGATATCTCCACAGGCATAAATATGGGCCTGCTCGGTTAGACAATGATCACTTACCTCAATGCCTTTTTTTGAATAAGAAACTCCCGCGGCTTCTAAATTCAATCCGTCCACATTCGCCTGACGTCCGGTTGATACCAGCAGTTTGTCTCCGCTGATCAGCTTTTCCTCTCCACCAGCATCAACCGTTACCACAACCTTGTCTCCCTCTTGCTGAACCTTCTGCACTTCAGCCCCTAATAGGTAATTGACTCCTTCCTGCTTCAGCCTGTCAAAAAGCATTTGGGCAAGTTTAGGATCATCATGACTCAAAATTCGCTCACCCGATTCAATAACCGTGACTTTTGCTCCCAGCCGGTTCATGGCCTGGGCCATTTCTGTGCCGATATTTCCACCGCCGATAATGATGATTTCATCCGGCAAGTCTTCTATTTCAAAAAACGATTCACTGGTGAGATAAGGGACGTCATCAATGCCGGTAATGGGCGGCACAAGCGGCCTGCCTCCCGCACAGATGAAAAAGTATTCTGATGATACCTCCCTTGTGGTTCCGTCAGCCAATTCAATTTCAAGATGATGTTCATCCAAAAAACGGGCTGAACCTTTAACCACTTCGATACCCATTTTTTCATAAATCGCGGGATGATCAGAATCATCATACACATCCTGCCGGATTTTGTGAATATGCTCCATCACCTTTTTGAAATTGATCTCCGGCTCTCCGTCAATAAGTCCGAATTTACCGGCATTCCTAATTTGATGAGCTGTTTTCGCCGCCATCAGAAGTGCTTTGCTGGGAATGCAGCCGGTCCAGGTACAATCGCCGCCCAATTTACCTTTTTCAATCAGCATGGTTTTAGCTCCAAAATTTGCTGCCATTCCCGAAGCCGTAAGCCCCGCAGCCCCGCCGCCGATAACGATTGCATCAAAACTATATGAATTACTCATAATTAAGTTTTTTTCTATTTCTAGCCAATTTGGCTGTTACACAAAGAGACGCTAAGAATCACCAAGTTACACTAAGTTTACAGATTTTGCTTTGTGAGCTTTTGCTACAGGCATTCCTTTGGGTGTGTAATAGCTTCTGTTTTTTCGAAATATCTTTTTACTTATCATTATTTGATAGGAATACGTTAATGCTCTAACTTACGTTCATTAGTTAAGTTAACAGCTTTAAGCTAAGCATTCATGGTTAAGCGTAGGATAAAATTATATATTGGTTATGGTTTGCTGATGCTGATGAGCATTGGCCTGACCATTACTACGCTTCACTCCCATCATCATCTGGATTTAAATCACCCCCCGAATTTTGTCGATACAGGTACTTGTATCACCGCAGATACTACGGTTTGTCCTATTTGCGGCATCATCCCGGCTGATATCCCTTCTTTTTCATCTGCTGTTAAAGTAGTTTTTCAGCCTGAAGAGGTTATTATTGATAGTAGTGCCTCTGCAGCAAACACTTCGTTCATTGTAAGTAAAGGCCGTTCTCCTCCCCTCACGGCTTGATTCGCCCTGTTTCCAAATTTAAAAAAGCAGTAGTTAACTGTATCTCAACAGCTTAATTCTATTATTATAGTATGCTGCTTATCATTTAATATTTAAGAATGAAAGCCATGAAATTTTCTAATTTATTTTCTTATTCAACTTTACTTTTTCTGACTCTCTCAACCGCTCTTATGCTTACCGGATGCGGCAATCCCGCCGGTTCTGATGAGGAAGAACACCCAAGACCTGTGGGAATTGTACTTCAAATGAATGGCGCTGAAATTGTCCGTTATGAAAACCAAGAAGTAACCGGACAAATTGAAGTCAATACGGGTGAAGAAACTGCTCTCATCACCCTTTATTTCCTGGATGAAAACGGAGATCAGTTTCAATATGATGAACCGGAATATTCTCTTCGTCCACATGGAATTGACGAATCTATCGCTGAAATTGAGCAGCATGCTGAAGACGGGAAATGGAGTTTTCACGTCCGTGGTATCACTCCGGGTACTACCTCAGTGGTCTTTGAACTTTTTCACGGAGATCATGGTGATTTTGAAACTCCTGAAATTCCTGTCATCGTAAATTAGCATAAAAATGGACAGGAGTTCTCCAATCATTCCTGTCCATTTAAAACCATTTTGAATTGAATAATGAAACAAGCGATATTCATACTACTTTTAATTTTGTCGCCCCTTTCGCTTATTCTTGCAACTCCCGGTCCTGATCAAGATACAGGTACTCTAAAGGGCCGGGTTGTTGACCGCGAGACGAATAAACCTTTGGGCTTCGTTTATCTTCACCTTAAGGAGATCAATCATACCGTTGCTGCTCATGCTGACGGTACCTTTAAATTTGAAAATGTTCCTGCCGGAACGTATACCTTGTCGGCATCAAGAATCGGTTATCAAACCGTTTCACAACTTGTTACGGTCCAGGGCAGTGATACTACTGAAGTAACTATTTCTCTTAAAGCGTCTGTGTTAATTTCTGAAGCTGTTGAAGTTGTGGGACAACGAAGTCATTTGGGAGCAGGGCTTGAAGACGCATCCAAGACTATTTCCGGGGCTGAACTCCGGCAGAACCTGGGGACCACATTGGCGGGAACGCTTAGTGAGATACCCGGATTCAGTTCCCGGTCTATGGGCTCGGCTCCTTCACGCCCCGTCATTCGCGGCCTTGGTGGCGAACGAGTACTCATCCTTCAGGACGGCCGCCGTACCGGTGATGTTTCATCCCAATCAGCTGATCACGCTGTTACGGTTGATCCCGTCACCGCAGAAAAAATAGAAATTGCCCGCGGTCCCGCTGCCCTTCAATATGGTTCCAATGCCATTGGCGGTGTGGTAAATGTGGTAAGGAATCAGATTTCCGCGGTTCAACCTGATCATATTCATGGTACAGCAAGCTTGCAGGGAAAGTCAGTAAATACCGGCGCTGTAGCCGCGTTTGAAGCAGCGGCACCGCTTGGAAAAAACTTTGCTTTGAAGTTTGACGCCAATCTTCGATCAGCCCGGAATATGCAAACCCCGGTTGGAACATTGACTAATTCAGGACTTCTTTCATCAAACAGCGCACTTGGTGTAAGTTACATCAGACAGTGGGGCTATGCGGGTATTTCAGCAGGAACATATTTCAGCCGTTATGGTATTCCGCCTGATCCTGAGGGAGGACATGAACAAGGTGTGGATATTGAAATGCGGAAATATAAATTAGCCGGAAAAACAGAAGTATTGTTTGATGGCCCTTTCTTTAAATCTCTTGAGGCAGATCTTTCTTACAAAAATTACTATCACCGGGAAATTGAAAACAGCGGTGAAATTGGTACAGAATACGGACTGTTAACTACTAATCTTTCTGCGGTAGTCCGCCATGAAGGCTTGTTTGATGAAGGTAAAATCGGCATCTGGGCCGAAGCGAAAGATTATGCCGTAAACGGAACGCAAACTCCTGATTCCAAAGCCCACAGCATAGCGGCTTTTTTGATTGAAGAAAAAGATTTTGGTGCTTTACATTTAGAAGCGGGAGCACGTTTTGACTTTATTAGTATTTCACCTGAGGAAAATGATCCGAATTCTTCGATCGGCAATATACGTCCCCGCAACTTTGCCGGACTGTCAACTTCTGCCTCCGCCATCTATGATTTCGGATCGGGTTTTCATGCCGGTGCCATCTTTATGCATTCATTCCGGGCTCCATCACAAGAGGAATTGTACTCCGAAGGGCCGCATCTGGCTTCTTATTCTTATGAAGTGGGCAACCCTGATTTAAATCCCGAACGCGGGCTGGGTAAGGAAGTGTTCATCCGTTATAAAAAACCTACTGTTGCGGCCGAGATTGCTGTTTATCACAATTCATTTCCCAACTATATTTATCCAAGAAATACCGGACGTGCCAGTATTCGTTTTCCTTCCCTCAATGTATATCAGTTCACAGGTGTTGAAGCGCGTTTTCGGGGCATCGAAGCCTCAACTCAGCTTCAATTTCTGGACCATTGGGCATTTTCCGGTTCACTCAGTTATACGGAAGCTCGTAGAAAAGTGACCCCGCAAGAAGAACAATTCGGAAATGACGAATGGCAACCTCTGCCTATGATTCCTCCCCTGAAAGGAACGATAGGCTTAACCTATGCGCCGGGAAAGTTGCGCCTGGGCGCAAAGGCAAGGCTGGCCGCCGAACAAAACCGGACGGCTGAGTTTGAAACCCCTACTGACGGCTATGCTGTTTTCGATCTTTTTGCTCAATACCGGTTTCAGTCCGGCGGTTTGCTTCATACCATTGCCCTTAACGCAACAAATATTTTTAATACCACCTATCGAAATCACCTCTCTCGTATTAAAGAAATCATTCCCGAACCGGGGCGAAGCGTTTCGCTTTTGTATAGGGTGTATTTTTAATAGTAAAGATATGCCAAGTTTTTGGAAACTGTCTTAAATCCAACTCGTCGGACATCAAAACCAGATGTGCGACGACGAGAAAAGAAACCAAAAAATAGAAAACCCCGGGAGTATCAGTCCCGGGATTATGTGCTTAGGTTTCAGCATTTAGGAGTGACTATTTGACTAAACCGAATAAACTTGATTTAGCAATAGTTATTTCGTTCTGTATACAAGAGTGTTCTCGGAGCCATTTGTTACAAAAAAAGTTTATTTTTTTTAGTAACTGTCTTTCATCGTCATAAACACCGTTTTTGCACTGTCTGTACCCCTCACCGGAACCATTTCCTGTCATTTTTCTTTTAAAGGAACAAACCTTTTTCATTAACAAAATTAAAATGAAGCATTCCAGACTTTCCCCGACCCACCCTTCATTCTTATCTCTAACTGTTATTTTCGCGCTTATTTTGATAACCGGATGTTCAGCCCTTCAGGACATCGCCGACAGTATTCAAAAGCCCTCTCTTTCCATAGAAGATGTGCGCGTCACCGATTTTAATTTTCAGGAGATGGAGCTCACCTATGATGTGCGAATAGAAAATCCCAATTCGGTGGCCGTGCAAATGCTGGGATATGATTACGAGCTTGAAATCAACGATCAAACTCTCGTACAGGGAGATCAGCCGGAAAAAGTGAAGATTGAAGGTAATGGAGAGACTACATTTCAGGTACCGATGACTCTTAACTTTTCAGACATTTATAATACGGTACAAAGCCTGGCTGACGCGGATGACGCCTCTTATCATTTTCTCAGCCATCTGACTTTTGACCTGCCCCTGCTGGGGCGAACCGAACTGCCCATCAGCAAAGAAGGAACAATCCCACTCCTCAAAGTACCGGATATAAGAGTTGAAGATCTTCGCATCGAAAATATCAGCTTTAGCAGTGCTGATTTGAGTCTGAAGCTACAGTTTGAAAATCCGAATGGTTTTGGATTGGATATCAACCGGCTTAATTATGATTTGATCATTAACGGGAATCAATGGGCTGAAGGCACAGCTTTGCAAAATGTTCATATCAAAGAAAACGGCATTACCGAGCTTACCATCCCCATTTCGTTGAACCTTTCCCAAATAGGAGCATCTGCTTATCGCATTCTTACCGGGACTCAGCAGTTAGATTACCAGCTAAAAGGAGTTTTTAGTATCAATGCCGGTCACGAATTGCTCGGCGAAACAAATTTTGACTTTAACCGCTCGGGTGAAGTATCATTGTCAGGAAATTAAATGCCAGTAAGTTTTGGTTTACCCCTAAATCCCCTAAAGAGGACTTGCTCTTAATTATTTCTTAGAACCCTGCTCCATTTAAAAATTAATCTGCAAAGTTTGAGTGCAGGTTCGAAAATATAAAATCCTGCAAGGAAAAGCGCCCTTTAGGGGATTTAGGGGTAATTATTTTAAACATAAATACGAACTCCTAAAACCCTCCCATTTGAACTCATCTCCTAACCAAACCTTCTACTCCTCACCCGTTGGCATTTTGCATCTAACAGCCAACGATGAATGGCTTACAGCCGCTCATTTTTCGGATGAAAAACCCGGTACGTCCGCTCATCAATCAGATCATGCTGTTATTCAGCAAGCTGTCAGGCAACTGGATGAATATTTTGAAGGTCGGCGAACTACTTTTGATCTGCCCCTGGCTCCCGCCGGTACAGATTTTCAGCAGTCGGTGTGGACAAAACTGCAGGAAATTTCCTTCGGACAAACGATAACCTATGGTGAGCTGGCTGAAAGGCTGGGCGACATGAATAAAGTTCGCGCCGTAGGTAAAGCCAACGGGCAAAATCCTATTCCCGTCATCATCCCCTGCCATCGCGTGATTGGTGCTGATAACAAGTTAGTGGGCTACGCGGGAGGAATTGAACGGAAGCGCTACCTTTTGCAGCACGAGGGGGCGTTATTGCTGTGAGAGCATGTTATAGACATCTCTAATCAAACTAACATGGAATTGACTCCCACCTACGCCCAAAAAGCGGGCTTCGGCGGCGCAGCACTTTGTCCCTTCCAATACCTATAAGTCCTAATAGGTATGTCAACATTTATGTAAACAAAAAGAGCTTTTTTAGCACTTTCTTGGAGATTAGCAAATAAATGATAAATTAGGGATGGAGTTTTTAGTTCCTATATTTAGAAGTTAGGCATTTTTCCCTGCTACAGAACAAAAAACAAACTCATTATGACAATATTTTTAAAAAACTGCATTCTTTTATTTTTGACTTTAATCTTTATTGGATGTGGATCGACAGATTCAGGAACTGATGAACAGAATTTAGAAGATATAATTCCAAATCGAACTTGGTATTTATTAGTACCTGGAACTAATGGAGAACAATATGCAAAACATGTTTATGGTGATTTAAATACGACAATGACTGGAACTTATCATAATATGCCTTGTGGTACAGAAAGTTATACTGAACCATCTACTTCTGAATATGAAGTAATTAGTAACATAAAGTTTAAATTAGCGGACAATATTTACGATGTTTTAGATTATTCTAAAAATCAATTTAGATTAGAAGATATTGGACCAAATGAAGGGGAAATTATTGTTTTCAAATCTTCCTGTCAGGAATTACAGTGATAAACTGTTATAAGATAAAACAAGTAATTATGGTTTTTGACCCAACCAAATATGAATGTATTCGCTGAGTACTTTGAAGAAAACAATATAACCTACAGAAGAAATACTATTCTTCAATTTGGAAATAGTTGGCAGCTTATTGGTAATATAGTTTTGGCTAATCCAGGAAGTGCTACACCTATTGTTAATATCACTCAAGAATCCTCTGTAAAACTTAAAAAGTTTTATAAGAGTTATAGATTTGGCGGCATATTCAATGTAGAGAATTGGTTTGAATTTAAAGTTGATTCCACAATGCGCTTTGTGGAAAAAATATTTAATGGAGAATATGTAGGTAACAATAAAGAATTGAATGGAGTTGTTCAGCTATTTAATATCTTCAACATTAGGAATCCGAATCTTGAAAAAGCTGTAGGAAAAATTGAGATTGAAACAGATTTTATGTTTCCATCTACAATCGCAAAATACTTTCATGACAAGCCCACTTATTTTGGATTTAGTAAAAAAGCATTAAAGAATAAGACCCTTCAAAAAATTGCAAAAAGGATATTCAACAATTCATCTGAAAAAATTCTTAGCATTTACAAAAAGGGATTTTCAGATAATGCGTTTTACCACCCTATGTATATAAACAGAGCTTACAATCAAAATCATTTTCAATGGTATAAAGATCAGGTGCTTTTACCATTGTTAAAAAATGCCTAACAAAGCGCATTAACGCGGACGCAACTCAAACTTGCCTTCAGCCCCTGCCCTTGCGGTTCCAGTTTTTCGTGTTATATTGAGTTTTAAATCTTTGCGCCGGTTATGCGCTGGGTCGTTATAACACTTTGCAATATCCAATTTCTTCCGATTTTCATCGTTAATAATTACATTTAAAGTAAACTATACATTTTGCTATGATCACTGATTTAAAAGAAATTGAAAGTTCAGCTCTAAGTCTTGATAAAAAGGAGAAAGCTCGTCTGGCTGAGAAATTATTGCAAAGCATACACGGCGATATTGATCCGGATATTGAACAAGCTTGGATTCAAGAAGTTCAAAAAAGAAAGAAATCACTTAAAACAGGTGAAGCTTCTCTGTATCCTTCTTCAGATGTTTTAGATGAAGCCAGAAAACGTATTCAAAAGTGAAGATCAAATTTCATTCAGAAGCCAGAAAAGAATTTTTTGAATCAGCAGAATATTATGAAGAACAAGTGGTTGGCTTAGGGGATAATTTTATTGATGAGATCGAAAAAGTGTTGGGTGTAATCGAACAGCAACCTTCATCAGGAACTAAAATTACAGGTACCGAACGAAGATTTTTAGTTTCTCGCTTTCCTTATGGCATTATCTATTCGGTTGATGATGATCTCATTACAGTTTTTGCAGTCATGAACTTAAGGCGTAAGCCTGGGTATGGAAATCTCGAACTTAAAGCCGTTGGTATAACACCTTAAAAAGGAAAATATCAAGGAGATAGTCCTCACTCATCTTTTCGGTTTAGGTTTTGCCTTGTTCGCAGAATTTAGCTTCTTTAAAATTAGCAATTTTTCAAGCCGGTTATGCGCCGGGTCGTTATACGGAAACCCTACTTGAGTAGATGTATGTTAATCAAGTATTCTCTTTTGTAAGTCCACAGAAAGATATCGTTACTTATGGATTCTTGCAGATAGTTTAATATACTATATAATTAGTATTAAATATTAAAAAATCTGTGCTTATGAAGCATCTGTTAATCTCTATTTCATGCTGCTTAACACTTTTCATCAGTAATTGTTCGCCCAAACTCAGCCCCTATTTCGAGTCAACACGCTTCCTAGAATCAGCTCATATGTTTATTGTCAATGATTCTCTTACACTCTCCCTTAAAGCACCCAGTGATCTACGGTTCATTCAAAATAAAGAAATGGTCATTGACCGTGTTCAAAAACAAAACATGAATCCTGAAGATCTATTAGCTTATGGAATAACGGAAATACCGCCGCATTACCAAGTTTTCATCTGGATAAATTCTAAACATAGGGTAAAGCCAACTAAGGTATATGAAATGGTTAGAGATACGGTCTTGCAAGGTCACAAAATTGTCTTAGCGTGTGTCACCAAAAAGGAAAAGTACTTTACTAATCTAATCGGTGATTGTACTGAGATTTTTGCAAGTATATCTACTGATACAAATTACAAGAATAATGTCCCGTCTGTACTCGACCTTTCCAGGCAGTTTGGTAATCGCTATTATCAGGGATTACATGCCATACGTAATTATCCAGTAAAAGGAAGAAGCGAGAAATGGCTTCGGCTGCAAATGGCTATCAATTATGCATCTTTTTTGGCACCCACTCCCATTTATGATAAACTACTCGATAAATTCCCATCCCCGCTACTCGAAGATTCGTTGAAAAAAATTATTCGTACTGAGGCGATACAGGGTATGGTGAACGTAAAAAAAACGTTGTTGCGAGAAGCTAAAAATCATCGGATGGTGATCTTTAATGAAAATCATTTCTACCCCACCCACCGAAAATTGATAACTAAGTTACTTCCCGCTTTCAAGCAAATCGAATTCACTCACCTTGCTCTGGAAGCTGCATGGCCCGGGCAGGATAGTCTATTAAATGCCGGACATCCTCCTACCATTGATACTGGCTTTTATACACGAGAGCCACGATTTGCCGAGTTGATTCGGACAGCCCAGAAGCTGGGATTTACTATTGTAGCCTACGAAAATACCAATCCCAGTAAAGGTCGCGAACGGGGACAGGCTAACAACTTGTATAATCAAACATTTGCTAAAAAAGATTCGACGCGGGTTTTGGTGCTTGTCGGGTATGATCACATCTTAGAAAGGCCAACCCCGAATGGGAAAAACTGGATGGTCTATCTCTTGCATAAATACTATGCTATAAATCCGTTAACGATAAGCCAAACTCATTTAAACAACTATCGCGAATTGGCAAAACCGGTAGCTCTAGTTCCTTCAAATCTGTTCAACGATTGTGAACTAAATTCTATTGATTGGTTGTTATTAAACAATCTTTCCCTTACCGCTCATACTCCCAATTATATATATTCCAATCCTTTTAATGAAACGATACAGATAGCCTTATTTCTAACTTCTGAACTTGGGCCTTTAAATGATTACAGTAATAGAATACCCTATAAGACAGGCTTGGTAAAGCCAAATGAAACGGTAGAATATCACCTTCCTAAAGCCGATTATTGCATTGTGATATACGATCAAGAAGGTAACATTTTAGCAGAAAAAAACCTGTCAAAAGAAGAAGCTAATAATTTTGATGTAGGAAATTATTAAAGTATGTGCAATTTCATAAAATTGCCGTATATCAAGGCGCATTAACGCGGACGCATGGCAAACCTGGGTTTAAATCCCGGCTTTTTGCAATTCTGGTTTTTCCTGCTAATTTGGTTTTAAATCTTTGCGCGGTTATGCGCCGGGTCGTTATATGGTCTTAATTAAATTTCCAATCCAACCGAATTCTAGTATGAATCAATACTTTAAAGTCGTATCAATTTTTACAGTTCTAACTTTCTTGATGATCGGTTGCATAGGTTCCAAGAAAGTCGGTGGCCCAGGTGATTTTGCATTCAT
>DASVCW010000010.1:0-27580 GCA_036381435.1 Balneolaceae bacterium | reverse complement strand
TGAACTGGCAAAAGCCTCTAACTACATCTTAATTTTCGTATTCATCATATGTAACCTGTCACTGGTGATGATTAAAAAACGGAATCCCGATCCGAAAGGAGTGAAAACATATCCTATGGCTGTTCCTGTCTTGGGCTTTTTATTGAGCCTGGGTATTCTTGTAATGGAAGTTGTTTTGTAACCCCAAGCGCTTGCTTGGGAAAGAATGCCTTTTAACCAGAGAAAGATATTGATAGAAGCAGGCACTTCGATATACATAAAAATCGAGAAGGGAAATAATATTATAGCCAAAAGCTGAATCTGTAGCTCGACATTTTATGTCGAGTACCTGCTTTAGCTTATCAACATAAATGTCGATCTACAACTATGTAGCAAACGAACTGCCACAACCGCAGATTTCGGTGGCATTGGGATTGTCGAAGGTGAAGCCGCGGGCTTCCAATCCGTCGGGATAATCAACCGAGATGCCTTTCAGGTACATCATGTGCTTTGGATCAACCAAAATTTCTACACCGTGGCTGCTCAGTACTTCATCCTCGTCCGATTTATAATCAAAGCCCAGCTTATAACTTAATCCCGAGCATCCTCCTCCTTCAACCGCCACACGCAACAGAAGCTCGTCTTCTAAATTTTCGACCGTTCGTATTTTTTGGATTTGCTTTGCAGCACGTTCAGTAAGCTGAACAGGCGGACCACTGAATTCAACATCAGGCAATCCCATTCCCGGGGATGATGGTTCTTCACCATCACCATCAATAAGATCCGCAATTACACTATCTAAATTTTCTTCCGGTTCTGCAGGCATTACAGTAATTCATTTTGTATTAAGACTCACATTTTCTGTGAGTAAGTAAAATAATCAATATTATTCTTCCTGAACAGGTTCAGAATATCGGCACTAACCAGATTAACCAGTATAGCCGATGCTTTTTCTCGCGATACATCAACCAAGTGAGCAAACTTTTCAACCGTTATTTCCCCGTATTCATTCAAATAGCGAAACAGTTTTTGCTCATTCGGCCCGTACTCGAAAGTTACTCCTTCATTCGAATTTCTGTTTTTAATAATTTCGATCAACTCCCTGCTGGCAGTTTTACTTTGATCCTTTTCACGAATGTAAACCATATCCCCGCCTTTCTCTTTAACAAAAACGGGTTTGTCGGCCACCTCGGGAACTTTAATGACCAGCAGATCGCGCTCACCGAAATGCACTAATTCAATCTCAATATCTACCGGGGGGCTACATAATTCACGTGCAGCTTTCTTCAGCAGAAATTCTTCCTCCTGATAGCCTAAAACACCCACAAGCGATTTGTCATCATCCACGCCGATAAGAAGGGTTCCGCCTTTGGTGTTTGCAAAGGCTGCCATTTCGCGGGCAATTTTATGGGCTGATGGAATGGTGCGCTTGAATTCCAGGTAAGTACCTTCACCGGTCTCGGCCAGGTTTTTTACGTCCAGATAATCCATTTTAGAAACAGACACGGTGCTCTGCTTGTCGGTATACATAGCCACTCTGTGTTTTTTCTGGTTAACGAAAGTAACTATAAAATATTAAGTAAAAATGAAGAGAGTTTTTGGTTGACGGTTGAAAAGTTTTCAAACTCTTCAACATTTATTCCATGCTGAACTTGTTTCAGCATTTGTAGCAACTTACTATTTTAAATGCCTTTAGTAGATTTATGCTGCTTATAGCTTCTGAAATAAATTCAGGATGACATTGCTTTGTTAGCTAATCATATCACAATCTCCTCCTTGGGGTTCCGGGTCATCAAATCATAGAGCATATCTTTGGGCTTTTCCTGTTCGAAAAGCACGCGGTAAACGGCAGCGGTAATAGGCATTTCAACTTTGAGCTTTTTACTCCATTCTAAAACTGAGCGTGTCGTTTTGATGCCTTCGGCCACCATATTCATCTGGTTAACGATTGCATCCAGTTTTTTTCCCTGGCCGATGTTATAACCTACAAAACGATTCCGGCTGTGTTCACTGGTGCAAGTTACCACCAAATCTCCCATGCCGGCTAAGCCTGAAAATGTATCTTGTGATGCTCCCAGCTTCATTCCTAATCGTTTCATTTCATGCAGCCCGCGGGTAATCACAGCGGCTTTGGCATTATCACCAAGTTCGGCGCCATCAATAATTCCGGCGGCAATAGCCATGATATTTTTAACCGCCCCGCCAATTTCAACGCCGATGATATCATAATTCAGATACACTCGAAACATGGGGGTGAGGAAGGTCTTCTGAATAATTTGAGTAGTCCGTTTGGAGTTGGCACTTGCCACAACGGTAGTGGGCTTAAACTTGCTCACTTCCTCGGCATGGCTCGGTCCGGAGATCACCCCGATATGATCATCAATGATAGTGCCTTCCAATACTTCACTCAGCACCTGAGACATGGTTTGATAAGTATCATTTTCAATGCCTTTAGCCACACTCACTACCATTTCATCACCGCCTAAATGTGGTTTGATATTTTTGGCTACCTCCCGCATGGCGTGAGAAGGTGTCGCAAAAACGACCATTTCGGGGTTATCAAAACATTCTTTCAGATCGGTGTGGCAGGTTATAGAATCGGGAAGGGTTACATCCGAAATGTAGGCGGGATTTCGATGTTGATTATTGATTCCATTGGCCACTTCCTGCTCGCGGGCCCAAAGCTGAACCTTATTGCCTGCGCGAGCCAGTACAACTGAAAGTGCCGTTCCGAAGCTTCCGGCCCCGATTACTGTTATTTTCTTCACTTCTATGTACCCGGTTGATGTTCTTTATTTTTATTAAGCCATCCCCTGGCCGGTTTGAATGAACTTACCTGATTCTCATTCCCATTTAAAAGCCGCTTGATATTATCGCGGTGTTTTATAATGATACCCACTCCTACTATAGCCCCGAAAATTAAAATACTCCCGTCCAGATTCCAGCCGAAACCGTATCGCAACATCAGCAGTATCAGCGGATAGCAAAATGCCGCTACCAGAGATGCCAGCGAAACAAAACGGGTGAAAATCATCACTAAAGCAAAAACGGCAGCGGTGACTCCCACCGAAACCGGCTCAATGCCGCAAAGCATCCCTGCCGCGGTTGCCATGCCTTTACCGCCTTCAAAATTGGCATAAATGGGGAACATGTGCCCGATGACGGCAACAACACCACAGACAATGCGCAAAAAGGGATCAACATCCCAAATATCGAAAAGCGCCACGGGACCTGAACCGATATAATAAGCAAGCTGACTGATCCAATATGAACTGCTGAATCCCTTAAAGAAATCGATGGCCAGGACGACCACGCCGGGTTTCCATCCCAAAAGGCGAAAAGTATTCGTTGCCCCCGCATTGCCGCTGCCGTGCTCGCGGATATCCACGCCTTTTACCAATTTCCCCACCCAGATGGATGAAGAAAAAGAACCTACCAGATAACTTAAAAGTACAACGGCACCAAGTGCTAACATATAAATCGGTTAAAATGAGAGATGCTGATTCCCTGCAATATAACAGATCAGAACCTATCTGTCCAAAATGATTAGTAATGATATGTTACTAATCTATAGTTGTCTATTGTCTTGGTTATCCATTGCCCCGGCCTAAAGTTCGGGACAACTATATAGAATACTTGTGAATCTTAGTGCTTCTTTGAGCAACTTGTACCGTAAGCATCCCTTCGGGAGCGGAACAGCTATTTCACTAAGCATCACAAAGGAGACACTAAGTTACCCAAAGAGAGAAATAACAGGATGTTGAGAAATTATCAACCCTAGACGTGTCGCTCTGCGTGATAAGAAGACCGGACAAGCGGGCCGCTTTCTACGTGTTCCAATCCGAGTTTTTCGCCAATTTCTTTGTATTCGGCAAACTGGTCGGGGTGAACCCATTCTTCCACGGGCTGATGCATCTTTGTCGGCTGCATATACTGGCCTATGGTAAGCACATCAACACTGTGATCTACACAATCCTGCATCAACTCAATCACTTCTTCACGTTTTTCCCCAAAGCCCACCATAATGCCGGTTTTGGTTCGAAGTCCCTGATCTTTGCAACGCTGAAGCAGCTCAAGGGAGCGCTCATACTTAGCTTGTGGACGAATGGTTCGATACAGCCGGGGTACGGTTTCGAGGTTATGGCTAAGTACATCAGGCGGGGTATCAATCACAATCTGAAGGGCATCCCATACACCGCGAAAATCGGGAATGAGTGATTCTACGGTAACCCCGTCAATGGCTTCGCGTAGTTGCTTGTGACACTCGGCGAAAATAGGTGCGCCGCCGTCTTTACGTTCATCACGATTTACTGAGGTCAGTACTACGTGTTTGAGTCCCATTTTTGCAGCCGCATCAGTTACGCGACGGGGTTCATCCCAGTCTAAATCCTGGGGCGGGCGTCCTGTTTTAACGGCACAGAAAGCACAAGAACGTGTACATACATCCCCTAAAATCATAAATGTTGCCGTTCCGGCACCCCAGCATTCACCCATATTCGGGCAGCGGGCTTCCGAGCAAACCGTATTCAACGAATGTTTTTGGATGGTTTCCGAAACCTGTTTGAACTTTTCACCCGATGGCAGTTTCACCCGGAGCCAGTCGGGACGCCGTTTTACAGTTTCGTTTCGGTCAACAACATTGAGTTCTTTAATCATGAATTAAAAATCAGAAAATTAATGGGATACCGCTTCTGTATCAGTTGTCTTAAGATACGAAAATTCGCTATCCAGTTCAGGAAGCGAATCAACTTTTAAGACGCGAATATCAAAGACTTTTTCAAAATGGGTGAGGAGCCGTTGTTTCACCTGGTTCGCATCTATTTTATGGCCTAAAATTTTATGCAGACTCGTCACTTTTTTATCGGTGATGCCGCAGGGAACGATGTGATTAAAATAGCTTAAATCGGCGTTGACATTGAGCGCGAAACCATGCATCGTTACCCAGCGCGAGCAGCGGATACCCATCGCACAAATTTTCTCATCATCAACCCAAACGCCCGTCAGGCCTTCGATACGCCCGGCTTCAATATCATAATCGGCACAGGTTCGGATGATAATTTCTTCCAGGAAGCGCAGGTATTTATGAACATCGGTGAAATGATAACCCAGGTCAAAAATAGGGTAGCCTACAACTTGTCCCGGCCCGTGATAGGTGATGTCTCCGCCGCGATCGACTTCAACAAATTCGGCATCAATGCCGGCTAATTCAGCCATTCCTTTCAGCAGATTTGCTTTATCGCCGCTTTTACCGAGGGTGTAAACGTGCGGATGCTCAACAAACAGCAAAACATCATTATTTTGACGTTCGCTTTCGGTAAGCTCCTGCTTTCGGCGCCTGAGCTTTTCATTGATCAGCCGCTGCTGAATAGTCGACTGCAGATCCCATACGGGTTGATAGGGGGCGTGACCTAAGTCGTAAAATTCTACCTTATTCATGACAGGTAAAATAAAAAAAATCACGCAGAGCCGCTAAGACGCTAAGTGAAATATCTCTGCGTCTCCGCGCCTCTGCGTGAAAACCTTATTTTTTCTTTGGCTGGGTGCCCAGATGCACTCCTTCGCCATATGCTTCAGCTGCCGCTTCCATTACCGCTTCTGACATCGTTGGGTGGGGATGAACGGCACTGATGATTTCATGTCCTGTTGTTTCCAAATCACGGGCTACGACAGCCTCGGCAATCAGTTCAGTAACATGAGAGCCGATCATGTGGCACCCGAGCCATTCGCCGTATTTAGCATCAAAAACAACTTTTACGAAGCCTTCTTCATGACCAAGTCCGGTGGCTTTACCGCTGGCGGAAAAGGGAAACTTGCCTACTTTGATATCATAGCCTTCATCCTTTGCCTGCTGCTCGGTATAACCCACGGAAGCGATTTGCGGCTCACAATAGGTACATCCGGGAATGTTGTTATAATTAACCGGTATCGGATTTTCACCTGCCAGCTTTTCAACACAAACAGTACCTTCGTGCGTTGCTTTATGCGCCAGCCAGGGACCTCCGGCTACATCACCAATGGCATAAACGCCTTCAACGTTGGTTTGGTACGTTTTTCGGTCCACTTTGATGGCTCCTTTCTCATGCTCCACTCCGATTTCCTCAAGTCCGATACCTTCTACATTTCCGGTAACACCCACGGCAGAAAGCACCACATCGGCTTTAACCGTTTCTTCTTTATCACCTTTCTTGATAGTGACTTTCACACCTTTGCCGCTTTTTTCGACCTTTTCAACGGTGCTTCCGGTGCGGATGTCCATGCCTTTTTTCTTATAAATCTTTCCGAGCTCTTTGCCAACATCTTTGTCCTCAACCGGCACCAGCGAATCTTGTAGTTCAACAATGGTAACTTCGGTTCCGATCGTGTTGTAGAAATAGGCGAATTCAACACCGATGGCTCCCGCGCCAATCACAACCATTTTTTTAGGCTGCTTCTCAAGCTGCATGGCTTTTTCGGAATCGATAACCATTTTGCCGTCAATTTCGATGTTCGGCAACTGCCGGGGACGAGCGCCTGTGGCAATTATGAAATTTTTAGCTTTTACCTGCTCTTTGGTTTTATCGTTGTCATCAACCACTTTAATCTGGCCTTTTGACTCAAAAACGCCCTTGCCTTCAAATACTTCAATCTTGTTCGCCTTCATCAAAAACTGAACGCCTTTGTTCATTTTGTTGGCCACATTCCGGCTACGTTTGATAATGCCTTCAAAATCAGGTGAATAATCTTTTACTTGCACCCCGTAATCAGCTGCATGTTCAATACTTTCAAATATTTCTGCCGAACGTAAAAGGGCTTTGGTTGGAATACAACCAATATTCAAACAAACACCGCCAAGGTGACGTTTTTCTACAATTGCCGTTTTAAAACCAAGTTGTGATGCGCGAATTGCGGCCACATATCCGCCGGGACCCGATCCAATTACACAGACGTCAAATTCTTTTGCCATGAGAGAAATAATTTATAAAGTTATAGAATTATAGAATGGTTGAATTAATGATCTATTTGCTTCAACAATAATTACTAATTCAGAAAATCAACAAATCAATCATTCTGTAATTTTAAGAGCGCCTTAATTTAAGAATTCTTGATGAGAGATATAAGCTTGGCTTTCATAAAAGATAGCGCGCAAACCGGCATTAGAAGATGAGTCATTTACATTTTAAAAATTAATTGCGAGTTTAGCAGAAACAGCACGGCTTGAAAATCAATAGAACCAGTATGAATAATTTGAAGCCATTACGGTCTTTTCTTTTAATTCTAATAGTAGCGGCAATCGCTTCTTCTTGTAGTGACAGGGTCTGTTGCGTGAGGCCGGTACCCTTACCCGGATATTCTCACACCGAACAGCCCGGCAGTGCGTCTGTTGATTTTTTGTCCGATTCAAACTTCACAGAACTTGTTGTTGAAGTGGATTATATGCCCGGCTATAAACCAAATGAACAAGCGCTCGATACTCTAAAAGCTTTTTTCGAGCAACGCCTTCATAAAAATTCTGTTATTATAAAAGAGCCCGTCGAGGTACCATCGGGTGGAGAAGCAAAGTACAGCGCTGATGAAGTACGCGCGCTGGAAGCAAAATATCGTTCAACCTTCACTGAGGGCGAAACACTGGCGGCTTATATGATTATCGTTGACGGCAAGTATGAAGGCGGGAACTTACTGGGCATTGCTTACTATAATACTTCCAACGCATTTTTCGGTCCCTCTTATGATGAAGCCAGCGGAGGTACGTTGCAGCCGTCGCGTTATCAAATTGAAGCCATTTCCTTCAGGCACGAATTCGGCCATTTGTTTGGATTGGTAGGCATTATTGAAATGCAAGCTGAGCACCGGGATGAGCAGCATGGGCATCATTGCGATAATGAGGAATGCCTGATGTACTATGCAACCCAAACCACCGATATCGGTTATATAGCCGGAGAAGGTATCTCTTATCTTGATGCCAATTGTATCGCTGACCTTCGCGCAGAGGGAGGAAAATAACACTGTTTTAACCATAAATATTTTTATGAATTTATTTAACCGACCGGGCTTTTTTCTTATTATCTGTTCACTCGTATTTCTGACTTACACCTGTACTGATTCCACCAGGCCGTCTTCTGATGATCATTCAGAAAATAGGCTTAACAGCAAGGCCGCTCCCGGAAGTTCAGCCGAGCTTTACCTTCAGGGAGATCAATATACCGCCCTTCGGGTAGAAATCGATTATATGCCGGGACACAAACCCACCCGGACCGGGTTGGATAGTTTAGAAACTTTTCTGGAGCGGCGCCTCAACAAGCAGACTATTTCTTTTGAACTTACAGAGATTTCCTCCGGTGGAAAGGATGTTTATACGATAGGAGATATCCGTTCTTTAGAAGATAAGCACCGAAACAATTTTACTGGGGCAGGAGATGAAATTCTTCATTCCTACTTTTTGATGGTTGACGGTGAGTATGAACAATCGAGTGTGATAGGGGTTGCTTATTGGAATACTTCACTCGCTGTTTTCGGAAAAACGATTGAAGATATAAGTTCCGGATTGGGCGCACCACCGGAAGACAAAATTGAAGGAACGGTTTTTCGTCATGAGTTCGGTCATTTGATGGGACTGGTTGGTAATGGAACTCCCATTCAATCGAATCATAAGACAAGCGGGAGTGCTCATTGCACCAATGATGGTTGTTTAATGAATCCTGCCGTAGAAACAGCCAACTTTTTCGCCAATATTTTTGATGGTGACATTCCCGACCTTGATCAATTCTGCGTTGAAGATTTGCAAGCTAATGGCGGGGAGTAATTTGTAATGCGTGATGAGTAATGAGTTGAAAGCTCCTCACGTATCACTCTTTACGTATCGTGGCTTATGACTAATTAACTTTCTACTAACTTTCCTTCCTCATAAACCTGAACTAAAATTTTATTTCCGTCGGTATCCCACTTCACACGCTCTCCATCCAACTTGCCGTAGCTGTAGCTTTCCTTGCCTTTTAAGGTGCCGTCTTCGTACCAGGTTTTGGTGATGCCGTGCAAAGTTCCGCTGTCATTCCTATAATTGGCTTTAGCTTTCAGCTGGCCGTTTTTGTACCATTCACGAATCACGTTATCGGCAGACTCATACTTCTTTTGGCCCGATTTATACCATTCGATATGAACTATCATATCGCCCCTTCCACCATCAGCAAACACAAGTTTTGCTCTTTTCTGTTGGTTACGGTAAAAATTTACTATAATTTCGGAATATCCGTCTGAATAAGTAGCTTTTGTGCGTATTTCACCGGTAATGTAGTTTGAAGTTCGTTCTCCATTAAAAGGAATATCGGTACCCGGTTCAAAATACTGCTTATGCACCACTATCGTTGCTTCGCCAATACTTTTAATCTTTCTACAACCCCCTATAACAAATAATACAATCCCGAAAAAAACTGCCAACTTTTTCATATTCAGCTCCTTGATTATTGAAGGTTGAAAAGAAGCTTAGGGAATTTGGGAGGGATTTGCAAATTATAAGTATAGTACACTTTCGACGGGAATCAGGCCTATAAACCGTTTTTATATAAATGGAAGGATAACCCGATTTCATACCCATTAAGAAGTGTGCTATACCTTAGAAGGGGCAGAGTAGAAATAGGTATAGCACACTATTGCCTCTGATACACATTAGTAAATGTTAAATTATTGGTTGCCGAATAAATACTTTTTGCCCTAACGAAAGTGTACTATACCGAGGGTCAATTCTGCTTAAACTTGAACAGATTCTCAGCCCCAACCTTCTCTTCAGCCTGGTTAAGGGCATAACCACTGTCAAAAAGAACGATTGGATGCCCTTCCATATCTTTGGTGACATGGGTTGAATAGCTTTTTTCCAGTTTTTGGATGACCTCCGCATCATCCGGCAACCAACGGGCGGCGTTGTATGAAACGGGAGTCATGTGCAGTTCACAATTATATTCAGTGAGCATGCGATGCTTTACCACATCAAACTGAAGAGCGCCCACCGTACCCAGCAGCAGTTCGTTTCCCACGCCGTTGGGCACTTCAAAAACGTGTACCACTCCCTCTTCAGCCAATTGTTTGAGTCCCTCGCGCAACTGTTTTCGCTTGAAGGGATCTTTGGTCGAAACCTTCATAAAATGCTCGGGGGTGAAAAGGGGAATAACGTTAAATTTTACGGAATCGTTGCTGTAAATCGTCGTACCGATGCGGAATGAACCGGGGTTGAACAAGGAAACGATGTCCCCTGGATAGGCCTCTTCCAGGATGTGACGTTCGTCACCCATCAAAGTGTGCGGAGTGGACATTTTTACCTTGGAACTTGAACTACTCTCCGTAACCTGAAGTCCGCGCTCGAACTTGCCCGAAGTGATGCGGATGAAAGCTGCACAATCGCGGTGATCAGGATTCATATTTGCCTGCATTTTGAATACGAATCCGGAAAATCCTTTTCCGATTTCGCGAATGGCACCTTCTTCATTTAAATAAGATTGAGGAGGATTGGCAAGTTCTGCAAAGTAATCTAGAAACACATCCAGCCCGAAGTTGTTTAGGGCTGAACCGAAAAAAACAGGTGTACATTTTCCATTCAGGTAAGCCTCACGATCCATCGACTCGAACATATCTTCAATAAGCATCACATTTTCGCGAAATTCCTCTTTTTCCCGGTCGGAAAGCACCGCTTTTTCGAGTCCTTCTTCAAGATCATAAATTTCGGTCTTGGCTTTTTTCGCCCCGTGATCTTCCTTGGTTTGCAGGTGAAGTTTTTTACCGATCAAATCATAAATGCCCTGAAAATTCTTTCCGTATCCCAGTGGCCAGGAGGCGGGAATGGGCTCAATGCCCAGCTGATTCTCGACATTGCTGATCACTTCCAAGGGCTCCAATCCCGGGCGGTCGCACTTATTCACAAAAGTGATGATGGGAATTTCCCGCATTTTACAGACTTCAAACAGCTTTTCGGTCTGTTCCTCAACGCCTTTGGCAACATCAATCACCATTAAAGCCGTATCAGCGGCAACCAGCGTGCGCAGGGTATCTTCGGAAAAATCTTTGTGTCCCGGTGTATCCAGCAGGTTGAATTTGATATTGTCTTTCTCAAAACGGAGCACGGATGAGGTCACCGAAATTCCGCGTTCCTTTTCGATGGCCATCCAGTCGGAGGCTGCGTAGCGCGATGCTTTTCGCTGGCGAATGGAACCCGCCTCGTGGATAGCTCCGCCATAAAGTAGTAGTTTTTCGGTAAGGGTTGTTTTACCGGCATCGGGGTGAGAGATAATTGCGAAGGTGCGCCTGCGCTGCGCCTCTTCTATAATTTTTTGTTGATTGTCTGTAAGGGTATCGGATCCGGACATGAATGTTACTTAAATATAATTTTGAAAAGCCTGTTAAGATAAGGAATTTTTGTTTTTTTATCATGTTTTTGAATTGAAATAACAACACTAAAATTGACGGAACGCGGCAAAAGCGGATGAAAGGATTATCACAGATCTTAGGAGAAGTGTAAGTAGATCAAGATTTTCTTAGTTGGAGCTTTCCCCTAAACTCCCTCCTATACCCTAAAAGCACAGCACAAGGAGGGATTTGTGAAATGGTTGGTTTTGTCTCCTTCCTTGTCCCGGTGCTTTTCCCGGATAGGGAAGGAGTTGGAGGATGGGTTTAAAAAGCAGGAATTGTAGTTCGACATTTTATGCTGAGAAAGCAAAATCTTTAAAACTGTTTATCGGCATAAATATCAATCATTTATCAATCATTTTGGGAAGCAACCAGGAGGAAACTTCCACTTGCTTTGAGATTATATTCCTACTTCCATGCTCCCAAAATAAGTCCCATTACCGTAAATGAGATCGTCCAGTAACCGCCGTTGATAAAAATATATTTCCAGGATTTTTGCTCGAATAAACTGTTTACGGCAAGGGCAAAAAACACCCAGCCGAAGCCGGTTAGAAAACCGTAAAAAGCGCCCGTCCCCGCGGTGATCCTCTCTGCGGCTTCGGGATCTCCACTGCCATAAAAGAACATTGCCAGGTTAAAGGCCATGATGAGCTCAAACACGAACGCCAAACCGAATATTTTTACCATATTGCTATTTTCAGTTTCCTCTTTCGATACTCCGGCAGCTGACATCCAGGCCTTGCTGAATAAAGGACCATACCAAATGGCTCCTATCACAAATGTCGATAAGGTTGCGGCGATCACTGCAAAAAAGTTAATGTGTTCCATAATTGTACCCCTTAATTAACTATTAATTTTATTTTTGCCACTGATTTGCACAGATTAAAAACGATTATACATCCTATCCATAATGTGCCTCCAACCTTTAGGCAAATCAGTGCTTAATCAAACTATACAGTTTCTTTTATTTGCTCAAACAACTGCTTCATCAGCTTATAGTATTTTGGCAATTTTTCAAAAATCTGTTGCGCAACTTCTTCTACATACGTATGAGTTGTCAAATTTCGATCATCCGTCATTTTAAGAGCGGTCTCTACCTGTTTATCTGATAATAAGCCGGAGGTTAGAGCCTCCCTGAATACTGCTTTAGGAGAATTTGCAATAATCCCTTCTTCTTCGGACAAATATACTTTTGTCGCCTTCCAGATTGTTTCAAACGTATATTCAAATCGTTGAATAGCGGCATCCCTTACAATTAATGAAAAATCTTCATTCAGAATTTCTTCTAAAGTACTTAGTGCTTTTTGAGCTGAAGCAGCTTTTTTTCTCAACTCTGCCAAATTAAAACCCCGTCTTTTTTAATACTTTCTTTTAAGTTTTTCCCCGCTGTTTTGAAATCCACCAAATCTACTTTATAAGGTATATGTGACTCAAAAAAAGCTTCTTTGGCAACTGATATTTGATAGTCAATGGAACCGGATGATTTAACGGCAAGATCAATGTCCGAAGCAGCATGTTCTTCTTTCCTGGCTCGCGAGCCATACAGGTACACCTTTACTTTATAGTCACCAAAATGCTTTTCAAGAATTTCAGTGATCATTGGAAAATAATGACCAATTTTAGTGCTTGTAACCGTTTTGTCAGACATATTAAGCTAATGCCTTTTTGTAAATAAAGTAGTATAAAAATAGCAATTTATTTTAAATAATGACTGAAATAAACAGTAGAACGCAGATGAAGCGAATTTTACGAATCTTCGCTGATTATTTATAAAAAGAGCTAATCCCTTGAGATGTTTCTTTTATACATTCATCCATGCAAATCCGTCTCATCTGCTTCATCCGTGTTCTATTTCCATTCCACCTAAAACAAATCCAACTGCTCATCCTGCCGATCGATGGGCCAGGCGGGCATGGGATTTATCTCAATCATTTCCGACAAAAAGCGGTGAAAGGTTCGCGCGATGGACGGTTGACTCACTTTATCAGGCGAGTGGGTAAAAATGTAGGGGTGACGGCCTTCTTTAATCCAGTCGGCAATGATGATGGCCCATTCTTTTAAATACGGTTCATTCGCTATGGGATCATTCGAACCTACAAAACGCACCATTGGACGCCTGCCCGTAGCTTCAAACCGTACCGGTACTTTAGGCTTTTTCTTTTGTGCTTCCAGTATTGATAGTTCAGTTGATGTCATTGAATGCAGTTTACGCGTATCAAAAATCACCCGGTCGATATTATAACTTTTGAGGAGGCGGTTCAGGCGGTGTTCTTCGCGGGCATGGTCAAAAAAATCAGGGTGACGAACTTCAACGGCGTAACTGTAGGCGGCAGGTAGCATGCTGGCAAGCTCTTCGAGTTTTACAAATTCATTCGGTGAAAACTGGGCGGGAAGCTGGATCAAAAAAGGCCCCAGACGGTTGGAAATGGGATCAAAGGTTTCCAGGAATCGCAGTACATCGTCCTTCACATAGCTTAGCCGTTTTTCATGAGTGATGGAGCGGTGAAACTTGAAACAAAATTTGAATCCATCGGGCGTTGCTTCACCCCATTTTTGTATTGTTTTCTTTGGAGGGATGTTGTAAAAGGTAGTATTGCCTTCAACCGCGTTGAAAACGGATGAGTATTGTGAAAGGAAGTCGTTTTGTCTGGCATCATCGGTAAAGAAGTTTCCGGCCCATTCCTTAAGACTCCAGCCTGTGCAGCCGAGATGATATTTTCTAATAGCCATGATTTTGCCGTTTATTCTTCACTTTCTGTAACAAACGGGTTTTTGCTGAAATAAACAATAGAGCACGGGTGACACAGATTTTGCGGATTTTTGCTGATTATTTGGTTAGATATATGCTTTGTTTGTCCCATATTTTCTTCTGCGGCAAATCTGCCCAATCCGCTTTATCTGCGTTCCATCCATCATCCATCCAAAATTACTTTTCGGGCGGCATGGTGCCAAAAACGCGGTCCCAAAGGGTGGTGGAAACGCCGAATGCTTTTTCGGGATACTTGTAATGATGCAGGGCATGATGACGATGTTGTATTTTTAAGTAAGCTGGCACCTTTCGTTTATGAACACTGAAATGGACATAGGTATAGCAAAGGTATCCTGTCATAAAGCCAGGCATGAAGATGTAAACGAGTTCACCCAGGATCAGCCAAAAGCCCATGTAAAGCATGACTACAATCAGCAGCCCGGGGATGGGCGGCATAATCAATCGTTCTTTATCGCGCGGATATTCGTGGTGTACGCCGTGAATGGTGTAGGCGATTTTGTGAGCCCACTTTGAATCGGGGAAATACTCGTCGAGATGATTGATGTAACGGTGGAAAAAATATTCAAAGAAGGTCCAGAAGAATATGGCCCCGAAGTATAGGGCAATTGCGCCCGTTGCTGTATTTACTGCCCCTGTTACATACCCGTAATAAAGAAGGCCGGCGGCAATAAAAATATAAATAGTTGCCGATACTGGAGCCGGTGCTTTGGTCATATACTCCAGAAAGGCGTTGTTAAAAAGCTGTCCCTGCCCCTCGTGCTTGATTTTCCTCTCTTCCATAAAATTCTCCCATTTTTTGGTCTTAATGTTCTCTCTCCGAATATATTATAGCAATTTTTTTGGAATGAAAATTTCCTTTTTTAGGAAAATTAATAGGTACCAGACACTTCGCCCTTAATGTTAGCTATCGTTGACAATCCAAGAATTCCAATGGATCGGAAGATTCTACTGCCTTCAATCCCCCTGAATCCCCCTTCTCCAAGGGGGACTTTGTCTCTTGTCAAAATAAATTCAAAGAAATTATAGACGAGCAGAAGTACAGCAAATCATGTTGTCAATCCTTACTCCTTAATTCTTAGCCTTGCTCCCCAGCCAATCCTGCCTAAAGTTTTTCATTTCTTCGGTCAGTTCCTTTCCGGCTTGCTCGAAGGTTACCAACTCAAGCGTTTGGTCTTCGACTAAAGTAACTGTTGTCTCATACTCTTCACCTAGCGAGGTGAAGGTGATGGGTAGTTCATCCCCCGGAGCATGTGATGTTAACAATTGTTGCAGGTCACGAGCATTGTTAATTTGTGTGCCAGCTATGGAAAGGATGATGTCTCCGTCATCGAGGCCAGCTTTGTAAAGCGGACTGCCGATCTCTGTATTGCTCGCAATCACTGAGGTGCCGTTTTTGTAATCTATTTTTGCCTGTCCAAAGCTAATCACCGCTTCACCGGGATTCGCTTTTTGGAGCAGAAATCCGGCATTAGCCAGCAGGGGCTTCAAATCAATATGATTTCCCTGATAGATATGTTCTTCAAAAAACTGTTCGGCGAATTGCGTGCTGTCGGTCACTTCGGCCAGTGTTTGTTGCAAGTCC
The DNA here is from genome assembly GCA_036381435.1 of Balneolaceae bacterium. Classification (GTDB taxonomy): domain Bacteria; phylum Bacteroidota; class Rhodothermia; order Balneolales; family Balneolaceae; genus Fodinibius. The sequence goes on along the minus strand of DASVCW010000010.1, from coordinate 11,882 downwards.
GCGATGTTGTATGGCTTTTCGGTTTTGCCGTACTTTTGCCACATCAGCCGCATATAATCATCAAGGGTGATGTCTTCGAAAGTGGAGCGAAGCATAAGGTCCAGTCCCAGTCCGAGCACTGATCCCCAAGAGTAATAAGAGATAAATGTGTTGTATTTATTTTGAGCATCAATCGAAGCGGCAGCATCAACAAAGGGTGCCTGCATGCTCATTTCTATGGGGTTGTAAAAGGTATTGCCGGCTGAATTAAGCACATAATTCAAACTGCCTGACCAGTCGTTCGCATATTCTTCATTAGAAATAAGTCCGGCGCGGCGAATCATCAGATCATCATAATAACTTGTAAATCCTTCCGCGAACCATAGTGCTTTAGACACATTAGCCTCCATAAAATTGAAAGGCTCCAGGGTTTCGGGGCGAATGCGCTCCACATTCCAGCTATGGAAAAATTCGTGCGAAAGGGTATAGAGATTCCGAAGTGCATTTTCACCTTCCAGTGATCGCCGGCTGGTTAGAATTGTTGAGTTACGATGCTCCATACCATCACCATAGACATAAGGCAGATAATCGGCGATGAAGGTGTAGGTACCGAAATCATAGTCAGCCGGTTCATTAAAAACGGCTATTTGCTCCGCCACCACTTTTTGAGCCATTTCTGCAAAACGATCTACCTGTTTTTGTGTACCGTTATGATGTACTGCCAGCCGAATAACATCACCTGTTGTATCAACCGGTGCATCCCAGGTAGCCAGCATAAAATTGCTGAGTTCTGTCGGGCTGTCCAGGAAGTAATAATAGTTGGGGGCCGTAAAAATGAACGGATTTTCGGTAGGTTTTAGCTGAGTTGCCACTTGCCAGTTTGAGCTTTCAGGCGGGTGAAATTGAATAGTGATGGGCGTATTTGGAAAATCCCGAACCCAGGCAAAAGCTGCGGGAATATTCAAATGGGCATGTTGTTCATTAATGCCAACATAGGTTCCGTTCGCATGATCGCCGTATAAAGTATAATTGAACTTGATAGTTCCGTCATGCGCTTTTACAATCCAGTTGTGCAAATTGGGGCGAGAAATTTCAAGGGTATCGCCACTTCCATTTATTGCGGTAACATCATACACATTTTTAGCAAATTCATGAAGAGCATATCTTCCCGGCGAGGTACGGCTCATTGAAATGGTCACCGGCCCCGGTAGCAGGTGTTCCAGTGTTAGGGTGATATCTGCTTCATTATGCTCAGCATTGGGAAAGCTGACATCATACCGAATGGTGGGATTATTTTCGGACTTTGATTGACATCCGATGAATAAGAGGGCGCCCAAAAGTGTAAAAAGTAACTTTTTCATACCGTTAAAAACCTTAGCAATTGCAGATGATTAATTTGCCCTTTAAATACGATTTTTTGAGGAATTTTTCAGGTGAATTTGAAGAATTGGGGCTTCTAACACTGACAGGTTTCCAAAACCCTGTCCCAGAGTTAAAACTTTCACTCCTGCTGGATGCTATCAACAGGATTAGCCAAAGCCGCGCGTATAGATTGATAGCTTACCGTAGCCAAACAAATAACTATGCTCAGCAAACCTGCCACTCCAAAAATCAATACCAGATTCCAGCCCAGGGCGATGCGCGACGGAAAGTCTTGCAGCCATTGTACCGCTAGATAATAAATGACCGGCCATGCAATGATGTTGGCAAGCAAAACTAACTTTATGTAGTTTTTAGACAGCAAGGCTACGATATCGGGTACAGTTGCTCCCAGCGTCTTTCGGATGCCGATTTCTTTTGTCCGGCGAGATGCGGTAAATGAAGCCAGCCCGAACAGCCCCAGGCACGCCACTAAAATGCACAACAGGGTAAATACACTTACCATATTACCCATCTTTGTTTCGGAGGCATAAATTTTTTGCAACTCTTCATTCTGGAAAGAATATGTAAAAGGTTCAATAGGGTTCACTTTTTCCCAGGCTTCTTTGAGAGCTGTTAACCCGTCTCGTACACTGTTAGGCGCAAGTTTAACAGCGGCGTATTTAATATTTGTCGCAATCGGGCGTCTTCCTTCCACCATTTCAATAACTAAAGGCTTAATTTTCTTTTTGATGGAGGTATAATAGAAATCTTCAACGACGCCAATTACCTGAAACTGTTTAAGGGAATCGTCAGCCATAATATGATGAAAAACCTGGTCCAGGGCATCGCGCGGTGTTTCGGCATGAATTTGTTGCAGCATGGATTGATTAATAAGAATAGCTTTTTCAGAATCTGTAGGATGATTGCGGGAGAAACCCCGTCCCGCCACTAAATTTATTTTGTAGGTGTCTAAAAAGTCATGGGTAACCTCTAAAATCATGTTTGTCGGCGGTGCCGTGGGGATATCTGCAGGGGAATATTTTCCATAAAACTGGGCGTCTGATCCCAGAATTTTATTGGTTCCGGTAACAGTCAAAATATGAGGGCTTTGCAGCGCTGCACTTTTAAAATTTTCAAATCTCCAGACAGTGAGCGTGTTCTTGATGGGCAGCAGTACAACCTGCTCCTTGTCAAAGCCGAGTTTTTTATTCTGCATATGCTGTAACTGCAAATAGACAACTACTGTACCGATGATTAGCATTACCGACAGGGTGAATTGAAAAACTACCAAGCTTTTTCTCAAAAGCTGTCCCCCCTGGCTTCCGGCCGATCCATGCATAATTGCGGTGGGATTAAATTTTGAAAGGTACAGGGCGGGGTAAATACCTGACAGTAAACCAATTACTAAAAGCAAACCTACTAAACCAAAAACGATGGTATCAGTTGCCAGAAAGTTAAAACTTAACTGTTTCTCCATTAACTCGTTGAACCATGGCAGGGCCAAATACGCCAGCAGTATAGCAGCCAAAATTCCCAAAAAGCTCATTAAGAAAGATTCACCCATAAATTGGCCAAAAAGCTGCTCGCGCTGTGCTCCCAATGCTTTTCGCAGGCCTACTTCGCGGGCTCGTTCTGCAGATCGCGCTGTACTCAGATTCATAAAATTTATACAGGCAATTAACAGAATGAGAATAGCTACAGCCGATAAAATGTAGATATACAAAATAGAGCTGTTAGCTCTCATTTCATTATCTAAATGAGAATGCAGGTGAATATCGGTGATGGCCTGAAGGCCTATCGAAAGTTCTTCTCCTTCAGCCCGGTTGACATAATTTTTCTCTGCAAATGCAGGAAATTTTTCCTCTAATTCTTCCGCTGAAACTCCTTCTTCAAGAAGCACGTATGTCCAGACAGGGTTCCAGTTCCATCCCTCTAAAACTTCTGTAGAACGAATCATTCCGGCATAAGTACTGAAAGAGGCCAGCATCTCAATTTTCATATGGGAATTGGGCGGCAAAGGCTCCATCACTCCTGTTACCGTAAGGGTGGCGTACCCTTTGAAATTTAGCTTTTTGCCTATGGGATTTTCATCACCAAAAAAGCGGCGGGCAGTTTTTGGGGTGATGACTACCGTTTTGGGTTCATCCAAAGCTTTATCCGGATTTCCGTGTATCAGGTTCACACTAAAAACATCAAAAAAGGTGGAATCGGTGAAGTAGAACCAGTCAACAAGAAAAGCTTCTCTGGTTTCTATATTCATGACCGTACGAGTCTCTTCCTGCATATCAAAAAGGCGTACTGATGCAGCAATGCTTGCCGGGAAATCATTTTCGAGAGTGGACCCTACGGGAAAAGGTGTGGAGGCTCCCTTTTCGACCTTTGCTGAAGTAGCGGCAGTCTGCGTTACGCGAAAAATTCGATCTGCTTTGGTATTGAATTCATCATAACTTATTTCATGGAGCACGTAAAGAGCAATCAGTAAACAACAGGCTATGCCAATAGCCAGGCCAAAAATATTTAAAAATGCGAAGCTTTTGCGTTTAAGCAGATTGCGGAAAGCAATCTTAAAGTAATTTTTAACCATAACAGTACCCTTAATTTATTTCTCTTTATTTATCCCGTGCTGACCGGAAACTTAAGATGATTTATAGACAGGAGTGATGCCAAGACGAAATGTTACAAGAAAAAAGGCAGATTTCTTTTTTATTAAAAGAATCTAATGTTTGAAAAGCGAAAAACGTACCCCGAATACTGCTTCGATCATTAATATGATATAAGCCGGTAATAATCTCATCCCTCCTTCACTGTGGGTACCCCTGTGGGAGAGGAGGATGCCTAAATTCCGCGGTTCTGGAATTTTGGCGAGAGGTGCTCAGTGTAATTAGCAATTTTGGAACACCCTCAGATCACCTTTAGAAATAACCGAAGGTGGTCATCTCTCCTCAAGGGGAGGAGCTTCTTTATTTCAAACTCATGTTAGTTTAAATATTTTTTTTCGAAGCGACTTTAGATTATAGCAACTTTAATAAGCCAGCAATTCTCTGTTTTGATAAATAATAGCTTTCGCCCGATCTTTGAGTAATTGGGCAGCATCCATAAGCATCATTTCATCAGAAGGGAATGGCAAAGGACGACTGGCTATTTTTTGCAGAGATTCATCAGAAAGAGCTTCTTCATAACCTGAAGCGACGGCCGAAAAATGTTCAAAAACCGCATTGACAGAAATATTATCTGTTTTTACCAGTTGATTGGTATTTAAATTAATATAATCGATTGATCCGCCCACCTGTGCCGCTTTGTGTTGAATAGATTCTGTTACTTCGGCAGAAACGGTAAGCATATTCGGTACTTTAATGTCATTGCCAAGTGAATCTTTTTTCACATTTCCATTGGCATCAAACACATATTTCATTCCATCCTGGATTTCTTTGGTTTCCGTATAGCTTCTTTTCTCAATTGTTGCGGGCGATATTTGAATTTCGCGAATATTTACGATTACAGCATAATCATATTGAACGGATGAATCCGGATTCGTTTCATACTGTACCCACTGGCTGTTCAGTTTGGCAAAACTTATCTTGCGTAGTGCTTCGTCAAAATCTGCAGGAAGTACGCTTTCTGAGTTATTTTCTATCTGAAGAAGCACGAAGTTTGTCCCTAAAAACCTGGCTTCAGCCATTAACTGCCGCACGTTTTTATAATCGGGGTAGATGTTGGTAACCTTAACGAATTCCTGCCAGGCCAGCCGTGCACTTTCACGATAGCCACGATCCAAATATTCCAGTCCTTTTTGGTAAGAAGCTTCGGCAGCTGCTTTTTTTGAATGAATGATCTCTGCATTATAATCAACCAACGCAAATTGAGTGCGAACCGAAGGGGGAAGAGAACGAATGATAGCCTGCCGGTTTCTTAATTGCGTGTATAGATGATAAATTTCAAGCCAGTTTCCGTCCCGGTTTTCCATTTTGAGAAAGGTGATGCGCTCCTTATCGAATAAGTTAGCCTTCTGATAAGATTCTTTAAGCACATAAAGCTCTTCGGTATTTTTAGGCTCTTCACGCAAAGCCTCCGCCGATTTTCGTATCGCCTGATCATACCGCCCCTTCTGCAGTAGTTCTTTAGAAGAAGTACATCCCAAAAATAAACCAACAATTAAAATAAAAAAGCCAAAACGTTTCATAGTAAATGATATATGATTATTCTCTCTTGAGAATTTAACTACTTTTGCCTAAATATCAAGAGATATGAAAAGAGTTTTACTAACTAAGTTAACTGCTCATCCGTTAGTTGATAAACTTGGGGCAGAATTTTCAGCCGCAGTGTCAATTTTTACGATCTGCATTCAAACATTCGATTCCTTTTCTAACAGGGCATTTATCCGGTTAAAAATAATGCGGTTATATTCTTTCTGCATATATCGCGGTACTGTATAGTGATAGTCGGGATTCTTTACCTCTACCTGAACTTTACCGTTTGCCAATTCAGTAATAATCACGGTTCCCTGATCTTTTTGGACAGTCTGATTGCTGCCCCTAAGATAAGCATTAGTATTAACAATAAGGGTTATCTCTGTTTCATCTTCGGACCTGAATACACGCTCAATATGCAAACCGCCCCCCTCTACAGCTTCTTCCACAACCTCAGTCATTTTAATGAAGGGCTGAGCGTAAATATGCCGTTCTTCATCATTTGATGTAACTTTAGTACCGGAACAAGCCTGAAATATCATAGCGGCAATAATTGCAAGCAGACATCCTTTGTAAATACTTTTTTTCATGATATACCCCGTTAATTATTAGGTTTTGTTTAACCAACTTTAATCAATTAAAAGCTTTGTAACAAATACCTGTTAAAACATGACATTTTCATGCTATTAAGCCTTTATTACAAAACAAGGCTTAAGTAACTCTTTGAATTATTTTCGCCTTTTACATCACACCTTGTATATTTCGATAAATTGAAAAACCTATTATCATTTATGCCTGACAAACCCCTGCTTTCTGTTGCCGTTATCATCCGAAATCAAAAAGATACTGTTGAAGCCACTTTGACTACTCTTTTTGAATTAGCACGCCTTCCTTTTGAGCTTTTCGTGATTGATGATGCTTCAACTGACGGGAGTGATGAAGTGATTGAGTCTTTACTGGATTATTACGGGCACGAGCAAACGTTTTATTTTCGGCATGAACAGACTGTGGGACGGGCTAATTCTCTTAATGAAGTCCTCCTGCATTGCAGCGGCTCCCTTTTTTGGGCTCCCGAAAGAATTCAGGAAATTGATGAAGGGCTACTGATCGACATCACTACCCAGCTCCAAAGCTCTGATTATTTTGCTTTGACCCAGCAGCAAAACCTTCCCAATTCACCTCGCAAGTGGGTCAACTTTATTTCACAGAATAGCTGGTTTCAGGATGGCGATTTTATCTGGAATTTACCCGCTCTTTCATCGAATAATGCATTTTTCAACCCTTTTGCTGAAAGCCATCCCGGTTTAGAACTTGCCCTTCGGCTTGAAAATAATTTTGCCCTGACAGATGAACAGTGGTATAAGCCCGTCGATTTTTATGATACTTTTCCCGATTTATCGCTCCGGCACGAGATGCTTTTATCGATACTCCGAAAATACGGGCACTCTCAGGAAATTCAGGAGGTTCTTTTTGACCAGCTGAAGGAATTAAATCATCAAAAACAGGACGGGCAAAAACCTGAGAACAATTTGCTGCAGCGGGCTGAAGAAATGATGCAAAAAGGGCAATTCAGTTCCGCCCTGGAACTGGTTGAAGATGTGCTAAGGAATGAATCAAATCACTCCAAAGCAAGACAGTTAAAAATTGAACTTTTGGAGAAAAAGCGCCGCTTCGTGGAAGCTTCTGAACTGAAGCATGAGCAAAAAAGGGGCGGGCATGAGACTTCTTCAACTGCCGGAAAACCCGAAGTGAGTATCATTATTCCTACCACTGGTTATGGAAAAGGGGCTTTAGAACACTGCCTGGTTTCCATTTCAGATCACTGCGATACTTCTCAGTTTGAGCTTATCGTAATTGACAATGCCAGCCTTGACGACACTCATGACTATCTTGATGAGCTGAAGGAGAAGCAGTTTTTGAATTGTAAAATCATCACCAACAAGAAAAATGCAGGGTTTGCGGCTTCCGTCAACCAAGGTATGGAGGCGGCATCGGGAGACTACTACTGCATTATGCACAATGACATTGAACTGAATGATGATGCTATTGAGCAGTTAAAAAAGGCGATGGAATCACATTCTGAATTCGCCGTCGTCGGTCCGGCTACTGATAATGCACTTAATTCCGATCAGAATATCCGTAATTTTGATGGCATGACTGGTGAATTAATCTCCGCTGAATATCTCGACAGCTTTTGCATGATGGTACGTGCTGATGCCAGGCTGAAAATGGATGAAAAGTACGAACTGGCCTTTTTTGAAGATGTTGATCTTTGTTTTCAGGCCGGTGTCGCAGGGCATAAAGTCGGTATTGCGCCGAACGTAAGAGTGGGACATCATTTAGGAACTACTACCCTGGCACTCAATCTTGATACCGAAAGCGAGCAGTACTGGAAAAATGCGGCTTATTTTAATGAGAAATGGGACGTCAATATTTTTCCCGAGAAAGAAGTTGATGCTCTGAATGCCTTCGATCAGCTTTTAGCGCTGGATGAGTTGGTAAATCCCCTGTTTCCTGAAGAGGAGATTAAGCAGCACTTTGAACAGCTCTTTACGTCTGAATTAAAAACCGAAATCCTGAAAACAGATCATGAACCGGCAACACTGTGCAGGCTGGTGCATTTGTTTATGGTGATGGACGAACGTGAGGTGATGCGGCATCTTGAAGATCGGCTGGATAACATAGAACTACCCGCTTCGCTGATTTTTCAACTGGTATATTTTTATTTTCAGCGAAACATATATTCGCGCTGCATTCATTATTTAGATCAGCTTAATTCACAAGGTAATAGATTACAGGCCGATTTGTACCGGCTGTCTATCTATACAGAAAATAAAGAGTTGGAACAAGCTATTCCCCTGCTAAAAGACCTGCTTGATCACGCGCCTGCGAATCCTCTTTTGTATAAACTGGCCGGAGAAATTCACAAATTCAGCGGCAACGAGGATGAAGCCGGCTCATTTTACGATTTAGCTGAACAAATTGATCCTTTCAACTTCGCCAACGAAGAAAAAGATGCCTTTGGTTTTGAACTATAGAACCGCAGAATATTGAACAAGGAATTTCGAAGGAAGAAGTGACCTCGAAATTCATCATTCCTTGTTCGATATTCAATACTCGATGATCATCTCAACCGTATTAAGCAATTTCTTCAAACTTTCGGCTTTAGCGGTTTTATCTAACTTTTCGTAACTGTTGATCAAATTTCGAATAGAACGTGCCAGAATTCCCGCCGGTTTCTCTTCCTTGAAATGCTCGCTTTTGGGTTCAACCCCGTTTTGTTTAAGGAAATAATAACACTGGTTATAGCTCACCAATTTGCCGTGATCAAAGGGGTCAATAAGTACCTCTTCATCACTCTTGTACTTTAACATAAAATGAATAGGCATATTTACGCCGTAAAAAGGCAGTTCGAGGCGTCGGGCCAGGAAAAGTACTATCAGCGCCAGTGAAATAGGCAATCCCCGGCGACGATCAATCACACTATTCAGATATGAATTATTGGGGTTATAATAGTCAACGGTGCTGCCGCTAAAGTTAAGTTCAGAGAATACGAAGTGCAGCAGTTTGTGCATTTTTTGGCTTTCGTCAAGAGAATAACGAACTTCATCACTGATCATGCTGGCAAAGCGGTCAAGTTTTTGCTTGTATTCGCTCTCTCGTAAAGTGGGATTTTCAAAGCGTGACAAAATAAAAACGGCATCTTCAAGCTGTTTTAAATTTCTTAAGCCGCCTTCAAGCACATCCAGAAAATCTTCTTCAACGCTGCTATAGGTAATCCATTGAATGATTTCATTGATCAGTTCGCGCTCATCATCATTTTTCGATTCGCTTTTTTGCTGATCCAGCAGCGGAACGGCGCTTTCACCCAAATCGAAAAGGCGGTTTTTAACTTCCGATTGCACATAGGGATCAGGATCGTCAAGGAGATAAACAAGAGATTCAATTTCGCTCTTTCTTAACATAAATCACTACTAAAGGGGTTGTAATAGTCAATTTCTTGATTCGTAATAACAGCATTTACCTGTCAATCGTGCGACTTAAAATAGAAAAAATGCATCCATTTTTTCCACTTCGCTTTTAATTTTTTAGATAACAAAACTAAATGGGGATAAGTCATTGTCATTCATTTTTCTACCACGCTACGATCTGCCCAAAACTGATTTATCGAAAAATATTTTTATCACTATGAGTAATTTTGTTGTTCTAAATTCATAAAAAACAGCCATAAACATGAGACGGAAGGTCGTAAAATGTGAACCAGCCAACGTACTTTTTGGAAGGATAATGTGTCACTTTTCACTTCTCACGTTTTCCTTTCAATGTTGCCCAATCAAAACGTATATTTGGACGCACTGTTCACTCCTTAATTGTAACTGCAAACCGATCCCATGAACCTGATTGTTAATTCCGAAACAGCACCTTTGAAAAGCGTGATTGTTCACACGCCCGGTCATGAAGTTTCGCTGGTAAATCCTGAATTAAAGGATGAATTGCTGTTTGATGATATTATCTTTGAAGAAGATGCCCGCCGCGAGCATCTTGAAATGCTTAAAATTTTTAAAGCGGCAATGCCTAAAGACGGCAAAATATTTGAAATTACAGATCTCTTTGTCGAATGCTTTCAGCAAAAAGCCGCGTGTGAATTTTTTGTTGAAAAGCTTATTGCTACTCATCCCCGTGAAAATTTACATACTATTGAAGACGATTTACTCGCGCTTGAGCCGCAGGAACTAGTGCGTTTTGTGATTCAAGGCTCAATCCCTTCTCTGCCACATGTTACAATGTCGCCCACACCCAATATACTTTTTACCCGTGATATTGCGGCGGTTGTGGGTGAGAGTATTTTGCTTTCCCGTCCCGCCCGAAAAGCGCGTCTTCGGGAATCTCTCCTGATGGAAGCGCTCATCGAATTTCACCCGTTATTCTCGAGGGTCAAACAAAAAGTTATTAAAATTGACGGGCAAGAATCCATCGAAGGCGGAGATGTGTTGGTAGCATCCGAGAAAGTGGCACTGATTGGCATGAGTGAACGTACTTCTTTCAGTGGACTAATGGCCGCTACTGAAGGGTTACTAAAAAACGGACTTGAACGTGTACTTGCTGTAGACATTCCCAAGCAACGTTCCTCCATGCATCTCGATACCATTTTTACTTTTGCGAATAATGATGAATGCATTGTATTTCCCCCGGCTATCACCGAACGCCGAAATAACGTAATTTCGTTAAGCTCTCAAAACGGTTCCGTTATCACCGAATCAATGCCATCGCTTAAAGTAGCCTTAGAAGAATTTTTGGGCCATGAAGTGACATTTATAAGCTGTGGAGGTGAAGAGCGAACGAACCAGTTTCGTGAACAATGGACCGACGGCGCCAACGTTTTTGCCTTAGCTCCCGGAATTATTGCAGGGTACGGGCGAAACACAAATACGTTTTGCGAGTTGCAAGATCATGGCTACCGCCTGATGAACCAATTTGAATTTGTAGAAGAATTTGAAAATAAATCACTCGATTCCGCGGGCAAAATTGCCATCAGTTTTCTGGGTCATGAACTTTGCCGTGGACGTGGCGGTGCCCGCTGCATGACTATGCCCATTGCAAGAGCAACAAATTAAGCACATACCATTGGATAACAAACGACCTGCTGATACGCCCGGTTTTACGTTTGAAAAGTCGCCTGTGAAGCCTCCTTACATGGAGGAACAGCAGCCAAACAAGCCGGATGCGAAAACAATACTTAAGCATCTGGCATTATTTATCATCACTTTTCTGACGGTATCCTTAGCCGGAGCTGCTTTTGTAGGATTCATACCCTCTATTTTTCCTGTTTCCCTGCCCTCACTGCCCGATTTTTATCGCGGCATGCTGTTTGCCGGGCTTTTGCTCAGCTTTCTGGGTGTACACGAATTCGGCCATTACTTTGCCGCGCTTTATCATAAGGTGAAAGTTACGCTTCCTTATTTCATCCCCATCCCGTTGGGCATTGGTACGATAGGTGCTGTCATCCGAATCAAACAGAAAATCAATGATACGCGCAAAATGTTTGATGTGGGCATTGCAGGCCCGCTGGCAGGATTTGTAGTTTCACTTATCATCCTGCTTTATGGATTTTCAACCCTGCCCGATGCCAGTTATATTCAAAATTTTCAAGGGCATGAGGCTGTGCAGGAATATGTAGCGCAAAACGGCAGCTATCCCGATAATCCGCCCAAAGAAACCAACGGAAGCCTGTTGATGGTTGGCAACACCCTGCTTTATGCTTTCCTGGCCTCTTTCTTCGAAAATGTACCACCCATGTGGGAGATGTACCACTATCCCTTTCTTTTCGCGGGATGGCTGGGGCTCTTTTTCACG
>DASVCW010000009.1:0-35938 GCA_036381435.1 Balneolaceae bacterium | reverse complement strand
CCTTCGGCGCAGTTCGGGGCTATGCGTATTGAATCCCTTCGGGATTCTTCTTGAAGATTAAACATATTTTAAATGATAAAAAACTGAACACGCTTTTAAATAAATGAATGGCATCGATTGGGGCAATCTGTTCTGTTAATTGTTTAAATGATGCAGCATAGTTTTTAGGAATACAAAGAAGTTCAACTTTTTATCATTTAACTATAACTGATCTTCTAAACCAGAATCCCTAAGGAATTCAACATGAATAGCCCTCGACACAATCGGGGGTTAAATAACAAGTTTAATGACAACCCCGAATGGGGTTGAATAAAGAGTTCGGGAGTACAACTCCCTCACAACTTTTAATGACAAAGTGCTTCATCATTCGATATTCCTTGTTCATCTGTTCGATATTCAATAGCTCCTTATAGTAAGACCCATTCAAAACCCATTCCTTACAAAATAATTTTCTTTTAGCAACCGTAATATTTGTTTAGTTTCAGCTTAATAAGTACAATTCCCCATTAGTTTTAAATAGACAGACATCTATGGCATCACTTGGAAAAGATTTGGCCGCCATTCGTAAGAAGCAAAATTTAAGCTTTGATGATATCCATGAGGCTACAAAAATTCCGAAACATATCCTCCACTCGATAGAAGATAACTCCATCTTCACTGAATTCGACGAAAACATTACTTACATCCGTAGCTATGTGCGAAGTTATGCGCGTGCACTTTCTATCGATGACCAGCAGATCGTATATGCACTGGACAAAGAAGAACTTGGCAGCTACTCTGGCTCATTATTGAAAATGGGTAATGAAAAGGCAGATGAGCACTTTGATTTTGAAGAGGAAATAAACACCTCTGATCAAGAATCTACTGATGACACGAATGAGAAGACTGCTGCTGACGGTGACAGTGAGGATAATAACGACAATAGTTCTCCCGATTCCACACCGGATACTAAGTCCGAAGCATCCCCTCCAAAAGATACATCAACACCGGAAAATTACTCTGAAAGAAGCGGTTCGGTTGACTGGGTTAATATGGGGCATCAGTTCGAACCGGTTCCGCCAAAATCAAAACTGTGGATTGGAGTACTGGTTATACTAATTTTAGGTGCCGGCGGTCTCTATTACTTCATTAGCGGTTATAGTTCAGATACTCCCGAAAAAAGCGCTTCAACTACATCATCACAAACCGCCATCCCGGCGGATTCGCTTAAGCTCGACATCGTGCCGCTTAGCGATTCCGATAGCGTAGTTCTCAGTAATATCACTCAAAACAATCAACCTGCCGCGCTCGAAACACTGCCTGATACGCTTCACATGATTGTTTACGCCGCCTATGGAAAGCTGGAGCCTGTTCGGGTATTTACGGATATCATGGATAATATCAATCCCTACTGGATTGAAAAGGGTGAAGCCATGCGCTTTAACTTTGTTAACCAGTTTCGCCTCCGCGGACAGTTTGACAACCTGGTTCTAATGCTGAACGGCCATGTGATTGAAAACTATCTCGAAAAATTTTACGAATCCGATACGCGGCTTATAGAAATTGATCGCTCGTTTTTTGAAAAAAGTAACAAATGGCTTCAGCCTGCACCGGATAGCCTTGCCATCGACGCTCCGCCCCCTTCCGTTATTCAAGATCATCCCACTTTCGACTTTTAATTGATCTATTTTTCTTCAATGAATAAAGAACAGGCGGAGAAGCGTGTAAAACAGCTGCGTGAATTACTGGAAAAAGCCAACAAAGCGTATTATCAGGAGGCTCGTCCCTTCATCTCTGATAAAGAGTTTGACGAGTCTCTCAAGGAGTTAGAAAGAATAGAAAACGAATTCAGCCTGCAAGATCCCGCATCGCCTACGCAACGTATCGGCGGCGAACCGAGCAGTAATTTTAAGACTGTCGAGCATCCCATACCGCTCCTCAGTCTGGATAATACTTATAACGAGAATGAATTGAATGATTTTGACCGCAGAGTCAGGGAGATTCTGGGGGATTCTGATTTTTCGTATATGGCTGAGCTTAAATTTGACGGTGCTTCCATTCGGCTTCGTTATGAAAACGGAGACCTGGTTTTAGGCGCTACCCGCGGCAACGGAAACCGTGGCGATGACATCACCCGCAATTTGAAAACTATTAAAGATATTCCCCTTCATTTAAAAGGCGATTTCCCCCCTTTCGCAGAAGTACGGGGTGAAGCCTACATGGAGCGAGAAGCTTTTGTTCGAATGAACGAATATCGCGATGAGCAGGGGCTCCCGGTTTTTGCCAATCCCCGCAATTCTACCGCCGGTTCACTGAAAATGCAGGACCCTCGGGAAGTGGCACGCCGCCCCATCCGGTTTTTCAGTTTCGATTTAATTCTCGAAGGCAACGACCAACCCATCACCCAGTACCAAAAAATGCAGCTTTTAGCAGATTACGGATTGCCGGTCTGCAAATACTTCTATAAGTGTGATGATATTGGCGAAGTACACGAAAAAGTTGCAGACTTTAAAAAACTGCGTCATGACCTCCCTTTTGAAACAGACGGAGTGGTGATTAAAGTAAATGAAGACAAATATCGTGAGCAGCTTGGCACTACCTCAAAAGCTCCGCGCTGGGCTATTTCTTATAAGTTTGAAGCCGAACAGGCCACAACCAAGGTTGAAAACATTACTTTGCAAGTGGGGCGGCTGGGCAAAATCACGCCGGTAGCCGAGCTCAAAGCGGTGCTGTTGGCGGGAACAACGGTGAAGCGGGCTTCATTGCATAATGAGGATGAAATTCACCGCAAAGACATTCGTGCGGGAGATCAGGTTATTGTTGAAAAAGCCGGTGAAATTATCCCGCAGGTGATTAGTGTGGTAAACCCTGAACGGGAAGACCGGGGACCGGAGTTTGAAATGCCGGAAAATTGTCCTGCCTGTGGAGAAAAGCTGGTCAAGCTGGATGATGAAGTGGCCTGGCGTTGTATCAATACGCAATGTCCGCCTCAAATTCGTCACCGGATTGCACACTTTGCTTCGCGTGATGCGATGGATATTGAAGGCTTGGGCGAAGCGGTGGTTGATCAGCTTGTATCACAAGAGCTGATTAAAACTTACGCTGATTTGTATAAGCTAACAAAACAAGACTTGCTGCCACTGGAACGGATGGCGGATAAAAGCGCTCAAAATCTGTTAGATGCTCTGGAAAACAGTAAAAAACAGCCCCTGAATCGGTTTATTTATGCTTTGGGCATTCGTTTTGTGGGTAAAACGGTGGCAAGAGATTTAGCGGCCGCTTTTCGTACCATGGATTCGCTCATGGAGGCCGATGAGGAAAGCATTATCCAAATAAACTCAATTGGCCCCAGAATTGCCGAATCGGTAGACGAATTTTTTAAGACAGCCCATAATCAACAGATTGTTGCTTCCTTGCGAAACCGGGGACTCACTTTTGAAATGGAGCAAAAAGCGCAGGTATCGCAAAAGCTGGAGGGTAAGAAAATTGTACTAACGGGGAGCCTGCCCTCTTTAACGCGCAAAGAAGCTACGGAATTGATTGAAAAACACGGAGGAAAAACCGCCTCTTCTGTAAGCAGTAATACTGATTACGTTTTAGCGGGAGAATCGCCGGGCAGTAAGTATGAAAAAGCGCAGAAACTGGATATACCGATTATTGATCAAAAAGCCTTTCTCGAGCTTTTGGGTGAAGAAATTTAGAGAGTTGTTAACAAATATTAAAAAACCTTTACTCTGCTTCTAATTCTTTTATTAGTCAAAAAAATTATTTAAATAATATGGATTTGAGATATCAGTCAAACCATTTTTAATTGCGGTGGCCGCGGTGGCTTAAATTAGTACAAAGTCAGGATAAAAAAGTTCTAATTCGGGTAATCATCACAATAATTAGTTATGAGAAGACTGGAAGAAGTTATTGATACCATTCTTAACCGGCAGCAGCATCCTTACGAAACACAGCAAATTTTGAGTAAGATCAAGAGGGAGTCACAGCGCCGGGAGCGACTGTATGAAAGTATTTTATCAAACACCCCTGATCTCGCCTATATTTTTGATCTGGATTTCAAATTCATCTATGCCAACGATGCTACCTTGCAAATGTGGGGAAAGAAAAACCGGGATGAAGCTATGGGTAAGGGGTTATCCGATCTGGGTTATGAATCCTGGCATGTCGAAATGCATCATAAGGAGCTTAAATATGCCGTTAAGACAAAAGAAATAGTCCGGGGTGAAGTTCCTTTCAATAATGCTAAACATGGCCGCAGAATCTATGATTATATTTTTGTACCGGTAATTGGAAAAGACGGAGAAGTTGAGGCTATAGCCGGTACCAGCCGTGATATTACCGATCAAAAAAAGGCCAATGAAACTTTAGAACAACGCATAGCAGAGCATACGGAAGAGCTTCAGGAACGGGCAGCAAAACTTCGGGATTTGGCCGCCAAACTTACCTCAGCAAAACAGCAGGAGCGAAAGCGCCTTGCCGCTATACTTCATGACGACCTTCAACAGTTATTGGTCAGCGCTAAGATGCATATCAGCTTCATTCATCCTTCGAATAGCAGTGATACAGAGAGTGCCGATAAAGCCAAAAAAATTCTTGATCAGGCCATCCATTTAGCACGTAATCTTACAACAAAATTAAGACCGCCCGCACTTTTCGAAGCCGGACTTTCTCATGCCCTGGAATGGCTGGCTGAGGACATGCTGGAGCGGCATCGCCTGAACATTAAAATTGACAAAAAAGACACAGATTATTCTTTGAGTGATGACATTAAAGTACTTCTTTTTGAATCTATTCGAGAACTGCTGTTTAATGTAGTAAAATATGCAGGTACAGATAAAGCGATGATCCGTGTACGAAAGGATAAAGGTTTCTTGCGGGTGATTGTTCGGGATGATGGAAAAGGTTTTAATGTTGAAACGGTTCGCCGGAAATCAACAAAAAGTTTTGGTTTATTCAGTGTTCTCGACCGTTTAGATGCGCTTGGCGGATCGGTGTCCATTGCCTCTCAACCCGGCGAAGGCACCACTGTGGAATTAAAAGTACCGGTTGCCCCCAAGGTTTCCGCCCGGCAATTTCAAAATTATGAGTAATGGGTTTCACCATTTCAGGTGATGGAATTGCTGATACAGCTATTTTGCCTTTTTCTTCACTTCAAAGGTAATTTTTGCGTCAATGCGGTAAGAAGTGACTTTGTTATCTTCGACGATAGCGCGAATGTCATCAACCCACACTTGTTTAATTGAGCTAACCGTTTGCGAGGCTTCGCTTACTGCATTTTCAAACGCCTGTTCGACTGTATCGCCTTCGGCTATCACTTCTATTACTTTTGCTAAAGACATGGCTTTCCTGTTTAATGATGAATATTTAACTCTTTATTTTTTCTAACAACCTTCAAAAATTAGGCGTTCATTTAACCAACAGAAAAAGTCACGATTGTAAATAACCTGAATTCGAGAAAAAAGTCGCAAATATAGCGTCCCTACGGGACGTGAATTTTTTGGCTATATATGAACTATCAATATATGATTCCTTAAGGGATCACTTAAAACAAATCTTTTTGAATATAGGTACGATTTTTAAACTTATTTTATGCTTAATCGTCCCATAGGACGAAATATTGGTAGCAATTAAAAAAGACAAAACAAACACAAATCCCGTAGGGATGTAATATTAAAGATTTATTTTGCCTTCTGATCTTATCAGAGCATTTTTATCTCTGCCATAGGCATACCTGGGGTGGAACTTATGTTAAATAGGAAATAAAAATTAGAACCTTGCTGTTGTTGCTGTATATTTCACTTTACTTTTCAACCAATGAACCTGGCTTACTAAACTATTTATTTCATGATTATTACCGGCAATATTGAACCACAGAATGTATTAACAAAGACGCACAGGGAACTTAAAAAAGGATCCTCCGACAGCCGCCACCCTTTTCGGTATTCGTCCCTGGCAACCCATAATCCTGAAACGAACGAGCCTAATGTACGAATGGTAATCTTGCGCGAAGTTGCTGAAGATTGGTCCACCATTATCTACACGGATGCACGCTCAGCAAAAGTTGAAGAAATAAAACAGCTCGGACGAGCAGCACTTCTTTTCTGGCATAGTCATCATAAAGTACAGTTAACGATGAAAGTAAATGTGAAACTTCACCAAAATGATGAAACAGCCGAACAGTTTTGGTCAAAAGATGTGCATGGCCCGGCCCGCAAAGCTTATACGCCTTTAACTGCACCGGGCACTGTTGTTCCATCACCCGAAAAAGCCCACGACTGGCCTGAAGAGTTTAGCATGGAACATTTCTGTGTACTTGAATGTGTTCCGTTTGATATACAAGTTTTACAAATTAACAGAAAAGAACACCGGCGGCTCCGTTTTCAACGGAATGAGGAATCGGAGTTATGGGAAGGACAGTGGATTGCTCCTTAGTTATCAACTAAAGTTGCAGAAACAAATTGCCTTATAAATTGTTTTTGCTATTTTAAACACGTTATCGAAAATGGATAGTCAAAATATGAGTAAAGATAAAAAGAAAGTTATTATTGTCGAGGATGATTTAATTCTCAACCTTTTATACGAAGGCTATCTCGAGCGGCTTGGCTTTGAAACCGAAGGCGAGCTTGTGTATGGCAAGACAGCGATCGAGGTTGCCAAAAAAATCGAACCTGATCTCATTGTCATGGATATCTCGCTTGAGGGCGAACTGGATGGCATCGATGCCATGCTTGAAATCAGAAAGTTTTCGGATGTGCCCGTCATTTATATAACAGGTAATTCTGATCAATATCACGTTGAGCGCGCCGAAAAAACAAATTATCTTGATTACCTTACTAAACCCATAGAATTTGAAGATTTAAAGCAAGCTATAATCAAGCATTTTACCATCAACTCTTAACATTTTCCATTTTTCTAATAAATAATAACACTATTAACTTTATGCTAAAACTACCAACCTTTTTTAAAAAACTAACTCCTTTAATAGTTGCCACAGCCTTTGTTTTTTCGGGTTGTGCTACCTCTCAGCAGGCAGCAGATCAAACTGCACAAACGACCGATACTGCAACTGCGCCTGAAGCCCATGTAGTTCCATCAGAATTAAATCGCCTGGTTCCGAATCCCATCACTACTGATGTTCCCGAGCGTTTTTATAACGCTGTAGAACAAGGCACGCGAACTATGTCGGGAAAACCGGGCACTGACTACTGGCAACAGTGGGCCAACTATGATATTGATGTTGAACTTATCCCTGCCGACACGCTAATCAAAGCGTCAGGTACCATCACTTATTACAACAATTCGCCTGACACTCTTGGGCAGCTTTTTATGGAACTGGCTCAAAATCTCCATAAAGAAGGTGTTCCCCGGAGCGGCAATGCAGAAGTCACCGGAGGCATTGTTTTAAACAAAGTGGCTGTGAATGGTGAAGCACTTGAAGTCATTCAATCGCGCCGGGACCCCAATGGATATCTCGTCAACGGTACTTTAATGGTTGTTCGTCCGGGTGAAGTGCTGATGCCGGGTGATTCTATCCAGATTCAAATGGCATGGCAGTTTAAAATTCCGCAGCAAGGCGCAAGCGGACGGATGGGCTATAGCCAGGGCAACCTTTTTTATATCGCCTATTGGTATCCGCAAATGAGGGTTTATGATGATGTGATTGGCTGGTTTACTGATCCTTTCACCGGAAATGCCGAATTCTATCACGGCTTTGCAAATTATAATGTAGATATTACCGTGCCTGAGCAATGGGTGGTAACATCAACCGGAATGCTGAATAATGCGAAGGAAGTTTTACAAGAAGATATTTATCAACGGCTGCAGAAAGCTTACAGCAGTGATTCTGTGGTACACGTTGTTGCTAAAGAAGATTTTGGCAATGTCACCAAATCTACCGAAGACGGAACTATCACCTGGAATTTCGATGCTCACAATGTTCGTGACTTTGCATTCAGCGTAACTAATGAGTCTTTCTGGGATGCTACCCGTACCAGCGTTGGCGATCTTGGTAACGACGGTGATGAAGATTTTGCACATATCAACGCCATTTACCGCAGTACCGCCCCACTCTGGACCAACGGTGCTAAATTCACCGCCGCGGCTATCGCCTTTTTATCTGATTATACCGGGGTAAGTTATCCCTGGCCGCACATGACTTCTGTTGAAGGCGGCGGTATTATCGGCGGCGGAATGGAATTCCCTATGATGACGATTATCGGCGCATATAACGGGCAGCCTGCATCTTCGCTTTACGCCGTAATTGCTCATGAACTGGCACACATGTGGGTGCCTATGCAGATCAGCAATAATGAGCGCCGCTATGCCTGGATGGATGAAGGCACCACTACTTTTAATGAAGATCAAGCCATGGCGGCTTATTATCCTGAAATGGGTAATTTTAATTTAAAAACCTATCAAAGCTACCTGCAAATTGCCGGCACTGATTTTGAAGGGCCGATTATGCGATGGTCAGATCACCACTATAACGGATTTGCCTACGGCATTGCATCATACCCAAAACCGGCATCTATGCTGAACAGTCTGCGTAATCTTTTAGGTGAAGAAACCTTTAATAAGGCTTATCGTACTTTCCTTGACCGCTGGCAGTTCAAACACCCCTATCCCTGGGATATGTTCAACACTTTCGAGGACATCAGCGGCCGTGACCTGGATTGGTTCTGGAGAAGCTGGTATTATGAAATTTGGGTACTTGATCAAGCCATTGGCGGTGTAACAGACAACGGAAATACTACTCAGATTGTAATTGAAGATCACGGACAAGTTCCGATGCCCGCCACCGTAGCCATCACCCTGGCTGATGGTTCAACCATCACCAAACATATTCCGGTTGAAACGTGGCTGCAAGGTGCTACCCGAGCCATCATCACGGTTGATAACGCATCGGAAGTAACCGAAGTGGTTATTGATCCCGAACGAAATTACCCCGATGCCGATAGAGAGAATAATATCTGGCAGAAATAAGGTTTACTCTTAAAATTGCAGACTAAAAGGGCACTTAACTTTAAGTGCCCTTTTTTATTTTTTGGAGATGTTGTTTCGATATGAAAAGTTCTGAAAGGTACATGACTCTCTCTGACTTACTGTTCATACCAACTGACAGCAAAAACCTCTTGTCTGGAACTCATTTTTTAAATGCAAAAAAATCAATGAGAAAAATTTGTAACTGCCAAAATTTTCTTACATTTCGATATTAAATAGTCTTAACATTTTTTTCATGAAACGTTACGATTCACTTCGCTGGATTTTACTGGCTGCCGGAGTCTTTGCTATCCTGGGGCTTACCGGCATGAATGTATATTCACTCTACGCCCTTCATGAAAATACGCTCGAATCAGATCGTAAAAATAAGAAGCTTCAAATCGCGGAATTTTCCGACAGGCTTCGCTATCGCTTTTATAAGCCTTACTATGGGCTTGGCTCCGTTGATATTGAGCGATTAAAAAATCATTTCAAAAAAACCAGGCAGTTTACGGATGATGTCAAAAAGTTGCTTAATAAAGCAGCTGCTGACGCCATTTATACCGATATATATTTTATCCCTTCTGCTTCTGATGCCTGCAGCAGTGAAACACCTATTTTGAAGTATCATACCGGAAAAAACGAGTTTGTCCGTGACCCGATCTACCCTAATGTAGTTTGCGATGGTATGGGAATTGCTCGCACACAGGTTCAGTCACTGCTGGAGCATTACCGGTACAATAATAAAATTATTTTTGATGCTCACCGCAGTATTTCAATTGCCCTGATTAATTCCTCCGAGCAATCTATCTTCGGCTATTTAATCATGCCGTTTAACCAGCATTTTCTTACTGAATATTATCTCCCCAAAAAACTGGCTGAAAACTTCGGCAACTCGGGTATGAAAGTCTGGCTCCGCGATTGGACCGATAACAAAATTTTGGCTGCAAGCGATACAAGCAGCACTTATCAAAGAGATAAAATACAATTCGTACAAAACTTCCCTGATTATTTTGATTATTGGCAGCTGGAAGTTTCTTTTGCCGGTACTTCTGCCCTTGCGGCCTCCAATTCTTCATTTGTCAAAAATATCGTTGTACTTGCCATAGCTGTACTTTTATTGCTTGGAGCGTTGGTGTTTATGTTTATTTCTGCTCGTCAGGAACGCGCTTTGGCTCAGCGTCAGGCAGGCTTTTTGGCTAATGTTACCCATGAACTTAAAACTCCTTTAGCCGTTATGCAGGCTGCAGGAGAAAATCTGGCCGACGGACGTGTAAAAAATCCAAAGCGTCTAAAAGATTACGGTAACCATATTTATAAAGAAGCGATTCGCCTTCGCAGAATGATCAAAAAATTGCTTGATATAGCCAAAGCAGATGCGGGACAATCTTTAATTGATCCTGAGGCTGTAAATGTCAATAATTTAGTTCAATCTTATATTGAAGATCATAAGAGTTATATCGAAAACAAAGGTTTTCTGCTTCAAACCGCTATTTCAGTTCAGGATCAAATAGTAATGGTTGACATTGACAGCTTTAATACTATCTTAAGCAATCTTGTTGAAAATGCGATTAAATACAGCACAACAGAAAAGTACCTGGGAATCACCTTAAGCAGCAGTGATAATGAAGTTCTTCTTCGGGTTGAAGATCACGGAGTGGGCATAGCACAAAAAGATATTTCGCATATTTTTGATAAGTTTTACCGTGCAGAGGATCCACTGACCGCCCAAACAAAAGGCCACGGATTAGGTTTGTCTATTGTAAAAAATTTGGTTGAATTAAATGGAGGTCGTATTGAGGTAACAAGTACGCCGGGAAAAGGTTCAATCTTTACGGTTGCCTTTCCTGTTTTGACCAAAGATGCCAAGCCGTCACCACTAAAAATTCAAAATATATCATCTCAAGTTATCTCTGAGTCATTTAAAAAGGAAAAATATGTCGGATAAAGCTAAAAAAATTGTAATTGTTGAAGATGAACCCAGCCTTGTTTTTACCCTTCAGGACACGCTGGAAAACGAAGGCTATGATGTTTTTGTAGCTAATAAAGGAGGCCGGGCAGTAGAAATTGTAAAAGAAGAAAATCCCGATCTTATGATTCTCGATCTCATGCTGCCGGGAATGAGCGGTTATGATGTTTGTCGAAAAACACGTGGCATGGGTTACACCTTTCCCATCATCATTCTTACCGCGCGCGATCAGGAAATTGATAAAGTTACCGGCCTCAATATCGGCGCTGATGATTATATGACCAAACCCTTTGGAGTAAAAGAACTTCTGGCCCGCATACAAGCAAGGCTGCGCCGTTCCGAAAAGTATTCCAAAAAAGCACCGGTTAATGAATTGAAACTTGGTCCGGTGCTTGTAAATTTAAAAGAGGCCGAGGCTGAGCATTCCGGCGGTGATAACGTTCCTCTTACTACCCGCGAAGTCGAACTTATTCGGTACCTCCTTGCCCATGCAAACGAACCTGTATCGCGGGGTGCCCTGCTTCAGAATGTATGGCGCTACGAACTCAGCACCAACACACGAACGGTTGATGTTCATGTTTCAAAACTTCGCTCTAAGATTGAATCGCATCCTGATAACCCTAAATTTTTGGTAACTCTGCATGGAGTGGGCTATATGCTGAAGGTGAGTTAATTGGATATAGAGATTGGGGTATAAGGATATAAAGGTATAGGGTATAAGGGTAAAATTGTTAGGCCTTTCAATACAAATTCATTTTTCCGACTTATCTTTTTAATTCAAAAACCTTATACCTCTATACCCTTCTCTTTAAGACCGTGAACAAACTGAATAAAATTAATAATCTGTGATTCCAGCAATTGCTGCTGGAATGGATTTTCGATTCCCTCCTGTTCATTAAAGTTCTTATTTACACGAGGAATGAAAAGCCGCTCAGGAAAAACATGAGCATTTCGATAGCTCAAAACCTGCTGCAGTTGTTCAACTGCCCGCATTGCACCAAAAGAACCATCAGCCTCTCCTATCAGAGCAACCGGCTTTTTATTTAAACTTTCGGGAAACGGGAGATAATCGATAAAAAGCTTCAAAATTCCCGGATAGCCTCCATTATATTCGGGACAAACGAATACTAGGCCATCAGCGTTAACCACCGGATCGGTAAAATCATTGACAGCAGGTAAATTCTCACGGTACTTCCCTCCCACCACCTGCTCAAGAGGAAACTCCTGCAAATCTATTATTTTCGCATCAACACCTTCCTCTTCATACTTCGACTGTAAATATTTAGAAATACGAAATGCGTTGGAGTTGGGACGATCAGTGCCGCTGATGATTTTTATATCAATCATGACAAAATGGTTGAAGGACTTTTAATTTGGATTGAAAATACGATCTCTTTGAGAAGAAATTATGAATTTACCAATAGCTTTAAGTGTTTTAACTTTGTTCTTGCAATTGTAATATTCATTGCTAAATTTTATTTACAAGATCATCCCCCTTCGAGGGGACTTCATCACTCCGCAACTGACGGAAGACGGTTGAATATTTTCGTCACTCTGAGAGTGTCTTGGTTGGATTTAGTATCAATTTTACAGATTACTTAACCGCTAAACATGCTAATGGGGAAATAAATATGAAAAAAGCTCTTTTCTTAATAGCAATGATGCTAGCAGTTGCCTGCCAAAGTACTCATTCTCCTATAACTCCGAAATTAGGAGAGGAAATTAAAGTTGGGCTTAATCAACAGGTTACCTTCCCTGATGAAGGCTTTAGTATTCAATTCAATGATCTTTTAGAAGATTCCCGTTGTCCTAAAGGCGTAACTTGTGTTTGGGCAGGCAATGCAAAGGTTGCTATTCAGTTTAATAAACAAATAGTTAGCCTTAATACCTTTACGGATTATCCTAAACAAGCCACTGTTTCCGGGTACACCATTCAATTGGTTTCTGTTTCGCCTTATCCGATATATGAACAAAAGATACAGGAAAAAGAGTACATTGTTACACTTATAGTTATCAAAAAATAGTAAGGTTCTCTACTCTTTCGTTCCACCATATGCCTCTTTAATCTTCTCCAGTCGTTCCCAGAGCTTGCCTTCACGCCCAATTTTGCCCGGTTGGTACCAGCTTTTACCCTTCACTTCTTCCGGCAGATAATCCTGGGGTGTCCAGTGATGTTCGTGTGAGTGAGGGTAATCGTAATCATCCGACGCATTTTCAACGCTCAGGTAACGCGATTGTTTGGTGTTCGCCGTTTTGTCGCGCAAGTAAGGCGGTACAGTACCAATTCCCTGTTTTTTTATCGCGCTGTGAACCGAAAAAATGGCACCCGTACTGTTGCTTTTGGGAGCAAGTGACAGATAAATACAGGCATGAGCCAGGAAATAAAATCCTTCCGGCATACCGCACTTTGTGAATGCTTCATGAGCAGAATTCACCACCGCAAGTGCATGTGGATCTGCCATTCCTACATCTTCAGAAGCTGAAATGAGCATTCTTCGGAATAAAAAATTAGGATCATCTCCCCCTTCCAGCATAGCCACCATCCAGTATAGGGCGGCATCCACATCCGAACCGCGCATGGATTTGATGAAAGCGGAAGCAAAATGATAATGCTCATCTCCCGTGCCGTCATACCGCACGCCCCGTTTTTGAATACATTCCTTGGCTACTTCTAAATCTATATGAATCATTCCCGATTCATCCGCATCGCTGGAAAGTACCGCTACTTCAAGAGCGTTGAGGGCATTTCGAATGTCACCGCCCGCATAGTCTGCCAGGTGATCTTTCGCTTTATCGGTAACCTCCACTTTCTTTTTGCCTAGTCCCCGTTTTTCATCTTCCAAGGCGCGATTAATCATGGTAAGTACATGCTCCTTGGTTAGATCATAAAGCTCAAAAAGCTGACAGCGCGACAACAAGGGACTTACCAGCGAATAGAACGGGTTTTCAGTTGTGGCACCGATGAGGGTGATAATTCCCGACTCAAGGTGTGGTAGCAGGGCATCTTGTTGAGCTTTGTTCCAGCGGTGAATTTCATCCACAAAGAGAATGGTTTTTCGCCCGTTCATTTGCTGGATTTTCTCCGCTTTGGCGACCACCTTGCGCAAATCTTTAATACCGTCTAAAACAGCGTTTAAAACCACAAATTCAGCATTAATCTCGCGAGAAATAACATGAGCAAGGGTTGTTTTCCCGGAACTTGGAGGACCGTAAAAAATCAGCGAGCCTATTACTCCTGATTCAATCATCCGCCGCAGCATTTTACCTTCACCCACGATATGATCTTGTCCCACAAATTCTTCGAGTGAACGGGGACGCATCCGCGTTGCAAGTGGTTCATGCGGATTTACATAGTCTTTGGCTTTAACAGATGCACCCGATGATTTTTCCTCTTTAAACAGATCCATTTCAATTAAAAATGAAAAATTATGAATTAAGAATACATGAAGTAATCAACGAATTCAGTAGCAACTAATTTTTCATTCTTCATTTTTAATTCTTAATTCTAAAGCGGCAGGTTATCATGTTTTTTCTGTGGCACATTATCCACCTTATTTTGGGTGATTTCGAGCGCGTGGATGAGTTTTTCACGGGTTTCTTCCGGCAAGATAACATTATCGATAAATCCACGTTCCGCTGCTTTATAGGGATGAGCAAATTCTTCTTTATAATAATCAATTAGCTCCTGCTCTTTCGCTTCAGGATCATCAGCCGCGGCAATTTCTTTGCGGAAGATAATTTCAACTGCGCCTTTTGAGCCCATCACGGCAATTTCAGCCGTAGGCCATGCTACGTTATAATCAGCGCGAATGTGCTTAGAATTCATCACATCATAAGCGCCGCCATACGCTTTACGAGTGATGACCGTCATCTTAGGAACCGTCGCTTCACAAAAAGCATACAGCAGCTTCGCACCATGCTTGATGATACCACCCCACTCCTGATCGGTTCCGGGCAAAAATCCCGGCACATCTTCAAAAGTAACCAGCGGAATGTTGAAAGCGTCACAAAAACGGACAAATCGCGCGCCTTTAAGCGAAGCATCAATATCAAGTACACCGGCAAGTGCCAGCGGTTGATTAGCTACAATACCCACACTGCGCCCGTCTATGCGTGCAAATCCCACTACAATATTATCGGCATAATGCTCGTGCACTTCCATAAAGGAATCCTTATCCACAATACCGCCTATTACGTCTTTAATATCATAAGGCTTATTGGGATTGTCGGGAACAATATCGGCCAGTTTTTTGGCTTTGGCAGCATCGGGGGCTTTGGCTTCAACCCTCGGCGGTTTTTCTTCACAGTTCTGAGGAATGTAAGTCAGGATTTTACGCATTTCCTGCAGACAAATGGCATCATTTTCTTCAGAAAAATGGGCTACTCCTGATTTTGTGCTATGCGCACTGGCTCCGCCTAATTCTTCTGAAGTTACCTCTTCATGTGTTACAGTTTTCACCACATTGGGACCCGTTACAAACATATAACTGGTATTTTTAACCATGAAGACGAAATCGGTCAAGGCCGGGCTGTATACCGCTCCGCCGGCGCAGGGACCCATCACCGCAGAAAGCTGCGGAACTACTCCCGAAGCCATGCTGTTTCGCCAAAAAACTTCGGCATAGCCCCCGAGTGAAGAAACTCCTTCCTGTATGCGTGCCCCCCCGGAATCATTTAATCCTATAATCGGAACACCATTCTTCATGGCCATATCCATGATTTTGCAAATTTTTTCGGCATGAGTTTCAGAAAGTGATCCACCAAAAACAGTAAAATCCTGGCTAAAAACGTAAACAGGGCGACCGTGAATTTTTCCATAGCCTGTTACCACTCCATCACCATCAAACTTCTTTTCATCCAGGCCAAATTTATCGCTCCGGTGGATAACAAAAGGATCTATTTCTTCGAATGAATTTTTATCAAGCAGCAGGTCGATTCGCTCGCGCGCAGTAAGCTTTCCCTTATCATGCTGCTTCTTTATTCGCTTTTCCCCTCCGCCTTTTTGAGCATTTTTACGTTTATTTTTCAGTCGTTCTACTTTTTTGTCCGAAGCCATTAAATGTTTTTATTGGTTTGAGTGCGAATGGTTGATAAGTAACCTTTTTTACTACATCAGGTCATCCCCCTGCGCCCCCTTCAAAGGGGGACTATCTTCCGCTGCTGCTGAAGATGAGGAAGATCTAGTCATTCAACACATTAATTTCGATTCTGTTTTTCTAAAAAATAACTCTGCAACCGATCGGTGAAATTAACGGCCGGTTCGGAGTACATATTTACGTGATTGCGTTTAAAAACTTCTTTTTCAATATACTTGCTGGCACTGCGCCAGCTATCAAAAGTAATAATTTCTTCTATCGCCTCATCAAAAGCGCGTTCTGATCCACCAAAAATTTCTGATATAAAAGTCTTACGATCAACCAACAGCAACTTTAGCAACTCATCCCGCTCCTTTTTGTAAGGCTCAGGACGGTTTGCCAAATCGATAAGAGGTTCATCAATAAATCCATCTTTCGAATTTTCTTTGAACGGGGTGAAAGAATCTTCCGTCCCTTCATTACTTATAAATGGATTTATAGAATCAGCATCTTCCTCCTCATAAAAACGCTTCCACATCGGGGTTTCTTCATTAAGGCCTTCAGACACTTCATTTTCCGTTTCAAAATCTCCATTCGAAGTTGCTTTCGTCCCATTCTTTTGTTCCGGTGTATCTTCTTTTGCCTCTTCAGGTGCAGATACTTCTTCATCTTCTTCTACATTTTCATCCGTATCATCAATAGCAAAAACGGCATTTATGGAACGAGGTTCTTCCGTTTCATCCGAAAACGGTTTTTGAAATTCAGCATTTACAATGTCTTCACTTTCATCAGGCTCATCTTCTGAAATCAGCGGCTCTTCATCATCACCTTTTTCTGAGGCGGGTTGATCATCATCAGAAATATCCTTTGGGCCTTCAAATTTTTGTTTTTCCTGCATATGCGGCAGCCTTTCAAACAAGCCTGACTGTTGTTCCTCATAGCTTTCAAAATTCAATAAGTCGGGTGATGACAGTTCTTCTATTAACTGAACCCGGCTCAGGCTGTCGTTCATTAAATCAAACCGGCGGGCGATATGCAGTCTTTTCTTATCCTCAAAAAAGAGCCGGAGCAGGTTGGTATCAACTTCACCGTTCAACAGTTTGAAAAGCGGCTCGAGCATCTGAGCCCAGTTCAAAGGTGAGTAATTCTTCGTAAGTTTTTGATCAGCATTTTCAATCACCAAAGTGCATCGCTCTTTAGACAACTTATTGAGTGACTTCTTGCGCATATAGCCCGGAATTAGCTGCCCGAAGTGACGATAGACAACCACTGTTTTAACCCGCTCGCAGACCTGCTGATAATCGAGTTCATCCTCAGCGCCAAAAACTATATCGGGAATACTTTTGCGAGGCTGTGTCAATATTTCAAGCACTTCGGCAACGGCTGTTTCCACCACCTCTTTGGCAAATTCGGCCGGCAAATAAGCCTCCGAATGAATCGCTTCAACAAACTGCTGCCAGGAGCTTTGCACAGCCTCTGATTGAATATTAGCCCAATCCGTTTTGGGCAAAACCAGTGATTCGGTCAAATTTCGTGCGACTTGCAGCTGCATGCGCTGAACAATAAACGAGGGAAATCCTTTTGAGCGCAGTTCATCCAACCGATAATATTGGCTGTCTTCCGGTAGATTAGCGGTTAGTCGCTTTGTTATTTGCTGAACAATTCGATTCATAATTTTTGGCAATATATTGTCTAATGAGGGGCAATACAACTAAGAACTTATCAATATCTTAAAAGCTTACATTTTTTTGAAATTTGATTTAAAAAAAATACGGACTGGTGTAATTGCCCCTACCTTTAGGCCGGGGACAGTAAGAATCTCCAACTATAAGGGCTTTTTATTGTAAAGAGCAAAAGCCCTGTTCTCAGGTCATCTTTTAACCCGGCCTGAAGGCGCGGGGTAATTGAAAGATTGATTTTAGAAAAACATATCTCATCTTATAGCTGTTCTAATCATAACTAATATTTGAGTTTTAAACAGGGCTTTTTACCTTTGGCTATGTTTACGCTACAGCTTTCGCAGTTAGAAAAATCTTTCGGTGCAAAAACCGTTTTCTCGAATGTTTCTTTTGTCCACCGATGCAATTCCCTTGGCATAGCCGGTGCTAACGGTTCGGGAAAATCTACTTTTTTAAAATGTTTGGGAGGGCTGTTGCGGCCATCCGCAGGTAGCATTGAATGGAAAGAGAATGACAATTTTTTGGAAAAAGAACGGTTCCGAAAACGGCTTGGGTATGCTGCGCCTTACATCAACCTGTATGATGAGTTAAGCTGCCGGGAAAATCTGATATTTCTGGCAAAAGTACGCCATGAGAGGGAATATAGCAGCCAGATTGACGAATGGATTGAAAAGGTTGAGCTTGACCATGCAAAAAATCAACCTTTTGGCAGCCTTTCTACCGGACAGCAACAGCGCCTGCGGTTAGCTGCCGCCCTTTTTCATCAACCCGACATTTTACTGCTGGATGAGCCTGGATCCAACCTTGATGAAGCGGGTAAAAAACTCATTTCTGATATCAGCGAAGTATTTAAAGCCGAAGATAAATTACTGATTTTAGCTTCAAATGATACAACAGAGCTTGGTCTTTGTGACGATGTTTTCTCGATTGAAAAAAGAGCTTTTGTGTGATGTTTCGCTGCAGGCGAACTGAACCAGAATTAAAGTTTTTTCTTTGTGCAACTTAGTGCGATAGCTGTTACGCAAAGGAGCTCAAAGGAACGCTAAGTTGAAGACACCTTTTTGCTCTACTTATCATTGATAACTGGCAACTGAGCAACAGTCCCCTTAGGGGATTTAAGAGTAATCATGCGCCAGTCACTTCTAAATAAACAACCTCTAGGTTTTTAGGGAGTGTCCAAAAATCGGCATATAAGAAATTTTCAAAGCCCGGAAGTACTTTTATATCTGTTATTTCTTCTTTTGATTTACCCTGTTCGATGCCCTCTTTTACGTAATCCACCATGGCAGATAGATATTTTCGCATTACGGCCACATCTTCTTTCGTACCTGTAATACCATATTCAGGCTTACCATGCCCAAAAATATATTGCGCATCCGCCGGATATTCATTTTCAATTGCTTCAAGAACTTTAACCCAATGTGTGATAGAAGCTCCCGCGGGACGGTCGGTGTAGGGGTTCATACGGTTAAAAACCAAGTCACCGGTATGAACAACATTTGCTTTTTCGAAATAAATCACCGAATCGCCACTGGTATGGCCCGCACCATAATAATTGGTGTGAACTGTTTCATCGCCCGCTTGCATTTGCCAGCTTTCGGAGAAAGTTGTTGTAGGATAGGCATCCGTTCCTCCTTCAAATTCTTTCATCAGTTTGGGCACATTTTGATGAGCCACCATTTTTTCAGCCACCCCTTTAAAGACCGGATTTCCCGAAGTATGATCGTTGTGGTGATGAGTATTTATCAGAAGATCAAGCGGATGACTGGTTTTATCTCTGAGCCCATTTAAACACTGCTTGGCAGACTCGGGGAATTGTGAATCAACAATAACCATCGCATCAGGAGAGGCCAGCCAACCGATCGTGCCCCCTTGTTCAGTAAAGTAGCCCACATTTCGGCGTAATAGAACAAACTTTCCGGCGGTACGGGCAAAAAGAGATTTGAATGGTAAAGCAGTTCCTGCTGCTAATAATGATGAACGAATTAAAAATTGGCGACGATTCATAGCGAAAGGTTGTAGTGAAAGGTTATTTCTAATTTAAGAATCTTTCGCTAATGGGCAAGCTCATTTTTTTCAGCAATTCAGGCCTTAATTTAATGATATAGCCTTCAATCCCCCCAATCCACGCTAAAGCTTCGGCCATTCGTCGGGCATCAAAACCAGATGCACGACGAGATTTATCTGCCCTACGTAGCACTTATTAATTTTTTAGCAAACTCACTTTATCTCATCAATTGTAGCCTTTCAATCCCCCTAAATCCCCCTTCTCCAAGGGGGACTTTGAGGGGGCTGTTGATTCAGCATTCAAAATTTAGAATTCAACATTTCTCTCCCCAGCCTAAAATTGTGAAGGCTCCCGCCTATGTTGATGAGTGCTGAGGAAAACAAATTATTTCTGTTTGAGGCCCATGCCTTTTCGGGCCGAGTTAAATAATTTGCCGAAGTGCAAAGAAACATGAGCCTGAGCAATTTTCCGCCCGGTGATTTTTTTGGTTCGTTTTTTCATCACTGAAAAAATGAACAGGAAAGGCATTGTTTTTATTTTAAAATAGAACTATAAGAATTGTTCATTGGTACCCTTCCCTGTGTTCTGCCGCGAAGCCCTCCTGCGCCAAGGGGGACTTTTTATTATAGCCCCAGATCATCACGGATGAGCAGTAAGATGGCGCCGTGGGGACAAATCAAGTACTTTTCATTTTCAAACTCAATTTCGTGTGCCTGGTCCTTCAAAAAGATAGCTAAATCTCCCTCTTTGGCCTGCATCCCGATATATTTTGTTGGATTCGTTTCTTTCCAGTCTTCATCAATTTCATGTGAAGGAATGGGATATCCCGGCCCTGATTTTATAACATAGCCGCTGTGAATTTCTTCTTTTTCTTTGACAGTGGCCGGTAATACCAAGCCGTTTTTAGTTCGGGTTTCCATGTCGCGCGGCTTAATGAGCACACGATCACCCACTACAATAAATTTATCAACAGAATTAAGGTATTCCTGAATCATTTGAAAAAAAATAATTTCTTAGAATCAATTCACCTAAATTTAACTCCTTTTGATAAGAAATGAGAACAAAATTATTGGAATTATAATCAGAGAAATTTAGCTGGAAAGCTTATGATATTATCGCGAAATGGCTTATCTCTTAAACCCATCGTTGTCATTTCGACCGTAGTCCGTGGTTTTCCGGACGGAGTGGAGAAATCTCATCCAGTCTGAAAATGATTTTTACTTATGACGAGAGAAGAAGCCTTTCAGAACGGATGAGATTCCTCGACTGCAACTCTTCAAAAAGCAAAGAGTCTCCGCTCGGAATGACACTGGAATAAGTTAGGAGGCCGACCGAGTCTGTATAAAAGAATCACCCTAACACAAAAAACCGCTTCATTCTTACTTTCCGTGATCGCCAGATCAGTTTATTAATTTCATCGGAAGAAATGGTATCAATTGAATCACCGGCATCACTTTCAGAATAAACTTCTCTGGATTCGTCAATATCCAAATGCTTCAAAAAAAGTTTCAACTGTTTGCGATCGTACTGCGAATAGTTTTTTTCCAGTGCCTGAATTATCGGTATCCAGAGTGAGGGTTTGGCGGAACACTCAATGCCGAGGCCGATGGCGTTTTCCGGTTCATTTTCATTCAAGCAGATATTCAGGCGCTCCTCGATTTTTGCAGGCATGGGTTCATGCCGAAGCAACTTAGGGCCTAAATTATCACCATTAGCCTTAGGGAAAAAGCTTTTCCACATTTGGTTTGTAAAGGGGTGATGATAATATACTTCGTAACTGGTTGAATTTTTCCGCAGCTGCTTCATCTCGCTTATAAGTGAGAGCTGCTTTGCCTGATCGATGATATACATAATAATTTAATTAAATTTCCGGCTTCTACTTACTTTTTTACCCGAAATCTACTGACCCGCTTTCTATTGCCTTTGATAATAATACTTTTTCAGGCAAAAAATGTTCCGTTTCGATAGCAACAGAAGTTGGTATAAAATAATGAATTTTTCAAACGCCACTTCTCCGGCCAAAGATCAGCGACAATACAAAAAGAACCAAAAATATATAAAATAAAATTTCAGCAATGCCTGCTGCCGTTCCGGCAAGCCCGCCAAATCCCAATACAGCTGCAATAATTGCAATAATTAAAAATGTGATGCTCCATCGTAACATAATATCTCCTTGATTTTTATTTATTTTTTGATGCTCTGATCATTAACATACCGGCTAAAAGAATAATTACGGAGATGATGATAGGTGTAGGATTTCCCTTACTCACTGCAACATCTAAACCAAAAGCACTAAAAGTTTCTGATTCGTTTAAGTAATTAAGAACAGTAAAAATAGTTGCAATTAGTCCCCCGATTGTTAATAAATAGCCAAATACTCTCATATCTCTCCTTGATTAAATTCTTCTGCTTTTACTTCAATAAAATAAAAGTTTTATTAGTTCCTTCTCTCCGTATTTTCTTTAACAACTACTAGAAACGATGGGTAATTTTCTGATATCGCTGTTTACTGATACCAATTTCATCACATATTTGAAGAATTTCTTTACGGTTTGAAGCCTTGTTATCCATTCGCATCAAACCATAAAGCATCATTACGTACCACTCCTTCTGATTATCCCATAGTTCTCTCAAAATGGTTAGAGATTTTTCGAGCCCTGCGTTATAAATCTCCTTAAACAGCCAGCTATTTTCTTCAATCTTTAATAATGCCAACAATCGCTCTAAATAGAAAAAACGCTTGTCAGGAATGAATCCATCCACTTTTGCCAGCGCTAGCAAACTTACAACAATGGCAGACTTCTGCTCAGCTGAAAATTGAAGCGGCAGCACGGAAAGTTTGTTAACAACATCCCTTTTGGAAGACCTGTTTAGAAAAAAGCTGTACATCTGTTGATTTCCTGGCCTTAAAATTCTGTTTTCATCAACATACAAAATTAGTCTGGATTAATTATTTAGATTATAAAATTCTCATTTTTTATAGATAAAGTTAAAGTTATGAGCACAGGTGTTTTTCCTTTGAATTTCTTTTAAGTGTCATTTCGACTGAAGAGCGGATTTTTTCACTCAAATGGAGGAACTCTCCCCCGTTAGATTGGCAGCAAAAGATTAGTGCTAAAAAGTTAAGTTTTTAACGTTGATTACAAAAAGGCCATCCCCCTTACCCCCTTCGAAGGGGGAAGCGGGCTCCGCTGATAGTATCAGCGGATTGGGTTTCCATAAAAAGAAGCTACCGTATTAGTTGAAGCTAAATTAGGCAAATAATTAGGGCCTGTTTTCACTACATAAATTTGATCAAGTAAATATATTATTTTCGCCGTCTTTCTTTAATTAACAATGAAAGTAATGATTCCCCTGTTGCAATCGTTATAGCAATACCGGATACTTAAATCATCCCCTACTCCCTAACAGACGCTAATAATTAACAATTTTGATATAAATGCACGTACTTAAATTCGGCGGCACTTCAATGGGTGATGAGCATACCTGGCGGCAAGTGCTCGATATCATCAGCCGTTATGAGCATCCTTTCGTTGTTGTTTCGGCTACCGCAAGAACCACACGTCAACTTTTAGCGGCCGCAGAAAAAGCGCTCGACGATATAGCTGAAAGCCGAAAAATAGCGGGTGAAATACGCGAACGGCATCACCGGTTGACCGCGAACTTTATGAGTCATTTTTCAACAGCGGAATCGGCTGCAGTACAAGAATGTGAACTTTGGATAGATGAAAAAATAGCTGATCTCGAAGGTTATTTATCAGAAATCAACAAAACACAAAAAATTAACGGACGGCTGAGAGATGCAGTAGCTTCAATCGGTGAACAGCTTTCGTCATACCTTTTTGCTAAATGCGGAACTGTTTATGGCCTCCCCGCAAAATGGGTTGATGCTGCCGGTATCATCCGCACCGATTCTGAATTTGAACAGGCTTCTCCCGATACGGATTTTATTAAACAACAGGCAGAAAGGTTAAAAAAAGATGCGCAGGCAGGAAAAGTTTTGATTATGGGCGGCTATTACGGCCGGGATACAAACGGTAACATCACCACTTTAGGCTTCGAAGGTTCTGACTATACTGCCGGTTTGATGGGAGCCGCCCTGTCGGCTGAAACTATTGAAATATGGACCGATGTAAGTGGCATTTACACTTGCGATCCACGGATGATTCCCACTGCACATCCCATTCCCGAACTTAGTTTCCAGGAAGCAACCGAATTAGCTTATTTTGGAGCCAAAGTATTGCATCCTTCCACAACAAAACCGGCAGCGCAGCAACAGATTCCCATTCTTATTAAAAACATTTTTGAACCTGATCAGCCCGGCACTTGTATCACCGCTAAAACGGAGCCAAATGGCCGTGCCAAAGCACTAACTTTTAAAAAAGATTGCGTCGTTATCACCGTCACATCGGCCAATACCGTGATGGGTTATGAATTTTTAGCTGATGTTTTCAACATTTTGAAAACGCATCACCTGCCCGTTGATGTGGTCACTACCACCGAGGCTTCTGTTTCTATCGCTCTCGAGGATAGCAGTCATATTGAACCAATTGTACAAAAAATTAGAAAAAGAGCCCGGGTTGAGGTGAAAGATAAACAGGCGGTGATCAGCTTAATCGGTTGCGGTACTGATGAAGTTCAATCTTTGGTGAGTGATGTACTTTCGGCTACACAAGGTGATGTTTTAAACCTGATTTCTTTCAGCCACCCCAAGCATAATTTGAATATAGTGGTTGATCAAGAGTCAGTTTTAAGCTCGGTGAAAGCGATTCATGAGCAAGTTTTTAGTGAAAAGTGAAAAGTGAGAATTCATAATTCCCCCTTCCCTTCTTCGGGTTCGTCGACAATGCCGAGGCGTTTTGCCCGCTCCATCCATTTTTTGCGCGCCATCTTCTGCATATCTTCGATGGTGTCCACTTCATCAATGATTTCCATGCCAAGCAGTGTTTCAACCAGGTCTTCCATCGACACTACGCCCGAAAATCCTCCGTATTCATCAACCGCTATGGCAATATGTTCCTGCTTTCTCATCAACCGCTCGAAGAAATCCTGCAAGGGTGTCATCTCGGGGACAATCAGAATATCGCGCTTAAGGTCTTTTAACTTTTGGGACTGTTCACCACGCGCCATCATCAAAAGAAGATCGTTTTTAAGTATATAGCCCGTGACTTCATCCCGCTTGCTTCCATAAACCGGGAGACGGGAGAAATGAAGCTGTTCTACTTTATCACTCACATCACCCACTGTGAGCTCTTGTTCAAAACCGGTTACTACCGTTCGGGGAGTCATGATATCCTTCACTCTTAATGAATTGAAGCGGATCAGATTTTTAAAAATGCGGGATTCTTCTTCCTCAAAAATCCCTTCTTCAACGCCCACATCAGCCATCGCTCCGAACTCTTCACGACTAAAGCTCGGCACATTCTCATCATTCGACAGCAGCCGCGTGATCGCCTGCGACATCTTTACCAACGGGTAGAGCAAGAACATCATTACAGGCAACGCCCTTGCCGTAAACGGAGCTAAGTTTCGCCAGTAGGTCGCACCTATAGTTTTGGGAATAATTTCGGATAGCACGAGAATGAGAAAAGTGAGAACAGCAGAGGTGGCAGCTACATATTCATCTCCGAATACGACAAGTGATTGAGCACCGACCCCCGCGGCACCAACCGTATGGGCAATGGTATTTAAACTTAAAATGGCAGAAAGCGGACGATCAATATCTTCCTTGTACTTCCGTAGAATAGCTCCTGCAGGATGTCCTTTACGTTCCAATACGGCAATATAAGACCGACTTACCGTTAACAATACCGCTTCCAGCATGGAACATAGAAAAGATATAACAAGAGCAAGAACTAAGTAAAAAATCAGTAAAGCCATAAATCAAAAATAGAATAAATGTAGCTTATTTGAAAAACAGCGCTAAGAAGCCTAAAGTTGCGGGCGTTCCGTTGCGAGCTCTCCTGTGCCAAGGTCGCCGACGCTTCATAGCTCTTTAGCGACGTAGCGCTACAAAGGAACAGGCAAACGGAACGAGATAGGTTTTCGATTTACGTTTTTCAATCCCCCTGCCCCCCTTCTCCAAGGGGGAAATGCCTGCTTGTACCAAAATTGCAAAACGTAATTCAAATACACCATCTCCTATCATTCGTCGGGCATCAAATTAACATGCATCGAGATTACCTTCCGGCCTAAAATTGTGAAGACTCTGCCTATATTGATGAGCGCTGAGGAAAACAAATTATTTCTGTCTGAGGCTCCCCGCCTTTCCGGAGCCGAGTTAAATAATTTTCCGAAGTGCGAAGAAATATGAGTCTGAACAATTTTCCGCCCGGTGATTTTTTTGGTTCGTTTTTTCATCACTGAAAAAATGAACAGATTAACTTGTTTAAACAAGCTTTAAACTTAGCCTGATTAATTTATCATCAGGCGTAGTTGATTAACATTTTTTCAATCCCCTTCTCTCCCGAAGGGATGCCTACGGCGCAAGGAGGAAATGCTTGCTCGTAACAAAATTGCAAAACGTAATTCAAATACACCATCTCTTATCATTCGTCGAGCATCAAATTAACATGCACGACGAGGTGGTTCTAATTCAAAATTCAGCATTCAACATTTAAAATTTCCATGCTTATATTTAAGGCTAAAATTCAAATAACCAATCACTTTGCTTTCATTAGATAAAATCTCTCTTACTTTCGGCGACCGTAATTTATTCAACAGCGTAAGTACGCTCATTAATCCCGGCGAGCGGTTGGGACTCGTGGGGCCAAACGGAGCCGGTAAATCAACCTTGCTTAAGGTTATTGCCGGTGAAATTGAACCTGACGGCGGAAACATCACCACTTCGAAAGCTGCGACTATTGGATATTTGCCGCAGGACGGCGTTGCCTCTGATCCTTCCCGCACCGTGCACGAAGAGATGGCGAGTGCTTTTGACGGCCTCCAGGAACTGGAACAAAGGGTGCATGAAGCACGCAATAGGCTTGCAAAGGCCGACCAGCAATCTGCCGACTATGAGGAAGCCCTTTCCCAATACGGCCATTTGCAGAGCAAGCTGGAACAATCGGGAGCCTATACGCTGGAAGCAGATATCGAAAAAGTATTGATGGGACTCGGTTTCACCCCCCAGGATTTTATCCGCCCCACCACTGAATTCAGCGGCGGGTGGCTGATGCGTATCGCGCTCGGAAAACTGCTGCTGCAACGCCCTACCTACCTGCTGCTGGATGAGCCGACCAATCACCTCGATATTGAATCGCTGCAATGGATTGAACAGTTTCTGGCCAATTACGAAGGCGCCGTGATCATTGTTTCGCACGATAAAGCGTTTCTGAATAAAATCACCGGGCGCACTTTGGCACTCGACCGGGGTGATTTGCTGGACTATGCCGGCAACTATTCATACTACGCCGAAAAGCATGAAGAGCGAATGGAGCATCTGCGCCAGGCTTATAAAAATCAGCAAAAAGAGATCAAGGAAAAACAGGAGTTTATCGACCGTTTTCGATACAAAGCCAGCAAAGCGAAGCAGGTGCAGAGCCGCATCAAACAACTCGAAAAGATGGATATAATCGAGCTTGATGAACACGAAGAGGAAATCACTTTTCACTTTCCGCCTCCGAAACGAAGCGGAGCTGTGGTTATGAAACTTGAAAGTATCCGTAAGCAGTATGATCAAAATGTGGTCTTTAAAGATCTCTCGTGCAGTATAGATCGCGGGGATAAGATTGCGGTTGTTGGCCCTAACGGAGCCGGTAAATCAACACTGATCCGGATGATGGCAGGCCTGGAAGGTTTCGATGAAGGGCAGCGTGAAGTGGGTTATAACGTCACGCCCTCCTACTTTGCCCAGCACCAGGCCGACGAACTTGATCTCGACAAAGACGCGCTGGATATTATGCGTGAAGCCGCACCCCGCGCCCCGGAAACAAGACTGCGTACCATTTTAGGCTGCTTTCTTTTTCAGGGTGATGATGTTTTCAAAAAAGTGTCTGTGCTTTCGGGCGGAGAAAAGAGTCGTCTTGCGCTGGCCCGGATGCTGCTGATGCCCGCCAACTTTCTTATTTTCGATGAGCCGACCAATCACCTGGATATGCAGTCAAAAGCCATTTTGCAGCAGGCGCTGAATCAGTACGAAGGCACCTGCATGATTGTGTCTCACGACCGTGATTTCTTGGATCCTGTGGTAAATAAAGTGCTGGAAATTCAGCCTGAATCAACAAGTACTTTTTTGGGGAATGTAAGTTATTACCTGCGTAAAGTGAAGGAACGTGAAGAGAATTTGAAAGGAAAGGCTGAATCAAAACCGGCCGACACCGATAATTCTGAACTCTCCCGAAAAGAGCAACGACGGCTGGAGGCGGAACTGCGTCAACAAAAGTACAAGCACCTGAAGCCACTGAAAAAGAAAATACAACCACTCGAAAAGCATATCGAAAAAGGTGAAGTACGTCAGAATGAAATTGAAAACCTGATGTCAGCCTCAGATTTTTATGAGGATAATGAACGGGTGAAGGAAATCACGCTTGAATACGAAAAACTTAAAGCTGAGCTGGTTGAAAAGTATGCCGAATGGGAGGATCTTGCGAAGAAAATAAGCCGAATTGAGGAAGAATTTAGTAAGGAGTGATGAGTAAGGAGTAAGGAGATGTCCCTCTGAATAAGCCTGCCGTTATTATTTTTAATACTGATAAGAAGAAAACGGAAAAGCACGAACTAACCCGTTTGAAGTAGTATTATGTCATCCTGAACTTGTTTCAGGATCTATAGTTCACCGCTAATCAATTGCTTCTTTCCTTTATCCCCTGATGTTAATCCCCCTAACCCTCTTCGCCAAGGGGGAAATACAGATTTCCGTCATAGTTATCCTTTTAGCCATTTATCAATTTCTTCGTTGGCTTCTTTTTCTGATAGGGTTTCATCATTTTTTATTTGCTGACGTGCTTCGGTAACCGCATTTCGTTGCTCTTTATTAGTTGTATAAACTGTTTCCTCAAAATCTACTTCCAGCAGACGATAAATCTCATCAATAACTTTCTTATTATTGATTTCTTCAATCTTTTCTATCAAATTTCTTTTATGTTCCGGCTTTAGCCAACCATAACAAATTATAGCTTTGTTTTTAAGACTAAAATAACGTGAGTTCGATATAAGATTTTTTTTGTCTTT
Source organism: Balneolaceae bacterium (assembly GCA_036381435.1). Lineage (GTDB taxonomy): Bacteria > Bacteroidota > Rhodothermia > Balneolales > Balneolaceae > Fodinibius. Next base: position 7,072 of record DASVCW010000009.1, on the reverse strand, counting down.
GTTAGAATCCCGAAGGGATTGAACATGAATAGCCCCAAATGTGCCAAAGGCATAATTCGGGGTTAAAAGATAACATAACAGGCAACCCCGAATGAGGTTGAACCCCAGGTGTGTGTTGCCTTATTTAATTCAACCCGCCAGCGGATTGTTATGGTATATTTTAATCACCGGATTTCATCCGGTGCTATTCATATTAAAGCCCATTCGGACTTGTTTTGTACAAAATAAACAACCAAGTCATATCTCCTTATCTCGAACTCAGGTTAAATTAATATAAAAAGTTTTTAACTCTAACGATTAACATTCTCAGTTATGATAAGGAAAAAGTTTCTATCATCAAGTCGTGAGTAAATTCAAAACTCACTACTCAAGACTCATAACTCACGATTACTACACCGCAAATATCTGATCTTTATTTTTGAAGGCTTTGAATTCGAGGGCGTTGCCGGAGGGGTCTTTAAAGAACATGGTAGCCTGTTCACCCGGTTTTCCTTCGAAACGGATATAGGGTTCAATGATAAAATCAATTTCTTTACTCTCGAGCCGGTCCGCCAGTTCCTGCCATTCATCCCACTCCAGGATCAGTCCAAAGTGTTTGGCCGGTACCGCGTGCCCGTCCACCTCATTCATACTTGATTTGCCCGCTTCTTCGGGACTTAAATGCGCTACTACCTGATGTCCCCAGAAGTTGAAATCTATCCATTTGTCGGAACTGCGTCCCGTTTCGCAGCCTAAAATATCTCTGTAAAAAGTGAGTGTTTCATCAAGGTCGGCTACAGGAAAAGCAAGGTGAAAAAGTGGCATATTAGTAGTAAGTAGAGAGTAATAAGTAGTAGAAAGTTTAGAAAATATCGGTACGGTTTTCTGATCGGTTCAATGCAACAAACCATCTACAGAAAGATCTTCATCCAGGCTTTCCCAATGAATACCTATACCATTACCAATAAAAATCCAATTATTTAAATCTTCAGGCTTTGCATCACGTAATTTTGGAAACCACTCAAGAGGAACAGCTATTTCTCTCCCATCTTCTATACGTACGAAAAGTTTTTGATCTCTAAACCAAACGTTAATAGCTTTGGCCGGTTTATTTTTTACTAAAGAATTCATTCCAATTTTCTTCTATTTGTTTTGAATGCTCTTCTACCAGTTTCCTTATTTTATTTAATTCAGCAGAATGATACCCAGTCGAATATGCAAGAGATACAGGTTTCAACCACCCCGAATGCTCGGGGCAATATCCATCACCACTCTCAACGTGTATATGAGCAGGTTCATTTCCTTCATTACTAAAGAAAAAGAAGCGATAGCCATCAATACGAAGAACGGTTGGCATTGTTTAATTGAAGCTTTTAGAAACAATATTGATAAAAAATTTGATAGCAGCAAGCAAACGGTTGAAAGTAATAAATAATAAGACTTACTTTACTATAATGTCAGCTAAAAATTGATTTTAACTGATTTTGATTTCCTGCAAAACAAGGTTGGCCAGTCTATCAAATAAGATGAGCTAAGTTATAACCTTATTCTTATTACTTTTTTGAGCGACCAAAAAAGTAATCAAAAAAATCGCCGGGCTATGAAAAGAACGCCTTAAGGTTTCAGGGATGCATCCGGTAAAAGAAAAAAACTCAGTTCGCAAAAAGCGCTCTCCTTCGCTAAAGCTTCGGAGAGCAAGCAAACTTCAGACAGGTTTTTCTTTTAACCAACCTCCCGCATCCCCTCAACCTAAGCAAAAGACTTTCTTTTCTAAGGCCGGAGTTTAGATTTCCAATTTATTAAATGACAAGTTTTGCATTAAGTATAGCTTAATTGGAACAACTGATACTTTAAACTTACTCATTACTCCTCACGCATCACTAAAACCACATCCATCAAATTATTACCGGTGGGGCCGGTTTTGAGAAGGGTTCCCATCTTTTCATGAAAGTAGTAGGAGTTATTTTGCTGAAGGTATTCTTCGGGATTCACCCCCTTTTTTCGGGCTTCCTCAATGGTTTTTCCATCAACAATGGCACCGGCGGCATCGGTGGGACCATCCACGCCATCTGTGCCCGCACTTAGCCAGGTGATATTTTCCGTTCCCGCAATTTTCAAAGCACCCCGTAATGCCAGTTCCTGATTGCGTCCGCCTTTACCCTTTCCACTCACTTTCACCATCGATTCTCCATAAAAGATAAACAATTCCTGTGCACTTTTATTCATCTTTGATGATTCAGATAAGACGTCACCTGCAATACATGAAGCAATTTTTTCGACATCATCATTGTATGCTTCATCGGCAATCCGGGTTTTAAAACCTTCTTTTTTGCCCAGTGCAGCAATTTCACGGGCAAACTTATCAGCTGAACTGATGATATATGAAAAATGATTTTGAAGGGGTTTATCTCCCGGCTTTAAGGTTTCTTCAACTTCACCTGCAGCCCCTTTTCCAATATGATTTTGGACAGAAGCGGGTATATATTCCCAGATACCGTGCTTTAACAGTATGTTGCAGGTATCCAGGAAAGTAGTTGAGTCTGCCGTGGTGGGACCACTTCCGATCATCGACAAGTCATTATCCGGAATATCTGAAATCACTAAATCAATCAGGGTGATGTCGGGATTGAGCCGGCGCAACATTTGCCCGCCTTTAATTTGGGAGCAATGCTTGCGAACAGTGTTGATCTCATGAATGGAGGCTCCGCAATGATTCAAAAGCTCAAAGGTTTGATGAAGATCTCCTATTGAAATGCCTTCGGCCGGCAAACACATGAGTGAAGAAGTGCCGCCGGAAATCAAACAAATCAGCAGCGCATCACCCGGAATGTTTTTCAAAAAATTTATAGCTGCTTGTCCGGCCTGCAGGCTATGTTCATCAGGCACAGGGTGAGAAGCGGTGATTACAGTATCAGCCTTGCAGGAGTTTGCCTGATCTGCCCCGGGAGTGATCACCAGGCTTTGGGCTATATTTTTGCCGAGGATTTGGAATGCACTGTTAAACATAGCAACGGATGCTTTGCCCACTGACAAAATATAAACCGGTTTTTCACCTGTATTAAAGGAGTGATCCTTGATCCGGCACAGGTTTCCATCCAGCGTTATAACTTCGGCTACCGCCTTTGAGGGCGAACATCTCTCAAGCGCCTGAAGAAAAAGGCCGGTAAGCATTTTTTTCTGATTCATAGTACTCGTTCTAAGTCATCATGAGCAAAAGTAACAAATTGAGGAGTATTTTAATTTGTTAGATTGGAGATTGGATGCTGGATGCTGGAAAGGATACTCTTATTCTGATTCCTGTCCCCCTGCCCCTTTTCGAATAGTTTTTCTTCTCCTTTATGGCGTCCGCTATTGGGAGCTAAAAAGCTCCCAGAGGTAACATCTAAGACAGTAAAAGTAACCAAAGGGATGCCTACGGCAAGGATAGTTGTACCGCGTATATCGAGGGAACGAGATAGAAGTTTAAAGGTTGAGTGGGGACCACAACATGTAGCGTCCGTAAGTGCTGAGAGCTTTTCTCTGTGTTCTGTGTCTCCTTTGCGTAACTCTGTGCAATAGCCTTGGCAATTATATGGGACAACTTGAAACTACAACACTGCCTCCACTACCAACTGTCTAAACCGCGATCTCTTTATAGCCCTCATCCTGATTTTGGACAAGCGGCCTGTTCTCTTCTCTTTTCTCTATCATGCTTCTGCGGACATCGTTATCCCACTCAATTAGTTTTAAGTGAGGCCTGCCCGGTATTTGCATGCCAAATTTATTCAGCAGCCTGCGTTTTATATTTACAGTAGGGAAAAGAACCATAGTTGTGAGCAGTACGACACTAAACAACAGGTTAATTTCCATACCGGCCAGCAGCATGGTTAAACCTAAAATGGAAATATTAAAGCCATAGATCACATAGCAACAAGTACGATGGGTAAATCCCATATCCAAAAGCTGATGATGCACGTGGCTGCGATCCGGCCGAAAGGGTGATTTACCATTAAAGGCCCGAACAAGAAATACGCGCAAGGTATCATAAAGGGGCACAATCAGTACAGAAAGTACCAGTACGGGAACTATATTTGTGAAAGGAGCAATTCCGTCAACTCCTCCCGCCACTCCCGCTTTCACAAAAGAAACGGCAAAGAAAGCTAATAGAAAGCCTACAATCTGTGAACCGGTGTCACCCATAAAAATAGAAGCAGGCTGGAAGTTATACTTCAGGAAAGCAAGCAGCGAACCTGTCAGGGTAATGGCCAATACAGCGTGGGCCATCATTCCGGCCTGCCAAAACCACCATCCGAAAAAGAGTGAAACGATTACCCCGGTACCACCTGCCAGTCCGTCGACACCATCTATTAAATTATAGGCATTAACAACCACGGCCATGGTAAAGAAAGTAAGTATCGCTCCCGCCCACAGGGGTATCTCGTGAAATCCAAAAACACCTCCAAGATCGGTGATGATTAGCCCTCCTCCCAATGCCAGTGCAGCAATAGCACAAATTTGTAATAACAGCTTTTTAAGCGGGGAGATAACCAAAATATCATCCTTGATACCGGAAAAGAAAAGAATGGTTAATCCGGCTGCCAGAAAAGGAGACCATGACTCCATTGCATAGCCGCTTACGGCGAACGAAACAAATATAGCTGCGAAAATGGCTATTCCGCCCAAATTGGGTGTTGCCTGTTTGTGCAGTTTTCGCTGATCAGCCGGGTCATCACATAAATGCTTTAAATGCGATATATCAATAATCACCGGAATAACCAGGTAAGTGATTAGAAAGGCTCCCGCCCCTGCTAATAAGGGTATAAATTGTTTTATTAATGTAATCTCCATGTTGCTGTACCGACCCCCGTCTTGCTAGATGTACTCTCAATTTTAAATTAGAGTGTAAGAGTACGAAATACAATAGTGATATAAAATTTATTACAAAAACATTAGGAATTTATAATAGTACCGGAGAGCTTTCTGTTTGTTCCCTTGATGAATTTTGGATAGGAGCTTGAGTAGGAAAGCTTATAAACAGGAATCCAACCACTTACATATGCAGAATAACTAACATAAGTGACTCATCTTATGTCAAAAAGCCTGGCAACTAATCTTAAAAATCTTTTCATAACTCTAAATGTTGCCTTATGAGACGCGGAGCGTCAGAATGGGTGTTCCAATGGAGACCATCGGAACGAGTAAGACGATAGTAAGAAAAGCTTTTATTGATTCCACATTAATCTCACTTGTATAACTGAATTCCACTAATGTATCTAAAGTCTTTCTTATTATGTGTCAACAGCCGGATCTAAATGAAAAAGGTGAAGGTGAGCTATATCCTCATTAATTTGCCTAAGTTCTTTTTTGTTTAGGGCACCATATAAAAGTTCCCCGACTGTAATTATACTCACTGCTATATTTTCCTGGCCAATCGTACGAAGCTTTTTTAGAACTGAGGGATTCTCTTTATAAAAATCAATGATGATATTTGTATCACAAAGTACTAATGATTCCTTTGCCATGCCTGTTTTCTAAGTTTTTCAGCATTAATTTCCCTGTTTTTCCATAACCCGGCAGATGCAAAAAAATCATAATTTTCATCCTGTTTCTGACTGCTTTTTTCAATTTCAACAAAATCAAATTGCTTCAGCAACTCTATCAGAAAGTTAGTTTTTTTATCATCCTTTATGTTTAAAATAATTTTTTGCATAATTAACTCATTAAATTAACAGTTTCTTATAACGGTTATTAAAAATCTACAAACTGCTTTTATAACATAGAGTTATGATATAGAGAAGTATCCTACCTATAACACCCTTTGAAGTTCACAATATAACAACTTTTAACTATTAATTGTGGGCTGAACCGAAAATGAAAGGCCTTAGTATATCTTAACTTCACAGCGTCTTGTCTTCCTGCACATACTTGAAAGAATTTTTTCCTCAAAGTTAAATTGCGTCATGTACGATCATGGTGCAGTCAAAAAACCTGGCAACTAATCTTAAAAATCTTTTCATAACTCTAAATGTTGCCTTATGGGACGCGGAGCGTCAGAATGGGTGTTCCAATGGAGACCATCGGAACGAGTCGAAACTCCCGTTATTCAAGCTTACGTAAATATTTTAAATCTTCCCGATCTTTATTCCTTCCGGCTCTTTCTTTGTTTATAATAAGATGTCGCAAACCGATAAAGTAAACAGGTACTTCTTTATTATCTATGCTGATTTCTTCAGTCATTTTTGCATTCCAGGCTTCCTCAAAATTAACACCTTCAATATCATTCAAAAGATCAATGCGGTTAGGCGGCACACCAAACTGAATCATATAGTTTGGCTGCCTCAAATCATCACGCCCTTTGATACCTGGGATATCTCCATTCCAAAACTCTAAGAGCAAATCATACAAAGCCTCGATGTTTCTTTCATTGTTCTTATAGTAGATATCTATATCTCCTGTTATCCGAACATTTCCATAATAAATGACTGCTTCACCGCCAATTATTAAATATTTAACCTTAAATTCATGTAAAAGAGCTAAAAATTCTTGTACATCGGCTGTAAAATGCTCTGCCTTCATTTTTTGCTGTTTAAAAGCTTATGTCCTATCCGTACGTCTGGATTATCCTCTCCGTAGACCTTTTTTTTTAATAAAGCCGCTGCTTGTTGGCGTTCTTCAGCTGACATCTCTAAAATTTGTTGGATATCCCATTCTTCCGCCTCTTTATAATTTTTTGCTATGTTTACAATGCGTTTCATGGTAACATTTGAAATGAAAGTAAATTGAAACACCTTTTGCTATTGATAATATACTAATAACTTTGTGTATAAAACAGGAACCTGTAGACTGATCGAATCAAGCTGTCCATTCAATCACTTAGTCACTCTGCTACTTTGTTCCTCAAAGGTTAAAAGTTACAGTTTGTACTAATCTGCCTACTGCCTGCCCCTCGAAGCTTGGCCACCTGCCTCCTGTGACTTGTAACCTGTAACCTGAGTCCTGCCCCAGTCACCCTGCTAATTGTCTCTCTGTCACTTCAAAGCTAACTGATAACTGTTAACTGTTAACTGCCGTTGCCACTGCCCTGAGAAAACCTAAGCTCTCCATACATGGTTAT
>DASVCW010000008.1:0-42161 GCA_036381435.1 Balneolaceae bacterium | reverse complement strand
CGTCGGACGGGAGAGATGCTTCCCCCTTCCGCCGAAGGCGTGCCTATGGCAGAAGGGAGCGCAGGGGGATGACTGAACCGCGCAACCAAATAATACCCTGCTAAATAATGCTCAAAAATCGGAAATCTTATGCCAAAGTTCTAAAGTAATTTGCTGTTCTTTTGTTAAAAGATACGAACTCTCGGCTTTACGGCTTTTTTGTCTAATAAAGCCGGCCAGTAAGCAACGATATCACTGGCTTTGGGACGTCCGCCTGCAAAGCCGGTTACTCCACTGGGCCCGGTTAAAATGAGCGGAGCCATTTCTTTTCCAAAACGATTCAAGTCTGCTTGATTTTTGCCCGAGAGTGATACCCGCAACTGGACTTCGTCATGCTCTGCTTCGAGCAGTTCTTCTGTAATGGGTTGCTCGCTGTTTCCGTTCACCCCGATATATTCTGTACGAAAGTCATCGAATTGAAGTCCCAAAGCTTTGGCCCGGGCTTTTAAAATTTCTCCCGCTTTCCTCGCTTTCTTTAATGCTTTCGGCCACGAGTAAACCAGGGTTGATGAGAGTTTGAAACCATCATTATAACTGGCCGAAACTTTATAGGTTGGTGTTTCTTCCTGACCTTTGATGTTAAAAACATGCACTCTGTTTTCGCCATCCGCTTCCAGTTTTATAGAAGTAAAATCTGCAATGCCGTCCGGCGTGATGTATTCGGCCGGATCCCCGATTTCATAGAGCAGTTGCTCTTTAACAGTCTGTTCACTGATCAACCCACCCGTATTTTCGTGCTTGGTTACATAAAAATTGCCGTCCTGCTTCGCTTCAATAATGGGGAATCCGATATCGGTAAAATCCTCTACCTTTTCCCAGTCGGTAAAATTGCCTCCCGACACCTGCGCGCCACATTCGATAATATGACCCGCCACCGTTCCCGCTGCCATTTTATTATAATCCTCAAACTGCCAGCCGAATTCGTGTACCATCGGCGCCAGGGTAAGCCCTGTATCGGTAACACGTCCGGTAACCACTATATCTGCCCCCTTTTCCAGCGCTTCGACAATGGGACGACAACCGAAATAGACATTGGCACTAAGCAGCTTTTCTTTTACAGAGGTAATCGGTTCACCCGATTCCATATTTGCCAGATCATGACCGTTTTCGACAAGTTCATCAATGCGATCGAGAATGTCATCACCGTCAACCACGCCCACTTTTATATCATCAAATCCCTGTTCGCTGATCGCTTCAAGAATCTTGTCCTTGCAGGCTTCCGGATTCACGCCCCCCGCATTGGAAATTACTTTGATACCTTTTTCTGCAATATCCGGCAGCACTTCACTCACCACATCCACAAAATCACGGGCATAGCCGTACTCGGAATTACGCATTTTCTGTTTCTGCATAATGGACATCGTGACCTCAGCAAGGTAATCCATCACCAGATAATCAATGGGCCCTTTTCGTACCTGCTTAATGGGCGCGTTTGGCAGATCTCCCCAAAACCCCTGTCCCGATGCAATTCTTATAGATTCTTTCACAGCTTCTTTTTTTGATTGATTTTTAACAGTGCTAAAGATAAGAGTTGAAAGCGCACTTTGAAAATGGGAGTATGTCTTTTTGTCGGAGCCATTCAATCTTTCACCTAGTGTAAAGATAAATCATGATAGTCAGCGACCAATATTTTGGCCTGCTTTTAAAATGATTTCCCACCTTGCCTCTTTAACCTCATTCCTGCCACCCCAGAGCTTTGCCAATTTAGTCTCTAATTTGTCAACCGGATTATTCCCATTTTTACTTTTATACCTTTGTACTGCCGACCAACTGCTTATAAATCCCACGAGATCATTTAGAGATAACTCTTTATGCATCAAAAAAGCAGGAGTTGATAATTTTTTGAACGGAAACGGTATTGTCGAATATCTCTTAATGACCAAGCTGTTTTCATACAGCCAATATTCGCCTAACGTTTGGTCATGAAAATCTTTAATGATGTTATCAATTTTGTCTGAAATGGCAGGTAAACTATACGTCCAGGCGGCTATGGCTCCGTTATCTTTAAGAACCCGCTTTGCCTCGGTATAAAATTCATCAAAATTAAACCAATGTATTGCCTGTGCAACGGTAATTAAATCTACAGATTGATCTTTCAAACCGGAATGCTCCGCTTTTTCGACCTTATAAACAATTTGACGATGGGGTAATGCATTTCTGATTTGCTGTTCACTCGGGTCTGTCGCATAAACCTTTTTATAATATTTCGTCAAGCTGATGGCTGCTTGTCCGTTACCGGTTCCGCAATCCCAGGCCACGTCATGTCCTTCGGTTAGCGACCTAAGATATTCAAACAGTTCCCCGGGATAAGTAGGCCTGTACTTAAGGTAAGTGTTAGATTGTTTTGAAAAATTATCTTTAAAATCTGTCATGAGAAACCGGGCTTGTACTTTTGTGAAACAAGAACCAGTATTTTTTTGATTCATTTTAAGGTATTTTTTTCACCAAAAAGACCAAGGCCCGAAAGAAACACCTCTCTCATAATTGTTTCTATTTTAAAAGAAACGATCTATAAGACTTAAAAGGAACTTTTCTCCTTTTTTCAAGTGATATTATTTAGCAGATATAGCAAAACCATAAAAGAGGGAGGAAAAAAGGAATTTATATCTACTCCCTTTGTTAGTAATAATTATAGATTCATCTATCGGCACATTAAGAGAAAGCTGATTTCATCAAAAGTAAATCAGGAAACTATGCTATTGCCGGAATTAAGTAGAAAAAATAAACATGGACTGGCCCCTACTCTTTACTTTTTTAAAGGGCTGTATCGACGGTTAGCCGAGAGAAACCGGGAAAAAGTCTTTGTGATTGGTTTTCATAAGAACGGTACAACCTCTCTTGCAAGAGCATTGCAGGTATTGGGGTACCGGGTATGCGGATTTGTAACTCCCGGACAGGATAATAACCCTTCAACCCGTAAAGAACTGTTTAATTCAGTCTATAAACCGCTTCTCGATAAATATGATGCATTTGAAGATACCGCCTGGTTCATTTTTTATAAAGAACTGGCGGAAATGTATCCCCGCGCTAAATTCATTTTAAATATCCAGCCGGCGAAAAGCTGGTATAAAAGTATGGTTAAGCATTTCGGCGGCTATGACCGGGAAATTTTTCACTGGATATACGACGGTGTAGGTGACCCCCTTGGACATAAAGAACATTATATAAAAAAGTATACCCGGCACAACCGTGATGTTAAGCAATACTTTAAAAATGAAAGAAATCGCTTTTTAGTTATGCGTATGCCTGAAGATTTTAACTGGGATGTGATGTGCAATTTTCTGAATTGTAAAAAGCCATTCGGAAACTTTCCCCATGCCAACGCCGCATCAATCCGTAATACTTTGAGAAGAAAATTTCTTGATTGGGTAAAAGCTAAATATTATAAGTATAACAAAGCATAGAACCGGAAGAGACGCTATACGTGAAAACTCTCTTTATCATATCGAAAGGAATGGATAAGATGCCGGATGAAACTATTCGAACCTATGAGACTGAAGATAAAGCACCGCGTACTTCACTGATGGAAGATGAACTAAATACTCAAATACTCGATGAACGATACTTAAATAACGTTACAGGTTTCCGTGGCTTTGCATATAAGATACTGCCGCCCGACCTTGCCCAGTTATTGGAAGCCTGGTTCATTCACAAACAATTTGATGCCGTTATTTCCTATTATGAACGTGTTGGTCTGCCTTTTGCATACCTGCAAAAATTATTAAAATCTGCTACGCCGCACATACTTTTAACTACATGGTTCAGCTCAAAGCAAAAGGTTTGGTTTATCAAAAGAGTACATAATTATTTAGGCAGGATTATCACATGGTCATCAAACCAGTACCGTTTTGCAATAAATGAATTAAATATTCCGCCTGAAAATATTATGCTGGTCAAACGCGGGACTGACCAAAAATTCTGGCGGCCAATGGAGGCTGAAACCGACGCTATTTGTTCTGCCGGAATGGAAATGAGAGATTATCCTACGCTGATACGCGCCCTGAAATCACTGGATATCCCCTGCCATATTGCTACCGGAGAAGCCAGGGGCAAACTTTTTGACTCTGTAAAAAAGTTGTATGCTATGAATGATATTCCTTCTCATATAACAATCGGACCGAAAAGTAAGGAAGAATTGAGGCAATTATATGCACGCTCCCTGTTTGTAGTGGTTCCTCTTTTGCCAACCGATACGGATAACGGATTAACTGTAATTTTGGAAGCCATGGCAATGGGCAAACCTGTGATTTGTTCAAAAGTCGAAGGACAGATTGATGTAATTCGTGATAATGTTACCGGTATTTATGTTCCCCAGGGAGATCCTGAAGCTCTTAGAAAAGCAATAAAAGATTTATGGAATAACCCTGAACGAGCGGAAAAAATGGGTAAAGCGGCACGCCGGCATATAGAAAAATATCATACCTTAGAACAATTTGTAAAAACCATTAAACAGGAAGTTTCTAAAGCTATGGTGAAGGATATGCATCCGGGAAAGATAAAAGGAGCGCAAGTTCAAAGGTAGGAAAGGAAGCTGAAGTATAAGCTGCTTTCGGCATAGCGTTAGATGGTTGATGCCATCTTGCTAACCATATTTTGCGAATACTTTATGATAGTCAACACAGCCCGAAGGCACTTTCTGGTAAAATGGCAGTGCAAGAAAAAATTCTGATGGTATCCCTTCTAATGTAAGTTCTTCATACTGCCGGAATCCAAACCGACCATAATAATCCGGTTCTCCCACCAGTACACAGCCTTTAGCGCCCATGCTTTTCAATTCGTTTAGTCCCTCTCTAACTAATTTTGACCCAACTCCCTGATTCTGATATCCCGGATCAACAGATACAGGGGCAAGACCATACCAAGAATGATTTTTGCCATTTATTATGGTAACCTCAGAAAAAGCAATATGTCCTAGAATGTTTTTATCACTTTCCGCAACTAAGGATACGGTTAGAGCCCCGTTTTTTCTTAAATCAGAAACTAATAAATGTTCTTTTTGATTGCTATGAGGATGCTTTTGAAAAGCAGATTTTATGATCTGATTAATTTGCCTTAGATCTTTCTGTTGCTCTGCTCGAACTATTATTTCATTAATCATTATTCGGATTTATCAGCAAGCTTTCTTGTTTCTTCATCCAAAATTTGACGGATTGAGGAAATAACCGGATGGTCAGACGTATATTTTTTTCCGTAGTCTAAATTGAAAGCATAATCAAAATTTTCCGGATTCTTTCCCTGGTTATGCTGCATAATGGTTTCTAGCTTGTCAAGTGCTTTGGCCGTTTTTGCCTCAGCAGTGGAAGCTTCTTCATATTCGTCCCATAATGCTACTATTTCTTTTTGTAATTGATCCGGTAAGCAGTCAACAAGCTGCAAGAGATCCTTTCGTTCGCTTTCTGATTTATCTCCCGAATCAGTTTGAGAGGGAGCAGGTATATCACCGTTGATCGCTTCTCCCAAATCGTGAACAATACAAATCTTTATTACCCGAGAGATATCAACACCGGGAAAACCTTTCTCTAACATGAGTGCCATAAGGCAAAGCCGCCATGTATGCTCGGCAACACTTTCAGCGCGACCTGTTGAGGTATGACCGGAGCGAATTGTATTTTTTAGTCCCTCTGACTTACGGATGAAATTAAGAATGCTTTTTAGTTCTTCTGTATCCATTCTTTAATTGTTGTTAAAGCTTTGAAGGTTAATTTTTTGTATAAATGACTTGCGCATAACCTTAATATGATTAAATAAAAGATAAGCAACAGTCATATAACGACATAAAACGGCGGGATTTAAAACCAATTAGTAGGACAAACCGGAATTGTAAAGAGTGATTTAACCCAAGTTTACCCCGCATCCACGTAAATGGCCTTGTTAGCGCTCGATTCAACTGGGTTCTTTTAAAAATATACTGATAATCCAAATCTGACTCCATTTCCGCCGAGACTGATACTAGTGCTATTTATTTTATTCACTTCTTCATTACCATTTAACTCAGTGATGTTTTTTTCATGCCTGTGATTGATTTGAACAGTAGCTCTATACTCTGCGTGTAAACTCATTGAAGATTGGAAAAACCACTCCACTCCAGCATATCCTATGCCGGCAATCCCATAAAAAGATGCTTGGCTTGTTCTCTTTACACCGTTTTCTTCTTGTACTGATTTATCAAATCCAAAGTCGACTCCGGGACCATAACCATAAAAAAACTTAATATCTGAATCAGGATTCGTATAGTTCATCCAGGTATAATCGATTCCAAAATTTAGATCAAGACTTGAAATTTCTTCATTATCACTGTCAGGAAAACTTCTCCAAGTGTATCTGTTATTAAAACTGAATCCAATCCGTTTAGCTCGTACATCAGATAAATGCCATTTATAGGAAAAAGTTGTACCTGAAAAAGAATTTAGATTAAAGTTATCAGAAATTTGAAACTGTAATGCTTTAGAACCACTTTGCAGGGGATCAGTAGTAATGGTGTCTTGAGCTTGGACAATTGATAGTGGTAGCATTATCGCAAATAGTAAATTAGTAAAGAATTTGATAGAGAGTTTCATAAAAAAGAATGATTTAATACTTACTTAATAGTTTGAGTACTTTTAATTAACAGTACTGGAAGAAAAGCTTAAATAGCATGATTATGTGAAACCTCAAAATGTGGATGAGTGCTTAACGACCATAACCGGCGCAAAGATTTAAAACCAAATTAGAAGGAAAACCTGGAATTGCAAAAAGCAGAGAGTTAAACTGTTTGCCTGCTCGCCGAAGCCCTGCTTTTTAGCGCAGGAGAGCCATGTTTTCAGCTCAATTAGATTTTTAATTAACCATTGGTAGAACAGTATCAAGAATGGACTTAACAATTTTAGGCCCTTGATTGCCTGAATCAGAAGTTGGATTGTATGAGTTAAATGAAATTGCTGCAACGCTAAAATTAGCACATATCCCTTTTAATACTTCTTGCATTTCAACAAGCAACAAACCACGGTTAGCAGAAAATTCATTTGCCTTTAATTGTGTGGGGTCGAATACATCAAGGTCAATATGTAGATAAAGCTCCTTGCAGTTTTGAGATAAGGATTGCATTGATTGAGACAGAGCCGCTTTCTGATTATTGTGAATGTCAGAGGCCTGAATTAATGAGGTTCCTGATGAGTTAAGCAATTTTTGCTCTTCTGAATCAAAGCTACGTGCACCAATTAAAATAACATTTTGTTCGCTGACAGGAGTAAATCCGGGTATCGTTTTGCGCCACTGTTTCCAGCTATTACCTGTCAATATAGATAATGCCATCCCATCAAAAAATCCAGATGAGGTCGTATCGGGAGTGTTAAAATCTGCATGAGCATCGAACCAAATAACGCCGGGCTGAGTTAATTTCAATCCGGCTATTGTGCCAATGGCTGTATTACAATTACCCGCTAAGATAATCGGAAATCTATCTTCATTACGTACATTTTGTACTGATTCGGAAAGCTTTGAATTCAATACTTTTGCCGAACTGGCTTCGGTGATAAAACTATCTGAAAAGGTAATTTCTGTGAGTTCAACATGATGATTACCGGATTTTAAATGTTCCACTAAGCCCTGTTCGACCAAGTGAATCGGACCTCTACCCATTCTTTTGCCATAGTATCCTGAATCCCATGGAACTTGTAGTAAAGATATTTTCATTAGAGAAATTTATTTATATGGCTAACGACCCGGCGCAAAGATTTAAAATTAAATTAGCAGGAAAAGCCGGAATTGCAAAAGCAGTGAATTAAACCAAGTTTGCCTTGCGTCCGCGTTAATGCGCCTTGTTATACCACCTTTATACCCATTTCTTGAGTTGCTGAGTATGGTGGATATAATGATCAATTTGTACTTCTACCCAATCTCCGTATTCTCCTTTTTGGAAAGGTCTTGGGAAGAAATTGACTTGGCTTTTTGATAAAATTGCTCGTGAGCTCGTTGTAGTTCAGCAACGGTTTCTTCCCAACTTAAATGGTTGCGCTCCTGCACAGATTTTTTATTGAACTCATCAATATCATGTTCAATAGCTTTTTTGAGTCCATCTTGGAAAAGGCCAAATTGCCGAGTGACTTCTTTATCCCATCCTGTTATATGAGCAACAACTTGTTTGGGAGACCAAGAACCGCAAACTCCAGGATTATTTCTTTTAGGTTTTTCTATCTGTTCAACCACTTTGATAAACTGATGCTGAAGGCTACTGAGCTCTTCAATTAAATTTTCCCAGGATGTAGACATGATAGAAGTAAGTGGTGTAACGACCTTGCGCAGAACCGGCTTGAAAATTACTGACTCAAAAAAAGCTAAATTTCGGGAATAAGGCGAAGCACTAAACCGAAGTGTGCCACAAGTCCGTGTTAGTATGCCTTGTTAGGTATTAATTGTTCTTTATTTTCTATTCGATAATAATAAGCTGTGTCACTGGTTGCATAAATGACTGGTAACTTAGTACCAATTTTGTTGTTAATAATTGGATAGATTTCATATCTACTCTCTAAAGACGAATTTAAAGAATCCCAGAAAACGGTGGCTATCCTAGATATTGAATATTTATCTGATTTCTTCAGATCAACATACCCTATTATGGTAAATTTACCATCTTTTCTATTTTTCCGATATACAACAAATTCATCGTACTTCTGCCAAGCCCAAATAGAAATAAGATTTGGCTTATTTCTATGCAACTCAATATATGAAAGAACGACTTTGTCACCTTTTTCAACTTCGTTAGAAATGCTATTAAGCCTAAGAAGTTCATTTGAAGATGAGCATGCTATAAAAAATAAAATTATCGCAAAATAAAGGTATCTCATGCAGATACTTGATAGATTAATGCCCAATGACCGGTGCAAAGATTTAAAACCAAATTAGCAGGAAAAATAAGAATTGCAAAAAGTGGTGGGAAGGTGACAAGAAAGGGCGAGGCCTGTCCGCTTAATGTGCCGGTTAGGTGTTTTTGTTCATAATTATACGTCCCCTTCAGTTTTAATTATTGTTTCAAGTCTCTTAATAGCTAAGCGCATGGCTTCTGGATGTAGATAATTAAGTTTTTTTTGATTGCAACGTTTGCAGAGCAATTGCAAGTTCCAAACATCATTACAACCGCCAAAACTTAATGGAATTACATGGTCGATTCTAATAGTTTGCTGCTGGTCGCAAAATTGGCACTTCTTATTATCTCTTGAATAAATTAGGCGTTTATCCTTCGCTTTAACGTTACCCCTTCTTGTACCCCTGCTCTTGCTTCGATTTGAAGCTGGATCATCCATTACTGGTTTCAACGCTCGGTACAATCTTTTACCAAGTCTATAATGAAATCTAAAAAAGCGAATTGGAGGTTCAGTACTACCATCAAGAATGCCGATTTCTTCGGGTTCACCGGAATTGTTTAGCTGAATTTCTCTGGCTTCAACAGCATAAGGGGGATCTCCAGACAAAATCCACTCTGCTGTATGTCCGTACACATGGTAATCAGCACGCTCAAACCACAAAACCGCTCTCCATAGTTTTTCAATTTCATCAACTGTCTTCAAAGCAGCATAGATGTGTGTCAAGCTGATCTCAGAATTCGTGTATTTGTGTTTCATAATAAGATTCTTGACAACAGGTAAAAACACCTAACGACCCAGCGCATAACCGGCCTTTAGATTCCCATCTGGAAAATTACGAGCTTCAAAGAAGCTAAATTCTGCGAATAAGACAAAACACTAAACCGAAGTTGCCTGCCCTGCCGAAGCCCCGCTTTTTGGGGCGTAGGAGGGAGTCAAGTCCGCGTTAATGCGCCTTGTTAGCCTGCGCCCCAGAATACTTGATTAGCTCTTAATACACTTAAGCCAGTAGAAATTCTTTTTGTACACCATTCAGCATCTTCTTCCTTCCAGTTTAAGTCTATAGTTAAATATGATTGTAAATATTCTAAATTGACATATGCGTTAAAACGGTGAAGGGCACAGATAAAGTTGTCTAATCTTTTTATATCAAGAGGATGGTAACTTGTTGGAAACTGATTTAGGTAAAATTGAAACCGAGCACGGGTTTTAGGAGCTTTAATAATATCTTTTAAATCAAATTCTGCTTTCCCAATTTTCAATCGTATATCGTAAGTTTTTGCTTTGGAAAATTTTCGCAAATCCTTTATAAATGTAGATACATAAGTATTATGTTCGGTTTTATTTAGATCAGAACTTTCAGGGATCATGTTTGTTAAATAGATTCCTTTATTAGGTTTTCTAGATGCAAAGAAGAAAGCTATTTTCTCGTTGAGTTTATTGTCTTTATAACCTATTACACAAGCAGGCTCTCCCAAGCCTTTTGAATAATCATCAGATCTTTCTTCTAAGAAAACCCAACCATCAAATCCTTTTGAAAAGTTTATTATATAGGTTATCAAATCTTGATCAGGAGTATAGCTTTTATGAATTTCTAAGTCTTGATATACTTGCATAAATGGATTTTGATAAAGCAGGTTAACGACATTGCGCATAAGGTGCGCACGAAAAAATGTTGAGTTGTTAAATAATGAACGGGAAGTTAAAATGCCAAAAGCAGGCAAGGCTTGGCGAGGTGCGTCCCCTTAATGCGCGGGTTAGGTTGCTGGGTATTCATCTTCGTTATAATTTTTGGTGTCTGGATTTTTGAAAAAACCTAACTCCTCTCTAGCTTCCTTTGCTTTTTCGATATCCTCATCTGACCAGTTAAGTTTATATAAGTAAAATAGTTCCAATGGATGGCCTGGTTTTAAATCCCCAGTTGCAATACCAACAACAGTAGGATTTTGCCTAATCTTATCTCTCATTACCCAACATCGCGCGCTAAGCTCAGCCATCCGATCTTGAGGATCTTCATCGAGAAAAGCAGGAAGAAAAACATATGTAGTTTCTGAAAAAGGAGAGAATACTGACCTAGAACGTACTTCTTTATTTTTAGCTAGTTCTCGAAATTCCATTAGAGATTTGGATAATAATCTTCTCCCAAATCTTCTTTCTAAAGCCATAACCCGAAGTGCTGGTTCAGCGTTAATTAAACCAGGATTTACATATGCATGGTCATTTTTCATACCCTGGATGTAGGTTTCAATTATTGAATCCCAAAGGTAACTAATTTCATCTTCCTCCTTTCTTAGTTGGTATTCCGGGCTTTTTTCAAATTCCTCCCATATTCCTTCGTCTATAATTATTACAGCATCTTCTTGAGGGAAGCTTCTATTATTTACTAAATAATAAGCCAGATAATCTTCCTCATGTCCTATGAATATTGTTTTATTTCCTTGAAGAAAGTGCTCTTCTTTTGAGTTGAGATATTCGATAAAATCCGTAATTGTATCCAACTCTTTCAATATTATATCAAATGCTTTTTTATCCCAAACATGCACGAATCCTTTCCCAAAATCACCGAATTTAATTGGCATCTCATCTCCACCTCCAAATGCAACAGCAATTCGATGTATATTCCTATTTTCTAAAGAAGGTAAAGGTAGGCTTTCAGTTCCATCATTCTCAATGACGTGAGTGGCTCCCTTTAACCATCGTTCAGCGCCATAAATTTGTTTGGCAGAACTATCAATAGCTCGATCAAGCCAACGATTCCAGTCAGTTTTTATACTTCCCGAATCTGTAGGCGTAATATCCTTTACACTAATTACGATAACGTCATTTCCACAAACAATCAGAATGTCACATAACTCTTTACCTTTTTTACCAGTAGGATTTGGATAACTCCAAAGCGAAAGAAATGACTTACTTGTTATTTCAAAGACATATTTTTCAGATTCAGTTTCCATAGCCTTGTAATTTAAGCAACATAACGACCCGGCGCATAACCGGCCTTTAAAATTACGAGCTTAAAAGAAGCTAAAATTCAGGAATAAGGCAAAAAGCCAAACCAAAGTTTGCCTGCCCTGCCGAAGCCCTGCTTTTTGGGGCGTAGGAGGGAGTCGAGTCCGCGTTAATGCGCCTTTTTATACCAAACTTTGTACTTTTATTCTAAAGGTTTGAATTTTTCAGTTCCACAAATATTTTTAGTCTTCTGATAATGACCTAAAAGTGTTTCCTTTGTTTGGATTATGTAGTTATTATCTGTTATACTTCTATAAGAATAATGCATGCAATGAACAGCATTCTTATAGTGAAACATAAGCTCATCGAAGAAAATATTTTTTGTTTCATTTCCAAAAAGAATAAACAACGCATTTTCATCAACTCCCAAAAGCTTCATTTCGTCAAGAAATATTTTGATATTGGGCTCCCGTAATTTGGGGTCTTTATAGTCAGTTTGGCTTGAATCAGCTTCTGGATATTCTTTAATTATATCAGTCATATAAGCCCCATGATAGGAACTCTCATTAAAAAGTTTTTTTAGCTTTCTATCATGATTACCACTGTGAAAATTCTCCCAATCCTTGTTGATATCTGCGGATACATTTAGCCCTACAATTATTACTTTATTATGAAGTTTATCTTTGTTTGCTTCAATAATGGCGGTCTCTGATAATTTCTCTTCGCTCCATAATGCCCAAGAAGATGTGTGGCCGAAATCTTCTTTTAAGGTGTTATAATTTTCAATCATCTCTAATATTTTTTATTTGTTTAGTCAATCCCTTTAAGCCAGAAAATGATTTATCTTTTTTAAAAAATGGGACTTTATTTATTGATTGTGGATACAAATAAACGCCTTTAGCATCTATCGTTTCTTTTTTAAAATGACCTTTTCCACGTTTATTAAGAATTACTCCAATAGGACCATATCTACAAATTTGCAATCCAGAGACTGGACATTCAAAAAAATCTTGGTCATTTAATCGCATCGGCACCTGATAACCATGTAGCTTACAATAAGGGGATTCGCCATCCCAAAGAAGGTCTTTTAACGTTGATTCTGGAAGTGAATCATTAATTCCAAATGATTTCCAATTGTCTAAATTAAAATTATCCCTTTTTAAACCTTTTGATATTTGAAACGAAATATATTCGTGTAAAGACTCGTCAACATGAAGCGGATATAAATTCCACCAATTGCCAAACAATTCTTGACACTTTGAAAGCACTTTGTAAAGGGATTTTTTGCTTGAATCGGCTTTAGAATTTTCTCCCATCATGCTGAACAACCTATTCATATAAAAATGGCCAACTGAATTTTTATGAATTTCAAAACTTCCCCCTTCAAAACTAACTTCTAATAATTTCATATTCTACTCTGATCAGTTTCTGTTTGGTAGTATAACGACCTTGCGCATAACCGGCCTTTAGAAGATTATTAACTCAAAAGAAGCTAAATTCCGGGAATAAGGCACAACTCCAAATCGAAGTTTGAGTCAAGTCCGCATTAATGCGCCTTGTTAGGGCAATTTTATATTTATTGTACGAAATTCGCCTTCTGATATAAAATTCTCTTCAATTAATTTATCAATAGAATCATCATCTTTAATTTTGTTCATAATTTTTTTGAAGGAGTCTAAAACTTGATGAATAAAAAATTGTTCATCGAATTGAATCACCGTTACCCACACGCAGGTTAGTAGAATTAAATTTTCTCTTATCTCATCTAAATATTTGTCAAAATCAATTTCATAATTAGAAATACCTTTTTGGGAAGCATAAAGCAAATTGTTTCTTTGTGCACATAAATTCTTAGACGCACTGATAAGCTCATCAATGACATTTTCACCATATGTGTTTTTAAAATTTAAATTTAAATCAGATGGCTTATTTCTTTTGCCTAAATATGAATTAAATGGAGGGGTGGGGGTGTAAACTTGTTTTGATTCATTATCAAACAAATGTAGGTAAAGTTTAGGGCTTTTGTTTTTGCCTGAATTTTCTATATGGAACTTAGGATTTAATGCTGACACTGTCCGAAGAAAGTGTGTGAAGGAAAAAAGGAAATAATTGAAGAAAAGGAATTTCTGATAATGCTGTCGATAGTTCATATCAGATACTTTTTTATAACCTTTCATGGTTAAACCTAAAATAAGACCACTGCTAATCTCTTCCATAGCAGTTAGAGTTCTGAAGTAAGCCATCTTATAATCAATATCGACTATTTCTTTAGCTTTATTTAAATGGATAAAAGCATTAAGAATAGCATGTTTACTGTGAGAGATAGGAAAATCAGATATTAACTCCTTTAATTTTTTAGAATCTACTAATTCCATTTTTGAAATTGGTGAATTGCCCTAACTATACTTGTACCGCAAGGGTTATTTCATAATTTTTTATTACGCATGCATAGAAGTTTCGTAAATAGATGGTTAAGATGCAAAACAGTCTTACTTCTGCATATTATGCTTCAAGTAAGTGATATAATACTGAAGCATAACTTCTAAATAGAGGAACTAAAAGCCCTTATTTCTAATTTATCATTCCTCCCCATCCCGATTCTAACTTTGGCTTTCCGCTTTTTAATTGCTTAACTCTTTATATATTCATTTTTAAGAATTCATAACTTTTTCGCACTCATTATCTAACCAACATTTTAAATGTCTTTTGATGCTGTCGTTATAGGATCAGGTCCCAACGGACTTGCGGCTGCTATCCGGCTGGCGCAGGAGGGGCTTTCGGTGAAGGTCTTCGAGAAGGAGAAGACGATCGGCGGGGGTACGCGTACGCAGGAACTCACCCTTCCCGGCTTTCACCACGATGTTTGCTCGGCTATTCACCCTATGGCCAAGGCATCCCCTTTTTTCGAATCTCTGCCTCTTGAAGAGCACGGACTCAAATGGGTATATCCTGATATTCCCGTTGCTCACCCGTTAGATGATCAGCCAGCGGCCGTTATTTCCCGCTCGTTAAATGTAACAGCTAACCGCTTAGGAGAAGACGGGGAAACCTATCGCAGCATCATCGCTCCTTTTGTGGAATCGTGGGAGCAGCTCTGTCCGCAAATCCTGTCTCCATTCAACCCGCTGCCCCGCCATCCCCTTTTGATGGCAAACTTCGGAATGCTGGGACTGCGATCGGCCAAAGCAGTAGCCGGGATGTTTCAAACCGACAAAGCCCGTGCCCTTTTCGGCGGAGTAGCCGCTCATAGCATCATGCCGTTTGATGCTGTTTCTTCAGCTGCTATCGGACTCGTGATGACCATTGCCGCTCACACCGGCGGTTGGCCCTTTCCCAAAGGCGGAGCTCAACAGATCACCCAGTCATTGGCTTCTTATTTTATCGCTTTGGGAGGCGAAATTGAGACCGGAGCTGAAATCAGTTCACTCAATCAATTGCCTGCATCGGATGTCATTTTATTTAACACCTCGCCCAAACAAATTCTCGATATTGCCGGAGATAAACTGAATCACAGTTATGCAAGGAGGTTACGCAAGTTTGAATACGGACCGGGTGTGTTCAAGGTAGATCTGGCGCTGAGTGAGCCTATTCCCTGGAAGGATGATCTTTGCCGAAAAGCAGGTACGATTCATTTAGGCGGCACTTTTGAAGAACTTGCGGCTTCGGAAAAGGCTGTTTCCTGCGACCATCACCCCGAAAAGCCGTATGTGCTCGTTGCCCAGCAAAGCCTGTTTGACAACAGTCGTGCCCCGTATGGCAAGCATACCGGCTGGGCTTACTGCCATGTACCAAACGGCTCAACCAAAGACATGACGGAACCAATTCTGAATCAAATAGAACGCTTCGCTCCCGGCTTTCGCGACTGCATTATTGATCAGCACGTGATGAATACGCAAGCGATGCATGCCTATAATCCAAACTACATCGGCGGGGATATTAACGGCGGCCGGCAGGACATCACCCAGCTTTTTACGCGTCCCGCGGGACTTTTTGATCCCTATCATATCCCCGATAGCAATATGTATATTTGTTCGGCATCCACTCCCCCTGGCGGCGGCGTTCACGGGATGTGCGGTTTTCATGCCGCAGAATCAGTGTTGAAAAGGTTGAAGGTGTAAGGGCTATTTCAGTTAAACCACAAGTTATAAACTTGCGGCATTTTAGGGGGTATAAGGGGCAATCGATCAGAGTGGGGCAGCCTTATACCTCTATACCTTATTCCCCTATACCAAAATACCCTGCCTCACACTCTCCCCTGCGCAATTTATTCGCCCAAAGGTGCGCCATTCTTGTGGTCTCCGGCAGTTTGTATTTCGGCAGTGTTTGCATAATGATATTGTAAGCGTCATCATAAGAAACGCGATGGCCGGGTGATATGAAAATGGGATTTACGTTAGTG
The DNA here is from genome assembly GCA_036381435.1 of Balneolaceae bacterium. Classification (GTDB taxonomy): domain Bacteria; phylum Bacteroidota; class Rhodothermia; order Balneolales; family Balneolaceae; genus Fodinibius. Next base: position 25,940 of record DASVCW010000008.1, on the reverse strand, counting down.
CGGCTTCGCAGAGCAATTCCCAGTTGTTCTTCTTTATGAAAAAGCGGTGCAAAAGAGCCCTTTTCAAGATGCAGCGGGTCATGGCTTCCGACTAAAATATTTTTTGCGCAGCCGATCGTGGGCCGGTTAATTTCGATGCCAAAGTGCGTAGCAACGCCCATTTTTCTTGGGTGAGCGAGTCCGTGTCCGTCGAGGATGAGCACATCAGGCTTGATTTCCAGCTGCTGCCAGGCTAAGAGCAGTGCCGGCAATTCGCGAAAGGCCAGGTATCCCGGAATGTAGGGGAATTCGGTTCTATCGGAAACGAGTGAACGCGCCACGAGCTTCAATTCAGGTAGCTTTAGAACTACAATAGCGGCATGCATGATGTCGGAGCCGCGGTTAAAAGAGATGTCGGCACCGGCGATTAGTTTTGGCTGTGCCTCCAGGTCTTTCAGCGAAATTTGCAAACTTAACTCTTGCTGGAGTTCTTTTGCTGCTGAAGTGCTGATGGTTTTATAGTGTTCGAGGCGATTTTGTGACATAATTTTATTCAAAAATTGGTATATACAGGAAAAATTACACTGAGTTACGCTGAGGAAACACAGAGGTTCACAAAGTATTTTCTCAGTGCCACTCAGTGCATACTTTGTGACTCTCTGTGTAATCCCAGTATTAATGTTATTAAAAATGGACAATAAGGAATTTCGTGAGCAGGCTCACAAGTTGGTCGACTGGATGGCGGACTATTTTGAAGAAGTTGAAAGCTACCCGGTTAGTCCGGATATAAATCCAGGAAAAATTCTGGCTCAGCTTCCCGATTCTGCCCCCGGGGAGAACGAATCATTCAATGCCGTATTCGATGATTTTAAAGAAATTATTATGCCGGGGATGACCCACTGGCAAAGTCCCAATTTTATGGGTTACTTTCCGGCTAATAGCAGCTATCCTTCTGTTTTGGGTGAAATGCTTACCGCTACCCTTGGCGCTCAGTGCATGAGCTGGCTTACCTCACCCGCCGCTACCGAGCTCGAAGAACGGGTGATGGAATGGCTGCGAAAACTTATTGATTTGCCCGATCCTTTTACCGGGGTGATTCAAAGCACCGCTTCCACCTCCACCCTTTGTGCCCTGCTGATGGCACGCGAAAAAGTAAGTGATTTTTCAGTCAATGAGCAAGGATTTTCCGGTGATCAGGAATTTATTATTTATTGCTCATCAGAAACCCATTCCTCCATCGAAAAAGATGTGAAAATTGCGGGATTCGGACGCAAAAATCTTCGAAAAGTAGCGGTTGATGAAAACTTTGCCATGCAACCCGAAGCCCTGGAAAATGCCATTCGTGATGATTTGGAAAAGGGGCATCGACCCGCCGCTGTTGTTGCCACTATCGGCACTACGGGATCTACAGCCATTGACCCGTTAAAAGCCATCGGCGAGATTTGTTCAAAGTACGATATTTTTCTGCATGTGGATGCTGCTTACGCAGGCACTGCCCTTATCCTGCCCGAAATGCGGTGGATGAATGAAGGCATTGAACGGGCTGATTCCTTTGTTTTCAATCCCCACAAATGGATGTTCACCAACTTTGACTGCTCAGCTTTTTATGTGAAGGATGAAAGCTTGTTGGTGCGCACTTTTGAAATCTTGCCGGAATATCTTAAAACATCCGAAGATGAGCGCGTTAAAAATTATCGCGATTGGGGCATTCCGCTAGGGCGCCGATTCCGCGCTTTAAAACTGTGGTTTGTACTGCGCAGTTTCGGAGCTGAGGGCTTGCGGGAAAAGCTACGCCTGCATATTTCTTTGGCACAAAACCTAAGGCAGAAAATGGAGCAGCATGAGCATTTCGAGTTACTCGCTCCTGTCCCGCTCAACCTGCTTTGTTTTCGATATCACCCCGGTCATATTTCTGATGAACAAAAGCTGAACGAGCTTAATGAAAAACTGCTCGCGCAAATTCAGCAGAGCGGAAAGCTGTTTCTCACCCACACTAAACTCAATGGTAAATTTACAATTCGAATGGTGATCGGGAATACAAATATCGAGCAACGGCATGTGGATGATGCGTGGGGTTTAGTTCAACGAAAGGCATTAAATTTCAACTAAGGCTATTTCACAAAGGGTCGCAAAGAAGCTCAAAGTTGCACAAAGAGTTTCCTTAGTGAACCTTTGAGTCTCCTTCGTGTGGCTTCGTGTAACAGTTAAACCACAAGTTATAAACTTGCGGCATTTTGGGTTCAAAGTGAAGCACGAAAATTGTGACAGAGGACAATCTCTGTGTATCTCCGTGCTTCTCTGTGAAACTCAGTGAAATAGCACGGAGAGACACTGAGAAAGGCACAGAGTTTCACTGAGCTTAACCATGGCGTTCGTTGCGGTTACGGAACTACTTACGGCTATTTATTCTTTAAAAGGTAAATGCATTTCAATCAAAAATAACAGCCATGAATTTAGAAGACGCAAAAGTACTGGTAACGGGTGGCAGTTCGGGTATCGGAAAAGCAACCGCAAAACAACTTATTGATGCCGGAGCCAAAGTCGTTATCGCCGCAAGAACAAAAAGTAAACTTATAGATGCGGCTAATGAAATAGGTGCCGTTCCTATGGTTTGTGATGTACGGGAGGAAGGTTCGGTCATTGACCTGGTTGAGCAAACGGTCAGGAAACTGGATGGATTTAACGTACTGATTAACAATGCAGGATATGGACATTTTACCAAGCTGATCAACCTTTCACTGAGCGATTTTGAAAGCCAGTTGCGGGTTAATACTTTAGGTGCTATGCTGGTAGCCCGCGAAGCTGCCAAACATTTTATTCAGAATGATTACGGCAATATTATCAATGTTTCCTCTTCGGCAGGTAAAAGAGGATTTGAAGGCGGGTCGGCTTATTGCGCCAGCAAATTTGCGCTGGGAGCACTGACGGAATGTTGGAGGGCAGAACTTCGTCCCCATAATATTCGGGTGATGCAGATTAATCCAAGCGAAGTACAGACACACTTTTATGAAAATGCAGGAATGGGTGAACGCAGCTTTAATGAAACGAAACTCGTTGCTGATGACATCGCCCGAACCATGTGTGATATGCTTCGCCTCCCCGATCGCGGGTTCATTACCGAAACGAGCGTTTGGGCAACGAACCCGAGGTAGGGAACCGCAGAATATCGAACAAAGAATGATGAATTCCGAAGGGAGCTTACTTCATCATTCCTTGTTCCTTGTTCGATATTCGTTATTCTCCCCCGCACTCTTCACACGGGCACATCTCGCGCAGGGTTTCCCATTGGTACATTCCGCTGTTGTGTCCGTCGCTCCAGAATATTTTTATAGCATGATTACCGATCTGTTTGATGTTTTCAATTTCAAAATGCCGGGGTGGATCAACAAAAAACAGGGAGCGATCAAAGGAGTTCATTTTATGATGTCCCCCGCGACAAGTCACACACGGGCAGTTTTTTCGAAGTCCAAAAAGCGGGTATACAGAATGATGTTCATCGGACCATTCAATTTCCAGCTTTTGTTCACTATTTGAAACTCCAACAGCGACAGGTATTATATTTTTGCTCATTTTGCTATATTTGAGATCGTATTTCTTATTGCGTATTTCGTATTGTTTTTGGTCAATACGAAATACGCAATATGCAATAAATACGGTTGAATTTAAGGCCTTTGTGAAATGGAATCCAATCAGTCTGCATATTTATTAATCGCTCTTTTAGGGCTGGCATTTCTCTTATCCTTCCTGATGGGTTTTCGCAGGATATTTCGTCTTCAGCAATTGTCAAGAAGCAGGGTGATTAACGGTTTCATCCTTGCCATGCTTGTACTCACCATTTTGACAGCCGTTCACTGGATGGGTTATTTTCCCCAGGAGATTGCCGCTAAATTTACCATGTTTTTATACACTTTAGCAGCCGGTTTCTTCAGCGGGTTTGCGATTAAAATGGTTTCCCTTCGCAGAAAAGCCAAAAATATTGAGTATGCCTATCGTTCATTCTGGACTGAAGCCGCTCCCGCCATGATTGCCATTTTACTGATCGCTTTCGGAATTTACCGTACCGGCGTTCTCACTTTAGGACCCTTCACCGGGATTGGTATCACATCCGGGCTGTCACTCATCGGGTTCGGACTGTTCGGCTTTACGCTGAATATCGTGCCCGAATTTCGTTATCGCGGCATCCTCATCCTTGATCAGTTTGTACCCTGGAAAAAAGTAGTTGCTTACAACTGGCATTCCGAAAACGCCTTACAAATTGAATACCTCACCCCTGATAAAAAGCTAACCGATTTTACCACTTATATCCCTCCCGAGGATGAAATAATTATTGAAAGGTTGTTAGCTAAAAAGCTTAAAGAACACGAAAAAGAACGTAAGAAAGTTCTGAGTAAAGAGGATAAGACCGTGTAGAAAAATGTTGAGATGTTAATTCAGATGCCAGGCACTTTTCAAAGTGCCTGACATCTATTTTAATGTTCGTGCTTTATATCCAGCCTTTTGCTGTGTTCAACCATTATGCACTTATTCTCCACATAATCAAATCCAGCTTCTTCTGCCAACGCCTTTGCCTCGGGTGATGAAACATCAAGCTGAGTCCAAATAAGCGGCTTGCGATCTGTTTTCCCGGCCCATTCAATTACTTCCTGAACCATTTGGGCCGTATATTGCGAATCCCGAAAAATATCTACTATGTCCACTTTAATATCATCGGGAATATCCTTGACACTGTCATAGCACTCCTCTCCCAGCACTTCCTCGTAATTAGGATTTACCGGCAGAATCCGCAATCCGTTTTCTTTCAAATAACTCGCGATGTGATAACTTGTGCGATATTTTACGGCTGAGCAGCCGATTATTGCCACCCCTTTAGCCTGTTTAAGAATCTCGTCCATATTGTTTATCATAATCTTTAAACTTTATATATTTTCTGCCTTTCTAAAGGTAATAATTTTGTGATTTAAATGGTTCCAATAGCTTTAAAAAACGCTATAAATGGTTAGATTTGTAAGAAATTCGCTGCAGGGGAAGTATGTTCCGTTAATATTTTTCGTGGGGGGATTTATTTGGGACAGCCTCACCCTTGGCAGCATTGATGGATGGTACAGCAACTTCATATTATTCAACTATTTATGCTGCCTCAGCATTTGCATCTATATTTTCAACCGGGCTGATGATGGACGATGGGATAATACTTTTCTGGAGCCTTACCAGCAGTATGCCCCGCTTGCTATTCAGTTTTTCCTGGGCGGGCTGTCAAGTGCATACGTTATTTTCTTTTTTCAGAGTGTCAGCTTTACCAAAACCATCGTCTTTTTTCTGATTCTGCTCATTCTGCTCTTTTCTAACGAGTTGCTTAAGCACAGAATTTCCAATAAATATCTGCAATTCGGAGCCTATTTTTTTGTCAATTTTACTTTTTTTACTTTTTTCACGCCCGTTATTTTTGAAGTGATGAATACTTTTCTCTTTATCGTTTCGGGTTTAGCCAGTCTGGCTTGTACTCTTCTGTTTATCTTTTACATTTATCGAAAAAGCCCTTCAGCTCGGAAAGACATCAAAATATGGAAGGTGAGTACATTAATTTTTGGCATTTATCTTTTCATCAACAGTTGTTACTACTTGAACCTTATTCCTCCGGTGCCCCTATCGCTGCAATCGGGAATGGTGGCTTACAATGTCGAGAAGAATGATGAGAATTTCTTGGTCACTTATGAACAAACCCCTTTTTACAGCTTTTGGAAAACCTATGATAATACCTTCAACTACACTCCCGGAGACACTGTGTTTGTTTATACTTCGATATTTGCTCCCACTGATTTGAAAAAATCTGTCCGGCATGAGTGGAGCTGGTATGAACAAGAGACCGATACCTGGCATACCACAGATAAAATCAGCTACCAGGTTTTGGGCGGGCGGAAAGGAGGCTACAGGGGCTACACCTTCAAACAAAATATTTGGCCGGGAAAATGGAGCGTAAGTGTAACAACCGAAAATGGCTTGGTACTGGGACAAATTTCTTTTCGTGTTGTCCGCGATTCAACCTTTACTGAATCCGCCTTAACATTGCGAAAATTTAACGGAACATTTGGCATCAATTGACCTTAAAAAACAGTATATTTAAGCTCATAGAAAGGAAAAATAAATAGGTAGTATTTTGTCAAAAGTAAAAGAAGGTGACACTGTAAAAGTTCACTACACTGGAAAATTAACCGATGAAGGTTCTGTTTTTGACAGTTCCCGCGAACGAGAACCACTGGAATTTACCCTGGGTGAAGGACAGTTGATTCCGGGTTTTGAAAAGGCTGTAATTGGCATGGAAGAAGGTGACAACACCACCATAAACATTCCTTCTGATGAAGCTTACGGAGAGCGTCGCGAAGATCTTGAACTGGAAGTTTCAAAATCGGATCTTCCCGATAATGTTGATCCACAGGTAGGTATGCAGCTTCAGATGCAACAGCAGCAGAATGGACAAGCTATTCCTGTTCAAATCACTGCTGTTAATGATGATTATGTTACGCTTGATGCCAATCATCCACTGGCCGGTAAGAACTTAACGTTCGATATTGAATTGGTTGAACTGGAAAAATAGTTCATTCAAAAACCTAATCTTAAAGCCTGATTTCGATTTATTTCGAATCAGGCTTTATTTTTTTGGGAAACCAACCTCCCCTTCAAAACACCTTTAAGACAAAATTTAACGAACCATCCCGCCTTTGCAAAAAACGTAAAGCCACGCCTCCTTGGAGGGGACTATCCTTGCTGCTTTTCATCTCGTTCCGTTCCTCAAAACTGGCGCAAGCGTCTCGCTTGTGCCACTTTGGCAGCTATTTAGAAAGGTATGAGCGGGACGCTCGCACCAGTAGTGGTAAAATTTTCATCCGAATTCTGGTTTTTGTTCCGAAGGAATGCCTTTGGCTAAGTCGGATGAATGACTCAAGACTATGTTATTGCTTGTTTCACTCATCGGGCGACAAAACCAGTCGCCTGATGAGGAGCGACGGTACGAGGTAAGTCCCCTCTTGGGAGGGGACAATCAGACTGCGTTCAACGGTCTGATCAGGGGTGGGCGATAACGCATTCCCACGGTTTCCGCAGCTACAATTTCAAACCCTTATTTTTTACGCACCAGCATAAGCCCGTCCCGAACCGTTAGCAGCACTTGTTCAACACTCTTATCTTCCGCGATCATCTTATTCAGCTGGTCAATCGCTTTGGCTTTTCCATCTTTTGGGTTGAGTACTTCTCCGCTCCATAACACATTATCAATAGCCATAAGACCGCCCGTTTTTAACCGCGGCAAAATCATTTGGTAGTATTTGGGATAGTTGATTTTATCCGCATCCAGGAAAACGAAATCAAAATGGCCCTTCAGCTCCGGTATCGTCTCCAGTGCTTCACCCATTTTGAGTGAAATTTTTTGGCTGTGTACACTCTTGTTGAAATACGTTTTCGCTATATCTTCATACCGTTCGTTGTATTCACAGGTGATCAACTCGCCGTCTTCGGGCAGTGCTTCGGCCATAGTGAGGGCTGAATAGCCAGTAAAAGTACCCACTTCAAGCACTCGCCGCGCTCCCGAAACCTTAATGAGCATCGCTAATAATCGTCCCACCGTTTTTCCACTGATCATATCTGAATATTCAAGCTCTTGCTCGGTACGGCTTATAACTTCCCGAACGATGACTGAATCTTCAGTAGTGTGTTCAAGAGCATATTTCTCAACAGCTTTTAAATCCATAATTATTTTGATTAAAGTTTCAGCATTGAATGCAATTGCTGATGACATCAGCAGATTATAGTCCCCCTTCGAAGGGGCCAGGGGGATGATCTGCCACAGCACTAAACAGAGTACTAAACGGACTTAACGGTTAACACACTCTTTCAATTCCTCCTCACGGCTTAGCAACCCGCCCTGCAATTTTCCAAATGCTGAACGTACTTTTTTTGTTGTATTGAATGAAAATAAAATCATCCCGGACGGAAAGACACTGAAGTATCTCCCTAAACTTGCTGTTTATTTTTATCCTTAAAGTAGCCATATTAGCATAAATGAAGAAGGCCATTTCCAAATATCTGCGTTACTTGAAGATCGAGCGAAATGCTTCGCCGCACACCATTTCATCCTATCAAACTGATTTATTACAATTTTTAGCTTTTTGCAGTACCCATTTTGATAAGAATGAAGATGAAGTGAACACTTATTTAATCGAACGCATTACCATTCGTTTATGGTTGGGCGAACTTTCAGAATTGGGTTTAGCGAAAAGCTCTATTGCCAGAAAAGTAGCGGCGGTACGCTCATTCTTCAAGTACTGCTTTAAACGGGGACTGGTGGAAAAAAATCCGGCTCATTTGCTGATTATCCCCAAAAAAGACAAACCGCTGCCCAAAACAGCCAACATCGAAGATTTGCACCGGATGATGGAGATAGCCGAAGGAAATTCAGCTGAATCTGCCCAAAATCGCGCTATTTTGGAACTTTTTTATGGCACAGGCATTCGTTTAAGTGAATTGGTGAATCTTGATGAAGATGATGTGGATTTTAAACTCCATCAAATAAAAGTGCTGGGAAAAGGTGCTAAACAGCGTATTGTACCTTTAGGAATACGAGCCGGGGAAGCTTTGCAACATCATATTAGCCGTAAACAGGAATTATTTGGCAAAAGAACAGATGATGATGCCCGAAAAGCCGTATTTCTGGCCGCGGGAGGCCAACGAATTTACGCTCGTGCCGTTCAGCGCATCGTCAAAGATTTTATGCAACGAACGAGTGAAGCAACCCAAAAAAGTCCCCATGTGCTGCGCCATAGTTTTGCCACTCACCTGCTCGATAATGGTGCAGATATTCGGGTGATCAAAGAATTATTGGGACATGAAAACTTAGCAGCAACCCAGGTTTATACTCATACATCAGTCGAAAGACTTAAAAACGTCTATGAATTAGCTCATCCCAGGGCTAAAACTTAAACTAAAGAAGAGGATTACTTATGAAAACTACGTTCACTGCAAGACATTTTGAACCATCTACAGAACTTCATACCTATGCTGAGGATTCTGTACAAAAGCTGGACCAGTTTTACGACCGTATAATTACCTGTGATATAATTTTGGAGCCCCTGGCTGACGATGAAAATCCATATCAGGCTGAAATAAATATGAGAGTGCCTCAAAAATTATTAAATGCAAAAGAACAAGGCACCTCTTATGAACAAGCCATTAACGAAGTGGTAGAAAACGCTTCACGTCAGCTTAAAAAATATAAACAGAAAACCCTTCACCAGCGGTAACATCATGCCTTTCGGTAACCATGAACCTATACCCAAAAAGAAAAAGATCAGTGTTTCATATCTTATTGAACGCTTGAAAGAGCGCCTGCAAATTGATTTGAAAATCTTTTGCTCCGGAGACAACATTAATCAGCGTTATATTTCCGAGGCGGACCTTCACCGCCCCGGGCTGGCGCTGGCCGGTTACGTTAAATTATTCACCCACCAGCGTATTCAGGTCATCGGTAACACCGAGACCCAGTACCTTCGGTTCCTTTCAGAAGAGAAGCAAAAAAAGGCATTTAACCACCTTACGCAGTTTAAAATACCGGTCCTTTTTATCACTGATAGCAATGAGTTGCCCGATTACTTGCTTGATATTGCCCGCGAAGCCGGAATTCCTGTTTTCGGTACCCGTTTAGAAACCACCCAATTTCTGCATCTCATTCGCGACTTTCTCGAAGACCAGTTTGCCCTCCAGACTATGGTTCACGGCTCAATGGTTGATGTCTATGGGATAGGAATTCTCATCGCGGGAAAATCAGGCATCGGTAAAAGCGAGGTTGCTCTTGACCTGGTAGAACGCGGACATCGACTCGTAGCCGACGATGTAGTTATTCTTACCAAAAAAAATAACGTGCTGATGTCTGCCGCCACAGAAATGAACAAACATTTTATGGAAATCCGCGGCCTGGGCATCATTGATATTATGTCGATGTTTGGAATACGATCCATTCGCTATCAAAAAAGGCTGGAAGTAATTTTGGAGCTGTCGCTTTGGGATGATTCACAAGATATTGAGCGCACGGGACTTAACCGTGCTACAACTTCTGTTTTGGGTGTTGACATTCCCATAATAAATTTGCCTATTACACCGGGAAAAAATATCACTGTCATTGCCGAAGTAATCGCGATGAACTACTTATTGCGCCATTACGGCTATAACGCGGCAGAAGCTTTTCAGGAAAAAGTAAAGTCACACATTGCCGAAAAAACGGAGCCGGGATCTATGCCCCGCCGGGTTATTGAATATTTTGAAGGCGATGTAGAATGATTTAGGACTTCCATTTTTGAAAATTTTTATTTATCTCGTACTTTCTCCTTTAAGTATTAGAAAGTTTTAATTTTTTATAGGGATTTGTCACAATCAATCGTTTCGTATGGCTTTGAATAACTATTATTTTTATGATGAAGGAAATTGCGAATTTGTTCCTGTAGAATATAACAGTCTCGAACGCATAATTTATACCGCTTGTGTATGGATTTTATGCGGCGTTGTTCTTACAGGATTTGCTATTTCCGTGCTCTCCTTTTCGGTAGGTACCCCTGCTGAAATTGCTTTAAAAGCTGAAAATCAGGTGCTCATCAACCAGCTGAAAGAAACAAAGAAGAAAATTATAAATCTCGACCAGCAGGTTGAGCAACTGGCCCAGGTTGATAATGAAATGTACCGTTCAGTTTTGGGAATGGAACCTATTTCTTATGATGAACGACAAGCGGGGGCCGGGGGAGCCGAAGTGTATTCCAAATTTAACGTTTATAGCCAGGAAACGGCAGAAATTCTAAAATGGACCGCCCGAAACCTGGAAAGCCTGCAAAGAAGTATTAATATTCAGCAGCTTAGCTTTAAGAAAATTAAAGCTTATTACAACAAGAATACCGAGAAAATGACGCATATTCCCGCAATCAAACCAACCAAAGGGATTATTTTAAGCGGATTTGGATTACGTTACCACCCTATTTTGCAATACCGCCGCCCTCATGACGGACTTGACCTGCGGGCAGACATGGGTACCGAAATTTATGCCACCGGCGAAGGTGTTGTAAAATATGCGGGCCTTCGCGGTACTTTTGGCCGTTTACTGGTTATTGATCACGGTTATGGATACGAAACTTATTATGCTCACCTTTCATCATTTGCAAAAGGCATTGAACCGGGCACAAAAGTAAACCGGGGGGATTTAGTAGCTTTTTCAGGGGCAACCGGTATGGTTGAAGGTCCTCACCTGCATTATGAAGTCCATAAAAATGGTGAACCGGTAGACCCTCTCAACTATCTTTTTGCAGACATCACCCCTGCCGAGTACCAGATGTATAAAGAAATTGTGGAGAACAACCACAAATCGATGGATTAGAATTCAGGGAACAGGAAAACAGTTTTTCTTTAAAAATATTCCCGAGAAATCCCCCTGGCCCCCTTTAAAAAAGGGGGAAGGTAGAGATTTTGAGTGGAAAAATATTCATTTCATAATGTTAAATTAGCACCAGGACAAAAAAATTCAAAACCAGCAAGAATTCCCCCTTTTCAAAGGGGGCCAGGGGGATTTAAAGAAATGAATATCTAAGCAACAAATTATTATTAAACTCGCAGTTAACTAATTCAAAAAGCCACTCTATGAAAACCCACCTTTGCTCCACCCTCCTTTTCTTCTTCACTATAGCTTCGGTTGCTTCAGCCCAAAACTCGACAAATATCAATATTTCAACCTATCAGGATGAAGCTCAAAAAATTATTGAAGCGGCGCTGAGTGATGAACAGGCTTTCGACAAGCTTACTCTTTTCGTTGATAAGTTCGGCCACCGGTTCAGCGGATCAGAAAGCCTTGAAAATTCCATCGACTGGATTGTTTCCCAAATGAAAAAGCAACCTTTCGATACAGTGTTTACCCAGAAAGTGATGGTACCCCATTGGGTACGGGGTGAGGAATCAGCTACACTCATCGCTCCCCGTAAAAAGAATTTGCCCATGCTGGGGCTCGGCGGCAGTATTGGAACTCCTGAAGGCGGCATTAAAGCGGAAGTGCTGGTAGTGGGAAGCTTTGATGAATTACATGAGAAAGCAGATCAGGCTAAAGGAAAAATTATAGTTTATAATGTGCCCTTTACCACTTACGGCGAAACCGTTCAATACCGTTACCGGGGAGGTATTGAGGCCGCTAAAGTGGGTGCTGTGGCAAGTCTGATTCGTTCCGTAGGCCCCTATTCTATGAAAACTCCGCATACCGGAACATCCAGTTATCAGGAAGGAGTGAAGAAAGTTCCTCAAGCCGCTATCACCATCGAAGACGCCAAAATGCTGCATCGGATGCAAGAGCGGGGTAAGGAAATTGTTATCAAACTTTCGATGGATGCTAAAATGCTGCCCGATGTGCCCTCCCGAAATGTTATCGCTGAAATCAAAGGCTCAAAATATCCCGAAGAAATTGTGGTGCTTGGTGGACATATTGACTCTTGGGATGTTGGCCAGGGTGCGATGGACGACGCGGGCGGATGCTTTGCCGCATGGGAAGCGGTGATGCTGATGAAAGAGCTCGGCCTCCGGCCCAAACGAACCGTTCGTGTGGTAATGTGGACCAACGAAGAAAACGGCCTGCGCGGGGGAACGGGTTATCGTGATATGGTAAAAGAAAACGGAACGCTTCAAAATCATGTACTGGCAATAGAATCGGATGGCGGCGTTTTTAAACCGCTTGGATTTGGCTTCGGAGGTTCTGATGAAGCTTATAAAATCGTTTCTGAAATTAGTAAACTGCTCGAACCTATCGGTGCCGATAAAATGGTGCGCGGCGGAGGTGGGGCAGATATTGGACCCATAATGCGTGAAGGCGTGCCGGGCATGGGACTTTTAGTCGACGGTTCGCGTTATTTCTGGTACCACCATACCGCTGCCGATACGATTGAAGTACTTGATCTCGAAGAATATAAAGAGTGTATTGCTACCATGGCGGTTATGGCGTTCGTCGTTGCTGATATGGAACAGACACTGCCGAGATAGATTTTAGGTAACATAAGGTGCCAGGCACTTCCAAAAGTGCCTGGCACCTATCCAGCCTCCAGCTTCTAACTTCCAGCTTCCTCCATAAATCGTTCTATAATTTTATCTGAAGCGGTGACAGATTTTTTCAGCCATTCGAATTGCAGGTCTGCCTTTTCATCATCACTTAGTTGCCAGTTCTTTTTTGTTTTTCGAAGGCGGGTTGAAAGTTCATACAGGCAAATTGCCGCTCCCACCGAAATGTTGAAACTCTCGCTAAAGCCCTCCATCGGTATTTTTGCATAACCGTCGGCTTCTTCCATCGCAAATTCTGAAAGTCCCGTATATTCTGCGCCAAACACCAGCGCGGTTTTTCGATCTAAAGGAATCTCATCAATCGTTACATCATTGTGATGAGGAGTGGTTGCGATAATCGAATAGCCCTCTTTTCGCAAATGGTCGTAACACCGCCTTGTATTGTTTTGCTTTGCCTGGTTATAAGAATGAAGCGAAATCCACTTATCCGCGCCGATAGTTACCCCTTTGCTCGGATCAAATTCATTTTTGTTTTCAATAACATGCACATCTTGTATTCCAAAACAGTCGCAGCTTCTTAATACAGCACTGGCGTTATGCGGTTGATAAATATCCTCGAGGACAAGGGTAAGATAACGGGTACGGCTTTCAAGCACTTCTTGTAACGTTTCCCATCGCTCCGCTGTAATAAATTCTTGTAAATATTCAATTAATTGATGTTTTAGAGCTTTATTCATACCAAATTTTATCAAGTATTATGATTTAATCCCGAAGATATGTTATTATACTTCTTGTTAGTTGATCTATCCACATTTAAAAGGAGGCAAAATGCTTGTACGCGATATTTTAAAAATAAAAGGAACAAAAGCCTATTCTATCTCACCTGATAAAACAGTTTTTGAAGCCATCTCCAAAATGGACAAACTTAATATCGGTGCGTTGCTTGTGATGAACAACCAAAAATTAGAGGGAATGATAAGCGAGAGAGATTATCGAAGCAAGGTTATTTTAAAGGGACGCACCTCAAAAAATACCAAAACGAGTGAAATCATGTCTAAACAGGTATTTTCTGTAACTCCCTTAGATTCCGTTGAAAATTGTATGCGAATTATGACCGATAAAAAAATTCGCCACCTGCCGGTTCTTGAAGGCAGTGATGTGGTAGGGGTAGTTTCTATCGGTGATCTTGTGAAAGCCATTATTTCTAAACAAAAGGGAGAAATCAGTAGTTTACGCCAGTATATACAGGGAGGTTATCCGCTGTAAGATGTAGTTCGTAAAAGCTCAAAGGGAGTTGTACTCTCGCTCCTGGTGTTCGGGAGTACAACTCCCTTACAGCATATTTTGTAGGTCGGGCATCTTGCCCGACACCTGTTAGTTCTAATACTGTTTACCTTCTTGAATACAGAAATGGTTCTGTCAATCCCCCTAATCCCCCTTCGCTAAGGGGGACTTTTTGTTGCTCGTTTAAAATTTATAAACTTAAAGCTGTTTTTCATCCGTTTCCAATATTCGTAAACCGACTGGAAGTGCAATTTCGGCTCATATTTAATTTCCCCCTTGCGCCGTAGGCATCCCTTCGGGAGAGAAGGGGGCGCAGGGGGATTGATAGGCTTGCTTCCGGTATTCGACAAATAGCTCTGTCAAAATGTACCAACTCCACTGCTTCAGATAGCACAAGTTCCCTTTAGGGGTAAAAACGGACTTTCTATAACTTCTTAGGATATGAAGCTTGTTTAAACAAGCTTTAAAGTTTAGCTTGGTGATTTATCATCAGGCTTGAATAGAATGGGCAATCTACATCACTCATCACAGCTGATAATAAACCCTTTTTTGCGAACGGTGTCGATATATTCATTTTCAGAATAAGCGCGGATTTTCTTTCGGAGATAGCTGATATAGACATTGATATAGTTCGTTTGCGTATCAAAATGAATATCCCATACATCTTCGGCGATTTCTTCCTGGGTAACAATCTGATTTTTCTTCTTTAGAAGATAAACCAGGAGATTAAATTCATTATTAGTAAGCTCCACCTTATTGCCATTCACCCGAAATTCACGTTCGAGCATTCGCACTTCAAGTTCGCCGCAACTAAGAACTCTGTCGCCATTAACATCACCGCTCCGCCGGCTGATAGCCTCCATGCGCGCAAGCAATTCACCTGTATCAAACGGCTTGGTTAGGTAATCATCAGCCCCTACCCGCAGACATTTAATTTTGATGTCGGTTTCCTGCTCCGCCGAAAGAATGAGCACCGGCGTAGTAATATCCTGATCTCTCATTGATTTACAGAGATCAAAACCATCGCCATCAGGTAATCCCAAATCAAGGATTATGATGTCATAGGCCTTCTGGACAGCACGCTCTTCTCCACCGGCAGCCGTTTCGGCAAGATCAACTTCAAACTCATTTTTTTCTAAAACAGCCCTTACAAGCGTTCGTACGGATGGATCATCCTCTATGACTAATACATTCATGACTAATAGACTTGTCCCTTAATTAAAACCAGTACGTTTATCATTTACTCTGATTATAAACAACTGAAAACAAATATGCTAAGTTTTATTAGAAAACCTTTATTTAATTTGGTTATGGTTGATGGTTAGTTGTACAACTTTATTTCAGTGAAGGGTAAATATATCTTCGTAATGCATAGTGAGTGATGAGTAAGGTTTTCACGCATTACGAATCACGCGTTACTCATCCCACATCTCCGCCAGCCACCTTTTTGCTTCATTAATATATAATTCATCTAAATCGTGACCGGCATTCAATTCTTTAAAAGTAACGGAGGCATTCCATTGCGAGAGTTTTTCACATGATTCTTTCTGGGGACTGCTCTTCACACTTTCATCCTTTTTTCCGTGCAGCGCCAGCACATTCAGATGCTCCACATTATTACTTTTTTCTTCAAAAACTTCCGTCTTAATGCGTCCCCCGATAACAATCAGTTCACTTAGCTGTTCCGGTCGCGACAGTCCAAAGTAACCGGCCAGATAGCCTCCCATTGAATATCCAAAAATGGCTATACGGTTCACCGAAATTTGCTGTAAAACACTTTCCATCACATCGTGCACAAATTGTGAGGCCAGCTCCAGCGACTTCACGAACTGAGCCTGTTCCCCGTCATACCAGTACCACGCCCTTCCCCACTCTTCTACTTTTTTTACTCGATTCCTGCGACTGTAAACGGGATATGGAGCCTGAACAAAAAGATGATAGGCTTTTAAGCCAAGCAGCTTCTCTGTCCGTTCTTGGAATTCTTCAATAGTCTGATTGAAACCATGCAAATAAACAATTAAAGGTTTTTCTCCCGGCTCTCCGGTTTCTATTAACCTATAAGGAGTATCGATTTTAAAGGGTGCCTTACTGGAAATTAGAACTTTGCTCAAGATTAGGCTTTAGTTATTCGTTGATATGAGTGATGCAGGATGCAGGATTTTTGCAAGCAAAAATCTTCTCACTTCTCACTTCTCACATCCTTATCTGTGCTCCGAGTTCTACTACGCGATTTGCGGGAAGGCCGAAAAAGGCGGTCGCTTTTTGTTGATTATGAGACATGATGCCAAACAACCGGTCGCGCCACGCAGGCATCTCCCCTTTACTGGTGGGCAGAACGCGTTCGCTACCCAGAAAATAGGAGGTTTCCATCGGTTTTAGTTTTAAGCCCGGCTCATTTGCCAATTCAAGGGCTTGTGGGATGTTAATACTTTGCTTAAAGCCGTAATGCAAAATAATCCGGTAAAAACCATTGCCCAGGCTCTCTACCTGCAACCGTTCCTCATCCGAAACATACGGTTGTTCATTAATCGTCTTCACACTCAGTATTACCACATCTTCATGGATTACTCTGTTGTGTTTTATGTTATGTAAAAGAGCGGGGGGTGTGGCTTTGGGATTGGACGACATATAAACGGCTGTACCTTTGACACGCTTCACATCATGTTCTTTTACCTCCGAATGCTTGGCTACATTATCTAAAAAGGTTTCAAAAGGCAGTTCATGAGCTTTGATTCGCTTAGCTAAGATAGCACGTCCTTTTTTCCAGGTAGTCATGAGGCCGAATATTAAACCTGCTACAACCAACGGGAACCAACCGCCATCGGGAATCTTGTGCAGGTTTGCTCCAAAAAAGGCGAGGTCAATTATTAAAAAGAATACAGCAAAGGGTATAACTAAAGCCAGGCTCCATTTCCATAGTTTATAAGTAAGCACGGCAAACATTAAAGTAGTAATGAGCATCGTAGACGTTACCGCCATCCCATAAGCTGCAGCAAGATTACTTGAAGACTGGAATCCAAGCACTAAGCCGATAGTAACTAACATCAAAGTCCAGTTGACAGCAGGTATATAAATTTGACCGCTTTCCTTACTTGAGGTCTGCTCAACCTTCATGCGGGGTGAATATCCAAATTGAATAGCTTGCCGGGTGAGAGAAAATGCTCCCGTAATAACTGCTTGTGAAGCGATAATAGCAGCGGATGTAGCAATGACAACCATGGGATAAAGGGCCCATTCAGGTACCATTATGAAAAAGGGATTATGTACCGCTTCAGGATTTTGAATGAGCAGCGCTCCCTGCCCAAAGTAGTTTAAAAGCAGGCAAGGAAGCACAAACCCAAACCATGATATACGAATAGGAAGTGCACCGAAATGACCTATATCCGCATAAAGGGCTTCTCCACCGGTAACCACGAGAAAAACAGAACCAAGCACTAAAAATGCTGTGAGGCCATTGCGAGCAAAAAATTCTACAGCATAAACCGGATTGATCGCTTTAAAAACTTCAGGAGATTGAACAATCTGATTTACCCCTAAAACTGCCAGAGTGGTAAACCAGATAATCATAGCCGGACCAAAAATCTTACCCACGGCAGCAGTTCCATGACTTTGAAAAAAGAAAAGAGCCACCAAAATTCCTATGGTTATGGGAATGATGTATGGTTCAAAAAATGAAGTAGCTACTTCCAAGCCCTCCACAGCACTTAGTACAGTAATAGCAGGAGTAATAGTACTGTCTCCATAGAGCAATGCCGCGCCAAACAGGCCGATTAAGATAAGATAATTTCTTTTTTTGCTCACCTTACCACTTGGGGTAATTAATTGTGCAAGTACTAACACCCCTCCTTCTCCTTCAAGGTCTGCCCTTAAAATTAAAATCATATACTTAATTGATATAATAAGTATGAGAGACCAAAAAATGAGTGAAAGAACACCAAGCACATTAGCGGGTGATGGAACTAAACCATACTCGGCATGAAAACTTTCCCGAAAAGCGTAAAGCGGGCTGGTTCCGATGTCACCATAAACAACGCCAAGCGCAGCCACAGAAAGTCCGGCTATATATTTTTTACTATTCTTATTACCGGGTTTTGACTCAGACATAACCTATTCCTGAAGTTGATTTGAATTTAATCAGCACGAAGTTAAAAAGGGCGGATGACTATTCAAAAAAATTGGATTGAAGGTATTTCGTATAGCTTAGTGCATATTTAACCACTCTGAATTAGTTAAAATTTATCTTCGTTCCATACGTCTAATTTAAAGATCGTTAATCGATTAGTAACTAATTCGTTTCTATCAGTTTATTGATGTCATCATGGCGTCCCATCATAACCAAGCGATCATTTGAATGAATCTTGGTGGAAGCATCTAAAACTCCCAATATTTCTGTTCCATCTTTGTCAATGCCTTCAACGTGTATCGCATCTTTTTTAGATCGTTTGATGGTTAAAAGGTTTACATTATAGCGCTGCCTTAACTTTAGGTCGGACAGTGAATACCCGTGCATATCTTTAGGAGCCTCAATTTCGTAAATAGCAATATCTTTACTAAGCTCAAAGTAATCACTTACTGTTGTGTGAATTAATTGAGCTGCCATACGTTCCCCCTCATCCTTTTCAGGATGAATAACCTCTTTAATACCAATTCGGTTTAAAATACTTTCCTGCGTATCGCTGCCTGCCCGCGCAATAATTCGTTTCACATCTGCCTTAAGCAGTTCCATACCAATAAGTACTACCGGTTCAAAGGCTTCACCAATGCCTACAACTACTACATCTGCGTTAAAAACGCCATGTTTGGCCAGCATTTCGGGATCGGTAGCATCAAACTGAACCGCTTCTGAAACATATTGCTGAACTTCTTCTACTTTTTCCAGATCATGATCTACCGCTAACACATAAACTCCAAGTCCAGCCAAAGACTTGGCCAAAGAAAAGCCATACGCTCCCAAACCGATTACACAAAACTGCTGATTACTTCTTTTTCCCATGCATCAAATAATTTTAAATTCAAAATGCCGGTTGAATGATACCAAATTATACAAGATTCTTATGCAACAATAACCGTTTCTTTAGGATATTTATACTGCCTTTTATCAACCTGTTTTGCAAAAGCCAGAGCCAGCGTTACTATTCCCACCCTTCCGATAAACATAGAAAGAATAATAATGAGTTTTCCCGCATCTGAAAGTGACGAGGTAATACCGCGTGAAAGTCCTACAGTTGCAAAAGCAGAAAACTCTTCAAACAGCAAAGCCATAAAAGGCAAATCTTCTGTAATCGTCAGCAGCAGTGTAAAGATAAATAAACCCGTTGCCACTAAGGTAAATGCCGTTAAAGCGGTAAATATAGTCGTGGTAGGTATCGTTCTTTTGGAGAATTCCACGCGGTCATGTCCTCGTATCATTGCCCAAACTGATAGTAACAGAATAGCAATAGTAGTTGTTTTGATTCCCCCCGCAGTGGATGCCGGAGAGCCGCCGATTGCCATTAAAGTGAGGAAAACTACAATAGTACTGGTACTTAAGGCCCCTATATCTACTGTATTGAAACCTGCTGTACGGGTTGTAATACTCTGAAAAGTACTGATAAGTAGTTTTTCTCCCATACCATAACCCGCTAAAACATTATTCCACTCGAGTATTAAAAAAGCAACTGTTCCGCTTATAATCAAAAGTACTGTTACAATTAATACTAAACGAGTATGTACAGATAGTTTTCGATGACGAATCTGCCTCCTCGGATTTCCTTTCACCAATTCCCAAATTGTTGTAAAACCCAGCCCACCCAGCACAATCATAATCATAGTGGTAATATTTACTCCTAAATTTACGGGATTTCCATGACTGGCAAGATTATTGGTAAAGAGAGAAAAACCTGCATTACAAAAGGCAGAAACCGCATGAAATATAGAATAATATAAACGCTCTCCGGCATCGGGGATGAGTGTCGTCCAGCTTAAGTAATAACCGATCACCCCAATAGCTTCTATAAAAAGCGTTAATCCAACCACACGTTTAATAGTAGCAATAGTCTCTTCCGCCCGGTCTTCGCTTAGTACTCCTTTTAAAAAGGTCATCTGTCCTACTCCCAGACTATTGCTCATAAATAAGGCGAAAATGGTGGCAAAAGTAATAATACCAATTCCTCCCAACTGGATCAGAACCATAATAATAACCTGGCCCAATGTTGTGAAGTAAGTGGCAGTATCAACCACGATAAGCCCTGTTACACATACCGCACTGGTAGAAGTAAATAAGGCATTAATGAATGATAAACCCTCTCCGTTAACAGTAGCCCTCGGCATCATTAACAGAAAAGAGCCAATCAGAATTATTGCCAGGAAACTAACAACTACAATTTGCGCGGGATGTCGCTGAAGAGTTAGCAAAAAGGGCGTAGCCTGTATAAATTTGGCGATAACAAGCAGTATGAGGTAAATTTTTGTGAACCCTACAAGAATCTGGAAGGTTTTTTCAACTTCAAGAAAGGAACCGAAAAAGGTTATTATACTTTCTATACCTGTTAAATACAGAGCCACAATTATTAAAAGCAAGGCAAAGAGAATGGCTTCCAGAATGTGGCTTTTGACCAAGTCTGCCCTCTGTGAAGTAAATAAAAGCCGGCTTAAAAAAAGAATTGAAAAGCCAACCATAATCACAATATTAAGATAATTATTGAGACGATGGTAATAAGGTGGCAGTTCGAAACCTATGGAAACAATCAAGCTTATAAGCGCCAAAACCATAAGCAAAATTCCCAACCCGCGAAACCAGGGGCGCAATTTCAGGTTGATGTCATATAATTCAACTTCAACATCTTTAAAATTATTACGATACCTTTTACGCAACTTCCGCCAGCGTACAACGAGAGCAATGTAAATCTTTTTCCACTTCTTATAGAATTTCATGCGCCGAATATAAAAAAAACAGTAATGTGTTGCGTAGTACGTAGTGCGCATTGAATATTAGCTCCAAAAATAATACGTACTATGCTATACGAAATACCCCCTTTTTCCATTGGTATTTTCGGCTCATCACCATTACTTTAAACCAACCTGTAAGCGTCCGCCGGCGGACCTGACAGCGTTGGTGACAAAGACGCTGACAGGAACCGGACAGCCTCCCGACAGCGGTTGGGACAGGTCATCTTTTATTTTCAATTAATGATAACAGATCTAAAAAAGGAATTTTATGGCTGTTGTACGAACAAACTGGACTAAAGAAGAAATTACTGACATTTACCACTCCCCTCTCATGGAACTCATTTACCGGGGTGCGACGGTACATCGTGAGCATCAGCAAACGGGTGAAGTTCAGGTTTGCACTTTGCTTTCAATCAAAACCGGCGGTTGCCCCGAAGATTGCTCCTATTGTCCGCAGTCGGCTCACAATAATACGGAAGTTGAGCCGGGCAAAATGCTTGACAGTGATGTTATTCTTTCATCAGCCCGAAAAGCCAAAGAGGCGGGCAGCACTCGTTTCTGTATGGGAGCTGCATGGCGATGTGCCCGAAAGAACAAAGATTTTGACCGCGTTTTAGAAATGGTTCGCGAAATCACCGATATGGATATGGAAGTCTGTTGTACGCTCGGAATGTTGACCGACGAACAAGCTGCTAAACTCAAAGAAGCGGGCTTATACGCCTACAATCACAACCTTGACAGCAGTGAAGATTTCTATAACCGCATCATTTCAACCCGTAAATATCAAGACCGTCTTGATACGCTGGGCCGCGTGCGTGATAACGATATCTCAGTTTGCTGCGGGGGTATCATAGGGATGGGTGAAACCGATGAAGACCGCATTGAACTGATTCACAACCTTGCAACCATGCCCCAACACCCCGAATCAGTTCCCATAAATGCGCTGATTGCCGTTGAGGGAACGCCTATGGAAAATCAGCCTAAAGTGCCCTGGTACGACATGGCCCGTATGATCGCAACCGCCCGCATCACCATGCCTGGTTCGATGGTTCGTCTTTCTGCGGGACGCGTCGATATGAATATGGAAGAACAGGCCCTTTGTTTTATGGCGGGAGCCAATTCTATCTTCACCGGCGAAAAGCTGCTTACCACAGATAATAACGATCTGGATGAAGATATGAAGATGTTTGATATTCTGGGCCTCACCCCGCGCAAAGCGTTTAAAAATGCCAAAGAAGAGCATCTGCCCGAGAGTGTGGAAGCGGCGGAGTGATTTTAAGGAGTAAGGAGCCTATTTAAATTATGAGTGTAATCCGCTGATGAAATCAGCGGAGCATCCTTCCCCCTTTTGCCGAAGGCATTCCTACGGAAGAAGGGGGCGCAGGGGGATGACCCGCTTTTGCCAGACAACCAAATGAACATTTTGTGACCATCCGAGAACTTGAATAACCATGGATTGCAATTAGCGAAAAAACTGTTTTCCTATCCCACAATCACGTAATCCATCATAAAAGAGTGAAAGAAAAATACACCGCCCCGGCAAAGACATCCATTGGACACGTTCACCTCAAAGTTTCTGATTTAGAACGGGCTTTAAAGTTCTATCATGAACTTTTAGGCTTTGAGATCACCCAGTTTTATGGCGACAGCGCCGCTTTTGTATCGGCGGGAGGCTACCATCATCATATCGGTTTAAATACATGGCACAGTGAAGGTGCGGAATCGGCCTCCCCCTATCATACAGGACTTTATCATCTTGCTATCTTATACCCCACCCGGAAAGATCTTGCCGTTATTTACAAACGGTTAACTGATCATGATTATCCAATTACCGGAGCTTCAGACCATGGAGTTTCAGAAGCCATTTATCTTCAGGATCCGGATCATAATGGAGTAGAATTATACTGGGATCGCCCCAAGGACCAGTGGCCGTTTACAGAAGATGGAAAGTTACAAATGGTTACTGAGCGTCTTGACTTAAACAGCCTGTTAAAAGAGATGGAATCTTAATAACAAAAATTTTTGGCTTAAGGCGGTTCAGATAAGAACTTCTTTATTTTAGGAGCTAAAAATGCATCTATTGCAGTCAGCTTTAGCTGACTGAGAAAGGAACAGTAGTTACAAGTGGCCTTAGCCACATTAAAAAGGAAATTATAGGGCTAAAGCCCATTTTTAGTTAATCATCATATCAGTCCCGACTTATCGCGGACTGCAATAGATATACATTAAAGATATTTTTATCTCGAACTTACGATCATCTTATCGCTAAATTTACCTCGCCAAATACCCGCCATCCACAGGAAAATAAGCACCGGCAACGAATGAAGCTTTAGAAGAACTTAACCAAAGTACCAGTTCAGCTACCTCTTCTGATTTGCCCAAACGGCCTATGGGATGCAGTGCCACAAGCTTCTGTTTTGCTTCCTCATCCATTTGAGCCAGTAAAGGAGTTTCGATAAATCCCGGCCCTACTGCATTAACACGAATATTTTGAGAACTATATTCAAGAGCTGCGTTTTGGGTAAGGCCAACCACACCATGCTTGGCAGCTACATAGGCTGATGAATTCCTGAAACCAACCTGGCCCAAAATAGAAGCTATATTTACAATCGCTCCGCCTCCCGCCTCTAACATAGCCGGGATTTGGTACCTCATTCCATAAAAAACACCTGATAAGTTTATACCAATTACCTTATTCCAGGCATCAACCGGATATTCGCCAACGGGAGTTGATTCTCCACCGATTCCCGCATTGTTACAGGCAATATGCAGACTTCCGAATTCTTCTACCGTACGCCGAACAAGTTCTTCATTGTCAGCGGGACTTGAAGAATCCGCTTTGACAAAAACCGCTTCCCCTGAATTTTCCTCAATTAATTCAACCGTTTCTTTGCCTCCGGATTCATCTATATCCGATATCACCGTTTTTGCTCCCTCCCGGGCATAATGCAAGGCTATTTCTCGTCCTATGCCCGACCCGGCTCCCGTTACAATCGCTGTTTTTCCATCAAGTATCTTCATCACATTTGCCTCTCTTTTTATAAATTGCTTTTATCAGGTATACCAAGAATGTTTGGAAATAATTTCATTTTTTTCTCTTATTAATGGGAGATCTTTTTATAATGGCTATCCGCTGTTTAGGGGTTAGAAACATAAGATAACCTGACAGCGTATCAGCGCATTTCTGATTCCTGTCAGCGTTTCTGAAAAACAACACTGTCAGGTCCTTCGGACGCTTACAGGTTGTTTTAATTAACCCTTTTAAAATCTATGATAACAAACTGGCTGATCCTTCCGGTACTTGCGATACTTTTCCTTGCCACTCTTATTCGTTCCGCATTCGGTTTTGGTGAAGCCTTAGTTTCTGTGCCATTATTGGCACTCATTATCCCTATTGAAGTCGCAGCGCCTGTTGCTGTGCTTGTTTCCATTACGGTAGCGGCTATTGTGCTGGTACAAGACTGGCAGGAAGTCCATTTTGGCAGCGCGTCACGGCTGGTGCTTTCAAGCATGGCAGGCATTCCATTCGGCTTGCTGCTTTTAACGATGATTGCCGAACCCATTGTCAAAGCAGTTCTCGCGGCTATCATTATCATCTTTTCGGTACACTCACTGATGAATAGAAATCAACACAAATTAAAGGATGATGGCTGGGCGTGGCTATTCGGATTCGGTTCGGGAATTTTGGGAGGCGCTTATGGAATGAATGGTCCGCCACTGGTCGTTTACGGAGCACTTCGTCGATGGAGTCCACAACATTTTCGGGCCACCCTGCAAGGATATTTTCTGCCCGCCAGCATTCTCGTGATGGCCGGTTACTGGTTCGCGGGTTTGTGGACCCCTGCCGTAACCCGCTATTACCTTCTGGCGCTTCCTATAGTAATTCTTGCCATTTTTGGAGGACGGTTAATCAATCGCCGTATAAATGAAGAGCGATTTCTCCTCTATATTCATGCAGCTCTTATTTTGATCGGCATTATACTATTGACACTTGCCGTTTTTCCCTAAATTCAATTACTGCCCTTCTTAAGTCACACGTAAATAATAAAGAGCGAAGCCGGAATTTTAGCTATAAAACTTAAATAACGTAAGCTTGACTTAAGAATAGTTGCGGCATTGATATTTCATCCCATTAAATCCCCCTGCGCCCCCTTAAAAGGGGGAATGTTAAGATTTGAATGGACTAAATGGTTTATGGCCATTGCAAATTATGACAGGGCAAAAATCCCAAAAACCAGAAGAGCTTCCCCCTTTTCCAAAGGGGGGTCGGGGGATTTCCCTGGAGGTTTTTTGAAATGGAGATAGTCTAAAATGCAAAGTATTTCAATATTCCTTTTTCATCCTCATCTCGAGCTCACGTTAAATAAGTTAAGTTTTAGTTTTGCAGGAAATAATATTTTCACAGCCTTCACCCCAAAAGGGACTTTTCTTACTGCCCTTCATAAGCCACTCGATAAATAATGCCATTGCTGTCATCAGTAATTAGCAATGAGCCATCGGAATGAACTGTTATTCCTGTCACCCGTCCGAATTGTGATTTTCCGTCATCAGATAAAAAACCGGTAATAAAATCTTCGAACTTTACGGGTTTTCCATTCTCAAAATGAACGCGCGACACCAGATATCCGGATGCCGGTTTACGATTCCAGGAACCGTGAAAAGTAACAAAAGCATCATTCTTGTATTCTTCG
>DASVCW010000007.1:0-13528 GCA_036381435.1 Balneolaceae bacterium | reverse complement strand
TTTTTTGAATATTGTTTTCCTTCATTGTTTGCACCCATTCCTCAATTTCCTGCTCTGTTTTCGGGTAGGGGTGCGAATGCATATCTATAGCTTTAAACCTGGCTTTATCAGCCTTATATTCCGGAAGTATATATAAGGATTCCGGACGGTAATTTTTTAAAAGCAAGGCTTCGGTAGCTTCTGCGCCCATATCTTCATTACCTGCCTGAGCTAAGGTAATATTGCTCATTAGAAAAAAAACTACTATTAGAGAGAATATATGTCTCATAATCTTTCCTTTTCGGATGCTAACCTTTACTTTTAGGGCGTTTTTCACCCTTTTTTGGTTTAAAAATATAAGAAAAAAGATGGCTGATCTTCTGCCGATGATCAGCCATCTCAACTAACCTTTAGTATCCCGGATTTTGGGTAAGCTTGGGATTCACATCTATTTCGGATTGAGGAATTGGGAAAAGCAGATTGTATTCCTGAATGCTTCCACGACCATGAGCCGTCATTACTTCCATAGCACGTCCAGTACGAACTAAATCCCACCATCTGTGGCCTTCCAATGCCAACTCTACGCGACGCTCGTGATATACTGCCTCACGAAATTCTGCTTGCCCCATTCCCGCCGGAAGTGGATCAAGACCCACTCGTTGGCGAACCTGATTAACAAATGGATATGCCTCAGGAGTACGTCCTAATTCATTTAGAACCTCGGCATAATTAAGCAGCACTTCTGAATAACGCATCACGCGATAATTAACAGGTGAATCACTGCCATTACCCTGAAAGCCATCTCGCTTAACAAGATACTTACGACTATTATAACCTGTAGAAGACCAAGCCGGATCATATTCTTTTCCCTGAATAGTTGATCCCTCCATTAGTACTGTGGCCATGAGGCGAGGATCGCCCGGCTCAAACGCATCAACTAAATCCTGGGTAGGCATATCAAAACCCCATCCCTGAAGCCCCGGCAAACCTGAGTTCCGGGGGGCTATACTAATATGTTGAATGGAACCATCGCTGGCATTACCCCAGGCACCATTTGGTCCGCCTTCAACAAACTGTACCTCAAAGACTGATTCCTTTCCGTTTTCATAAGCACTCTCAAAGTTATTAGCATAGTTATCCAACAAGCCATATACTCCGGAATCTATAACCTTTTTCAAACGATCGGCCGCTTTTTGCCATTGTTTCTGCCACATAAAAACTTTAGCAAGCATCCCGTTAGCAGCACCCTTTGTAATGCGTCCTTTCTGGGATTCAGGATAGGATTCTGGCAATACCGAGGCTGCTTCACTCATATCCTGAATGATAAGCTCATAAACTTTTGCCTTATCTGTTCGACCCACCTTTAGTTCTCCCAAGGTTTGAGGTTCCAGGATCAATGGAACATCACCAAAGAGACGAACTAACCAAAAGTAGTAAAAACCGCGAAGAAACTTAGCTTCACCAATGAGGCGCTGCTTAAGATCTTCATCCATTGCAATATTTGGGATATGTTCAAGTGCAATATTTGCTCTGTATATTCCCGTATAACTATCGCGCCAGCTGTCACCCAAAAGGGCATTCGTTGTTTTAATTTCGAATAAATCAAATTCCCACCATGCCGGCCCATCTGACTTACCCCCGTCACCTTTATGGGCGTCATCTGAAGTAATATCGCCTATCGACCAATAACTGTTTTTGAATAATCCTCGATATTGGAGCGGGTCATACACCGCATTTACTGCGGCAATTGCATCGTCTTCCGTTTGATAGAAGTTAGCTGCAGTGACTTCGTTGGGTGATTTCAGATTAAGAATCTGATCTTCACAACCAACCATGACCACAAGAGTGAGTACTAATAATCCTTTTATTAACTTCATAACTCTATATAATTTTAATTAAAAACCGATATTCAAACCCAGAAAGAAAGATCTGGGAACAGGGTAATTACCCATGTCGATACCATTGTTCAGGTTATTATTGTTCACTTTGCCCAGCTCAGGATCTAAACCGCTATAATTAGTGAGAGTAAATAAGTTACGTCCACTTGCATATATCCGTACACTACGGGCTCCTACTTTTTCAAGAAGGTCACTTGAAAGGTTATATCCTATCTGAATGGTCTTAAGCCTCATATAAGATCCATCCTCTACATAACGATCAGAGATTCTTGCATTATTATTAGGGTCATTCCAGGTTAGTCGTGGCATTTCATTACTTGTACCGGGGCCGGTCCAACGATTCAATACTGCTGCCATCTTGTTACCTATAAACGACCCGTTGAGCAGTCGGTAGCCCATAGTATTCATCAATTTATTGCCATATACACCGCTGATTAATAGGCTTATATCGAAGTTTTTATAGGATGCGCTGGCATTGAAGCCGAATTGAAAATCGGGAATGGGACTTCCGAGATAAGTCCGATCTGCATCACTGATCATTCCATCATTATTGATATCTACAAATCGTATATCGCCCGGCTCAGCACCTGGTTGTGATGCATGATTATTAATATCCTCCTGATTTTGAAATAACCCATTGGTCTTATATCCATAAAACTCTCCAATTGAGCGTCCTTCTTCTGTTCGTGTCAACCGGACAGATTCTCGATATAGGATAGGAGAAGGAATTGGCAGACCACTTCCCAAATCAAGTACTTTATTTTTAACAGTAGCGAAATTACCGCCGACATTATAATAGAAGTCCCCTATGGTATTTTGATAGCTTAGAGAAAGCTCAAGGCCTTTATTTAAAACCTTACCGGCGTTTTGATAAGGAGCCTCGGCGATACCCGAACTGCCGGGAATTGGAACAGGAATCAGCATATCGGTGGTATTCTTTATGTAGTAATCAGCCGTAAAGTTGATCCTGTCTTCGAACATAGCTAAATCAAGACCAATATTGGTCTGAGTAGTAGTTTCCCACCTAACATCTATATTTGGCACACTAATCGGTGCCACACCAGGTACAATATCCTGTTCGTTGCCAAATACATAGTATTGAGACAGATTTAAGCGAGTAGCATAATTATAATTTCCGATCTGGGAATTACCTGCCTGCCCCCAGCTGGCCCGAAGCTTCAGATCGGTGAGGAAATCCAGATCCGAAAGAAATTCTTCCTCTGAGATTCTCCATCCAACCGAAAATGAAGGAAAAATACCGTAGCGGTTTTCTGACCCAAATTTTGAAGAACCATCCATACGTATATTTGCCGTAACTAAATACTTGTTCTTATATGAATAGTTTAACCGGCCAAAGTAGCCAACCATTGCTTGTTCTTCAATATATTCAGACAGACTATTAATCTGAGAGGCTGCACTCAGTACGGTTACATTCTCATTAATAAATCCCTGTGCAGAAGCATCAATAGATTCATAACGTGATTCACTCACCGAAAATCCAGCAAGTAAGTTAAAGTCATGAGCTTGTTTATAAGTATTTTGATAGGTAATGGTTGTTTGACTCGTCCAACCAAAGCTTTTGCTTCTACCTCGATAAAGCTGAGCAATTGAATTAGATGTAATTCCCCAGTCATAGGTAGGATTAAACTCTTTATAGTCTCCATCAGTATAATCAATCCCCAGTTCAGATTTTATCATCAAGTTCTGAATAGGATTAATTTCAATATATGAACGGTTAAGAACATTTGAGACTTCATTGCTCACTGTATTAATTGTAGCCAAGCCAACAGGGTTTGGGCCTTGACTGTTACCTTCAAAATCGCCTCGAGGACCGGCAAAACTTCCATTCCTGTAAACCGGAACCGTGGGAGACATTTGCAGCGCACCTACAATGCGGTTATCACTGGCGAAAGGATAATCTTCGGGAATTGAAGCCTGATTAGTTCGAGCCAATGATAATCTGTTTCCAATTTTGACGATATCTGAGATCTGATAATCGGCATTAATACGAATAGATGCACGATCGAAGCCACTACCGATCAATACACCTTCCTGGTCATAATAGCCTCCTGAAACAAAGTACTGAAGACTCTCAGTACCACCCGAAACGGACATATTATATTTTTGCACTGCTGCATTTCTTGCTAAAGCATCCTGCCAATCTGTACCTTCACCTAAAGAAGAAGGGTCATCCCAATAAGTTTCCAAGCCTGAGGCAGCCCGGGCTTCATTTTGCATGCGTGCATATTGCTCTGCATTTAGCATATCCATTTTATTAGATAGCTGCTGCACACCATAAGTAATACCGAAATTGATTTGTGCCTCGCCGATTCGGCCGCCTTTCGTAGTTATCAATACCACTCCATTGGCCCCGTTGGCACCATAAATGGCTGCCGCAGAAGCATCCTTCAAGATTTCAATCGACTTAACATTCTGGGGATTGATAGAATTAATATTGCCTCCCGGTATTCCATCAATAACGTACAGAGGACTACTGTTACCTATCGTACCCATTCCCCTAACATTAACCGAAATTCCAGATCCGGGAGCACCACTATTTTGGGTGATATTTACACCAGCAATGCGGCCTTGCATTGCTTGGCTGATGTTTGTAGTCGTTTGTTTTCCAATATCCTCTGCAGAAATTGATGAAATTGCAGAAGTAACCTCCGACCTTCGTTTAGTACCATAGCCGACAACAACTAATTCAGACAAGCTATCAATATTATCAAGCAACTGTACCTCTAAATAGCGCTGATTACCAACTTTTATTTCTTTGGTCTTAAAGCCGATGAAAGAAAATACGAGCACAGTATTTTCATCCGGTACTTTTATTTTAAATTCGCCATTCAGTCCCGTTGCCGTTCCCCCCACAGCATTTTTAAGAGTTATATTTACTCCCGGCAATGTTTTACCGGTAGAAGCAGCTGTTACCCTACCTGTAACTATAATTTCCTGAGCCTTTAATGTAGGCGTCAGTATAAATATAGCTGCAAATAAAAATAGCAGTTCGAGGCATTTCTTTTTCTTTGTTGTTTTCATATCATCCCTTTTTTATAAAGTATGGTGCCATATTTTTTACCCTTCCAATCTTTATATTTTTTTTTAGAAAAACAAATATAAAGTTTTTTTTTCTTTCTTTTTTACTTTTATAATTTCATTTCCTATTTATTATTACCCTATAAGCTATTATTACCTTTCTTTGTTTATATTTTTACAAAAAAATATAAGTACCTTATAATTGCATATTCAATTTTAATAGAAAACTATTACTTATAAAGAGCATAACCTTACTATTCTAACTACTAATTTTTAATCAAAACAAAAAGAAACTAAATATTTATTTTAAGCTTTCATTTCATTTCTTTATAATATATTCACTCAATTATTTTTAGCATTAATAAATCTTCTATTTATGGCAATCGATTTTGATAGTTCTAAACGTTGGCTGGGATATGCATTGTTAACTACAGTTTTTTGGGGAGTTTGGGGGGCTTTAATAGAGCTGCCGGAAAAAAATGGATTTCCAGCAACTCTTGGATACGTAGTATGGGCTATAACCATGATCCCCCCCTGTATATTTGCTCTTTATAAGATTGATTGGAAGATTGATTTTGAATTTAAATCTATACTTTTCGGGAGCTTAGCAGGGTTATTAGGAGCCGGAGGCCAACTTATATTGTTTCAAGCATTAAGAATTGGACCTGCCTATCTTGTATTTCCGTTTATCTCTCTTTCTCCAGTTATAACCATTCTTTTAGCCACACTTTTTCTTAAAGAAAAAACCAGAAAGTTAGGCTGGCTAGGTATTGCGTTAGCCTTGTTAGCAATACCATTATTGTCTTATCAAGAGCCGACGAACAGTGAAATTACTGGAAAGTTGTGGATTTTCCTCTCCCTGATTGTGTTTATGGCATGGGGTATTCAAGCTTATGTGCTTCGTTTTGCAAATGAAAAAATGCATGCCGAAAATATATTCTTTTATATGACTGTAACCGGCTTGATTTTAATACCCATTGCGCTGGCCATGACAGATTTTACTCAATCCATTAATTGGGGATTTTCCGGGTTTTATTCTGCCGCTTTGATTCAATTATTAAATGCCATTGGCGCCCTTTCCCTTGTCTATGCCTTTAGATATGGAAAAGCCATTGTGGTGTCTCCTATGACAAATGCGTTGGCCCCGGTTATCACTATCATCTTATCACTCCTTCTCTATTCTGTGATACCTAGTACCCCCATTATCTTAGGAATGATATTGGCCATTGCAGCTTCTTTCTTATTGGGAGTCGAAGAAGAAACTGAAAATATTTCAGAAGTGGATGAAAAAAAGTTAGTAGATCTGAATAGATAACGAAATTCTAGTATTGCCATTTGTTACTCAGGAAATAGTCTCTAACAGAAACGATATTCTTATAAATCTTTATGAATCACTTATTTTCTCAGAAGAAAACATCAAAAGGAAATAGACGGGGAGTTTTTACTTCTGCCGAAATCGAATGTCAGCCTCAAACATGGAATGCAACCTGGACAAAGATTCAGGAAGAAAAGAATGCGCTTACCTCTTTCCTAAAAAATATTATTGCCGTCAATGACTTGAGTATCGTCTTAACCGGCGCCGGCTCTTCGGCTTTTATAGGAGATACGGTTTTATCTAATTGGCTCACCTCTTTTTCTAAGCCTACGCAAACGATTCCAACCACCGACCTGGTTACCCATTTCAAAGAGCGCGTTGTCATTGATAAACCCTTACTGCTTATTTCATTTGCAAGATCTGGAAACAGTCCGGAAAGCACAGCGGTTATTGAACTCGCCAATAAATTATGTGATAAAGTCTATCACTTGATCATTACTTGTAATCCCAATGGTAAGTTAGCTTTAATCAATGAGGATAATTCTTATATCTTTCTCTTGCCGCCTGAAACCGAAGATAAAAGCCTGGCTATGACCAACAGCTTTACAAGTATGGCACTGGCAGCAACCCTGATCCCAATGTTGTTTTCATCTGAAATAGGCGCCATTGAAAAGCAAGTGAAAATACTTTCAGAATATGGTGAAAAAGTCATTGCTGAATATTCTGAATCGTTATCTGATGTTTCTCAGAATGAATTTGATCGAATTATCTTTCTCGGCAGTGGTTCTTTATGGGGAATCGCCAAAGAATCTCACCTTAAAGTGCAGGAACTCACCAATGGAAAAGTAGTAGGCAAGTTCGATTCTTTTCTCGGTTTCCGTCATGGTCCTAAAGCCGTCATCAATGATAAAACTCTTTTGGTGTACCTCCTTTCGAATAAAAAGGAAACGAAACCTTATGAAAGAGATCTTGTTGATCAGGTTGTCCAACATAAGATTGATTTAAAAACACTCGCCATTTCGGAAACA
Source organism: Balneolaceae bacterium (assembly GCA_036381435.1). Lineage (GTDB taxonomy): Bacteria > Bacteroidota > Rhodothermia > Balneolales > Balneolaceae > Fodinibius. The sequence continues at coordinate 6,269 of DASVCW010000007.1, read as the reverse complement.
ACTTGTGATCATCAAAAAGTTGATTTTTCTATTAGTTTGAATAGGCAAAATGAACTTGATGAAGCCTTTTGGGCCATTCTTTGTACATTACCGGCTCAGATTATCGGGTTCTATAAATCTTTAGCCCTCGGGTATAATCCCGATAATCCTTCTCCCGACGGCACCATTTCCCGGGTGGTTCAGGGCGTTAAAATTTATAATGGTGCCAAAAGTAAGGTTCAGCGATGATTCTCACTGTTTGCGCAAACCCTTCGGTTGATTCCTTTTGGTCAATCCACCAGCTTAAAAAAGGAATAACTAACCGCTCCCAAAAGGAAGTTTTTTATCCCGGCGGGAAAGGCGTTCACGTTGCATTTGCCCTTAAAGAATTAGGAAAAAAAGTAAATGTTTTAGGCATTTGGGGCGGACAAACGGGTAAATGGATTAAAGAAAAATGTACTGAAAAGGATATCACCGCCATTGGCCCGGATGTTGAAGAGTGGACAAGAATTTGTATCACTGCACAAAGCACTTCTGATTGGAATGAAACAGAATTGTTAGGTAGTGGCCCAACAATTAACGCTAATGAAGCAGGAAGTTTTGCGACTTCATACCAAAAATTTGTGAAAGAAAACGAGCCTGAAGCAGTAATTATCAGCGGTTCGGTTCCTCGGGGTTTTGATGATGCTATTTATAGCGAACTGGTTTCTTTTGCCAATGAATTTAATATTCCATGTTTTGTAGATGCGACGGGACCGCTGCTAAAACAAGCTTTGAAAGCAAAACCTTTTTCCGTTCATATTAACCAGCATGAGGGAAAAGCACTTTGTGGAAAGGATGAACCGGCTGAAATTGCCCGATGGCTAAGTGATTTCTGTGACGTTGCAGCAGTTACGGCAGGAGCGGGCGGACTTTATTTATGGCTTGGTGATAAGCTCTTTCATGCATCATATGCTTTGTCTTCATCCGAAATTATAAGTACTGTAGGCTCGGGTGATTGCCTCCTGGCCGGTTTGGCCTCGGCCATATCAGATAAAGAAAATCCTGCTCATTGCGCAAAATATGCTGCAGCCTGTGGAACAGCAAACTGTATTCATCCGGAACTGGGAATGCTTCGATCACGAGATGTAAATGCCATTTTTAAGAAAGTTAAATTAGAAGAAATAGAAGTATAATGTCGGTTAAAAAGCAAGATGCAGTTTTGGTAATTGGCGAACTTAATATGGATATGATTCTCGATGAGGTAGAATCATTCCCCGAGTTGGGAAAAGAAAAAATGGCGGGTGGCTTTAACCTCACTCTCGGAAGCTCTTCAGCTATATTTGCCAGTAACATCGCGAGATTGGGGGTAAAGACCGGTTTTAGCGGAATGATCGGTGATGATGACTTTGGTACCAAGGTTATTCATCAATTGCAAAAATATGGAGTTGATACTTCATTCATTAAAACAAGCCAAAAGCATAAAACGGGCATTACGGTCATTATGAGACATAATAATGATCGGGCCATGGTTACATATCCGGGAGCTATGTCGCACTTTTCGCTTAAGGATATTAGCCCAGAAGCATTCGATAAAGCCCGTCATTTACATATCTCTTCCATTTTTTTGCAGCCGGGTATCAAAAAAGATCTGTTTCAAATTATTGAGAAAGCTAAATCTCAAGGCTTGACTGTTTCGATTGATCCACAATGGGATCCTGACGAAAAGTGGGATTTAGACATCAAAAGGTTGATATCTAATATTGATTTTTTCTTACCAAATGAAGCTGAATTTTTAAATTTCATCCCGGCTTCAACTGTAGAAAAAGGCTTGTCAGAATTTAAAGCAGATATCGGTAACTGTACCATTGTTGTGAAACGTGGCACGGAAGGGGCTACTTTTTTGAATAAAAGCCAAATGAAAACGATTCCGGCTTTTATAAATAAAGAAGTAAGTGATGCCGTGGGTGCCGGAGACAGCTTTAATGCAGGCTTTATTTATCGTTTCCTAAAGGGATGTCCGATAGAAAAATGTATCACCTTCGCCAATATTACGGGTGCTGTTTCTACTACCAAGGCAGGCGGCACTTCGGCTATCAGCAGTTTGGGGGAAGTATTAAACATTGCAAAAGACAAACTTTCAATAACTAATTTAGATGACTTTACAGGATAAATTTCAGCAGTTAAACCGTGAAAAAAAGGCGTTGTTGGCAGTCAACTTTTATAATTTTGAAACACTCTCTGCGGTATTAAAAGCAGCAGCGGCACAGCAGACTCCCATCATTCTGCAAACAACGAAAAGTACGATTGATTACTTGGGATTGGAAGTCACCGCAAAGCTGGCCCGGGCGGCGATAAGTCAGTTTGGGGTTGAGGCCTGGCTCCATTTAGATCATGCCGAAGATATTAATCTCATTCAGCGAGCGCTTGATGCAGGCTATGATTCGGTGATGATTGATGCCAGTGAAAAGCCGATTGAAGAAAATTGCACAGTAAGCCAAAAAGTGGTTAAAATGGCTGAACCTTATGGCGCTAATGTTGAAGCTGAGTTGGGTTATATTGCCAAACTTGGCCAGTCGAAAGAGGATGTCGCCTTCACCCAGCCGAATGAAGCCAAAAAATTCGTGGAAGATACCGGCGTGAATGCGTTGGCAGTTGCTATCGGTTCGGCCCATGGATTTTATAAAAAAGAGCCTGATCTTGACCTTGAGTTACTAAAAAATATTCATAAATCAACGCCCGCTTCCCTTGTACTTCATGGCGGATCGGGTATTCCTGATGAACAGATCCAATCAGCAATTCAAAACGGCATTCGAAAAATTAACCTGGCCACGGAAGTTAAAAATGGCTTTATAAGCAGCCTTAGAAAAGAGCTGCCAAAATCAGAAGAAATTGACCTTCGAAAAGTCTTTCCACCGGCAACAAATCATGTTCAACAACTGCTGGAAGATAAAATTTCGATGATAAATAAAGCATAAACAATGCTCTCTATCCATACATTTCCAAAAATTGATGCCCATATTCATTTTAACGCCGATCGAAGTCACTTGCTTGAATTGGCGAAAAAATTCGGGTTCTCGTTAATCACCATCAATACGGAAGTCCCCTTTTTCCCTTCGATTGATGATCAGCAAGAGCTGGCAAAAACATATCATCGTACTTCTGATACAGACCTTTTCAATCTAACCACGGTTTCTACTGAAGAAATTGTACAACCGGCCTGGGCTGAAAAGGCCATTGGGAAAATTAAACATGATATTGCTGCCGGCGCCCTTGGTGTCAAATTCTGGAAGAATATCGGAATGTCCATTCAGCGAAAAGATGATTCATTCATTATGCTTGATGATACCGAGCTCAAACCTGTTTTTGATTTTCTTGAAGACCGTAAAATTCCTGTTTTAGGTCACCAGGGCGAACCCAAAAATTGCTGGCTTCCGGTTGAGGAGATGACTGTAAAAAGCGACCGGGAATACTTCGCAGCTCACCCTGAGTATCATATGCATTTACATGATGAATTCCCGGATTACATCGAACATATTAATTCGCGCGATCATATTCTTGAACGTCACCCCGATCTTATCTTTATCGGAGCCCATATTGCAAGCCTGGAGTGGAGCTTAGAAGAAGTTGGCCGACGGCTTGACCGGTTTCCGAACTTAGCAATAGATCTGGCTGAACGGATTTCACACTTAGAATATCACACTGCCCGGGACCGAAATAAGGTGATAGACTTTTTTCATAAGTATCAGGACCGCATTTTATATGGAACCGATATTATTGATGATCCCGCGGCGAACCCGGCTGAAATTGCCGCCGAGCTCGAACAACGTTGGAAAAAGCACTGGCTTTTCTTATCTACAGATGAAGAAATATATTCTGCTCAGATTGATGATTCTTTTAACGGACTGGCTTTGCCCGAAAAAATTCTTGAAAAAATATACAGGCTTAACGCCCTAAAATGGTATCATCTTTCAGATCAAAAGTAATTTAACCTCTATTTTATGTTATTAACCACCATAGACTGGCTCATAATAGCCGCCTACTTAATCATTTCGCTTATTATTGGCCTTTGGGCTTCGCGTCAGGCGGGGAAAGATTCTACATCATTCTTCGCTGCCGGAAAGAATATGCCCTGGTGGTTGCTCGGCGTTTCTATGGTGGCTACGACCTTTTCAACCGATACCCCGCTTTTGGTGGCCGATATCGTTAGAACAAATGGGGTGGCAGGCAACTGGGCCTGGTGGGCTTTTCTGCTAACCGGAATGCTTACCGTTTTTATCTACGCCCAACTTTGGAAACGGTCGCGCGTACTTACCGATGTGGAATTCTATGAACTACGTTACAGCGGTAAAATGGCTGCCTTCCTCCGCGGATTCCGCGCCGTTTACCTTGGACTGTTTTTTAATGTCATTGTGATGGCCACGGTATCACTGGCGGCCATAAAACTGGGCTCCGTACTGATGGGCTTCTCTCCTGTTCAAACCATCCTTATTGCCGGTATCATTACAGTTATTTATAGTTCTTTAGGCGGGCTAAAAGGCGTTTTGCTAACCGATTTCTTCCAATTTTTTCTGGCTATGGGCGGTGCGCTTATCGCCGCTTATTACGCGCTTAATCACCCTGCCGTTGGCGGTTTGGATGGCCTTCTTTCCAGTCCCAATGTGATTCCTAAACTCAATATTTTCCCTGATTTCAATAACTGGAGCGAAATGCTGGGCTTGCTGATCATTCCGCTCGCGGTGCAGTGGTGGAGCGTCTATTACCCCGGTGCGGAGCCGGGCGGTGGCGGATATATTGCTCAGCGCATGTTTGCGGCTAAAAATGAAAATCATTCGGTGGGAGCCGTCTTTTTCTTTAACGCCGCTCATTACGCTCTGCGTCCCTGGCCGTGGATTATTGTTGCACTCGCCTCGCTTATCATTTATCCCGATATCGCCTCGCTTAAAGCAGCCTTTCCAAATTCAACAGCTGTGGCGGGAAATGATATGGCTTATCCTGCTATGCTCAGTTTTATACCGACAGGAATGATCGGCCTGGTGTTGGCTTCACTGATTGCTGCCTATATGTCCACGATTTCAACACACCTGAACTGGGGCTCATCTTATTTGGTAAACGATTTTTACCAGCGTTTTATCCGTCCCGAATCATCCCAAAAAGAACTGGTGATGGTGGGCCGAATTTCAACTGTAATACTGATGGTTTTAGCCGGGCTTTTAGCGCTGGTGATGGACTCCGCTCTCGATAACTTCCAAATCCTGCTTCAAATCGGGGCGGGAACGGGTTTGATTTTCATCCTCCGATGGTTCTGGTGGCGGGTTAACGCCGCTGCTGAAATTGCGGCGATGACGATCTCTTTCATCATCGCTATCTACTTTCAGTTCTGGCATGGCTACACCGGTTTATCGGAGCTGAATGTTTGGCAAGAACTCATAACCGGAGTGATTATAACCACCGCTGCCTGGATTACGGTAATGAAACTGACGCCGCCTACAAGCCTGGACACTTTGGTGAAATTCATCAATCTGGTAAAACCCGGCGGGCCAGGATGGGAAAAGGTAAGGCGCGAAGCCAAAGAAAAGGGCTATGATTTAGAAAGAAGTGATGATGACGCCTGGATGGTTCCGCAGGGAATTCTTTGTATGGTTTTAGGAACGGTTGCTATCTACGGGGCCCTGCTTGCTACCGGTTACTGGATTTACGGCGAATTCCTGCCCGCATCACTGTTAACGGTAACTACTGTAGTTTCCAGCTATCTGCTGATTAAAGGATGGAAAAAACTACTTAAAGTAAGAAAGGATGAAAAGAAACCCGTAGAGGCGTAAATATGAGTAGTTACGCAGCCTAAATTAACGTTCGATATAAGGTATTTTTCCTTTTTTTAGAATCCCGAAAGGATTGAACGTGAATAGCCCGAATGTGCCAAAGGCATAATTCGGGGGGGTAAAAGTAACAAACAACTCCGCCAACTGACGGATTGAACTTACGTATGTCGCCTTATTCAATTCAACCCACCAGCTGGCGGGTTGTGGTGGCATATTTTTTAATCACCCCGATTCCTCGGGATGCTATTTATATTAAAGCCCATTCGGGCTTTTTTTTGTGGAATAGGTTACATTTCCTTATCTCCAACTCATGTTAAACTAATACGAAACCTGACTTAATTTCCTCCGTGCATTTTCAAGTAGAGATAGTAGAGATAGTATCAATGACATCTAAACCTTAATTACCCTGATATCACGTTTTTTTAGTTTTTCCTCAAATTCCTCAGAAATATTTTTATCAGTAATTAAGGTTTCAATAGGATCAAGATC
>DASVCW010000006.1:0-66397 GCA_036381435.1 Balneolaceae bacterium | reverse complement strand
AACCTGAAAATAAATGGGAAATGTGAGTTCCGCCGGTACATTCACGTCCATGATAAGTTGCAAATATTTATCACTGATTCCACTGAAAGCTAAAATCAGCGTCATCCAATTCAGCCAAGCATAATTGCCGCTGAGAATGAGGTAAAACTGCGAAATGATAATACAAGCGGCCGCTATCGATGCTACCGGTTGCGGAAAAAACAGCAGCCATACCACCACAAGTTGTACAAAATGGTTAAAAAGTGTTTCTAATTTGTGAAATGATTTGGGCAGGTGATGAAAAAAACGGCTAAAAGGATTAGGCATGGGCTGTGTTTGGTGATGATAATTCATACATGTGAGGTTTCGCCAGCATTCGTCACCGCGCATTTTAATAAGTCCCGCTCCGAATTCAACTCGAAAAACAAGCCAGCGGAGAACGAATATCATCAGCACCGGTGCATGGAATTGCATTGACCCCATGAAAATCATATAGAAACCGGCTTCCAGGAGTAACGATTCCCAGCCGTAGCCGTAAAAAAGCTGCCCTACGTTAACGATGGAAAGATAAATCACCCATAACAAAAACCATATTAACATAGAAAACCAGAGCGAACCGGAATCGGAGATGCCCGTGAAGGCCAGGATGGAGAGTGCCAGTCCGAACCATGCTAAGATTAAAAAAAAGCGGTCGGAGTAGTGCCAATGGAAGATGCTCGGAGAGTATTTAAAATTGATCCGCTGAAGAAAACGGGGGACAGGCAGGAGTCCTTTTTCGCCCACCAGGGGGCGAAACTGGTTGATAGCCACGAGAAAGGCAAGGAGGTACATCAACCCCAGGCCGCGCTGAATCAGAAACCGGCTCAACCAGTAATTTGCATAATAAAGGCCTTCAAACATAATTTATATCAATTGCCTTATATCTGCTGATACAAATTTGTAAGAAGTTTAATTCAAAAAATTAGCAGAGATGGCAATCCTTCTGTTTGAGTTACACTAATGGGGAGGTAGGGGTTTCTGGACTCAATCGTCTCAGTGAATTATCAGGCTAATTCATCAGCTTATTTAAACAAGCTTCCGTTTTTTAAACCACTGATTTATCTGTGAAGCAGTCTTTTTCAGTAAGCGAAAACTTTTTAACGGTTTTATTGTAGGTTCTTAAATTCAATAAAAAAGCTGCCCATATTTTTGGACAGCTATTAAGAAGAGAGATAAGAAAACTTTTTAATAAGAATTAGCGCGGGTAAAACTGGTGCAATTGCCTTTTTCCTTCCCGTCTTTTTCGCATTCCTTTTTATCATCAAAACCGTTATCGGCATAAGCCTCGATATCACCGTTCTTTGCGGTTCTTCTCCATCTCCATTGGCCTTTGGAATCCTGGTAAATTTCACAACGTGGCATAATAATCTGCTACCTAAACATTAACTTTTTATTTGTAGGAGTTTATTCAACTCTATTTACCAAAAGTAATAAATTTGTTAGCTAATTTCAGCCGTAGCTTAAGGATTAGGTATAAGTCGCATGTAGTATTCAAATTCTGAAGAAAATATAATTTGAAAACCTTTAATATGACTTACAATAGCCAGCATTAAAAACAGTACTCCCGCAAAAATGCATAAAATATTTGCCAGCTGCATGAGAAAAAAAAATGTCTTTGGGAACTGTTGGGGAAATATTCTCATACGCCGCCGGTCAACGTTATTCAAATAAGCCCGAATACTAAAAAAGATAATAATGAGTGAACCGGCACCGATCCAGAGCATACGTAGATTTTTCTGTTTTTTTCCCTTATAGGCAAACTATTCCTGTAAGTTCCCGTATGACAAAATCTTGCATAACTTTGAATAGTTTTTTGAAACCCTGTCAGGGTTGAATACTCTCCCTAATTTTCATCGAGATAAATGCCATTATCTTCAATCCGGATAATGTTTTTCTTATAAAGCAACCCGATCGCCTTTTTAAAGGTCTTTTTGCTCATTTCCAGCCGGTTTCGAATTTCATCAGGGTTACTTTTGTCATGCAAATCCAAAAATCCGCCTGCTTCTTTTAATTGTCGCAGAATATGATCTGCATTCGGTTCAACCTTTTTATAACCGATCGGCCGCAGAGTAACATCAATTTTATTATCGGGACGAATTTGTTTGATGTAGCCTGTTTTTTGCTCCCCGTAGTTCACATCCGTAAAAAATTCATTATGATAGATGAGCCCCTTATGCTTTTCATTAATAATAACATTATAGCCCAGATCAGTCCGGTTCCATATCCAGAGATCTACTTTTTCCTTTTCCTCAACGGTTATGGCATCATTATTCAAAAAGCGGTCAATTTTGGGAGTGGCTGCCAGACGATTCGTTACTTCATCCAGATACATATACACAAGGTACGATTGGTCTTCATTCATTCTTTCGGCCTGCTCACTGTGGGGCACAAACAGGTCTTTCGTTAAACCCCAGTCCAGGTAAGCTCCGTATTTATTCACCTCCTTCACTCTCAGTAAGGCAATACTGTTCAGGGTGATTTTAGGATCTTGCATGGTTGCCGTTATGCGCTCTTCGCCGTCTTTATACAGAAAAACTCTGATTTTGTTGATGATATCGATATCATCTAAAACCAGCTTTGTAGGCAGCAGAACTTCATCCCCCTTGTCATTTTCAAGAATATAACCGTGATCTATTTTCCGGGCAATATGAAGGGTTTGATACGTTCCTAATTTGAACATTTGTGCTATAAAAAATTGAAATGATTTTAACTAAAAATAAGGCCTCCTGTTTGATTACCCAACAAATGTTTTTTGAGATTAGCGTTTCATTTCATTTCCTTTCGTTGATTTTTTTGCCAGGGCCAGTATCCCGTCATCTCTAACTCCAGGGTGAAGCTGAGAAACGTTCGAATAAGTACAACTACTGCCAGCACACCTACACTTTTGAATGATAATTCCACGGCTACTGTGTGAACAATATCTGCTGCTACTAAGAACTCCAGTCCCAAAAGAATACCGCGAATCAACCGGTGTCGCACTTGATCAAAAATAGCCGACCCTTCCATTGATTTAAGAAGCTGGAAAAGTGCAAATGCCAGTGCATACAGTGTGAGTAGTACAATCAGGCAGACTCCAAGAAGCTCTAAAGCAGCCGCGCACCATTCGGCAACCATTTTAGCAAATTCGCGAACATGAAAATCACCATTGCTGATTAAAATACTTTTTAACAGGCAACTGTTTAGGGTGAGACTTAACATAAAAATTATTTGTTACTGGCCAGAGGTTTCTATAGTAGAAAATAAATTCGGGGGGATAGGTTCCATTAAAAGCAATACTGTTTTTTACTTCGATACTGGTATAAACCATTGATAACACGGAACATATAAGTAGGATAACGGTATCAATGAATACAATCATTAACTTCAAAAAAACTAATTAAGACGATGAAACTACTTGAAAATTTAAAAACCAACTTTATTTTTGCGTCAGCGCTTTTATTATTATTTGTCGTTGCTTCTCCCGCCTTGGCACAGGATAATCAGGGCAGTGAATTTGATTCCTGGGATGCGAATAGCGATTCGACTTTAAGTCAAGACGAGTTCACTTCGGGTGTCTCCGATATGGGCTATTATGATGAGTGGGACGCCGATGGTAATGGTGAAATCTCAGAAGAGGAGTGGAATACCGGCATTGAAGATAACTTCGATGCTTATGATGGCGAATACTGGGATATGGACGGCGACGGTGTGTTATCAGAAGAAGAATTCGAAAATGGCCTTTTTGATACCGTGGATGAAGATGATGATGACTCTATTACAGAGGATGAATTTGATTCATGGTATGACGACGGGCTGTTTTAATTAGGAGCAATTGTATTATCCCATTTCGAAAAGGAGCCACCTTCAGTGTGGCTCCTTTTTTTATAAACTTAAAAAGCCGATTTAGACAGGAATTGTGCTTGTGGTATCCCTGTTTTCTTCAATCAATAGCCTGAGAGACTTAACAAAAAAGGATAAAAAAATGAATACTTTTAGAGAAGATAATGAAATGGACATAGCATCAGGACTTAGTACGACGGAACGATTATTATCGGTTGCAGGAGGTTCATACCTGCTGTATAATACCATTTCAAATAAAGAAAAAAGTGTTATCAAAGGAGCGGTAGCCGGTTATTTGATGTATAGAGGAATCTCGGGCTATTGCCCTATCAGTGAAAGTTTTGGAAAGGCTGAAGTAGATAGATTAGGTGATATTCATATTGAAACCCATATGACGGTAGATAAGCCGCGGAATGAAGTGTATGATTTTTGGCACGATCTTGAAAATTTGCCACTGTTTATGGAGCATCTTAAAAGTGTGAAAAAAATTGATAATAAATTATCTGAATGGACCACCAAGGTTCCGGGGCAAATGGGTTCCGTAAGCTGGAAGAGTGAAATAGTAGAAGATGAAAAAGGAGAGGCGCTGGGCTGGCAATCTGTTGATGGTTCTATGATAGAAAATACCGGCACTGTCCGTTTTCGCGATGCAGATGAATCCGGGACAGAAGTCTCAGTTATTATGTCATATCGGGCACCGATGGGAAAAGTAGGCGAAGATATAGCCAAATTACTGAACCCCGTTTTTGAAAAAATGGTGAGAGAAGATGTTCAGGATTTCAAACAGTTTGTAGAATCAGGAAAGGTTGAACCTCAGAGATTAAAAAGCAATAGCTGATATTATATAATCAATAAAAGGAGTGAACTGGCGAATGCTATTACATTAGCCACAAAAGAACTGTTAAAGCCTCTGTTAGTTAACCTCAGTAAAATGTGAGTTTGGGTTAAGAAGGTGTAGTACACTTTTGAAAGTGTGCTATACCACGCCTTCAGGAATCTTTCCGCCGCTAAAGCCGTTACTGGCAGTGAATCTATTCATCAATTTAAACTAAAAAGAGTTATGAAGCTTTTTTTAAAAAATCTTTGTTTCCTTTCAATCCTTTTAATCACAGTTATCGGTTGCGAAAATTCTGATATACAAGAGGTACCCACCCATGAAATTATTACCAATGTAAGGGCCTTAGATACACTGTCTGCTCATCCCGATTTGAAAGCTCCTGATTTTACCCTGACAAATATGGAAGGGGAGAAGTTTAGCTTGTCGGAGTATCGTGGAAAGGTGGTGGTTTTGAATCATTGGGCAACCTGGTGTGGATTTTGTATCGAAGAAATTCCCGATTTTATTCAGTTACAGGAAGAATTGAGAGATGAAGGGGTAGTCTTTGTGGGAATTTCACCCGAAAAATGGTCTAAAATAGAATCCTTTGCGAAAGAAAAGGACATTAACTATATCATGTTAAGAGATGACGGTGCCTTTGATGAAGGGTACGAACTCGGTCCCTATCCCACAACCTACATTATTAATAAAAGGGGAGAAATAGCTTATAGAATCAAGACGTCTACAACCAAAGAATTGCTAAAACCTCTCTTGGTAAGGCTTGCTGAAATGTGAGATTAATTCTCATCTCGGAACTTATTCAACTTCTTCAGCTTTGCGTACTCCTTTAATAATAAAATAAAGGGGCAAAAGCATAGCTGCAAATACAGGAAAAACAGTTAAGGAAGCTGCAATTTCGGGATATTCAACATGAATTATCGCGGTTATCCCGGTTAAAAACCCTGCGAGAAACAACCCCAGAGTTATATATTTAATAGATGGGAGTGTAAAGAGGAGTGAGCCGAGTTTCAGTGAAAACCGTTTATCTTCCATAAAAAAGCCCGAGCGTTAGAGTTATTCGTTGATCAACAATGCAAAACTATTTTCAGAAAAGCAAGAAATGGAAAACTTGAAAGCCGATGCTTAGTAATTTTGCTGCTTTTTCACTCGTCGCACATCAAGACCGGATGTACGACGAGGACTTTCCCTTTAATCCCCGAAAATCAGTTCAATCCGCTTCGTCCGCGTTCCATTCAGTTATATAATAAGAGAAGGGATTACTCCGAATCAGTTAACTAAAGGTTACGGGCAATTGGCTATAGACAGCATTACGAAAATCTTTAGCACGACTAATATCTTTAAAGGTTGAATTAGTTATACTTTCACCAAAAATTGTTACGCGGCCTGTACGAAAAAACTTTTCTGAAAAAGACTGATAAATAGTTACTTCGCTTATACTTTCTATTGCAATATCACTGATATGCTTATGAAAAAATCCCTTTTTTATGATCACTCTTTTGTTGGTGACAATAAATTCTCTATAAAAATATTTTAAAATATCGAAAAGAAGGATGGTAATACCGATAAAGAGAAAGGGGGAAAATTCATTAACATAAGCTATAAACAATAAAGAAAACGGCAGCAAAAAGATTGATTTATGAGTACGACATCGAAAAATAATCTTTTCACCCGCGAATAACTTAGTTTCTAGCCAGCTCATAAACGGTTTTATACTGTTATATTAGAACCTTGACAGCTTCACTTGAGGAGAATCAGGATAGTATTAAAAAATAGAAGTTTATTTTATAAATCTGCAGAAATCAGCTCAATTTACTCCATCCGCGTTCTATTCATTCCGTTTGTCGGGCAAGATGCCCGACCTACATTCCCTCGCTATCTCATTAAAATCTGCGAAAATCAGTCCAATCCGCTCCATCCGTGTTCCTTTAATTATAAATAGGTATCACCAAACCCACGTTAAAATTCCAACCGGAGCCGTCAGAGACTAAAGTCCCGGTATAAGTTTCACCACTATTCAGCTGATAAGTAATTTCAGTTCTTTCGATAGGTTGAAGTCCAAAAGAATAACGTGCGCCTAATTTAAGTACGAAAATCCAGTTTAATTGAAAATTTAAGTCTAACCCCGCTTCCGCTAAAAATTTATATTTATTAGCTGCCCGGCTTATGGTATCATATTGAATAGAATTTCCTGAACCATCAAAGTTTGCGGTGATGCCGGAAGAAATTCCCGTTGTATCCGTGGCTCGGCTGGTTAGCCATGAAAGTCCGGCTTGTGGAGTGATACTAAGCCAATCGGTAAGCATAACTTCCCTGCCAAGAATAACGGGAATTCTATAGGTTGATATGTTAGAAAAGGATTGCTCATTTGATAAACCCCCGCTATCCAATTGAAAATAGAAAGCATTTGGAAGCTCAGTAGCGTAAATACCGGTTTTAAAAGTCCAGTAATTTTCCATCACCAAAAGAGATACTCCGTATGTTGATGCCAAACCGGTTCCCGGCTGAAGAATACCTCCTTCATCATCAGTAACACTAAAAGCATTCAGGTTAAAACCCGCTGAAAATTCTGTTTTGATAGTTTGTGCCGATGCCGGGGCAAGAGATATCAATAGAATAATGGTGAAAGGGAAAGTAGCTCGTTTAAACAAATAAAATAACTGCATTCTTTAAGACTTGTAATTCGGGCAATAGTTAGACTGTCTCGAAGATAGGAAAAAATAATTTTCTTTATGTTATTTCATAAAGAGAGGCACCATCACTCAAAGCAACGCTAAGAGAAAGGTTATTTAACAGGAGTTGCCAGAAAAACATTGATGTTATAAGTTAATCTGCAGACGGCGTTTTGGCTGTGGAGTTTTTTGATATTTTCAACCAGATCAATCCATTCAGGTCCCTCGTGAACAAGGTAACTCTGGGATTTGGCACATCCGATAAGTGCATCCAGTTCCATATTTTGATGCAGTTTAAATCTTTTCCGCTGCACATTTTTAAAAAATGGGAGGTACCTGAACTTCCAGAGCAGGCGCATACGCTGTTTTTTTAACTTTCCTGGAAATCCTTCATAAGGTTCAATGCGGGACGGATTTTTCCGGGCGGCATCATTAATCAATTCTGCATATGAAGCGGTAAAAGTATCCCTCACGTCCCAGTAGTTCCATACGAGGGCCAGTTTTCCCCCGGGTTTTAAAATGCGGTTAAACTCTTTCAGACTTTTCTTAAAGTTAAACCAGTGAAAGGCCTGGAATGATGTGACAATATCCGCAGAATTTGTATCAACAGGGGTACATTCGGCCCTTGCCTGAATGTAGTTGACACGCTCATGCGACCGGGCAGATGCAATCATTGAACCATTCGGTTCTATAGCCGTAACCAGGGCTCCACGTTCAGCCATCAACCGCGAAGCGATACCCGTTCCGGCTCCAATATCTATAATTTTGATGGTTTTCTGAGCCTTGAAAGGATCAAGAATAGCATTAATGGCCTCGGCAGGATATCCCGGCCGGTATTTTGCATATGCTTCTGATTTTTCTGTGAATAGGTTAGTTTTAGTTGATGTCTCCATAATCCCTCTTTTTAAAATAAGCCTTGTCACATATTAACTTTTGTTGTGATCTAAGGCAACACCAAACGCGTTAGAAATACTTAACGGAGGAAAGTGATTAACAATAAAATTAAAATTACCTTTTGGTATTTGAAATTTATCCTCTCGTACCCCTAAATCCCCTAAAGGGGACTTTTGTCCTTGCTGACTCTTAAAATCTTAACCTGCATTAAAATAAAAGTAGTTAAAATCTAGCTATTGGCTTATGAGCAACCAATGCAGCTAATCTGATAGGTAAAAGATTTCATTTTGTGGGGCTTGCAAGAAAAACGTTAATATTATGTGCCAACCTACAGGATGCATTTTGGTTGTAAAGCTTTTCGATTTCTTCAATTAGTTCCATCCATACAGACCCGTTATGGATAATATTACTTTGTGATTTTGCACAACCGACAAGAGCCTCTAAATTCATATTTTTATAAAGCTTAAATTTATGACGTTGTACATTTGTAAAAAACGGAAGATACTTAAATGTCCAAAGAAGACGCATACGTTGTCTTTTTACTTTTCCGGTAAAGCCATTATAAGGCTCAATACGAGATAAATTTTTTTGTACCGCATTATTAATCAAAGTAGTGTATGCAGCGGTAAAAGTATCTGTCACATCCCAGTAATTCCAAACAAGAGCCAATTGCCCCTGTGGTTTTAAAATACGGTTAAATTCTTTCAGACTTTTCTTAAAGTCAAACCATTGAAAGGCCTGAAATGATGTAACGACATCTGCGAAACCAGAGTCAATCGGTATATGTTCGGCCACGGATTGATGGTAAGTGATAAGCTCATGACGTTTTGCAGACGCAATCATAGAGCCATTTGGTTCTATGGCGTTAACGATGGCCCCTTGATTAGCCATGAGATATGAACCGATGCCTGTTCCAGCCCCTACATCTACTACTTGTATAGACCTCTGATCTTTGAAAGGTGCAAGAATAGCATCAATAGCCTCAGCAGGATAACTTGCTCGGTATTTCGCGTACGCTTCTGATTTTTCTGTGAATAGATCGGTCGTTGTTGGTGTCTCCATAATCCCTCTTTTTAAAATAAGTTTTACTGATGTTAACTTTTGCTGTGATCTAAGGCAATACCAAACGCGTTAGAAATAGTTAAGATATCATCCCAAAATAAATTTTCAGATTTCAGTCACTAACATGTATTTTTAAAACATCACTTTAAAAACTTTAGGAATGATTGAAACCGGTCAAAAAAATCGTATTAAAAAGCTTTTTGATGAACGTGATAACTCATCGAAAATCATGAGCTTATTTCTTACGGCAGGTTATCCCGATTTGGATTCCACCGTAGAACTCATCTTAGGCTTTGAAGCCAATGGAGCCGAAATAATTGAACTGGGAATGCCTTTTAGCGATCCCCTGGCAGATGGTCCTACCATTCAGTTTTCGAGTAATGTGGCTATTGAGAATGGTATCACTATTAAGAAAATTCTGGAAATGGTGAAGCAGGTGCGCGAACAGTCGCAAATTCCAATTGTGTTGATGGGATACTTGAACCCTGTTTTGGGCTATGGCCTTCAAAAATTTTGTGATGATGCTGCCGGTGCCGGTGTGGATGGACTAATTATACCTGACATACCGGTTGAGGAATCAACTATCATCCAAAATAAAGCGGATGAAGCAGGTTTATCACTTGTTTACCTGGTAGCACCCAATACTTCGGATGAACGTATGCGAAAAATAGATACCCAGTCACAGGGGTTTGTATATTGCGTTTCGGTAACGGGTGTAACCGGCGCCCGGGAAGGTGATGAAGTAGCTCAGTCGGTGCAACGTTTTATTAATCGTGTTCAGGAAAATATCACCCGAAACCCTAAAATGGTAGGTTTTGGTATCAAATCTCATGAAGACGCCCAAAAAATTGCCGCTAAAATGGACGGCTTCATCGTCGGCAGTGCTTTAATCAACAATATCAGAAAAAACTACCCAAAAGCTGGATGGAAGGATGAAGCCTTTGCTTTTGTTAGATCGTTGAAGCACGGATAGACAACAGAGGCAGGGTTGTTAAAAATACTGCCAAAGCTTTATAATTTAACAGAAGAAGAACTCCGCGGTGTCATCCTGAATTTATTTCGGGATCTTTAAGTAGTAATTAGGAAAGGCTATTTTAATAATATTGTCCATAGATGCTGAAACAAGTTCAGCATGACACGGAATTAGAAGGGTAATGCCGAGAAAAACAAGGGTATGAATCGTTAAATAAGATTCATAGGTTAAAGTTCGTTTAATTATTAAACTGTAGAACATCATGAAATCATTATTAAAAACCTGCTTAATACTATTAATTTCGATTATTGGGTTTGGGTGTGAAGGCGATTTCCGTCGCGAAGCTATAGGTGCCATGGGTCAGGTAGTGGTGGTGATGGATTCATCTCAATTCGATAGCCAGACTGCTGAGGCCATTCGACAAACTTTTGGCAGACCCGTTCGCACATTGCCGCGTATTCCGCCTCTTTTCGACTTAACCTTCCGCGATATCGACAGCAACCAGGAGTTAGAGCAAATAAAGAAGTTTAAAAACTTAATTATCGCCGCGCCTATTGATGACAGCACAAATACATCTCAGTTTATTCAGGCTTTACTGGGTGATCAGGTAGAAGAAAAGGTTAAAAGTGGAGAAATCTTTGCTTTTCCGTTGCAGGACGAGTGGTACCGCAATCAATGGACGCTGATATTAACGGCACCGAGCGATTCAGCTCTGGCAGAAAAAGTCAGGAATTCAGAAGAAACGCTGACCGAGAATCTGCTTGAAAAAGAGTTTACCCGCTGGACGGCTGAAATATATAATCGCGGCGAGCAGATTGAGGTTGAAGACAGCCTGTGGACCAACTTCGGATGGAAAATTCGCGTGCAGCACGACTGGTTTATAAATATTGATACCACCTATACTCATAATGGCGAAGAAAATCACTTCCTGACAATGCGTCGCGTACTTCCCACAAACGACCGCTGGTTCTGGGCCTGGTGGAAGGATGATGTCGAAAGTATCGACTTTTTAGATAATGAATGGATCAATGCCAAGCGTGATTCTCTTATGGAAAACTGGATTCGCGGAACGCGAGACAGTTCTTATGTAACTACCGAATATCGTCGTCCCGTTGAAACTGAACAATTTACTTTAAATGATGATGTAGCATATGAGACCCTTGGAACCTGGCGAATGACTCATGATGCCATGGGCGGTCCGTTTGTAAATCTCACGGTTTATGATGATGAAACTCAGCGTCTTTTCATTCTTGAGTTCGCCCAGTTTGCTCCCAAATACTCAAAGCGTAACTTTGTTCGCCAGTTCCGTGCCATGCTCCGCACTTTTGAAAGTGATTCTACCTGGGCCGGTACTCCCGAACAGACTGTTATGGCAGAAAATTAAGAGCACGTGTTGACTCAAAAGTTTAGTTTTATTGGTGATGCCCTGGAGCGGCAAAAAGCCGGTCATCGCTTCCGCGAACTTACTGCTTACAACCCCAAAGATCCGGTGTTGATTTCAGATAGCGATCAGGAGTTTATCAACTTTAGCGGGAATGATTATCTGGCACTTTCAAAACATCCCGGTGTTATTGAAAGGTCTCAAAAGTATGCCGAAAAGTATGGTGCCGGTTCCACTGCTTCGAGATTGATAACCGGGACTTATTCTATTCATGAACGGCTGGAAAAAAAACTGGCTTCAGCTTTTGGATGGGAATCTGCTCTGCTCTTTAACAGCGGATTTCAAGCAAACAGTACTATCATCAGTTCGTTGGCAGATCGCCATGCCCTTATTTTGGCTGATAAACTAAGTCATAACAGCTTGTTGCAGGGCTCACTTGCCAGCCGCGCTTCTTTTCGACGGTTTGAACACAATTCCGTGGCTGACCTTGAAACGAAATTACAAAAAGCTGCTTCCGAAAAGTTTTCACGCATTATTGTAATTACCGAGTCTCTTTTCAGTATGGACGGGGACCGAAGTGATCTCTCAGTCATTGCTGAACTTTGCCAGAAGTACAAAGCACTGCTTTTTGTAGATGACGCCCACGCCATGGGTGTTTGGGGTGAAAACGGCTTAGGGTTTGCTTACAAAATTCCGGGTATTGATATGGTAATCGGAACCTGTGGCAAAGCTTTTGGCAGTTTTGGTGCTTTCTTGCTGTGCTCAGCAAAGGCGAGAGATTACCTCATTAATTTTTGTCCCGGTTTTATTTATACCACATCTTTGCCGCCCGCTGTGATTGGTTCGATTGAGGCTTCGTTAGAACTAATTCCCGGCATGGATGATGAGCGGAAAAAACTTCATCAGAAAATAAAACGGATGAAAGCGGGGATTCTAAAAGCAGGATTTTCTACCGGCTGTTCAGATTCGCAAATCATCCCTATCATGGTGGGAAGCAACGAAAAAACACTCTCACTGGCCGAATATCTGAAGGATGAAGGCTTTTTAGCCACGGCCATTCGTCCTCCGACTGTAGCCAAAGGTAGCGCCCGAATTCGAATTACCTTATCTTCAGCCCATACCGATGAACAAATCAATAAATTTTTAAGCGCGCTTCAGAGTTATAAACATGTCTGATTGCCGGTTCTTCACCTATCACGGCTGGGGATTTGATTCCGATTTTTGGAATCCCTGGAATGAGTTTTTATCAAGTTACGGTCCTGTTGAAAGCTATGATCGTGGCTACTTTAACAATCCCAGAAAAGTAGAATTACAGGAGCATCCGGAATCAGTTATAATCGTTACTCACTCATTCGGACTTCATTTTGTGGAAGAAAAATTGCTGGGGGAAGCCGATTTACTAATCATCACCGGTGGATTTCTTCATTTTCATCCCGATGCGCCCCAAAAAAGAAAGCGATCCCGTCTCATTCTCCAGCAGATGATTAAGGAGCTTGAAGCGAATCCTGAAAAGGTATTGCACCAATTCTATAAAAATTGTTTTTCTCCCGGGAATGGAGCGATTGAAGACCTTGGCGGCTTTAACCATCAGCTTTTATTGGATGATTTGCGGTTGCTTCATCAGTCAGAATTAGATATTAAAAGGCTGAAAAAAGCCGACAAAGTTTGTATCCTTCACGGCGTTAATGACCAGATCGTATCTAACCAAAAAGGACGGCAATTAGATGCAAATCTGGGAGAAAAGTCACAGTATTTTGAAATGAAAAATTCCGGACATGCTTTACCTTATATAAATCATCGGCAATGCCTGGAATTTATCGAACCCCATATTGAACAAGTTTAGAAATGGCATAGCATTATTAATTATGGCTTATTCTCCTGAAATGGGAATTTGTCCTCCTTCGAAGGGGGTTAGGGGGATGACCTTTCGCTATTAATGCTCATAAACTTCAATAACTAACTACATTTTCCGATAGCAATTCATGAGCGGTAAAACAGTAGAATTTAGCAGTGATTTAAAGCAACAAATAGCCAAAAATTTTGGATCAGCGGCAAAGTCTTATGACCAACATGCTGATCTCCAAAAAAAAATCGCGGCCCGTTTACTGGCTTCTTTGGAACCCTGGAGAGACGTTATTCCACCGGGGCCTGTCGTTGAATTAGGCTGCGGAACAGGTTTTGTTACCGAAGGGCTGGCTGATTTATATCCTGACCGTGAAATTCAAGCCACGGATTTATCAGAAGAAATGGTAGAGTCCTGTCGCCGCAAGTTAGGAGACCGGAATCATTTGAAATTTTCTGTTCAGGATGCCGAGCAACCGCCTTATGAGGAACCTCATTATAGTATGACCGTCAGTAATTTTGCAGCACAGTGGTTTAAAGACCCCGCTCTGACTTTTGGAAAATGGCTGGAAGCCACAAAGCCGGGCGGATTGTTGCTGGCATCTTTCCCGGGAAGTGAAAGTTTCCCTGAATGGCGGAAATACTGCCGGGAATTAGGATTGCCCTTTACCGGAAATCCATTGCCCGATGTTGAAGAGGTGGTAATCAAAATGTCCGTTGGTCCAGCGCAGGTGGATTATTATGAAGATACCGTAACCCAAACTTTTGAAAGCTCCCGCGATTTTTTCAAACAATTAAAACAAATTGGAGCATCAACCTCAAAAGAAGGGAAATCACTTTCACCCCGTCAATTTTCTATGTTAATCGATCACTGGGATTCCTCAACCGAAGGAAAAATAAAAGTAAGCTACCATGTCGTCTTCCTGGCTGTAAAAAGAGATTTCATTTCTTAATAGAGTTTCCTCTGAGAAACTCTGTGCATTCTCCGTAAACTTCAGTGTAATTCTTTTATAATGTATAATCAAAACTTCCCGTCTGCATTCTTCATAACCGGAACCGATACCGGCATCGGCAAAACAGCAATTTCAGCCATGCTGGCCCAAGGGCTGAACGCCACCTACTGGAAACCTATTCAGGCAGGACTCGATGAAGAAACAGACATCCAATTCGTACAACGTACTACCAATTTACCGGATAGCCATTTTATCGCCGAAAGATTTCGGCTACAAACTCCAATGAGCCCCCATGCTGCCGCTGAAATTGATGATGTATCTATTCAACTTGATGATTTCACTCTGCCGGAGTATGGAACCAAACATTTAGTGGTTGAAGGCGCGGGCGGGCTGATGGTTCCTATTAATGATGAAGATATGATTATTGATCTCATCAGTTATTTAAGTTTGCCGGTAGTACTGGTTTCCAGAAGTACTTTAGGAACACTCAATCATACTTTTTTATCACTCGAAGCACTTCGAAAACGAAATATTCCGATTCTCGGTGTAGTGCTAAACGGCCCCAAAAGTGAAAGCAATCGAAAAGCCATCGAAAAATATGGCGAAATAAGAATCTTAGCCGAAATAGAACCAATTGATGAGATAAATTCTGAATCTCTGCAGACAAACTTTGATGAACATTTTTAGTACTTCGTGTAATTCAACCATTCAATAAATCAATAATTCATTCCCTTTTACCCATGTCCAAATTTCACCCCAACATCTGGTATCCCTTCACTATCTTGCAAGAAGCGCCTACTCCGATTAAAGTAAAAAGCGGAGACGGATTATGGCTGGAACTCGAAGATGGGCGGCGCATCATGGACTGTATTTCAAGCTGGTGGGTGAATATTCATGGGCATGCTCACCCCAAAGTGGCCAAAGCGATTGCGGAGCAAGCCCAAAAGCTGGAGCAGGTAATTTTTGCCAATTTCACTCATGACCCTGCGGAACAGTTATCAGAAAAGCTGGTTGAGCAGCTGCCGGGCGATCTTAACAAAGTGTTTTTTTCGGATGATGGATCGACCGCTGTTGAAGTGGCGATGAAAATGGCTTATCAATACTGGCGAAACAGGGGACAGGAGCGGACAAAATTTATCTGCTTTGAGGGCGCCTATCACGGCGATACCTTCGGGGCAATGTCCGCCGGCGCGCGTTCGATGTTTACGGATGTTTTCAAAGACCTGCTTTTTGACGTGGAATTTTTGCCCTACCCCGAAACATGGATTGACGATACCACTGTCAGCGATCGGGAAGACGAAATTATCTCAAAGTTGGAGACGATGCTGAACGATCAGCCCAAAACCTATGCCGGTATCATGATCGAACCCTTGATTCAGGGTGCGGGAGGGATGCGAATGTGCCGCGAAGAGTTTCTTCAAAAGTTACAAGGGGTGAAGCAGCAATGTGATACGCTGCTTATTTTTGATGAAGTGATGACCGGCTTTGGCCGAACGGGTGACTGGTTTGCCAGCCGGAGGGCACAGGTTGAGCCGGATTTAATTGCACTGGCAAAAGGAATCACAGGCGGATTTTTACCGCTTTCAGTAAGCGTAGCATCGGAAGAAATCTTTGAGGCCTTCAACAGTTCTGATCCCATGAAAACCTTTTGGCATGGCCATAGTTATACCGCAAATCCCATTGGCTGCGCCGCCGGGCTTGCGTCAATGGAGTTAATGCATCAGAACGAGCCCAAATTTACGGGGATGGAAACATGGCATCTTGAGGAACTTGAAAAATTGAAAGACCATCCCAAATTAAAGAATCACCGGGTTACCGGAACTATCGCCGCGATGGATATCATCAATAAAGAAGCGGACGGCTATTTGAATACCGCGGCCAATCGTATTAAAGAGGAATGCGTAGATGGTGGGCTGTTGCTGCGTCCCCTGGGCAATGTTTTATACTTGATGCCGCCCTATTGCACTACTCGAGAACAGCTTTCAGAGATGTATGAAGGGATTGTAGAATTGCTAGATTAGAATTATAGCTCGACATTCATGTCGAGAAGAATTTTAGGGAAATACTTATCGAGATAAATCTTGATCTACTAAAACTCCTGCTTTTTAGGAGGCAAGGCAGCAGTATATTCTATCCCCTGATCAACAAATTTGTGAAGCGCTTTGGAGTGATTATAAATTTTGGGAGCTACTAAAATAAAATCTTCCAATCCTTTATTTTGCGGATCGTACGGCTCTATTCCCATTTTTGAGGTTAGGATTTTAGCTAAGGATTCACCCATTCTCACCACTAAAAAATCACCATAAATTCCCAGGCACATATTTCCGTTAAGAAGATAGCCCACTCCGCCAAGCTCCTTTTTCTTGACCAGTTCTTCATTCGCGATGAGATAATGATCTAATAAATCTTCTAACTTTTCGCTGTAATCTGCCAAAACATATGTTTTGTTATCATCTTATGAATGCTGCCCTTATTCGGACCCATCCCACCCAATAAATTGGTCACCCCTCCACGGAGGGGAATAAAATATGGGCATTTTTAAAATCTTTTCCTAACCAACAATATTTGTAAGCTGATGAATAAAGACAAGCAAGAAAGTAAGTCCCCTCCCGGAGGGGATACGGAATTCGGGATGGTTCTTGGGAGGTCATCAGCGAGCCATTGGTATAGGAGGGGTGGGTTAATCACCTTTTTAGTGTTGCTTACACCACAGCTTCCTCAATCTTCTCATCCGCCTCATCCTGCTCCGATTTATCAGCATGTAATTTTTGCTGCTCATTCTCCGCATCCGGTTCATAACTAAGTTCAATATAAACAGGGAAGTGATCGGAACCAAAAAAGGGGAGCCGCCTGAAATCTACGAGGCGAAAATGGTTGGTATGAAAAGCATGATCAAGGGGGAATCTCAGAAAAGGATATTTTGCGTGAAAGGTATTATAGAAACCACGGCCTACCCGGGGATCCAGCAAACCGCTTACATCCTGAAATAAATAATTCGTTCGTGACCAGGCCACATCATTCAGGTCGCCAAAAACGATGGCTGGTTCATTCAAACTTTTTAGTTCTTTGCCGACAACCAGCAGTTCGGCATCCCGGTCTGTAGATTCATCATCCCCGTTTATAAAAGGCGGTTCGGGGTGGAGGCAGCGAAGATTAATCTTTTTTCCCGAATCCAGACGAGCCTGAACATGAATGGATGGGATATGGCTTTCGATCAAAAACTTTATTTCAGGGTTGATTAGTTTGATCCTGGAATAGAGAGCCATTCCATAATGATTATCCTGGGGACATTGGATGTTATAAGGGTATAAATCTTCAAGTTCCTGAAGTTCTTTTTGCCACCATTCATCTATTTCTGCGGTCAGAATAATATCGGGATCGGCACCATCAATGATCTTTTTAAGTTCTTCCGAATTACGGTTTTCCATCAGTACATTAGCAAACAGCAGGCTGAATGTAGATTCTTTAGCAATCTTTTGGCTTTGCTGCACCTGTTTTTTTGCAAATGGGGTATAAGGATACATCATGTAACATTGATACAGCAAGCAGAAAAAAAGAAGGGCAAAGAAAAGTTTGTCAGCTAAACCGGTATCGGTGATAAAGGGCAGGTAAGCTATAAAAACGGCTCCGCTAATAAAAACAATTTGCAAACGGGGAAAGTCGAAGCTTCTGATCCACCATTCATCTCTCTTCAGGAATGGAAGCAAAGTTCCGGTAATCATCAGACTGCCAATTATAATTAATGCTGTTTTCACTTGTCAGACATTTATTTAGTGGATTTAAATGTTCCCGGTAGTCTTTTGTTTCAAGGTTTTTATGGAGAAACTGAAACATAATATCGGTCAATATCTCTTAATGAAAATTCTTCCTTTTTTGAATTAGGATTTATGTTATTTCAGTTCTGATCATTTACTTAAGTTGGCCGTTTTTTCTCTTGATGCTGAAGCCATTTTGGAATGATACTCTTCAAGCTTCTGCACAAGCTCTTCATCATTCATACTAAGCATTCGCGCAGCCAACAAACCGGCATTGCCTGCCTTTCCGATCGCTACCGTGGCAACGGGAACGCCATTAGGCATCTGAACGATGGAATACAAGCTGTCGAGTCCGCTGAGCGTGCTGGTTTTTACAGGCACTCCAATCACAGGAAGGGTGGTATAAGCTGCGGTCATTCCCGGAAGATGAGCCGCTCCGCCCGCCCCGGCAATAATGACTTTGATACCATGTTCACGGGCGTTTTTGCCGTATTCTGCCATTAAATCAGGGGTCCGGTGGGCTGACACTACTTTCTTTTCGTAAGGAATACCAAACTCATCTAAAATTTCACATGCATCTTTCATCGTGGGCCAGTCGCTGTCACTGCCCATAATTACACCAACTACCGGTTTGTCACTATTACTCATAAAAAAAGTATTCAATTCAAAATTTTGTTGAATGAAGCTAAAATGAATAAAGGTGATAAACAAGTGAAACAGTCAACAGTGATCAGTTAACAATGAAAAAATCCAAACTATAACTTGATTGAATTCTAAAAATCAGCAACCTTGCTAACTGTTTTAATTTTAAAAAAACTTCAGCATATTTATGCCTATGAAAAAACGATTTTTGTTAACGGCGATTATTATTTTTCTGTTTGGCTTTCCTTTTCAATTGTTAGCCCAAAAGCAATTAAGTTTCAATTTAAAAGGGCAGATGCTTATTGATGAGGATTTGAAAAGTGTATCTCAAGCGCGTGGTATAGCCTTTACAAATACCTTACTGCCAATAGCAACGGGCGTTGCTGCTGTGGCCCTATTTGATAACAATACGGTTCAATCCATAGGAGTCATTACTACGGTTTATGGATTGGTAATGGGACCCTCAACCGGAAATTTTTATGCTAATGATTATGGAAGGGGGTTCGCCGGATTAGCAGCACGAGCCGCGGGTGTTTATCTTATGGCTGATGCTACAAGAGAGATTTTCGGAGATGAATTTGCCAATGCTCTTGGTATTGATGACAAAAAAGTTTCCCTTACCGATACCAAAATTCTAATCGGAGAGCTGCTCGTTTTAGGAAGCACTTTATATAACATTATCAGTGCTAAGGCATCGGTTGATGAGTATAATTCCAAACAAAGGGTTACGGTGAATATATCATCAGCACAAGTAAGCAATCAGCAAGTACCTTTATTGACGGCTACAGTAAATTTCTGAGAGGAAGGGATCAAGATGACTTTGGAACCTGGTTGATCAAAGGAAAACTATCCTAAATATTTAGGGGATGAGAATTCCCGGATTGGAAGCCGCGTTTTCCGATCGGTGGTCTGGCGCGAAGGGCCTCCCGCCGGGATATCATAAACAGGAGCATTAGGTCCCGTTTGATAATCAGAATCTCCTCCATTTCTAATATAGTTCCTGATTTTATTTTTAAGGGATTGTGGAGCGCAGGCACGGGGATAACGATTATACAGAAGCGCTTTTAACTTTTTGAGCGATTCATATTTTCTTCGTACCTCATCATCCTTAGTGATGAAGCTAAAAAAAGCTTCGCGTTTCTTTTCGCTCACTTCATCATCCACAACGGAAGTAATTAATTTGAGCGCCTCAGCTTTTGTCAACTCGTCATTATTCATAATTGGAAATCGGCTCATTTCGTAAGGCAAACCTGCTACTACATTTGCAATTATTTAACATAGCCCTATTACATAGTGTTCCAATCATAAAATTTAGTTTCAATAAATTGAATCAGGAGAATTTTTCGGCAACCGGTTTTGCCATAAGAATATAAAAGCCTTCAAGTATTGAAAGATGTGAATTTATCCTTTTAAGGAACTCATTGCTAATTGTTTGTCCATCAATTAGTTGTAAGATCTTAAACTGCCTGTCTTCAAGCAGTTGTTCGAATTCAGAGATACTGCTGTTAAACTGTAACTTTTCATCCACAAGATTAACGCTGGTCTTAAAAACCCAGCGATGAAATTTTGATAACTCATCTAAAGAAAAATGTGTGCTAATTATGGCAGAATTGTGCGAGAAATATTCTTTGATTGTAATAAAAAAAGAATCAACTGTGTGAGAGGGTAAGTAATCAAAAAAACCTTCGGCAACAATAATCGTTTTTTTAGCGGGATCTAAACCGGGTTGCCGTTGAAGAATTTCACCCAAACTATCTGCGGGAAAGTGTGAATCAATAATATTCGGGTGATGAGAATGGGGATAGGCTTCACTCAAAAAATTCCTTTTAAGGTGAGCCATGTAGGGTGCATCAAATTCGAAGCATTCTAATCCTTTTTGAGCGTAATGATGAGAAAGGTGATCAAACCCGGCCCCTAAGACGATAAGCTGCTCATATCCCTGACTGACAAGATCATCAGCCATTTTTTGAATATACCATTTCCGGGCAAGGATATGCATCAGATCACCCGGTAACAGAAGTTCTTCTGAAGCAATATAAAATTTCCTGGCCCAGCCAAGCTTAAGCCATTTATGATACCAACAAAGTGGAACCGGTAAAAACTGAACCAATTTGTCATAGAATGTTATTACTGATTTATCAAACAGTGAGCGGTAAGACTCAATCTGGGTCAGACCATAAAATTTGATAGCAATAAAAGCCGCGGTTTTACTTAGCTGGTTAGCTTTCATGGTGAATTAAGGTTATCCTGTAGAGACGCATTGAATGCGTCTTCTATAGGGTTAGAAGGATCATCTTAAGGCGCATGCGTCTATACAAGGTTTCGTTATTAAATGAAACTGATACTTTGAAAAAGAGACCAAGGCTCAATCTTTGGAGGCAGTAATTCAAAACGCATTTCTTGTTTCTTAACCGGATGTTCGAAAATAAGTTCAACCGCTCTGAGCGCTATTTCTCGTCCATCAGTTTGATTCAACCCATATTTATAATCGCCCCAGATGGGATAGCCCTCGGATGAAAGTTGTACGCGAATTTGATGTGGACGTCCGGTTTGTAAATGAATCGAGAGGAGT
Organism: Balneolaceae bacterium; assembly: GCA_036381435.1. Taxonomy (GTDB): domain Bacteria; phylum Bacteroidota; class Rhodothermia; order Balneolales; family Balneolaceae; genus Fodinibius. The sequence goes on along the minus strand of DASVCW010000006.1, from coordinate 44,979 downwards.
TGAAGCTGATCAGCTTCTTCCAGTTTTGAGAAGGAGAGGACTGCTTTTTTCGCTTTTTTCTGATCACCCGAAACAGCTTTTACGATGTTGGTTTGCCGGTCTTTTAATAAATAATGAGTCAAAACTCCGTTCCGGGGAGCATCACCCGTGATAACAACCCAATAGGTTTTTTGAACGATGTTGTCCCGCATTTGCCGGGATAAAACGTTAGCCGCTTTGCGGGATTTCGCCAGCAGCATTAGTCCCCCTACAGGACGATCAAGTCGGTGAAGTAGCCCCAAATAGGGAGTATGGCTGCCGGATTTTCGGAGATATTCTTTACATTTGCTAACTACATCAGGGTCTCCGGTGTGATCTTTTTGAGAGAGCATATTCACCGGCTTGTCTATTACCAGTAAGTGATCATCCTCAAAAATGATGGGGATATCAGGGTTAGTGTTAGTATGCTTCATAATTAAAACCTAAAAAAGAAAATGCCAAGCTTTTTGCAAACTTGGCATTTCTTTCAATATTAAAAAGTAATCAATACTAAATAAAATGATGCCAGACGTAAATAAGAACCGCTAAAACAAGAAAGTTGATGATACTGATAGGCAGCATGCGTTTCCAGCTTAGCTTCATAACCTGATTGTACTTGAATCGTGGAATCGTCCAACGCACCCATAGAAACAGAAAAGCAAAAAACGCGGTTTTTACAAGAAAGACGGTAACATCAAGGATACCCTTAAGAAGCGGGCTCATTTCGGGCAGCCACCAGCCGGCAAAAGGCAGGTGATATCCCCCAAAAAAGAAGGTGGTAATAAGCATGCTCCCGATTACGATATGCATATACTCCGCAAGAAAAAACATTCCGAATTTCATGGAACTGTACTCGGTGTGATAACCTCCCACCAGCTCATGCTCCGCTTCGGGAAGGTCAAAGGGAGTACGGTTAGATTCTGCAAAAGCGGCGACAATAAAAATGACCGCACCAATAGGATTACGGAAAATATTCCACCAAACCTCTTGCGAATTAACGACGTCTATAACGCTGAGCGAACCTGCGAACAAAATACACGAAGCCACAGCCATTCCAAGTGGCAGTTCGTAGCTGATCATTTGAGCGGCAGCCCGCAACCCGCCTAAAAGCGAATATTTGCTGTTTGACGCCCATCCCCCTAAAGTTACACCGTAAACGGCAAGTGAATTTACTGCCAGAAGATAAAGCACGCCTGCATTAATGTCGGTGATGTACAGGCCGTCACCAAAAGGAATGACAGCCACTGTCATCAAAGCCGTTACAACTGGTATGACCGGAGCGATGGCATGAATGGTTTTGTAACCCTGAGCCGGGGTAACATCTTCTTTAAGAAGAAGTTTAACAACATCGGCTATGGGTTGAAGGAGACCGTAAGGGCCGACCCGGTTTGGGCCAAGGCGGTTCTGAATAAACGCTGCCACCCGCCGCTCGGCATAAACCGCTAAAGCAGCAGAATTTAGCAGCATAAACAGTGCTATACCTAAAATAATGTATGATGTAGTTGTAACAGGCTCCATATTTTATTAATAGCTATTAAAAAATTTAGCTTAGTCGTTTCTTTATTCTTGTGTAACTTTTTGTTGATTCACAGGCAACTGAACGCCTTGTTCTTCATCCATCCGCTCATAACTTATGCCTTCAAAAGCATTAAACTGACCGGTGATTTCAGTAAATACTTCGCGCGAGTGCTCGTAATGATAATTCAAACCGAGACGCTCGCCAAGAAGATTTAAAAATTCCCAGGCTTGCATACAGTCAATCTTATTTTCTTCATTCACCCAGTTGTCGAAATTGGTGCCATAGCGGTCAAGGCGTCCTTCCGACATTTCAAGGTTAAGGCGACGATTCGTATGCTTGGTTTCTTTCGCAGGGAATGATCGCTGAATACGTCCATCCACGTTTACATAACTGGCTGCATGTTCGGCGATGCAGGTTATGGGTATTACTAAATCAGATATTTTAGTAGTATCGGTATGGTTGGTTGCCAGTGAAATAGTGTAGGCATTTTCTAAATCGGCGGCAGAGAGTACCCCTCGTCCTGCTAAATCATCATTAAGAATGATAACCGCTTTTGCATTTTGAATAGCTGCTTTCAGCCCATTTTCATCTGTTTCATCAAGGTTAATCAATCGGCAGCCATTTGTATTGGGCGCCTGATCGTCAGTGATCAAAAATCCGTCTCCAGCGCCTTCTTCAATGTGGGGAACAAATCTCGCATTTGGAGCGCCTAACAAATTAAAGAATTTATTGAAGGCAAAATTTTCCTCAACCGAAACATGCGGACTTCCAATTATAACAATATCTCCGGCTTTATTTGCTTCCAATACTTCAGCGAAAGTCTCTAAAGTGTTATTCCAGGAAGTATTTGACTGATGATCGCCGTCCAGCCGGATAAATGGGCGAGAAACTCGATTTTCATTGAATTGCACATAGGCTTCACGACTCGCATCCGGCATCCATTGGTCATTCACCTCACTGTTCTGGCGCGGGGTGATGCGAAGAATTTGATTGTCCCGCGTCCACAGATCAATATTACAGCCTTTTCCGTTGCTGATGTCAATGCTCGGCGTTTGATTCATTTCCCAGACCCGGGCACGGAAGCGGAAGTCGGTAGATGTTAATGCCCCAACCGGACAAATATCGATGGTATTCATGGAATATGGATCGTCAAACTCCCTATTGGGCGCGGTCATGGGATAGTTTTTATCACCACGTGAAACAATAGTAAGCTGGTGCGATTTACTTATCTCGTCTGTAAAGCGTACACAACGTGTACAGTTAATGCATCGCTCGGCATCTAAAGTCACATTTGGTCCCAGCTGAACGCGTTTGGGCTTGTGTACTTTTTTAACTTCAAAACGGCTGCCTTCGGGTCCGTATTTATAGGTTTGAATTTGAAGAGGGCATTCACCGGCCTGATCACAAATAGGGCAATCCAGCGGGTGGTTGATGAGAATAAATTCAAGGTTATCTTTTTGAGCTCGCGCTACTTCTTCTGATGTCTCCTGGGTAAGCACAACCATTCCGTCACTGACATCAACAGCGCACGAGGTCTGGAATTTTGGGAACCAGCGGATTTTGCGTTCGTTATTTTCATCAAGTTCGTATTCGCCCGTTTCCCGATCTTTAACCGGTGTACCAACCTTCACCATACATTGCCGGCAATTGGCAGGTATCGACATGGAAGGGTGATAGCAAAAGAAAGGAACTTCCAACCCCTGATCCAGAATAAACTGGAGCAGTTTCGGCTGTCCTTCAAATTCGTAACGTTTACCGTCTATAAAAACTTCAGGCATGGATTTTAGATTTTTGATTGATGATTTATGATTAGTTTATTCATAAATCAAATCAGTCTTTCACTTTTATTGTTTTTCTTGAAGCAATAAAAATTGAAGCCAGTTCATGTGCTTCACTTTGTAATGGTTGTACTAAATGTTTTGGTTTGAGTTGTTCATCAATTATAAACTCCAGCCGAAATTCTGCTTCATCAGCTTCTTCAATAACAATACTTAATTTTGAAACAAAAGCTGCCTTGCTAATACCAAGACATGCTGCTCGATAATTTGCGGCAACTGAGGAACTGCAACGGATCAGTTGCCCTTTAATGTGATTTCCCAAATATGTTCTTGGCAAACTTACTGCCAGCTTTACACATCTGTGAGCAAATTCTTTAGTACGTTTTATCAGATCATCTTTATTCATGCAACATTAATCATAAATAATAAATCGAAAATCATAAATCTCACGCGACAGCGTGAACCGATTTTTTGCATCGTGCTTCAAATTCTTCCCTAAAACGGTTGATAGTATGACGAACCGGCCATGCGGCGGCATCAGCCAGGGCACAGATTGTCCGACCCTCCATCTGGGTAGTGAGATCAAGTAAAAGATCAAGATCTCTAACCTCGCCTTCACCGTTTTTAATTTTAATCAAAATCTTTTCAAGCCAGCCGGTACCTTCGCGGCAGGGGGTGCATTGCCCGCAGCTTTCGTGATGATAGAAATGAGCGATACGCCAAAGTACATCGACCATATCGGTATCTTCATCCATCACCACCATGCCGGCGGTTCCCATCATAGAGCCGGCATCGCGCAATGAATCGGCACTCATGTTTACGCCGTCAAGCTGATCGGCTCGTAAAACCGGGGTTGAAGATCCGCCGGGAATAAGGGCTTTCAATTTCTTCCCGCCTCGAATTCCGCCGGCTACATCATTAATTAGTTCCATAACTGGCATGCCTGTAGGCAGTTCATAAACGCCCGGCCTGTTTACATGTCCCGAAATTCCATAAAGCACGGGGCCGGGATGTCCTTCAGCTCCAATATCTCCATACCAGTCCGCCCCGTTATTGATCACCAGCGGTACGTTTGCGAGCGTTTCAATGTTGTTAATTGTGGTGGGACGTCCCCAAAGTCCTTTTTGAGCAGGGAAGGGGGGCTTGATTCGCGGATAACCGCGCTTGCCTTCAATTGATTCAAGCATGGATGTTTCTTCACCACAAATATAAGCTCCGGCACCGTAGGTAACTTCAAATTCTATATCAATGCCTTTACCTAAAATATCTTTTCCGATATAGCCTTTTTCGTAAGCATCATCTACCGCCTTTTGCAGCATATGTACCCATGAGATATATTCCCCACGAATATAAACGTAAATGGTATCAACGGACATCGCGTAGGCGGCAATTAAAGCGCCTTCGATAAACAGATGAGGATTATACTCAAAAATTTTGCGGTCTTTGAACGTTCCCGGCTCTGATTCATCCCCATTGCAAGCCAGGTAACGAGGACCGCTGTCATCATCTTCCGGCATGAAACTCCATTTAAGTCCGGCATTAAAACCCGCACCCCCGCGTCCCCGAATGTTGGCTTGTTTTACTTCATTCACCACATTCTTACGCGACCATTTTTCCCGGTCATTAAAAATACTTTTGAGCGCGTTATATCCGCCATGTTCTTCATAGACATCAATCTTTTCGAGATTCGGGATGTCGGGAATGAGCAGCGGTTCGAATGATTTCCAATCAGCCATTTATGATTTATGATTTATGATTGATGATTATGACTATCAATCTAAATTTTTCATTTGTATTGTTTTTCTTGAAGCAATGAAGATTGAAGAAAGTTCATGTGCTTCATTTTTCAATGGTTCTATCAAATGTTTTGGTTTAAGTTGTTCAACAATTATAAAATCTAGCCAAAATTCTGTTTCATCAGCTTCTTCAATAACAATGCTTAACTTTGAAACGAAAGCAGCGTTGCTTATTCCAAGACAAGCTGCTCTATAATTTGCGGCAACAGAAGAACTACAACGAATCAATTGCCCTTTAATATGATTTCCCAGATATGTTCTTGGCAAACTTACCGCCAGTTTTACACATCTATGAGCAAATTCTTTAGTACGTTTTATTAAGTCCTTTTTATTCATTTCGGATTTTTAATCATCAATCAAAAATCATCAATCATAAATCCCGCAGGGGCATTTTCATGGATTCAAACTCCGGCATTTCACCTTTTTTAAGGCTTTCTACAAGATTATCCACCTTTTCTTTCGTAAGATTGTTTACATAAACACCATTGGTGATTTGCAGCATAGGCGCGTATCCACAAGCACCCAGACATTCAACTTCCTGAATACTAAACATCTCATCTTCGGTGCTTTCGCCTGCTTTGATGCCGAGTGTTTCTTCGAGATGCTCTAAAATATCATAGCCTCCACAAAGCTGGCAGCTAAGGCAGGTACAGACATCAAGAACAAACTTGCCCTGCTTTTCTTTGTAATATTGGGTGTAAAAGGAAGCAACACCATGAACATGAGATTCGGGCAATTCCAATGTATGAGCAACCAGTTTTTGAACTTCAGGTTCCACATGGCCGAACCGACGCTGTGCAACCCACAGAACTTGTAAAGTTGCCGCTTTAGCGGTTGGAAATTTCGCCTTAATCTTCTCGATTTCTTCGAGATCTTCTTGTGTAAAAACGATTTCTTGTTCTGCCATTTTAATAATTCACATGATTAAACTATTGTCGCAAGTCATCCCCCTGCGCCCCCTTCTTCCGAAGGAATGCCTACGGCTAAAGGGGGACTTATCTCTCCCGGCTGTTGTCGGGGAGAAATAAATACTCACTACTACTAAAAGCTATTTATCAGAATCTCCCATTACTGGATCAACCCCACCAATCATTACTACGGTGTCGGCTACCATTTCTCCATCTAATAACTTTTCCAATACTTGTAAATTAGCAAAGGAGGGAGATTTAATTCCCATTCGCCAGGGGTGACCTGTTCCATCGCTTTGAATAAAAAAGCCGAGTTCCCCTTTAGGACCTTCTATTGAATGAAACGATTCACTGCCGTCAGGCGGACAAATTCCCGTATCGGTCATCATGAAATCATGAATCATCCCTTCCATGGAATAATATACTTCATCCTTTGAAGGGTAGGCTTGTTTGCCATTATCAGCGCGTACGGGCCCTTTTGGAAGTTTATCGAGGCACTGGCGAATAATGCGAATGCTTTCATGCATCTCTTCCATTCGCACATAGTAGCGTGCCAGGTTATCGCCTTCGAGCCGTGTTGGGATTTCAAATTCTACCTCGTCATACCGCTCATAGGGAGAGATGGCCCGGATATCGTAGGCATAACCGGAACCGCGCAGTGTGGGACCTGTAGCCCCATAATCCAGCGCATCTTCGGTTTTTAGCACGCCTACGCCTTCATTTCTATCATAAAAAATACGGTTGCGGTCCAGCAGGCTATGAAAATCTTTGAGTTCTTTTGGAAAGGTGTTAATAAATTCTTTAATCAGTGCCATTGCCCCTGATGTGAGATCATTCGCTACTCCGCCAATACGGGCATGCGAAATAGTGAAGCGATGTCCACCAATTTGATCAAAAATATCATACAGTTTTTCACGCTCGCGAAAAGTCCAGAGGAAAAATGAAACGGCACCGGAATCCTGAACCATTGTTCCGAGCCAAAGGAGGTGGGAAGATATACGAGCCAGTTCAGCACCGATCATACGAATGTAATGGGCACGTTCAGGTACTTCAACGTTTGCAATTTTCTCCACGGCCCCACAAAAGGCTACATTATTGCTATAAGGAGCCAGGTAATCCGTACGATCTGTGTAAGGCATGAACTCCTGGTAAGTTTTATTTTCAGCTACTTTTTCAATACCACGATGCAGGTAGCCAATGTCGAGCTTTGCTTTTTCAATAAACTCTCCGTTAAGCTGAAGCACCAGCCGAAGTACACCGTGAGTAGCAGGGTGCTGGGGACCCATATTGAGAATCATCCTGGTATTGAGAGGATCCTCATCATCTATAACTTCAACAGTAGTATGCTTATCCTCTAAAGCCCGGTATAAAGATTCCTGATGCTTCCTAAAAAATTTAGGATCATTAACTTTCTTTAGTTCTTTGATATCCATAATAACTTATTATTCAGTATCAGGTGTTGATGTCGGCAAGGGAATAGAGCCGGGAATACCTAACAATGGAAATTCTTTGCGAAGCGGATAATAATTGAAATCCTCGGGCATGTAAATCCGCCTCATATCGGGATGATTATTAAATGTAATGCCGAACATGTCGTAGGCCTGGCGCTCAAACCAGTTGGCTGAGTTCCAGACGGCTGTGACAGAATCAACGCGCGGGCTTTCTTCTTCTAACCATACTTTAACAAATAATCGCTCGCGGTCACGAAGGGAAACCATATTATAAATCACCTCAAACCGTTCCTGAGCTGTAAAGCGGTCGGCTCCCAGAATATCAGCCAGGTAAATAAAGTGATGCTTTTCTTTTAAGGATTTACAGACATTAACTATAGCATCAGGCTCAACTCTTACAAAAGTATCACCCGAAGATTGATAGACATCAATAATTTTGTCCGAAAAATCTTCGGTCAATCCATCAACGACTTTTTGCAGAGGTTTTGATAATTCTAAATCCATATTAACTATCCAGTGTTACGGAATGTTCGGTGCGAATTTTATCCTGAATTTTCATGAGGGCATGCAGAAGAGCGTCGGGACGGGGAGGGCAGCCGGAAACGTAGGCATCAACCGGTAGAAAATTGTCACAGCCCTGAACAACGCCATAGCAGCGGTGCATACCGCCGGTTGAGGCGCAGGCACCCATAGCGATACACCATTTCGGGTCGGGCATTTGATCCCAGATTCTTCGTACGGCATGTGCCATTTTGTAGTTAACCCACCCAGCTACGATCATCACATCGCTCTGGCGGGGTGAGAAACGCATCACTTCTGAACCAAAACGTGCCGCATCATATTTGGGAGCGGCAAAAGACATCATTTCTATGGCACAGCAGGCTAAGCCCATCGGCATTGGCCAGGCGGCATTAGAACGCGCCCAGTTTGTCAGTGAATCAATCTTTGTAGTGAAATAACCGTCACCTAAAGCATTTTCAATACCCATAACTATCTGAAGCTAAATTAAATGTTCTTTTTCCTGATATCCCAGTCAATAACGCCTTTTTTAATCATATAAATAAGGCCTACAAAAAGTTCAAAAATAAACACAATCATTGAAATGAGTGTTCCCACTTCAAAGTCAAGAAAACGTACGGCCCAGGGATAAATAAAAACGACTTCGAGGTCAAAAACGATAAAGGCAATTGCAACCAGGTAAAAACTGATAGAATAACGTTCATCGGCTTCTCCCACCGGGTCCATACCACTTTCATAGGGGTTAAGCTTGGTTTTATTGGGACGATAAGGACCAAGCAGCCGTGATAGTGTCATCAGCAGTAAGGCGATGAAAATAGCGATACCGCCTATAATTAAAATCGGTAAATAATTAGTAAACATTCAGTCAATTTCACTTAAAGTGGTTAAGCCAGAAATTAGTGTCAATCTCTTATAAAGTCAATGAAATTACCGCGGGGAATATAGGAGTTCTAATCAACAAAACATATAAAAGTCGGAGACGGGTTTTTATTTAAACTGAGTTTAAACAGAGGTGGGAAATGTCGAACAGATGAACAAGGAATATCGAATGATAAAGTACTTCTTTCGAAGGAATTACCTACGGTAGAAATTCAAGGTTCCTTGTTCGATATTTTAGGGTTCTTACAGTAGTTTCCGTCGGCCGTTATAATCTCTCCCCACTTGACGGAACTAATTTTAGGTGATATTTTTTTAAGCATTGGAGATTGTTCTGTATTCCTTATGTTATTCAACAATGTATGAAATACGTCATATGCATATTTTTAAAGATTTTAGAATACGACAACTACAGAGTTTACGGGTACCTTAAAAATCAGTAAATTTGAAGACCAAATTAAATTATTACTTAAAGAAGTTATAAACCATTGAATAAAATCAAGATGGACATTTTAGGGCTTTCAACCAGCCCAAGCAGCGGTGGAGCTTATGCTCTCATACTTAACGAAGTGGAGGGAAATCGCCGGCTGCCTATTATTATCGGTACTTTCGAAGCACAGGCTATTGCCCTTGAACTCGAGCATATCAAACCACCCCGGCCGATGACTCATGATTTGCTGAAAAATACCATTCAAACTTTCGGCGCAAAAGTGAGCCAGGTTTTTATCAATGATTTAAGTGAAGGCACTTTTTTTGCCAAAATTATTTATGATAATGATGGTCAGCACATGGAGCAGGATGCGCGTCCCAGCGACGCCATAGCCCTTGCCGTTCGTTTTAATGCCTCAATTTATGTAGCGGGTGAGGTGCTTGATGAAGCGGGCATTGCTTCGGAATCGAATGAGGGTGATGAACTTAACGCTGCTTCAAAGCCTAAGGCACCGTCCAAGGGAATGAGCAAACTTGACAAGCTTCAGGATGAGCTTCAAACAGCTATTGAAACCGAAAATTATGAAAAAGCTGCTCGGGTGCGTGATGAAATACAAAAGCTAAAAGGCTGAGGCTTTGCAAACTTTAAATTATCCGCTTGATCACCTGCCTTTTTCAAAGTTATTTAAAACGTACATTAATAATTTCGAAAAACTGGGTGATTTTTTTGAAGTGAATCCTTTCAGTGAAAAGGAAATCGCCCGGAAAATCGAGCACTTTCAATTCAAAGGTAATCGACGCGCAACGGCTGAAATTCTCGCAGCTTTCAATAAAAAGTTCGATGTAAATCAGGCAGCTTTAGATAATATTGAACGGCTAAAGGATGAGGATGCGCTCGCGATCGTTACCGGACAACAACTGGGAGTTTATGGCGGGCCTATTTATACGGTCTTAAAAGCCATCAGTGCTATTCATCTGGCGCGGCAAATGGAGCAGCGGTTTGAACGCCCTGTAATTCCCGTTTTTTGGCTGGCGGATGAAGACCACGATTATGATGAGATCCGACGCCTTTACCTGCTTGAGAATGATGAATTGAAGCAGTTTGAGCTTCCACCCAAAACAAATCACCTCGCTCCGGTAGCTGAATTACAAGTTCCGCTCGAAGTTGATCAGTTGCGGAGCGATGTTCGGAAGTCACTCCACAAAACAGAGTTCTTTGATGATCTGTGGCAGCTGCTTGACAAGTGCTTCACCCCGAAAAACACCTTTTTAGATGCTTCGGGACGTTTTATGGCGGAATTGTTTTCCAAACACGGCCTAATTTTGGCGGGAAGTAATTTAAAGGAAGTAAAAGAGCTGACCGGTGAGTATTTAAAGGAATCCATTGCCGGAGCCGGTGAAATCAGGAAAAACCTGGAGCAACAAACAAAAGCTCTTTCCAGTGATTTTCATCAGCAGGTGCATTTGCATGATTCAAATTTGTTTTACCTCGATGATGAGGCAGGACGCTCAAAAATAAGCAGCAACGGCAACGGCTGGCAAACGGATAACGGAAAAAAATGGCAAACTCAGGAATTACTTGAAGCCATTGCTACCCGGCCTGAAAACTTTTCACCCAATGTATTTTTGCGCCCCGTATTGCAAGATGCTTTACTGCCTGCTTTGGGATATGTCGCCGGTCCGGGCGAAATCGCCTACTATGGACAGATGAAAAAAATGTACCACAGCTTCGGACTGGAGATGCCGGTCATCTTCCCGCGTCTGAGCGCTACTATTGTTGAACCGGCCATCGATCGTGTTTTTAAAGAGTTGCCTTTCGAATTCTATGAGTATGATAATCGGATCGAAGACTTGGAAACTGCTTATGTTGATCGAACAGAACAAATCGACATCAAAGTGCTTTTTGATGAGTGGAAAGAAAAGGTTAGCAAAATTGCGGATCCGGAAAAACAAAAAATAGCAGATATTGACTTCACGCTGAAGGCCTCGGCCGATAAAGCAACCAGCCTTTATTTTAATGAACTCGATGCTTTAAAAACCAAGGTTTACCGGGCGGTGAAAAAGCGGGATGAAATCCAGCTAAAGCGCATTCGAAGAATTCAGACTCATCTTTTTCCCGGCAATGGCTTGCAGGAGCGGAGCATTTCGACCATTTTTTATATGAATCAGTATGGGCTTGATATTTGGGATAAGGTGCTGAATTCGCTGAATGAAGATGAAGCGTTTGATCATCACAAATTGCTCTATTTGTGATGAATTTGCCTCAAAGTAAAGAGCAATGGCGCGAGCAGTTTTTAAATCAAAGAGATGCCCTTTCTTTAGAAAAATGGACAGAACTTTCTCAAAAAGTTATCCGGAGGTTAAAACAACAGTCTGTTTTGAAAACGGCCAAAACCATTCATTGCTATGTTTCGATGAATGAGCGGCGGGAGGTGAATACGCACCCGCTGGTTAAAGAGATGATAGCAAGCGGCAAAAAAGTGGTTGTGCCGGTTACTGATTTCGAAGACGGAACCCTTAGTCATTTTGAATTGCAATCATTCGATGATCTTGCAGTCAATAAATGGGGTGTTTTAGAACCTGCAAAGGGCAAAAGGGCAGAAGTTTCGGAAATAGATCTTGTGATTGTCCCCATGGCGGGCGGCGATGAAAGTTGTAACCGGATCGGTTATGGGGGAGGCTTCTATGACCGCTTTTTAAAAGAAGTTTCGTGTCCCAAGATAGGTTTGTCATTCGAACAAAATATCACCCCAAAATTGCCGGTTGAGTCTTTCGATATTCCGTTGGATAAGATTGTGACCGAAGATCGGGTTTTGGGGTAAGGGTTTAAGAAACAGGGGTATAAGCAGCTTAATTTCTGATAATCCTTTGCGGGAAAATAAGTTAAAGTTGGTTTTTACATTTTTTTAACTAACTTTTGAGCAATTATCGATTGGCTTTAGATTAAAAAGAGCATGATTACTAAAAAACTGCTTATTTTTGTTATAATTCTTGCTATTCAAGGCTGTGATCTGTTTCAACAAGAAGAAAAGGAAAAGTTTATAAAACTCGTTCCTGATCATACGCCGTTTATTGTTTCAACTTTGGAAGCTACAGTCGATACGGTACATCATTACCCCGAGGTTTTTGTTGGATATCTCAGTGATTTTCAAAAGGGAGAAGATGGTTATTTGCCCTATCCTATTCCCGGTATATGGTGGCCCATATTGAATGCGCAAGTATATCACATAGCCTCAGATATGAGATTAAGTTTAGGTATAGAGAAGGAAGCTAAAGTTGTCGTTACAGGCCCTTTGAATCATCCTAAAGAGAAGGGTGTGGTTTTTAAATATGAAGACTTTGGGGTTTATGGAGATCAGAATTATTTATTACCGCTTATTGCAAAAGAATCTTATAAACTATCTGTTACTCTGCCTGATGGCCGATCCTACACTGCTGTTACAAGAATTCCCGCGCTACCACAGTGGCAGGTTGCTGATACGGTAAAAACACCTTTAAAACTCACAACATTTTATACCGGAGATTATGTAGAGGAAAGTAAAGAAGTAATTCCTTTTTCATACACTCCTTCGCCCAAAGCTGTTTATACTATCGGGCAATTTAATCATCAATATGATTATGAAGCGCTTGGTGTAACAACAAATGATGAACTTTTGTATGGCGACAGAGGGCCATATTGGAGACAAGGATTGGTTTATACCATTCGAACTAATGATTTTATAAAGATAAACTGGTTAGGTCTTATCTGGACGAATAGCCCTGACTATCCATTAAGGTATTCAGAAAGATCGTGGGGTCGTTTATCCCAAATTAATAAAGATCTGGGGCCATTTTATCAAAATGTTTTTAACTGGATTGGTATGGCTTCAGGTGATCCATGGAGTTTGAAAGAAACTAAGCAGGTACAGGCTCGTCTGCGAAGAGATACTACTTATTTGTTTGGAATTTCAAATATTTTAAAAGTAGGAGAAAACGGAAAAGCATTACCCAAATCTGAAACCGATGCGATTGGTGTATTCGGAGGTTTTAGTACCGCTTATCGTTCTACTGTAATGATTCCTATTCGGAGTTGGGATCCTGACACCCTTAACTGGGGTAACTAAAAATTAAAAAAAGTGTTATGAAAAAATCATTATTAGTATCTTTAATCATTGCCTTTTGTCTACTAAACTTGCAAACTAATGCTCAATCATCATTAACAAAAGAAACATCTCGAAACCATCTTTTTATTGAACTGGTGGGAAGTGGTGGCTTCTATTCGCTAAATTATGAACGAATGGTGAATCCAAAGCTATATGTAAGGTTGGGCTTATCCTATTTAAATACGAGGAATGCTGAAATTCAATTCCCTGATGGAGAAGTCCGGCGTTCAACGAAAGCATTTACAGTACCTATTTTTGTTGGCCGTTTAATCGGCAAAAATAATCATTATTTTGAAGTGGGTGCAGGTGTGATTCCAAATTTGTTTTTAGTTGATGAAGCAAATCCTGCTATTGAAGATGAATTTTTTCTATATGGAGGATTAATTGTAGGTTACCGTTACCAACCTGATACTAAAGGAATTATTTTTCGTGCTGGTTTTACTCCCTGGTTCACCTTTAAAGAATTCATTCCGTTACCTGGTTTGAGTATAGGTTATCGATTTTAACTATTTTGTTAATATGATTTCCAAAATTTTTAATACGGTACTAATAACCTGCATTGCTTTAACATTTAGCTTTTTAAAGCCTGATGTTGCTAAAGGACAGTCTTTACCCTTGCCCGAGGGGGTAGGTTTATCAGTTAAAGCAACCAGCTACGGAGCGGAAATTTATGTGCCTATTTCTGTGGGAGACCACTGGGACGTCGGCTTGCAGTACACTCAGTTCTGGAAGGGGGCATATTTTAATAACCTGCCTGAATTAAATAATACAGGGTTAAAGGCCCGCTATTTTTTCAAGCCTTCAAAAACGGGACATTATTTAGGTATGTTAATATCAGCTAACGGTTTTGAAGATGAATCATCGGGAGATCCTGTTCATTACACACCTGTTCTGGGTGTTTCTTACGGTTATGAATTCAACTTAGTTAAAAACTGGTTGAAGGTGGGTTTTGAAGTGGAAGGAGGTTTTGGCGCGGAGTGGAAAGGTTATGCGGGTGCAGGTATTTCACTGGGCTTTTATCACTGATGGAGAGAACTTATCTTTTAAGCATCCAGATGCAAATTCTTGTTTATTTAGTATCTTTCGTAACAATTAGCGTTTATTTACGTATCATAGTCAAAAGAAAAAATCATGGCTAAAACAAGACAAAAAACCCGACAGCATAATCTGGATTCTGTAATGGATTTTGGAGACGATGAGCTTCAATCTACTTTGCATGAGTTCATGGTTGATGAGAAAAAGGAAAATACTAACATCTGGAATTTCGCGACGATTGCAGGTATTGCGATGTTCTTTGTAGGAATGGTGTACACTATACAGTCTCTTCTTTTAGGAGGGAGCGGTTTAGCCGGTGTTATTGAAGTGATGTCTATTTTTGGCGGCTTTTTGGTTGCCTTTGTGGGTTTTGGTTTTTTTGTAGGAGATCGAAAGAAAAAGAGGCAGGAGAAAAAACGAAGAAAGCGGCGACAATCCCGGAAATTCGATTTCGATTTTGAGAGTGATGAATACGAAGACTATACTTTGAATAATGATTTAGGCAGCAGCAAAAAATCAAAAAGTAAGAGTTCAGCTGCTTATGATTTTGACCCTTATGCTCTCGGTCAATCTAAAAAGTTATACAAGTCGCGAACCGACAAGAAATGGGCTGGTGTCTGCGGGGGACTCGCTAAATATTTTGGCATTAGTTCAACTGTAATTCGCCTGTTGTTTGTAATTACTTTCTTTGCCGGATCAGGTGCTTCGCTGCTTGTTTATATTGCCCTGGCGGTTGCCCTTGATAAAGAGCCGCCCGAAATGATGGATGACTTTGATTATTGATGACGGAAGACAGTTGACGGGCGATCGAAGAACGGTCATCCGTCAACTGTCATCCGTCTTTACCACCTCTGCGAGAAACCCAATTCAATTCAGTAAGAGGATTGTTATATTCCTGCATCAAATTGAACTAAAATCATTTACAAGTGTTTATAACCTTTGAAGGTATTGATGGAAGCGGTAAATCAACACAAATTGAACGGCTAAAAAAACGACTTCAGCAAGAGGGCAGGGCGGTTAATGTCTTTCGGGATCCGGGCGGACCCGAAGTTTCGGAACGAATTCGCGGAATTTTGCTTAATCCTGCCTTCGATATTGATCCCGTTACCGAACTCTTACTGTTTTCGGCAGCCCGCTCGCAGTTAATGGCCAAGAGTGTACTGCCCGAGCTTCAGGAGGGTAAGGTCGTTATTTTGGATCGTTTCTATGATTCAACAACTGCTTATCAAGGATATGGACGCGAATCGGTATCGCTTAGCGAAATTCATAGAATGAACGCTGTTGCCAGTCACAATCGTGAACCTGATCTCACTATTTATATGAAGGTACCGTTTGAAGAAGCCCAAAAACGAATGGCATCCAAAGAAAAAGACCGCATGGAACAAGCCGGAGATTCGTTTTTTGAAAAAGTAATTAAGGGATTTGAAGTATTAGCCGAAAAAGAAGAGCGATTTTTTACCGTTGATGCCACCCGGGATGCCAACAAAGTTCATGCTTTAATTTGGCAGCATGTTCAAACTCGTTTTTAGGAACGCCAGGATTTAAAAGAAGGTTACCTACAGTTTCTTCAAAAAATATTGGAAATGCAGTTTTGTAGAGGAGAAGTTTTTTTCGTGCAACAAAAACTCTCTGAATTTTTGTTCCCAAAATTAAAGATTAAAAGCGGTCGCAAAATTAATTGAAAATGGAGCAAATAATGTGTATATTTAAACCAATATGGGTAAATCCTTATCATCGTTTTTTATCATCGTTCCAATTAAATTTTAACCAACCTCTTGAGTAAATAAATTATGGCGCACGAAAGAATTGAAGTTGATCTGAAATTAGCCAAGGTCTATGAGTATTTAAGCGACCCCACAAACTTTCCTCATTTCTTTGAACGTATAGACCGCGTTAATAAAATCAATTCTCAGACTTTTGAATTTTCAACGAAACTTAGCGGCAAAAGGTTTCAATGGACTACCAATATTATTGATAATCTGCGAAATACCCGCTTCGCCTGGATTACCATCAATGGTAATTTAAACCAAACAGGAACTATCCGCTTCACTCCGCTTGATAACGGTGAGCGAACTCGCGTTGATTTCAGTCTTGATTACCGTACTTTTTACGGTGAGCCCGAAGAAGAATTAGCAAAGTTTATCGAAGGTTTATCGCCACAAATGAAGAAAGATTTGCAGCGTTTTAAAGAAGAAGTTGAAGCCGGCTCTTTTAAGGAAAAAGCGGATGCAACGCTCGCAGAAATGAAAGAAGCACTAGCTGAAGAAGAGGAAGCAGCCGCATAAACGTTTTCTGCTTTATACATCGAAAATGCACACGCAGAAGTGTGCATTTTTTTTATCCGGCAAATTCATTCGGCATGAATTTAACTTCATTTCTTCAAGGCGATAGATCTAAAAGACCACATTATTTGCTATTTGGTAATCCGGTGGGTCATAGCCTGTCTCCCTTCATGCACAATTTGGCTCTGAATCATTTTGGCATTAAGGCTCGTTATTTTGCCATCGATCTTCGCGAAAATGAATGGACGCGCTTAGCTTCTCATCTTATTAATGAAGACGCATTTTGGGGGGCCAACATTACCATCCCATATAAACAATTGATGATGAATTATGTGGATGAAATTGATCAAACCGCTGCCGAAGTCGGAGCTATAAATACCATAGTAAAACAAGATTACAAATTAGCAGGCTTCAATACGGACGTGCATGGTTTTTTGTCACCCCTGAGGCAGTTTGAAGATGAATTAAGGGGCAGGGGAGCAATTATTTTCGGCACTGGTGGGGCCTCGCGAGCCGTTGTAGAAGCGCTTAGTGAACTACAAATGAAACCGATAAAACTCATTTCCCGAAACCCGGGAAGAGTAACTACTTTTAAAAATTCAGGGGTTGATGTTGCTTCTTACGATGAATGGCCGGCCTTTTTAGACGATGCGGGACTCATTGTTAATACTACTCCGCTGGGAATGCATCCGAATGTAAAACAGTCACCGGTTCGAGAAACGGAAAAACAGTTTTTAGCTGATAAAATTTGTTACGATATTGTTTATAATCCCTTAAAAACCCGTTTCCTGAAGATGGCAGAAGAAGTGGGAGCGAGGGGCATCGGCGGACTTGAAATGCTCATCCAGCAAGGCAGCCGATCGTTTGAATTATGGACAGGAAAACCCTTTCCGGTTGAAATGATAAGAGCCAAATTATATGAAAAATTTGAAGACTGAATTTTCCCTTATTTATCCGAATTCTTTGGATGAAAATGATGGAATTCAAGCCTGTTTTTCATTAAAAAATGAACTTTATAATGCCCAAAGTCCGGTTCCGGGGCTAAACCTAGGGTTTAATACTCCGGAGAAGAAAGAACGTATTGCACAAAACCGGTCCGCCTTACTTTCCTCCTTAAATATTGATAAAGCTTGGATTGCCTATGCTGATCAGGTTCACAGTAATCGTATTAAGGTAGTTTCACAGGGAGGAACCTATCCTTCAACCGATGGATTAATCACCCGAATTCCCGGTTTAACGCTCGCTATCCAGGTAGCAGATTGTGCTGCTGTATTACTCTGGGACTCGTCCGCCCAAATTATCGCTGCTTTACATGCAGGCTGGCGCGGTGTAGCGGGAGATATTGTGCCAAAAGGAATCGAAATGATGATTGAACAGGGAGCCACCCCTGAAAATTTACATGCTTTTGTAAGCCCCTGTTTATCTTTTGAAAATTTTGAAGTAGGGGAAGAAGTTGCCGAACAGTTTCCGGATGAGCAGGTAGATTATGAGAACTTTGCGAAGCCTCATCTGAACTTAAAAGGTTTCATCAAGCAGCAGTTATCAGAGAATAAAATCGCTGGAGAAAATATTGAAGTTCACCCCGCCTGCACTGTTGGTGAAGTCAAAAATTACTATTCATACCGCAGAGAAGGCAACCGAAGCGGACGTATGATGGCGCTGATTCAAATAAGAGGCTAAAGCTTAATTAGTAAGTCTATTGCGTATAGCGTATTTCGTATTGTCTCTAATAAACGTAATAGATGGCAATCAGTAATACGCAATTCGAAATAAGCAATACGTCCATTGCATTCTAACTCTTTTTCTATATCTTCGACACTCTTTTTGAAATGAAGTATCAGATTTTTTGAAGCCTAAGAATATTGTCATACTCGGTTCAACCGGTTCCATTGGCGAGCAAGCTTTGGATATTATTCGCCAGCATCCTGATCGGTTCCGGCTCGTAGCAGTTTGCTGTAACAGCAGCTGGCAAAAACTGGTTGAACAGATCAATGAATTTCAGCCCGAGTATGCATTGATTGGTAATGAAAATTTTATCAAGCCGCTCAAAAATGGTATCAATCATTCGAAAACTGAGGTCCTGGCAGGTAACGAGCACTTATTATCACTGGCAACCTTAAATGATGCGGATATAATCCTCAACAGTTTAGTAGGATTCGCCGGATTTGAACCAACGGTCGAAGCCTTAAAAGCAGGTAAAAAGGTGGCGCTGGCTAACAAGGAATCGCTGGTAGTAGGGGGGGCATTAATTATGGATTTAATTAAAAGTCAACCCGGTAAGCTCATTCCCGTTGATTCTGAGCACAGCGCTATGCTTCAATGTTTAGTGGGCGAACCGGCAGAGAAAATTGAAAAACTGGTGATAACAGCCAGTGGCGGGCCTTTTCGAAGCTGGACAAAAAAACAGATGCGCAATATTACAGTTGATGATGCCCTTGATCATCCCAACTGGTCGATGGGCTCCAAAATTACCATCGACTCTGCTACGATGATGAATAAAGGCCTCGAAATTATTGAAGCGCATTTTCTGTTTGAGATGCCGCTTCATAAGATTGAAGCCGTTGTTCACCCGCAAAGCGTTATTCATTCAATTGTTACCTTTACTGACGGATCAAGCAAAGCACAATTGGGTCCGCCAACGATGAAAGTACCAATTTTATATGCGATGACTTATCCCGACCGAATGGAGCTGGATACACCTCGAATGGACTGGAGTACTGCCTTCGATTTAACCTTTGAACCCGTTGATGTTGTTCGGTTTCCGTGCCTTCGTTTAGCTAACGAGGCCGCTGAAGCAGGGGGATTTGCTCCCGCAATTTTAAATGCAGCCAATGAAATAGCTGTACAACGATTTCTAAACCGTGAAATTTCGTATATTGAAATTCCTAAAGTGATTGAATGCTGTTTAGAACAACTCAACATTTCGGGAACTGTTACGTTAAACTCTCTTAAAAATATTAATAAAGAAGCCAGGAAATTGGCTTTAACGATTTAAGCTTTACACATGGAATGGATTTTAGGTTTACTGTCAACACTGGCAATTTTCGCCTTAGCGCTGCTCATCTTGGTGTTCTTTCATGAACTAGGGCATTTTCTGGCGGCAAAATTATTCGGGATGCGTGTCGAGCGTTTTTCACTGGGCTTTCCGCCCCGCATTTTCGGCATCAAAAAAGGGGAGACCGACTATTGCATTAGCGCAACTCCGCTCGGCGGCTATGTGAAAATATCGGGCATGATTGATGAAAGCATGGATACCGAACATCTTGATGAAGATCCTAAACCGTGGGAGTTTCGAAGTAAGCCTGTTTGGCAACGCATTGTTGTCATCACCGCCGGTGTAATTTTTAACATGATTTTAGCCGTGTTCATCTATGCAGGACTCGCATTCAGCACCGGCGACACCAAAATAAAACTGGACAGCGTAGACGGAATTTATGTGACCGAAGGTTCACTGGCCGACCAGGTCGGCTTTCAAACCGGCGATAAACTGGTTGGGGTGAACGGCGAAGAGGTAGCTTATTTTGAAGATCTCTTTGCCCCGGATGAAATGACGGTCGCTTCATTGAGTTATACCGTTCTGCGAAATGGGGAAACGGTAACTGTTACCGTTGAAGACAGCTTATTGAGTGAAATTGGCAAGCAGGGTTTTATAACTTATGGTAATGCGTTGCCAAGTCGGATTAGTGCCATTGTAGAAGGGAGTCCGGCCGAAAAAGTAAATTTAAAAGCGGGTGATGTCATTACTTCAATAAATAATGAAGAAGTGAATCATTGGTTGGAAGTCGTTTCCATCATCAACAGCTCAAAAGATTCATTGCATTTAACGGTGAACCGGGATGGACAGCCGATGGAATTAACAGTTATGCCCAACGAAAGAGGAGATGTTGGAATCTATGCCCCAACCACGCAAAATTCATTCAATGTTGAACACTTCAATTACGGCTTTTTTGAAGCTTTCGCAGTCGGCTATCAAAAAACAGAAGCTACTTTTACCGGCATCATTCAGGGTTTCAGCAAAATGTTTTCGGGTGATGTGGACATAACCGAAAGCCTCGGGGGACCTGTAGCCATCGCTAACATCACCAAAAATGCAACTGAACAGGCCGGCGCTGTAGGCTTTTGGAGCATCACTGCTTTTCTGAGTATCACCCTTGCCATCATGAATATTCTTCCCATTCCCGTTCTTGACGGCGGCCACCTCATGTTCCTGATTTATGAAGGGATTACACGCCGTGAGCCTTCACCCAAAGTACGCATGGCGCTACAGCAAATTGGCTTTTTGCTTATCATTGCGCTCTTTATATTTGTGACATTCAACGATATAATGCGTCAGTTCTGATAAGTAAAAAAATTATATGTTTGCACGAGACGGGTATTCCAACATATTTGCAGCCGTTATTTTTGCTTTGTTGATATGTTGGGGAGCTTATTATTTAGACCACTGGTTTTCTTATATACTTTATGCTGCTGCATTTTTGCTGGTGGCCTTTATGCTGTATTTTTTCCGCGATCCTGACCGGAATATTACCAATGGCGAACAGTTTATTTTATCGCCGGCAGATGGAAATGTGGTGCTCGTTAAAGAAGTAGAAGAAAGTCTTTATATCAAAGGCCCCGCAAAACAAATTAGTATTTTCTTATCCCCGCTGGATGTACATGTAAACCGTACCCCTGCAAGCGGAACGTTGGAATATGTGAAATATCACCCCGGCAAGTATTTGATGGCGTGGGACCATCGGGCATCCGAACTTAATGAACGGGCAGATTTTGGGGTGAAACATCCTTCAGGTACAAAAGTGTTTTTCCGGCAGATTACGGGATTTTTGGCACGACGCATTGTCTATCATATCGAAGAAGGTGACCAACTTAAAGCCGGAGAACGCTTTGGCATGATGAAATTCGGCTCACGAATGGATATTGTACTCCCCCCGGACGTAGAAATTAATATTGCGGAAGGAGACAGAGCCGTAGCCGGAGAAACAATTTTAGCGACAATTAATCAATGAAAATATTTGGTGATAAAATATATACCAAATGTTAAAAACCTCATTTGTTTTAACCGCAAAGGCCGCGCAAGGAGCGCTGAGAATGTTTTAAATCTCTCTGTTTAGCTCTGTGACTTCTCGGTGAAACTCCGTGCCTAGCATTTTTAGGCCCATTTAGGTTTGAATATCTAATTTCCTGCACCTCGGCGAAAGGGGATTTGTAGGTATTAATTTGAATTATTCTAATTTTTTTAAATAAAATTGCAGTCTTTTGAAGAAAACCTGAAGGTGTTCTTGACATCCCCCATATTTTAGTTTTGAACCGCAAACTCATAAAATGAAATATCCCATACAAAAATGGAATCGTTTTCGACGCCGAAAAAGGCGGAAGAAAACCGGACGAAGGCGCAGGCAAATTCCGCGTATCGTTGTACCCAGTTTTTTCACCCTGATGAACCTGTTTTCCGGTTTTTTAGCGATTATCAGTATTGCCGAAGGCCGTCTGTTTTTCGGCGCCTGGCTCATCGTCTTTGCGGGACTTTTTGATGCACTTGATGGATTTATGGCGCGCCTTTCTAATGCTACCAGCCAATTCGGGATTGAGCTCGATTCCATCAGCGATGTGGTTTCATTCGGTGTAGCCCCCGGTTTTCTTCTTTATGCTTTTGGATTGGGAGAAATGCCGCTTGTAGGCATCATTTTAAGTGCACTGCCGCCGCTTTGCGGTGCTGTACGACTGGCGCGTTATAATGTGGATGCCACCGAAGTGCGGACAGATTTTTTCAAAGGCCTTCCCATTCCGGCCCAGGCCATCATGATATCCGCTTTTTACCTCACTTTCTATAATCAGTTAGAATTGTTCGGAAGCTTCGAATTCGGTCTGAATACCGTTTTGGTACCGCTCATCGTGCTTTTATCCTTTTTGATGGTCAGCACCATTCCGTTTGACAAAATTCCGGGATTTGACAGACAGTCCATTCGCGAAAATAAAGGCAAAATAAGCTTGTTTCTGTTTTATGGGGTACTCATTTTAGTGGGGCAAGAAGTAGGCTTAATGATTGTTTTTTCAGCCTTTATCCTGAAAGGAATGATACTGGGAGCCGTTTCTTTTTGGAATGAAGCTTTCGGAAATTCAGTCGAATACTAATTTTCACCTTTCACTTTTGCCTTTTTACTTTTGATTACTTTTCATTCTTGACTTTAGAACAAGCGGACGCTATCTTCATACCGTTATGAAAAATTCTGCTATTAAAAACTTGAATTGGTGGTGGCCTGTGACGAAACATATACAGGCAGTGGCAGAATTATGAGTTAGATTCACCAAAAAGATTTTTTAAGAACCCACTGCAGGAAAACTGGAGTGGGTTTTTTTATTTGAATCAACTTGGAAATATCTCTCCGAAGGAGGGATTAAGCCCCCCTTCTCCCGCAGGGATTCCTTCGGAAGAAGGGGGCGCAGGGGGATGATCTCCCTGTACCGAGTAAATGTTGAGATAAAAATTAGTTTCTACGTTAAAAGCAGTATCAGAATTCAAGTTACAGATCCTGAAACAAGTTCAGGATGACACCTTGGTGATTTTTGTAATCCTTTATTGAAAATGCAACTAAAACAATTCCAAAACTTAGCACAAAGTTATACGGCCATCCCCGTCTACCGGCGCCTAATGGCTGATGTCCTGACTCCGGTATTGCTGTTTCTGCGCCTTCGCGACAATGCCCGTTACCCGTTTTTACTGGAGTCGGTTGAAGGCGGTGAACAGTTGGCACGATATTCATTTTTGGGGCGAAATCCGTATCAGGTTTTGAAGTACGATGGAGCCAAAGTCAGCCTTGAAAAGAATGAAGATGTCAGACAACTGGATCAGCCATATTTCGAAGCGCTAAAAGAATTAACCACTCAGCACCGTGAGCCTAAGCTTCCTGATTTACCACGACTGACGGGAGGTGCGGTAGGTTTTTCATCTTACGATACCGTTCGGGACATTGAAAGGCTGGAGAATGTTCCTGAGTCTGATATACCACTTCCCGAAGCAATTTGGGCATTTTATGATGAAGTTTTTGCCTTTGATCATGTTAAGCAGCAGGTAATTATCATCAAAACAGTGTTTGTGGATGATGAAAGCCAGATTGGCGCTAAAAAGCAGTTTGAACAGGCTCAACAGCGTCTTGATGAACTTGAAAAGCTGGTTTATCAGCCGGAACAATCTTCAGATTCGTTTTCCATTAATCCCGCTGAATTAACCAGCAATATAAAGCAGCCCGAATTTGAGCAGATGGTTGAGCGGGCAAAAAGCTACATTTACGAAGGGGATATTTTCCAGGTGGTGCTTTCCCAGCGTTTTGAAACCGATTTCAACGGTGATCGTTTCATGCTTTATCGTGCCCTTCGTATGGTAAATCCGTCACCCTACCTGTTTTATCTGGAATTTGAAGGTTTTTCACTAGCCGGTTCATCACCAGAAGTGCTGGTTCGGGTACAGGATGAAACGGCGCAATTGCTACCGATCGCCGGTACGCGTCCCCGTGGCAAAACTCCGGAAGAAGATTTAGAACTGGAGGCAGATCTCAAAAATGATCCCAAAGAAATTGCCGAACACGTAATGCTGGTTGATCTGGGGCGCAATGACCTTTCACGGGTATGCAAACCGGCTACGGTTGAACCAGTTCGTAATCAGGTGATTGAGCGTTATTCTCATGTGATGCATATCGTATCGGATGTAAAAGGCGAGCTTTCTGAAGATCAATCGGCGGTAGATGCACTTATGCAATGTTTTCCGGCGGGAACAGTGAGTGGGGCACCAAAAATCCGGGCAATGGAAATTATTGATGAACTGGAACCCACAAAACGCGGCCCTTATGCGGGGGCAGTGGGATATTTTGATTTTTCCGGTAATATGGATACCTGTATTGCCATCCGCACAATGACTGTTACGGATTCAAAAGTTTATATTCAGGCCGGGGCTGGGATTGTAGCGGATAGTGATCCGGAAAAAGAATATTTAGAAACCAAAAATAAAGCCGCCGCGCTGGTAGAAGCACTTAGCGTGGCCTTAGAAATAGAATAGAACACAGATAAAGCGGATGGAGCAGATTACTTATTTCTGTGGTGATCCGTTCAATCCTTTTTATCCGTGTTCATAAATAAAATAATAAGTTTAATGAAAACCATTTTATCGGGCATCACCCCATCGGGAAAATTGCACCTTGGCAACTATTTTGGAGCTATCCGGCAGCATATCGAAATGCAGGAAAAAGGGGATGCGTTCTATTTTATCGCCAATTATCATTCACTCACTTCTATTAACGACGGCAAGGAAATCCATGATAATACAATTGATATTGCACTCGATTACCTGGCGCTGGGGCTCGATCCCGATAAATGCACCTTCTTTGTACAGAGTGATGTTCCCCAGCACGCCGAGCTCGCGTGGATTTTAGGCACTTTTTGTCCCGTGAGTCTGATGAACAAAGCCGTAGCTTACAAAGATAAAGTGGCAAAGGGATTGAACCCCAATATCGGCCTGTTCACCTATCCCATTCTCCAGGCGGCTGATATTTTGATGTATAACGCTGACATTGTACCGGTAGGACAGGACCAAAAGCAAAACATCGAAATATGTCGTGATTTGGCGGGCCGGTTCAACCATAACTATGGTGATGAATATCTAAGACTTCCCGAAGAGCATATCGTGGAGTCGGTCGCTGTTGTGCCGGGTATCGACGGACAAAAAATGAGCAAATCGTATGGTAATACCATTGGTATTTTTGATGAAGGAAAAGCTTTGAAGAAAAAGGTGATGTCTATTCAAACCGACTCCACGCCGTTGGATGAACCGAAAGATCCCGAGAAAGATAATGTTTTTGCTTTGATCAAGCTGTTTGCAGATGATGAAAAGCAAAATGAAATTGCGGAAAAGTACCGGGCGGGAGGTTACGGCTATGGACATGCCAAAAAAGAGCTGTTAGGGCTTGTTGAGGAGTATTTTACAGAAGCCAGGGCCAAGCGAAAAGAATTAGCCGAAGATTTGGATATCGTACGTGATATTCTGAAGGAAGGCGGCAAAAAAGCCCGCAAAAGGGCAGAGCAAGTAATGGAACCGGTTCGTAAAGTAACGGGATTGCTTAAGACCTATGATTTTAAGGGGAATTAGAATGTGTTGCTGTTACAAAAAAGTCATCCCCCTGCGCCCCCTTCGAAGGGGGACAACATCCCATCTTTGATGGGATTTAAAAGATAAATAAAGGTTTTTAATAAAATGAACGTAGAAATATTTTTCCCTTTCAAAAGACACTTATTTCCATATTGCAAGGGAAATAAAAGGAAATTAGTACTTGGAAAAATTAGAACCTCAATTACAGAATTTCGTTTGTGCAAATAACTTAAACGAGCAAGAATGTCCCCCTTTGAAGGGGGCGCAGGGGGATGACTGACAAATGTTAACTCAGCTTCTAACTATTTATGAATTAATTCTCTAAAACTCAACAAACATGATCTTAATCATCGACAACTACGATTCATTCACTTACAATTTAGTGCACATTGTAGCACAACATGCAGAAAGCCATCAGGTGGTTCGTAATGATGATCTGACTCTGGAGCAGGTGAAAGAGCTGAATCCGGAAAAAATCCTGATTTCACCCGGTCCGGGACGTCCGGCTGATGCAGGGATAACCGAAGATATCATTCGGGAGATGGGTGAACAGACTCCGATTCTGGGTGTTTGTCTGGGACATCAGGCCATCGGGGAAGTTTTTGGCGGAAAAGTGATTTACGCGCCTAAGCTGATGCACGGTAAAACATCCGAAATTCACCACGATGGGAAGTCTGTGTTCAAAAATATTCCCGATGGATTTACCGCTACCCGCTATCACTCTTTAGTACTTGATCCGGAGCAAATCCCAGATGAGTTGGAAATTTCTGCTCACAGCGACGACGGAGTGATCATGGGAATTCGCCACCGGCGTTATCCCATCGAAGGTATCCAGTTTCATCCCGAAAGTATTCTGACGACAGAAGGACCGGACATTATTAAAAACTGGCTTCATCAATCTTCTGCTGAAGTAGTAAAATAAGTTTAAGTAAATTAGATAATAGTTTGAAATGCAGTTAGTTATTGATTTTAAAGAGGTACTTGAAAAGGTAGTCAGGCAGGAAAATTTATCGGCTGAAGAAGCACGATTTGCGCTTGAATCACTTATCTCCGGAGATATAGAAAACGAGCAGATTGCTGCTTTTTTAACAGCCATGCGGTCAAAGGGAGAAACTACACAGGAGCTCACTGCTTTCGTAAGGGTTATGCGTGATGCGGCCGTTAAACCGAAAGTCGAAACAGCGGGAGCCGTTGATTTATGCGGCACCGGCGGCGACTGCTCGGGGACCTTCAATATTTCAACAGCAGCCATGTTTGTGGTTGCCGGAGCAGGTATTCCTGTATTGAAGCATGGCAACCGGAGTGTCTCCAGCAAGAGCGGCAGCGCGGATGTGTTAGAATCTCTGGGAATAGTCGCAGATTTGCGAAAAGAGCAGGCTGAACGGGTTTTTGAAGAAACAGGAATGATGTTTATGTTTGCGCCGAATTTTCACCCCGCTATGAAATATGTAATGCCTGCCCGCCGCTCACTCGGTATTCGCACTTTTTTCAATATTTTGGGACCATTGTTAAATCCGGCAGGAGTGAAGCGACAAATGATTGGTGCTTATAGCAAAGAAGTTGCTCGTCAAATTGCCCATATTTTAGCAAATCTAGGCACAGAATTCGCTTATACGGTGAATGCTCATGACGGACTGGACGAAGTGAGCCTGTGCGCTCAATCTGAGATTTTTGAACTGAATAAAACGATGGTGACTGAATCCAGTTTATTTGATCCTCGTTCTCTTGGGTTTGAATGGACGGAACTTTCAGAATTGCAGGGAGGAGATGCTCATCATAACGCTGAAATAATTCGCCGTATTTTAACGAATGAATCAACTCCGGCTCAGCGGGATGTTATTCTGCTCAACGCTGTTTTTGGAATTCATGTATCGGGGAAAGCCGATACACTGGCGGAGGCTAAGGGATTAGCCGAAGAAAGTCTTAAATCCGGCAAAGCACTGAAAGCTTTGAACTACTTTTCGGAGGCTACTAACGATGCAGCAAAAATCTAATCACATGCCAACCATTCTTGATAAAATAGTAGAACAAACGGCTTCCGATCTCCAAAAGAGGAAGAAGGAAATTAGTCTTAGTGGATTGGAGTCTTTGGAGTTATATGAAAAGCCTGCGAAAGATTTTAAGAAGGCACTTCAACTTGAAAACGACGTAGCCATTATTGCTGAAATTAAAAAAGCGTCTCCTTCAAAAGGGCTTATACGTAAGGATTTTGATCCACAAAAAATAGCTGCAAAGTATGAAAAAGGTGGGGCATCAGCTATTTCGGTATTGACGGATGAACCCGCTTTCAAAGGAAGCCTGAAATATTTAGAAACAGTATCAAAAGAAGTTTCTATTCCTTTGTTGCGCAAAGATTTTATTATTGATCCCTATCAGGTGAAAGAGGCGAAAGCCTTTGGGGCTGATGCAGTGCTTTTGATTGCAACCATCACCAGCGGGAACCAACTGGAAGAGCTCCTGTACGCCACAAATGAATTCGGATTACAGGCGTTGGTGGAGTGTTATTCGGAAGAAGATTTTGAACAGCTTAATTTTGACTTCGTTGATATCTTAGGTGTCAATAATCGCGATTTGCGAACGTTTGAAGTTGATGTGCACAGGGGAATAGCTTTACTTCATAAAGCCCCTAAAGGAACGGTGCTGGTTTCAGAAAGCGGACTAAGCACCACAGAAGATTTACAATTACTGCTAAAAGAAAAAATTCATGCCGCACTAATTGGTGAATACTTCATGCGTCAACCCGACCCCGGCAAAGCTTTGAAGGAAATGAAGGATCAAATTTTTAAAAAAAGCTATCATTCTAAGCGTAATAAGGAGTCTCAGCGACGAATGGAGTCGAAGAATCTCCCTGATTAGGTTTGGAAACCATGAAAAGGAGATCCTTCGGCTACGGCCATTAAAAAAGCAAATGGTCTTTGCTGAGGATGACAGGTTAAATATAGATTTATACATGTTTAAAGATTCTAAACATCCAAAAGTTAAATTTTGTGGCATCACCACCTTGCAAGATGCACGTTTTGCGTCGGGAATGCTGGTAGATTACCTGGGATTTATATTTTACGAAAACAGTCCGCGTTATCTTGATCCTGCCAAAGCGGGAGCCATCATCAACTGGATTGAAGGTCCTGAATTCGTGGGTGTTTTTGTGAATCAGGCGCTTGATGATGTAAATGCAATCAGCCGGCAGACGGGGATTGATTTGGTACAATTGCACGGAAATGAGAGCCCTGACTATTGTGGTTTAGTGGATAAGCCCATTATCAAGGCAATTCATGTTGAGAAAGGTGATACCGCTTCAGATATGGAATCGCGCATCAAGCCATACCTCGGTTCCGTGGATTATCTGCTTTTCGATACTAAAGTCGGAGGAAAATGGGGAGGAACAGGTCAGTCATTCGACTGGTCACTGCTTGAGGATGTTTCGCAGGATATCCCGTTTTTTCTTTCAGGAGGATTATCGGCTGATAATATCCGAACGGCCTGCGAAACGGTCCAACCGTATGCCATAGATGTTTCAAGCGGAATTGAAGCCGAGCCTGGCGTTAAGGATTTTGATAAGATTGAAGCTTTGATGGAAGAAATTAGATAGCCCATCCGATGGCTGGGTTTGCCATCAGATGGGTAGGAAGAGGCAGAATCGCTGAAAGAGTAGATTCCCTTTTCCTACCATCAGACCGCGAAATCAGCCCAACTACGTTAAAACTTCGTAGGGCAAGCGGTCGGATGGGCAGAATCAAAAAATAATTGAGAATAATGAAATACGATCTGCCTACAAAAACCGGTTATTTTGGTGAGTTTGGGGGCAAGTTTGTCCCGGAAATTTTAATTCCGGTTCTTGAAGAACTGGAAAAAGCGTATGATGAAGCCTGGAATGACGATGAATTTCAGGCAGAATATCATCAGCTCTTGAATGAATATGTGGGACGTCCCACCAAACTGACCTTTGCAAACCGCCTGACCGAGCACTACGGAAAAGCAAAAATTTACCTGAAACGGGAAGATTTGTGTCATACCGGTGCCCATAAAATCAATAACGCAATCGGGCAAATTCTACTGGCACGCCGGATGGGCAAAAAACGAATTATCGCCGAGACAGGGGCAGGACAACATGGAGTGGCGACCGCTACGGCCTGTGCAAAATTTGGAGTGGATTGCATCGTTTATATGGGCGCGGAAGATATGAGACGCCAGAAACTGAATGTCGAACGTATGCGCCTGCTGGGAGCGGAAGTTCGTTCGGTGGAAAGCGGCTCAAAAACCCTCAAAGACGCCACCAACGAGGCTATCCGCGATTGGGTGACCAATGTAGAAGATACCTTTTATATCATCGGTTCCGTTGTAGGACCACATCCATATCCCAAGATGGTGCGCAATTTTCAGCAAGTGATTGGAGATGAAGCCAAACGCCAATTGACGGAAAAAGAGGGGCGAGGCCCCGATTATCTGCTGGCTTGTGTCGGAGGAGGTTCTAATGCGATCGGCTTGTTTTATTCCTTTATTGAAGACGAATCCGTGAAAATGTATGGAATCGAAGCGGCCGGTCTGGGTACTGAAACCGATCAAACGGCGGCGACTTTAACGATTGGCCGTCCCGGTGTTTTGCACGGTTCATTGAGTTATTTACTGCAGAGTGATGAAGGGCAGATTCAGCTGGCGCACTCTATCAGTGCAGGCTTGGATTATCCGGGTATTGGACCGGAGCATTCTTATCTGAAGGATTCAGGACGCGTAACCTATAAAGGAATCACGGATGATCAGGCAATGCAGGGAGTGAAGCTGCTTTCTGAGCTGGAAGGTATCATCCCTGCTCTCGAAACCGCTCACGCCGTTGCTTATTTGGATGAACTGATGCCGGAGACATCAGCCGATGAAATTGTAATATTGAATTGTTCGGGACGCGGCGATAAGGATATGAGTACCATTTCTGAGTATGAGTAAATCTGTAACGTTCCGCCGCAGAGCGAACGGAACGAGAAAAAATATATCTATTGCAGTCAGCTTTAGCTGACTGATGAATGAATAATAGTAAGAAGTGGCTTTAGCCACATAGAAAAGGAACTAATTGGGGCTAAAGCCCATTTGGCTGAATTTTTATCAGTTGGCTAAAGCCAACTGCAATAGATAAGATTTAATATTGACAGGCTGGAAGCCTTGTTCTACAGAGAAACCATTTTAATAGTTTCTAAAAGAATTTTCATAATTTAGCAGCATGAACACTGAACAAAACACCGGCAATTATGTGAAAGAAAAGGTAGATCATCTGCCTTTTTCGCCGGGAGTGTATATGTTCAAAGACAGCGGAAATCGCTTGCTGTATGTGGGTAAAGCCAAGCGACTGAGGAACCGGGTGCGTTCGTATTTTCAGGATTCACGCGGACATGACGGGCGCATCAAGCTAATGGTACGCAAGATTGAAGATCTGGAAGTGATTGTGACCGATTCAGAAGCCGAAGCCCTGATTCTGGAAAATAACCTCATCAAAAAACATCACCCGCGATACAACATTTTGTATCGTGATGATAAATCCTATCCCTACATTTGCATCACCAACGATGATCGTCCCCGCGTTTTTCCCACTCGAACGGTTATCAACGACGGCAGCAAATATTACGGACCCTATGACAGTGCTTTGCACATGAGGAGGATGCTTGAAACCATTCGCAAAGCCTTCGATTTGTGTACCTGTGCCGTATCCCGCAAGAATATCAACCGAACCAAAGGGATGCCCAAATGGCATTCATGTTTTGACGATTACCTGGAAAGCTGCTCCGGGGACTGGGACCGGGAAGAGTACCGCGAGACCGTGGACAAGGTGGAACGCATGTTAAACGGACGCACCAACGCACTAATCCGCGATTTAAAAGATGAAATGTCGATCGCTTCGCAGGCCCTGAAATTCGAGAAAGCCGCGAAACTACGAGACAGTGTTCAGGCGGTAGAGCGCTACAGCGAAAATATGAAGATGGTGGCTGATAAAAAGGTAGACCGCGACCTTTTCGCGGTGTGGGTTGATGAGGAGATATCCGAAGCATGCGGGGTTTTATTTAAAATTCGTGAGGGGAAGCTGATTGGCAAATTCCACCGGTTTTTAAAGAATATCGAGCATCTTGAAAAGGGCGAGATGCTGCAGTCGTTTGTTGAAGACTATTATACAGGGCAGTATTCCGAGGCCATTCCCGATGAAGTGTATGTAAGTGTTGATTTGCCGGATGATAAACCACTGGCGCAATATTTATGGCAACAGCGGGGGAAAATAGTGCCTATACATCGTCCGCAGAGAGGAGAAAAGGCACAAATGGTTCGCATGGCGATTTCGAACGCAAAACTCTGGCTGGGACAGCGTAAGCTGGAAAAGGAGAAAGAAAAACAGGAGCGCATTCCGCATTCCGTGAAAGAATTAAAAGAGCAGTTGAATTTACAGCGCTTGCCGCGACGCATCGAATGTTTCGATAATTCAAACCTGCAGGGCACTGATCCCGTCGCCTCAATGGTAAGCTTTGTGGATGCTCGTCCCCGTAAAAGTCAGTATAAACGCTTTCATATAAAAACCGTAGAAGGGCCGGATGATTTTGCATCTATGAAAGAGATATTAAACCGCCGGTACAAACGGGTGATGAAAGAAAAGCAGCAAATTCCTGATCTTATTGTGGTTGACGGCGGTAAAGGGCAGCTCAGCAGTGCAGTTGAAGCGCTGAAAGAGATTGGTTTTTACGGGGAATGCGAGATTATCGGTCTGGCCAAGCGGTTGGAGGAAGTATTTTTGCCCGATAGAGCAGATGCGGTGATGATTCCGAAGAAGTCATCAGCCCTTAAGCTATTGCAAAAAGTGCGGGATGAAGCGCATCGTTTCGCGATCACCTTTCACCGTAAAAAGCGTTCTAAACGAACGGTAAAATCGGAGCTTACCCAAATTAAGGGCATAGGGGAAAAGACCTCAGAAAAACTGTTGAAAACCTTCGGGTCAGTAAAGGCGGTTCGGGAGACCTCACTCGAAAAATTACAGGCTGAACTGGGCGATAAAATGGGAGAGCGGGTTTTTGAGTATTTTAAAGAAGAATGATCTCCTCTGAAAGCTGTTTGCTGTCTGATCGATAACTTATTTTGGGAATAGTTACTCGTCACATAATCGCCAAAAGATTAAAATGTGATATAGCATGATAAACCGGAACCGCAAGCCTGCTCCATATGCGAAGCGGGATCGGAGGGCAGGGCTGAAGATAACTTTAAGTTACGTCCGTGTTAATAACTGTTTAGTACCCTTAAATAGTTCTCTACTTATCGAATGGTTAAAGGATTTGATTCACTTATTTTCTCATCGATGCACTAATTGTTCAATCCCTTAATCCCTTTCCATCGAGAATTTGGGGTATATATTTTTCCACTCTTCGCGTCCGCGTTTTGGATTGTTTGGCTCCCGAAAAATGCAGCAGATAACCACGTTGCCTTCCCGGAGTCAGGGCCTCAAAAGCATCTTTCAATTCAGGAATTTCATCCAGTTTCTGTTGAAATTCTTCCGGAACGTCGAATTCTTTTGTCTTTTTCATAGGTACTTCCAAACCGGCCTTTTCCACCTCAATGGCTTCAAAAATATACGCCTTCAGGGTAGTTTCCATCTCCGCGATTTCCTCAACACTGATAAACCGAATCTGCCGCGCTGACTGTACATTTTCCGTTTGTTGAATTAAAATGCCTTCGGCATCATTCAACAAGACACCTTTATGAAACAAAAGTGCACAGTATTCTTTAAATCCGTGAATTAAAACAATGTTGCTGCCTTGAAAGGTGTAACACGGACATCCCCATTTCAATTCTTCGGTCAGTCCACAGTCAAGAACGATCGTTCTCAATTTCTCATATGCTGACTGCCACTTACTGTCTTTCTCAAAAAACCAATCAACTTTAGGATTCATTCTACTCTTTGTCATAGTATCTATTTTAATTTGTTTATGATGTCTTGGTAGATCACTAATTCTAAAGAAGCTAAAATTTACGAATAAGGCAAAAATCCAACCAAGCTGACTCCGTCCTGCATCCGCGTTAATGTGCTTATTATAGTGCGTTTACGCTTTAATCACCTTCATTATTAACTACAAAATATTTTTAGAATCTGAATTCCCATATATCAAGATTCTTCCAAATAAGAAAACATCACCAGTTTGGTGAATCTCATAGCCCGCCTAATTTCAATTTCATTTTAAGAACGCATTTTTATAATTGCGCTCATTTTTTACAATGCCAAAAAGCCGTTGGTGATTAATTCCGTTCTCAGATTTGCATGGTATCCAATAGGTTGCGGCCAACAATTATCCCGTAAATAAAAAGCGCAATATATTGTTTTTTTTGAAGTTAAATACCTTACATTTATGTCACCAAATATACTACATTAGGACGGCGATTTAAGCCACATCTGATTGAAACAAACTATGAAGTTGAAACCATCCGACCAACTTTCCCGCAGAGATACACTCCGCGGGCTTGACCTCGTAATCAAGGAAGGCCTTACGGCGGAAGCTATGATTACCCTTACGGGAGGTACCTTTCTAACTGCACTGGCCGTGCTGCTTGGTGCCAGCAATTTCCAAATCGGCCTTATTGCTGCGCTTCCTTCGCTGACCAATGCTTTTCAAATATTGGCCATCCGGTTGATGCAGCGGTACAACAATAGAAGAGCTATTGCAGTGGTCTGTAATGGTCTGGCCAGATTGCCACTGCTCCTCATTGGCGCTCTGCCCCTGTTGTTTTCACAGGAAACTACTACAGCTTCCCTGATCTTTCTC
The DNA here is from genome assembly GCA_036381435.1 of Balneolaceae bacterium. GTDB lineage: Bacteria > Bacteroidota > Rhodothermia > Balneolales > Balneolaceae > Fodinibius. The sequence goes on along the minus strand of DASVCW010000006.1, from coordinate 10,313 downwards.
CTCTTTTTCCATTATTTCTTTGGCTCCGTTGCCGGCCCCAGTGTGAATTCCTGGATGAAAGACCTGGTGCCCGAAAAACGATTGGGCAACTATTTTTCCCGCCGCAACAGAATGACACAGACACTGAATGTATGTCTAAGCCTTGTGCTGGCATTATTGCTGGATTATATTGAAGGCCTCAAAGGCAATTGGGAGCTCATTACTTATGCATGGATGTTTTTGGCGGGAGGTGGATTGGGACTTATTGGTACATGGCTGCTTTCACGTACTCCGGAACCGAGAACCTATCTGCCTAAACAAAACCTGCTTCAACTCTATAGGAAACCATTTAAGGATAAGAATTACCGGTCTTTCTTAATGTTTCATGCGGCGTGGTCCTTTTCATTAAGCATAGCCACTCCTTTTATCACTGTGTTTATGCTGAAGGCATTGTCTCTCAACTTGTCCACGATCATTATGGCAGGTATCGTGTCTCAAATAGCCGGTATTATGGCATTGAAAGTATGGGGAAAATATGCGGATCGTTGCAGCAATAAGACTGTTGTGCGTCTGGCAGCACCATTGCTCATAATCAGCCTGTTTGCATGGCCTTTAGCTGATATGGCCGGAATTTTTTCCCTTAAAATATTGATAGTCATACTGATCAATATATTAAGCGGTATTGCCAATGCCGGCATTGGCTTGTCTCTTACTAATATTGGAATGAAGCTGGCACCCAAAAATGAATCCATTGTATATCTGTCTGCCAAAAGCATGGTCATCGCCGTTATTTCTGCGCTTGGCCCCATCGCAGGAGGCATTCTGGCCGATCTGGTTTCAAAAACAGATATCAGCTGGACATTGAATCTTGCCGGTCACTCCGTTCAATTGCTACATTTTGATGGCATTGCCATTCTCTTTCTGATCGCTGCAGTACTTTCTATCTTTTCACTAAAGATACTTCAGTACGTAAGAGAACGCGGGGAAGTATCGCATGGACTGGCTGCAGCCGAGATCAGAGAAGGATTCAAAGTGGCCATTAAGAAAGGATTTAGCATGGAAAATGTAGCTTCGTTGATATGGGCCCCCGTGCAACGCACCCAGAGGATGAGCAAAAAATGGAAAAATATGGTGCCGGAAATTCTTAAATCCAATTAAAAACCGGTTTGCTCTTATCGCTCATTTTAATAGGCAAATTTATTACCAATCTTGCCTTTAAAACATTAGTATTAATTTATAACAACCGGCTCAAAGATTTAACTAAATATAGCATGATAAACCGGAACCGCAAGGGCAGGGACTGAAGGCAAGTTTGAGTTGCGTCCGAGTTAATGCGCTTTGTTAGGTACACGGTTATAACTGTTTTAGATAATTCTCGATTTCTCGCAGTGATAACTTGATCCTATTCTCAACAGGTTCTTCAAAGAAATATCCTTCCTTATTTAGCAAAAAACGAGCAGGCCAGCCATTTACACCAAATTGTTGCATTAGGTTTTTCTGTTGAGTATCCAATATTACGGGATATCGAATATTATGCTCCGCTACAAATTCTTGTAGCTCTTCTTTTGTTGAACCGTAAAGCAAATCGCTGTTTATGCTTATTAAAGTAGTTTTATCAGAATACTTTTTTGCTAGATCATTCAATCTTGGAATTTCTTCTATACAAGGACCACAACTAACCGACCAAAAATCTAAGACAACCAATTGGTCATTTGGAGAATTTAGTAAACATATTTCCCACTTTGGGCGTCAAAATATTCGCCAGTAAGTCTTTTCTTTTTATTACTCTCTGTTAGAGATGCGGATTCTCTTATATTGATTGATTCAAATCTTGAAGGGCCTAATCTTGGATCTGTCTCAGTATACATCGAGAGTAATTCATTTCGGGACAGGCTTTCTTCTGATGTATTTCTGGCCAATAAATCGAGCGTTGCAAATGCTAAATCTGTTTTGTCACGCTTTTTATATTTTTCGAATAGTTTCTTAGCTATTTCTACATAGATGTATCGGTAGTTTTCAGAAGTTGGAAATTCTGCTGCTAATATTGCAAAAACATCAGAAAGCTTATTTTTGTAAATTTTGTCCTGCAATTTAATAAAAGGTTGCATGGCTTTAGCCATTGATAACACTTTTTGATATGACTGGCGATAATCTTCAGTTGCAGGTAATGCTTTTGCATCGAGATAATTTTGAATGATGCCAGGGTAATCATCAATTGCTTTATTTAGACTCTTCCATTGCTCACTTTTCAAATTGCAACTATAGGTTAGAGGCTGAGCTACTGCCCACGTTAAATTTGCCATTCAAATGAGAAAAGCAGCTTCGGTAAGATTTGCGTTTTCTTTTTGAAGCTGATCTTTCAAAAACTCCACATCGTTGACAAATGAGGGAAGGGCCATTTTGGAGTAAACTAAACATTTCGAACCTTCAGGCAATTCTTTGTTGAAGAGGGTATAAACGGTCCACATTGGCACATATGTATTCAATCGTTTGTAGACTTCAGATTGGTTCGAAACAGTTTGGGCCCACTTATCGGATAAATTCTTCATGAAATTCAATACTTGACCTGAAGACTCAAATCCTTTTTCTGGCTCATTCGCCTTTATGTATTCATAAGTGAAAAGCTGTTGTTGGATATTTCTCTCTTTCAGGGAAGAATCTTGCTTAGCTACTTGGCCCATTGAAAATAATGGGAGACTTATAAAAAGTGAAAGAAAAACCGCTAGTGCCTTTTTCATGATTACTTATTTGATAAAAGTGCGTGTATCTAACTTTAATATATAGGAACAAAAAGCCCCATCCCAACTTATCATTTATTTGCTAATCTTCAAGAAAAACCTAAAACAGCCTTTCTTGTTTACATAAACTCTTTACATAACTACAAGGGTTTATAAGCAACATATTTCAACTTTTTTGTAAGGATTTGCTTTGCCGTAGGTCTTACTTATAAACCTATACTTAAAATCTGTACTAGATACGATGGCAAAGCTAAAACTCCTTTTTAATCATTTAGAAGATGTTCCCTTAATGGTTGCTATCTTATTTGTATGGCTCCGATTTTGTATTTCTGAAGCCATTCGCGTTCGTGTGAAAGATGTGGATTTTGGATATAATCAATTGCTGGTGAGAGACGGCAAAGGTAAAAAAAGACCGAATCACCGTGTTGCCGTCAATAGCAAGAGAGAAATATTTAAAATCGGGAATGGGAAAACGATATTTAAAAAATAGAATGAAAAAGTATTTTAAGACTTAAAGAGGATTTCTAACGGGTATACCCACGTATTGAATAAAGGCGACAAAGGTATTAAAAGTCCGATTGATGTTTTATGAGAGTAAGCAAAAAACTGACTTCAACCTCAATTAGGCCACGTATCAGGAGATTTACGCCACTCTGATAGTGTTTTCAGGTCATTTTCGTCTATAAAATCGTTTGCGGCCGCTACATCAATGAGCGTGGAGTAATCGGTTAGGGTAAACATGGGGATGCCCGCTTTTTCAAACTTTTTAACCGCTTTGTCGAAACCGTAAGTGAAAATACTAACTACGGCTTTTACTTCAGCGCTTATAAATTGAAGGGCATCAACCACCGAAATGGCCGAGCCGCCGGTTGAAATAAGGTCTTCAATAATAACGGTGGTTTCTCCTTTCTGAATACCGCCTTCGATTTGATTTCCAAGTCCGTATGCTTTGGCTTTGGCCCGCACATACGACATCGGTTTGTCCATTGTTCCGGCTACCCAGGCTGCATGGGGTATCCCCGCGGTTGCAGTGCCGGTGATGACATCTACATCTGCATAATTTTTTTCGATAAAATGAACAAATTGTCGCGCGATCTTTTTCCGGATTTTTGGATAGCGCATTGTTAAACGGTTATCGCAGTAGATAGGTGAATTCCATCCTGATGACCAGGTAAAAGGATCGTTGGGCCTTAAGATAACGGCATTAATTTCAAGCAGCTCAAGTGCTATTGTTTTAGAAAATGTTTCATCAATAATCATAATAAATTTTAGTAATACTTTTAAAAATTGTCCTCCGCGATGAAAGTTTTTTAAAGTTAGGTAAACCCTCAGGCTTTCCAAAAGCCCCGAGAGTTAAATTTTCTTAAATATTTTTGTTCATTGTTTTTTAGCTGTGATGGAGTTAGACTCCCGAACCCGCTAAAATTCCCCTTAAAGGACATCCGAATCACCAATCATCAATCAAAATCGTAAATGCCACCATCACCCCAGCAAAAAGAGCACCGCTTCCAGACATAAAAAGGCATAAAATCCGCCCAGCAAATCATCAACCAAAATACCTAAGGCGCCCGGCAGTTTTTGCAGATCATCAACTCCAAGTGGCTTTTTGATATCAAAGAACCGGAAGAATACAAACCCGGCGAGGAGTACTAAAACGTCGTAACTGAAATCACCGGTGAAAGGAACCGCAATAAAAGCCACGCCTTGCCCCGCGAATTCATCCATCACAAGAGGAGAGGGGTCACCGCCCCATACTTTTTCACATTCCTGCGAAACCCAAACGGTAATTAAAGAACATACGATTGTAAAAAGGGCGATGCCGTACCAGGGGCAATAAATACCTATAAAATAAATAAAAAAGAGCGCGAAAAAGCTTCCCCAGGTTCCGGGAGCATTAGGTAAAAAACCAGCGTAAAAAAAGCTACCGAGTATCGGTTTCAGTTTTTGCATTATTGTTGATTAATAAAATATTTTTATTGACATATAAATATTCAATTCCCGAATAAACGGTTAAAACGACGACAGCTATCATCATCCAGCCAAGAATTCCTGATTCTAATAGCTGGGCGCACCAGGCACTTAACCAGACATCGGTTTTAATGAAAACACCTACCATGAGGGCCAGGTACAGAAAAAACATCTGACTCAACGTTTTAATTTTTGCAGTCAGCCGCGTTTTCATGCTGATATTTTTATAATCGGCCAGCATGCGCAGGCCTGTGATCACTACATCACGCAGTACAATCACAGCCACTGCCCACCAGGGAAATTGGGTGGCATCAATAAAAGGCAAACAGACAAAACCTGCAAAAGTTAAAAATTTATCTGCCAGCGGGTCCAGAAAAACGCCATAATCGGTTTGTGCTCCATAAAGACGTGCGATATAGCCGTCAAAAAAGTCGGTCACAACGGCAACGGCAAAAATACCAACGCTAAGTGCACGCCAGACCACTTCATCCTGAACGTAAAGAATCAGGAAAATGGGCGTCAGTATAATCCGTATGGTACTCAATATGTTAGGTAATCGGCGCACGCTGTAAGATAGCAATTGTTCGAGAGAATTAAATCTTTTTTACTGCTTCGAAAAGCTGTGAAAGATTGATATTTTGAGCAGTGATTTTAAAATACGAATAACCTTAAAAGGATGCAGTGCCAGATTATAAGCATAGGCGATGAATTACTTATCGGTGATACGTTAAACACAAATGCCGGCTGGATCGGTCAGACGTTAACGGAAGCGGGTGTTGAAGTTACTTATATCCATACCATCGGTGATGATTTGACAGTGATGAAGAAAGTGTTGCGGCAAACGCTTTCATCATCCGATCTGGTTATCACCACCGGCGGACTTGGCCCCACTCATGATGACATTACCAAGCAAGCAGTAACAGAACTTTTTGACTGCAAGCTTGTTGTACATCAGCCCACACTGGATTTCATAAAAAAGCGTTTCAAAAAACGTGGTATTCCTTTCAGTAAATCCAACTTTCATCAGGCCGAAGTACCGGATTGCTGCGAGGTACTTTTCAATACTCAGGGAACGGCGCCGGGGATGTGGTTCGACCGGGGGAATTGTAAACTGGCAGTGCTGCCGGGAATACCGAATGAAATGGAATTTCTGATGAAGAAGGAAGTTCTGCCAAGAGTAAAAAAGCCGGCAGAAAAGGCAAAAATTCACCGCTCGCGTTATATCATTACAGCCGGAGTAGGCGAAAGCACTTTGAGTGATGAAATAATTGGTGATTTAAGCAATTTGCTAAATGAAAACATAAAAGTAGCCTGGTTACCGGACGTGCAAGGCGAAAAAATACGCATTACTGCTAGCGGTTTTTTCCAACAGGAAGTTGACGAACGGCTTGAAAAAGCAGCGGATTTTATCAAAAAGCGGGCGGGTGATGTTTTCGTCGGAGAAGGCAAAGAGTTAACGCTGGCTGAAGCACTGGGTAATCTGCTGACAAAGAAAAATTGTTCGATAGCAACGGCAGAAAGCTGCACCGGCGGACTTGTGTCGAGTATGATCACCGATATTCCCGGGAGCAGTCGATATATGAAAGGAGGCATCGTTGCTTATTCAAATGAAGTAAAAATAAATCAACTTGGGGTGAAGCCCCAAACACTGGAAAATTTTGGGGCTGTGAGTAAATTAACAGCGCTTGAAATGGCAAAAGGAGTGACTCAAAAATTAGGTGCGGATATCGGTATTTCAGCCACCGGAATAGCAGGCCCGGGCGGGGGATCGAAAGAAAAGCCGGTGGGGCTGGTTTGGATTGGTTTTTACAGCAAAGAACAGCATTTTGCGCTCAAAGCCCAATTTTCTTCCCGGCGCTCGATAAACAAAGCACGAACGGCAGTTGTAGCAATGGAAATGGTGCGCCGCTGCCTCTTACAAATCAATGAAATGCCATACAGCCTTAAAAAACACACGGCTTGAAAATATATCGCATCACATATTTAGTGCTTTTGTTCGCCGGTCTTGCTTCCCCGGTGGCGGCTCAAATTGTTTCATCAGATATAGATTCCGTCATTATAGACACTTCTTTAATTCGTCCCGTGCCGGTTTTTACGGTTGAAGAAATGTTGGAACAGGAAGATACTGATACTACATTTTTTGAGGTGATTCCGTGGGAATTCCATGCACCTCTTGGCGCGCGTATTACCGCAACCGACAGCACCCTGCGATGGCAGTTTTGGCCGGATTGGACCTTCAAATTGAACCGCGAGCCGGGTGTTATCACTTACCGAATGGGTACCAAAATTCGCACCAATGTAGTGCAGCGATTCGCCCATGAGCCGCGGCACCAACAGCTGTACTGGGAAGGTATTCTGCTGAATGATCCCGTCTCGGGCATCTTGAACTGGATGCTTGTTCCCCAGCATAAAATCAGTGCTTTTTATGGGCAGGATTTAGGAACTCAATACCGCTCCAGATTTTATTTGAGGCAGTACTATTTAACCAAACCATTATCACGTTTAATTTACAGTGAAAGTGAATTCGACAACCGGGATCTTCAGTTTGAAGTGAGTCATAACCTTTCGCGTCGAACCAATATCCAGGTCAGTTATTGGGATCGCCGGGCGGGAGGAGAGTATCCCAATTCCAACGTTACGGGAAGGCAAATCTTTGCTAAGGTAAGTCATCATCTCAGTAACAAAAGATATTTAAAGCTGAATTTTATTAACAATAAAGCCACAGTGGGCAGGCCATTCGGTTATATCATGGCCGACATGACGAGCTTTGGATTCGACCGGTTTCAAACTTCGGCGAGACAACCTTCTGCTGAATCAATCGAAATTTCATCCTTGCTGGCGCTAAACTTTTATCAAAGAGATGACACCCTTGATGCCGTAGATGATTTACATGCTTCTGTTTATTACCGTACCACCAACCGGCGTATGAACTATGCCATTGATACTACCGCCTATAAAGTTAAGTCATTGGGATTCACTTCAAGAAAATGGTGGGAGATTGGAAATCTTTCGGCAGAAGCGGGCTTTAACTATGCGTATTTTTTTAAGAAAGAAACGCCTTATCCAACCCTTCAAAATTCAAATTGGGGACTTTTAAAGGGTGAAGGGAGATTCTCTTACGATCTTTTTTCCATTTTTGAATTGAAAGGCGGGGCAGGCTGGCAATACAGAAGTGATGGTTTTCAGCAATACCGGCTGACCTTCAATCCCCAAATTGATATTGGTAATTTCGTGCTTCGTACGGGTGTATCGACAGGCACTATCATGCCAACGCCCCAGCAGCTTTACTGGCAGTCCGAAGAATATTCCGGAAATTTAGGTTTGCGCAATGAACAAATTCAGGAAGCTAATCTTTCTTTATCCTATTATTTCACTCCCGATACTCACGTCGGCTTTCGCGTGCAGCACAAAGACATTAGCAATGGAATTATGGTGAACAATGATAGCCTGTTTGTTAATGTTCCTGATTATGCATCTCAGTCGGCAACCGCTTTTTTTGAATGGAAATCCACCCATTTTGAATTTGAAACTTCGGCTACCATTCATCAATTTAACAACAGCTATTTTGAACCGCTTCAACCCATTCCCTTGCTTCCGGAAGAGCGGTTATGGCTAAAGGCCGGGCTGTACTGGAAAGGCTATGTTTTAAACCGGGCTGCTTATATTAAAGTCGGGGCATCAGGCATGATGTCACCTTTTCGTTATCAGGCAGATCATTATATTCCCGTACTCGATTACTGGCAACCATTGAGTGATGATCAACTGCTGCCAACATTTAACAGCCTGGACCTTCATCTTTCAGCCCGGGTACGCTCGCTGCTGTTTGTATTGCAATGGAAAAATGTGCTTGATGAATTTACCCAGCCTGGCTACTTTGAAACGGCTTATTACCCGATGTCGCAACGGCACTTTATGTTTAGTGTGAGGGCTTTGTTTAGGAATTAAAGAAGAGTACAAAAGTCCCCCTTGGAGAAGGGGGAGGGACAGTCCGGATACAGGCTACTTAGCACTTTTGTATAAACCAGTTAAAAAGAAACAAAAATGAGTTTAGAATATATCATAAAAGAAGGCATCGCGGGATTTAAAAGAGCACGGCTTGCATCCTTTACATCCGTATTTTCACTTTTTATCGCCATCCTGCTGCTGGGTGTGCTGGCCCGCGTTTCATACAACGCCTACACCATTGCACAATCCCTGAAAAAATCGATTGATGTTGAAGTTTTCCTGATGGATTTGGATGAAAGAACAACCCGTGAGTTAAAATCCAAGCTGGATGGCCAGCCATTGGTGGAAGGAATCAGTTATATTTCAAAAGACAGCGCTGCAGCTATTTTCGAAAAAGAATTTGGTCTGGGTGGCAGTTCGTTAGCAGAACTGAAATTTCTGCCGGCCTCCTTCAAATTAAAAATAAACTCCGAAGCACCGCTTGATACTGTAAATGCGCTGGTTAAAGAAATAAAGAATTACCGCGGAGTGGATGATGTTCGCTTCAACCGTCAACTACTGCAATTGTTGCAAAGCCGGTTCCAAACGATGGCGACGGCAGGCGGCGGACTCGGAATTCTCATTTTACTGGCTGCCCTGGTGCTGGTTTTCAATACCATTCGTTTAACCATCTATGCAAAACGCGGGCTCATCAAAGCAATGAAACTTGTGGGAGCGACCAATGCTTTTATCCGCCGTCCCTTTGTATTTGAAGGAGTGATTCAGGGATTAATTGCTGGCTTTGTTTCTGTTTTGGTGATGTATTTATCATTTCAATATATCATTCCGCAGTATATCCCCCAGTTCGGAGTACTTGAATGGCCCTTTGGCCGCTGGTATTATCTATGCGGATCAATGATCTTGTTAGCCGCATTCATGGGTTTTCTAGGAAGCCAATGGGCGGCGCGGCGTTTTATTCGTGAGACTTCTATTTCGGAGTGAAATTGAAGAAGACCTTTAATTTCTTATATCTGTATTTGTATAAATTCATATCCTTCTATGGCAGGTATGTATGTAGAAGATTGGTCTCCCAGGATTGGGACAATTATTTGGGAACATGGTTACTCAATCAATAAAAAAATCAAAGATGAGAGAAAACAAGAGATACAGAGAACGGAAATCTATCCGGTTGAAAGGCTGGGATTATCGTACCCCAGCTTGGTATTTTATCACTATTTGTACCAAAGAAAAGCAGCATTTTTTCGGGGAAATTCGAAAAGGCATAATAGGGCTATCAGAAACAGGTATTGTTGCATATCAAAATTGGGCAGCTATCCCTGATCATTTCGATCATATCAAATTGGATGTCTTTATTGTAATGCCTAATCATGTTCATGGGTTGATAGGTATCATGGAACGACCAGTAAAACCCGACAATCACGTACAAAGCAATAATCCTGAACATTCCCATAATCCTGTAGAGACGCGAAATTTCGCGTCTCTACAGGATACGGGCATAAATAAACGGCAATTCGGCCCGTTAAAATCGGGATCAATATCGACGGTTATCCATACATATAAATCATCCGTTACTCGCTGGGCTCGCAAAAATGGTTACCCATCTTTTGCCTGGCAATCTCGCTTTCATGATCATATTGTTCGAAATGACGAATCCTTTAACCGTATCCAAAATTATATTATCAA
>DASVCW010000005.1:0-39279 GCA_036381435.1 Balneolaceae bacterium | reverse complement strand
GCTTCCGGTGTGTCATTTTCTATTGATCCCGAAAGCGGTTTTGAAAATGTGGTCGTAATCAACGGAACTTTCGGCCTTGGCGAATTGCTGGTACAGGGTGAAATTTCACCGGATGAATTCATAGTTTTCAAACCCACACTGGCGGAAGGCAAAAATGCGATCATTGAGAAAAAGCTGGGCAATAAAACTCATAAACTGGCTTATGGACACAAGCACAATGAATTGACCAAAAAGCTGAGTGTCGAAGAGTCCAAGCGGGATGAATTTTGTATCACTGACGAACAGGCGCTGCAGCTAGCAAAATGGGTGGTAGAAATTGAGAACCATTATACCGAACTTAATGGGAAATGGTCGCCGGTTGATGTGGAATGGGCTTTTGACGGGCTTTCGAAAGAGCTTTTTATTGTTCAGGCACGTCCCGAAACCATTCACGCTAACCGGAGTCTGGACAGTCTCACCGAGTTTATCATCAAAGATGAAAACCGGGATGAAAAACTCATTTTTGAAGCCATCGCTGTGGGTGACAGAATCGGCATGGGTGAAGTGAATATCATTCATACCCTGGATGGTCGTGACGGTTCGGCCGATGAATCCGATTTTAAAGAAGGGCAGGTTTTGGTTACTGAAATGACCGACCCTGACTGGGAACCACTCATGAAAAAGGCTTCAGCCATCATTACAAATAAGGGAGGGCGAACTTGTCATGCCGCTATCGTTGCCCGTGAACTGGGCATTCCAGCCATTGTTGGCTCTGAAGTGGCTACACGAAAGCTAAAAAATGATCAGAAAGTGACGGTTTCGTGCAGCGAGGGAAGCGCAGGTAAAGTGTATGACGGATTCATAGAATTTGAAGAAGTAAATCACAAAATTTCGGACTTGCCGCAAACAGAAACGCCGATCATGATGAATGTAGCTTCTCCCGAGCTGGCATTCAAGTTCAGTAAAATTCCGAATGCGGGAGTGGGACTGGCGCGCGAAGAATTCATCATCAACAATTTTATCAAAGCCCATCCGCTGGCGCTATTGCATCACAAAGAGCTGGGTGATAAAGCCCTCACCCGAAGAATTAACAAGATTACGCATGGCTTTGATGATGAAGCTGAATTCTTTGTTAAAAAACTGTCTTACGGAATCGCTCATATTGGCGCCGCCTTTTATCCGTCAAGAGTGATTGTCCGCTTTTCTGATTTTAAAACGAATGAATACAGGAATTTGCTAGGAGGCAGTTATTTTGAACCGGAGGAAGAAAACCCAATGATCGGCTGGAGGGGCGCTTCCCGCTACTATTCCGAAAAATATAAAGAGGCCTTCGGACTGGAATGTGAAGCCATAAAAAGAGTGAGGGATGTGTATGGATTAACAAATGTTACTGTGATGATTCCCTTCTGTCGGACGCCCGAAGAACTCCAAAAAGTGCTGGAAACGATGGCAGAATTTGGCCTGAAACGAGGGGAAAACGGGCTGGAAGTGTACTTGATGGCTGAATTGCCATCTAACATCATACTTGCCGAAGAATTCGCCGAACAGGTGGATGGTTTTTCCATCGGTTCGAATGACCTCACCCAACTTACCCTGGGCCTCGACCGTGATTCGTCTCTCGTAGCTCACGTCTATGATGAGCGAAATGAAGCGGTAAAAAGAATGATTCTTATGCTGCTTGAAAAGGCGGAAGAAACCGGAACCAAGGTTGGTATTTGTGGTCAGGCTCCTTCGGATTTCCCCGATTTTGCGGAGTTCCTTGTTTCCAATGGCATTGACTCTATCTCAGTAACGCCTGATTCGATGCTCAAAACGCTTCACTCCATTTCTAAATTAGAAGAAGGATTGGTGGAAAGTGATTTAGAACAGGCTGCGGAATAGGGGAACACGGATTAAACGGATTGAGCAGATAAATTTTATGCATCCGGGAAATCTGCTTAATCCGTTACATCCGCGTTCTATCAGAAGCAGAAAATTAATATAGTCAGCTCCTCTTCAAACCACCCCATTTTTTCCTTATCTTTGGCAACTGAATAAAGAACGCTGATAAAGCGGATTTAACAAATCACCACAGAAAAAATAGTTAATCTGTGAGAATCTGCTAAATCAGCTTCAATCCGTGTTCCATTAAAACAGAAATTAATTAAACTGAATGAGCTCCTACGATCCGCAGCAAATTGAATCTAAATGGCAGCAGTACTGGCAGTCGAATAAAACCTTTAAGACGCCCGAAAATCATGACAAGCCAAAATATTATGTGCTTGATATGTTTCCCTACCCCAGCGGTTCAGGGCTGCATGTAGGTCACCCCGAAGGCTACACTGCCACTGATATCTTAGCACGCTACAAGCGGATGAAAGGGCTCAACGTGCTTCATCCAATTGGATGGGACGCTTTTGGATTGCCGGCCGAGCAGTATGCGGTGAAAACGGGAACTCATCCGCGCATCACCACTGAGAAAAACATCAACCGGTTTCGGGAGCAGTTGCAGTCGCTGGGTTTCAGTTATGACTGGGATCGCGAAGTGAACACTACCGACCCTGATTACTATAAATGGACTCAATGGATTTTCCTGAAGCTTTATGAAAAAGGATTGGCTTACGAAGATGATGTGCCGGTAAACTGGTGTCCCGAATTGGGAACGGTACTTGCGAATGAAGAGGTGATCGACGGTAAAAGCGAAGTTGGCGGATTTCCGGTAGTAAAAAGGCCGATGCGCCAGTGGGTGTTGAAAATCACCGAATATGCCGAGGAGTTGTTGGAAGGTTTAGACGATCTCGACTGGCCCGAATCCACCAAAAAGATGCAGCGTGACTGGATTGGGAAATCGATTGGGGCGAATATTACCTTTGACGTTTGGGCCACGGATGACACGGATTTGACGGATGATGAAAATAAAATCCAAGTGTTCACCACACGTCCGGATACAATTTTCGGGGCTACTTACATGGTGTTAGCGCCGGAGCATCATCTGGTGGAGAAGATTACAACTGAAGATCAGAAAAAAGCAGTTGAAGCATATAAGGAAGAAGCGGCTAAAAAATCGGACTTAGAACGGACCGAACTGAGCAAGGAAAAAACAGGCGTGTTTACGGGAGCTTATGCCATTAATCCTGCTAATGGAGAGAAAGTTCCGATTTGGGTGGCTGATTATGTATTGGCGACTTATGGTACAGGAGCTATTATGGCGGTACCGGGACAGGATGAACGCGACTGGGAATTTGCTGAAAGATTTGATCTGCCGATCATTCGTACGGTTCAACCGTCTGAAGATTTCGAGGGAAAAGCCTATACGGGTGAAGGTCGGGCGATTAACAGTGACTTTTTAAACGGGCTGGAGATCGAAGAAGCTAAAGCTAAAATTATTGAGTGGCTGGAAGAGAAGGGAGTAGGAAAAAAGTCCGTCAATTATAAGTTGCGGGACTGGCTGTTTTCACGTCAGCGGTATTGGGGGGAGCCCTTTCCGATTATTCATGTTGATGGTCAGCCCAAGCCGGTTCCTCAAGAAGATTTGCCGGTAAGGCTTCCGGAGGTTGAAAATTTTGAGCCTACAAAGACAGGAGAACCACCGCTGGCCAAAGCGGAAGATTGGGTAAATACTACCGATTCTGAAACGGGGAAACCGGCAAAACGTGAAACGAACACAATGCCGCAATGGGCGGGTTCTTGCTGGTATTATCTGCGCTACGTGAATCCCGAGTTTGAAGATGGTCCCATCGATTCCGATGAAGAAAATTACTGGCTGCCGGTTGATCTGTATGTAGGTGGCGCCGAGCACAGCGTGCTTCACTTGCTATATGCCCGATTTTGGCATAAGGTGTTATATGATTGCGGAATTGTTTCGACCAGGGAGCCCTTTCAACGCTTGGTACATCAGGGTATGATTCTCGGTGAGAACGGTGAAAAAATGTCAAAGTCGCGGGGCAATGTGGTAAATCCTGATGACATCATTGAAGAATATGGCGCTGACTCCATGCGGCTGTATGAAATGTTTATGGGGCCTCTGGAGCAGGTAAAACCTTGGAGTACCAAAGATGTGGATGGGGTCCACCGGTTTTTGGGACGCGTCTGGAGGTTGATGGTTGAGGAAGACAGCGGAGCGCTGCGGGAAAGCGTGACTGAAAAAGATCCTTCTAAAGAGCAGTTAAAGGTGCTTCACGAATGCATTAAAAAAGTGAGTGAAGATGTGGAGGAACTTTCTTTCAATACGGCTATTTCCGCAATGATGATTTTTGTGAATGAAGCGAATAAGTGGGATGAACATCCGAAGTCGGTTTTGCGGGAGTTTGTGAAACTCTTATCTCCTTTTGCGCCTCATATCGCTGAAGAACTGTGGCAGAAGCTGGGGAATGAAGAAAGTATTGCTTATGCGAGTTGGCCTGAATTCAAGCAGGAATATCTGGTTTCTGATACGCAGCTTTATCCTATTCAAATTAATGGAAAAGTGCGGGGTGAAATTCATGTGCCGCGTAATAAAGCGAAGGATAAAGATTTTGTGCTTTCGCAGGCAAAAGCGGAAGAAAATGTCGAGAAATATCTGTCAGATGGAGAACTAATTAAAGAAATCTTTGTGCCGGGACGAATTGTGAATTTGGTGGTGAAGTAAGCCGCGGATTTACACGGATATTTGTAGGTTGAGCATCCTGCCCGACACTGTTCAATTATAGTCATCGCTTTATAGAGCTTCAGGACAAACATTAATAATTTGACGGGCAAGATGCCGTCCTACAGTTTCCCCTTAAAAAACTGTATATCCCTCTCATCTCTTAAAATGGCCGGTAACTTTCCCTGTGCTTTATTCTTTCCGCATTTTTCCATCCAAAGATTAATTTTTTGTTGGGAAATGGAATGAAGTTCAGGGATTCCCAATGCATCACTCTCCCGACGGATGGCATAGTGGCGATTATTTTCACAAAGAATAGAATCCAGGTTTTGGGCAAGCCGTTTCAAGATATCCGGATGGATGGGATCGAAAGTTTGCAGAAACCAAAAATGGTGTGGTGCAGCATTTCCTTTTTCTAATGATGCACCTACGGTAAAAGCATCAATAGTAATATTTTCGGTTTTAGCTGCTTCTCTCAGTGCCTGTTCGGCTTCATAAGCATAAAGCGCTTCTCCATAATCATCCAGCATTTCACTTACTCGCCCCAGTACTTCTATCCGCGGTGAATCTGTTTGAATGAACCGGATGATATCATTCAAGGCATATCGCCATAATCCGGAATTAGTGGTGACGAGCATCGCATAAGGAACACCCGGTTCTACTTCCCAAAGCGGTACGGTTTCCTGGATGGAAAGGGAATCTTGACCCGGCAACGGCTCAGGGATGAATTCATAAAAAATGCCATTATCTACTACCAGTTTCATATCAGTTCGCTGCAAATCATCAGTAAAGGAAAAATAGCCTTCAGATGCTCCATAGGTTTCAACGAAATCAACATTCGTACTTTCTAAAAGCTGTTCGAGGTGAGGGCGGTAATTTGCAAGCTTCACCCCGCCACAAACCAAAAGCTGCAGGTTTGGCCAGATTTCTGCTATGGAATGAGCCCCCGTAGTTTTTAGCAGGCGCTGAAAAATGGTAAGCAGCCAGCTTGGAACAGCGGTGATGACGCGAACATCTTTTCCAGCGGCTTCATCAAGAATACGGTCTATTTTTTGACTGAAAGGCAGCCGGTTAAGTTCTTTGGTTGAAATAAGCTGAAAGGGCGTAAGCCACCAGGGCGCTTGTTGAGCAGTAAAAGCACTGATTTCTCCGATTTCAAAACCATCTTTTTCTTCTAATATTCCCGGAAGGCTAATATGGGTACCTAAAAGACCAAAAATATTAGCTCGCTGCCGCAAATAACTGCGAACGATTTTTCGCATAAAAAGGCGGTCAGACTGAAGGCGTTGATCCGTGAGTGGAAGATGCTTTCCTTTGCCTGAAGTACCTGCTGAAACGGCAAACCTGGAGACATCACCCGGCCAGAAAAGATCAGAGGCTCCTTCTTTTAGCTCTTTAATTCGGCTTGAAATATCATCATAAAAAGAAATAGGTACTTTTTGAGTAAAGTCTTTATAGTTTTGGATTGTACCAAAGCTATGCTCTGTGCCGAACCGGGTTTCGGCTGCAAAAGAGAGCAGGTCCAGGAGTTGTTTTTCTTGTTGTGATCGAATGTTCAAGGTTGAAGCAGTGTGATAATTAAAATTGGAAAACATGTTTGGCAGTTGAAAAAGAGAAATAAATTCAATGCTACATTTTACACCTCAAAGCCACCCCTAAATCCCCTAAAGGGGACTTTGTTCATAGCTTATTTTTAGAATCCTAACCTACTTAAAAACTATAATTTGCAAAATTTGTATAGGTTCATAAATAAGCAACTGGCAATGAAAAGTCCCCTTTTAGGGGATTTAGGGGTAAAAAAAGATCTTCCTAACACGACTAGGTACGTCTAAAAAAGCTGAAAACAAAAAAAAGCCCCGAAAAAATGATCGGGGCTTTGAATCAAAGAAACAAGTTAAGATTAGCGGTCTTCAACGGGAGTCCATTCGAGGTTTTTCTCGCCTATGTATTTTGCGCGGGGACGAATCAGGCGATTATTTTCAGCCTGTTCTATAAAGTGGCCGGTCCATCCGGAAACGCGACTCATGGCAAAAATACAGGTATAAAGGTCGGGCTTGATACCCATTGAGTAGTAAACCGTGGCGGAAAAGAAATCGACATTCGGGTCAATTCCTTTATCATCCTTCATGGTTTTTAGAATCGCTTCTGACCATTCATATAATTCTTCATGTCCCGTTTCTTCAGAAAGCTCTTTCGACATTCCGCGTAGAATTCGTGCACGGGGATCCATCGTTTTGTACACGCGATGGCCGAAGCCCATTACTTTTTTCTTGCCTTCAAGGCGTTCCTTAATATATTCAACCGGATCTGCTCCCTTATCTTCAATATCAAGCAGCATGTTCATTACCGCTTGGTTAGCTCCGCCGTGTAGCGGTCCTTTTAAGGAACCGATAGCACCGGTGATTGCGGAATACATATCAGATTCTGTAGAGCAAATTGCGCGGCTGGTAAAGGTTGATGCATTCATACCATGCTCAGCATGCAACACCAGGCACAGATCCATGGTTTTCTCTGCCTGTTCGCCCGGCTCTTCATCATTCAGCATATACAGAAAGTTGAAGGCGGTGCTTTTTTCATTAAGCGGGGAAACAATATTTTTACCATTTCGGCTGCGGTCGAAAGCAGCAATGATGGTAGGAATTTTGGCGGCGATGGAGATAGCTTTATTGATGCGAAATTCTTTGCTGTCATCAGCTTTGACTTCATGAAAATCTGAGAGCATCGAAACAGCAGTACGCAAAACCGACATGGGTTTAGCACTTTTCGAAGTTGTTTTGATATAATTGAGAACGGGTTCGGGAAGAGCGCGCTCACTCTGTAACTGTTTATTCAACCCGTCGAGCTCCGATTGATTGGGCAGGCGGTTATGCCATAGCAGAAAGCACACTTCCTCGAAAGTAGCATTTTCGGCTAAGGTATCAATATTGTAGCCTGCATAAATTAGTTCTCCTTTTTGTCCGTCTATAAAACTTTTAGTGGTCGTAAAGGCGACGATACCTTCCAGACCTTTGTTAATGTGCGGGTACTGACTTAAATCAATATCTTTGTTTAAGCTCTCAGCCATTCTATACTCCGAAATTTAAGATTGGATATAAACTTTTTATTGCGGTCAAATATACTATTTAATGAAGTAAAAATCAGGGATAAGTTGAACTGTCCCAACTGTTAGCCTAATCTTTACACTAGCATAACCCCAGAGAGGGAAATAGCGTTTGGAATTAATAAGATTTAATAAATTAAGGTATAGGGTATAAGGGGCATCTGATATCAAACACTCAACCACTCAACAATTCAATCACTCAATCACTCTTCAATTGATTTCGCCTTCTCCCAATACTTATCCATCTCTTCGAGTGAGGTTTCGGCTATATTTTTGTTCTCTTCTTTTAGTGATTGTTCGATGTATTGAAAGCGCGTGATGAATTTCTTGTTAGTCGATCGAAGGCTGTCTTCGGCATTGAGGTCAAAAAAACGTCCTACATTCACCAGCGAAAACAGCAGATCGCCAAACTCATCCCGGCTTTTCTGTTGATCTCCTTTCTCCAGTGTTTCCTTAAATTCCTGAAGTTCTTCTTCCAGCTTGTCCCAAACCTGTTGTTCCCCTTTGGGTGAATGCTGCCAGTCGAAACCTACATTTCCCGCTTTTTGTTGCATTCGCTGTGCCCGGATGAGAGCGGGCAACTGTTTCGGAATTCCCTCTAAAACAGAATCTTTTCCCTCTTTCAGTTTAATATTTTCCCAGTTTTCGGCTACTTGCTGCTCATCATCGGCAACTGCATCACCAAAAACATGCGGGTGGCGTCGAATCAGCTTTTCCTGAATGGAATAAATCACATCACCTATATTAAAGCGATCAGTTTCATTGGCCATATTACTGTGGAAGACCACATGTAGCAGCACATCACCCAGTTCTTTTTCAAGCTCGTCAAAATCTTCATTATCAATGGCTTCAACCGCTTCATATGCTTCTTCAATCAGATTATCTTTGATGCTTTCGTGTGTTTGCTTGCGATCCCAGGGGCATTCTTTTCGAAGAATTTTTACAATGGCAACAAGATTTTCAAAATTTCTGTCAGCTTTCATGGGGCAGTCAAAAGTGAAAATTAAGGTTAGCCTGAAACTTAAGCCGACCGTAGTTAAAGGACAAATTAAGGCTGAAATAAACAGAGATGAATGGAATATAGAAAGGTATCAGAAGCAGCCGGACAGGAGATGGGTGGTTTACTTACTGCTTTCTTTCATGCTGAATTTGCTTGATTATCCCGGCTGATGGTGGATACAGACCTTGATTCACCCAGCTGGGGGACAGGACCAGAAGGCTTTTGCAGTTTTTTGAATTATTGAGAAATTTGATCAAAAGGTATCTTTCACCATGAGCCGTAAGTAATAACTCCTTTCTCGTGAAGAGCCATTATTCTTTGTTTTAAAATGGGCAAATCGCGTTGATAAGCTTTTTCATTCACCTGCGGATATTTCCACCGTCCGTGATATTCATCATCAAAACGAACAGCTGTTTCCTGCGGTTCAGTGAAATTTTCCAATACCGTGCCATCAACCACTTCTAAAATTAAATCAGACGGACGTGAATGTCCCGGAGCGCATTCAAGCTCTATTGATCGTACCATTTGTTCCCCCTTGGTTATGTTAAAAATTACGCTTGTTAATATTTCAATTTAATTCTCAAAAGGTTCGTTTCATTGTTACTAATTGAAGTCGTTTTTTATCCCGATACCATTTTTGCCTTTTTAATAGACATTCTTTTCCGTCTACCACCTGTTGCTTCATGATATGCTGAAAGCATATCATCAGGAATTGCATGAAAAGAAACTTTGTGCTGAAACAAGAATCGCCGATCTTTTTTAAGAACATAAGGAGAAAAACCGGCTCGTTTACAACCTTTTAATGATGGTATATTTCCTATGCTTACAAAAGTAATAACCCGGTGCACGCCAATATTAACAGCTTCAGTGGTTATTTTAGACATAGCCTCAGGCATAACTCCCATTCCCCGAAATGCCGGATTTGCAAAGGCACCTTCAAGCAAGGCCTCATCCTTATCGAGCTTTGGAAATGCTTTGCCAAAAAAACTTTGAATGCGTTCGTTTTGCTCCGGGCCCATCAGCCATTGCAGGTAGCAAGGAGTATCATCATCGGTAACGGCTACATAACAATTGGGAATATTAGCTTTAACCAGTTTTCGTCGCTTATTTACAAGTTCAGGGAAGGAGCGTTTTAATTCTTCATGATCAAGTATTACATTAGCATCTCCTTCTTTCATTAATCTTACGGAGATATTTATTTTCGCAGGCCGGGGAGTAAATACCTGATGCAAATCTCTCTGTAAACCAAAGGATAAAGAAGTAGAATTTAGGCGATAGTAAAATTGATTCCAAAAAACAGAAAAATGTCCCTTTAGTATAAGCTTTAATCCCTTTTTGGCCTTACCCAAAATCGATTTTAGGAAAGATTGACCGGCGTAATTTTTTGGATTCATAGTCTTGATGTTAGAAGCAGTTTAACCCTTTTAAGTTTTATAACATCAATTACTATGCCACCTTTTAAAGAAAGGGATTTAGGCAAGCCTTGTACCGGAAGGCGGGATAAATAAAAGTAAAGAAAGGCGGGGGTGAGAATTTTTTTTACACCAAATTGCAAAAAAGTGAAGAAATTGCATATTCCGCATTGCCTGTGTTAAGAAGCTATGCGAAATACGCAAAATTCCTTCATGTACCGCTTTCATCTAAAAGTTTAAAAACTACTTAGCTGCTTTTGGATGAAGATGACGTAGCTTGTGAAGCTTTTTCTTTGACATCTTTTTTCGTTTCCTGAGCATCTTTTTTCACTTCCTGGGCCGTGTTTTTAACCTCTTCTTTCATTTCTCCGGCTTTAGCCCGTCCTTTTTTACCAAGTTCCTGCATTTCTTTCTTGGTTTTATCCATCTTTCGGTTAAGGTCGGTGCGAATATCACTCAGTTCTTTTTTAATATCATTGAGATAATCATCACTTTTTTGGGAGATTTTTTGGCGGGTTCTTGTTCCTTTGTCAGGTGCAAATAAAACGCCAATGGCAATACCCGAAGCTATGCCCGTTATTGTGGCCCAAAATGCTTTACTTGAATTCACTTTCATAATTCTACTCTTTTGAATTTTATGATTATTTATAAACTTTAGTCTTTACCCTTTTATGCTTTTATTTCAAATTCAGGGATAGTGTTCCGACTTTTTTTAAATAATTTTAATGCAGACTGATTAGCAGTTGAATGCGAAGGACTTTCTCTGGAAAATTAAATAAGCAATTTGAAGCATACTGTTTTTAACAGTACATTATTTTTGAGCACAGAATAAAAATGTTGGCCTGAGTTTTTCACCCCTGACACATCCTGTCACTCTCTCTTTTTATCTTTTGATAAAGCAGCTAATTTTTGTCATCCAACCTAACTTCCAATTTTTTAATATCCATGGAGTTTATTTCAGTTTTATACATTTTCGTCGGCCTTATTCTTGGCTATTTAATTGCCCATTTCAAGTATAAAAGTAATTCGGGACGGCTTGAAGAACGGAATCAAAATCTGTCGGAGCGGCTGGAAGTAACGCTTGAAGAGCGAAGGGAGTCGGAACAGCGGGCCAATGAGGCAGAAAAAAAGGTGGCTGAGCGGGATGTTGAAAATAAAAATTTGAAAGCCCGCTTAAGTGAGCAAAAAGAAGAAATGCAGGACCTGCAAAAGCGGTTTAAGGATGAGTTCGAAAATTTAGCCAATAAAATTTTTGAGGAAAAGTCACAAAAATTCACCGAGCAAAACAAAGAAAAGCTGGATGACTTACTCAAACCGCTTGGGGAAAAGATGGAGGCCTTCAAAAAGAAGGTGGAGGAGACCCATCAGGATGAAGTAGAGGCCCGCGGTTCTTTGAAACAGGAACTGAAAAGCCTGATGGAACTGAACCAAAAGATGGCAAAAGAGGCCAATGATCTCACCAGGGCGCTTAAGGGCGAAGCAAAAACGCAGGGCAGCTGGGGTGAAGTGATTTTACAACGTATACTTGAAAAGTCGGGACTTTCAAAGGGACGGGAATATGAAGTTCAGGAACATCACACCACCGATGATGGTCGTCGTCTTCAGCCTGATGTGGTGGTATATTTACCGGATGAAAAAAGGCTGATTATTGATTCCAAAGTATCACTCACAGCTTACGAACGATTTGCATCTGCTGATGATGAGCCCAAACGTATGGAGGCGCTGAAGCAGCATGTAACCTCGCTGCGGGGGCATGTAAAAAATCTGAGCGGTAAAAATTACCAGCAGCTTTATGGTGGCAACAGCCCCGATTTTGTTTTGATGTTTGTGCCCATAGAGTCTGCTTTTGGCATTGCTCTACAACAAGATAACAGCCTGTATTATGAGGCTTTCGATAAAAATATTGTAATTGTGAGTCCTTCTACACTGCTGGCTACGCTGGCAACTATCGACAGCGTCTGGAAGCAGGAGTACCAAAGTAAAAATGCCATGGAAATTGCTGATCGTGGCGGAAAATTATATGATAAATTTGTCAACTTTGCGGAAAGTCTTCAAAAAGTCGGAGAGCGAATCCGGCAATCTCAAGAGGAATATGAAACGGCGATGGGACAATTATCTACCGGACACGGCAATGTGGTTCGGCAGGTAGAAATGCTTCGGGAGCTGGGTGCTAAAACAACGAAAAATCTTCCCGCCGAACTAACGGAAGTCCGCGAAATCGGTGATGGCAATGGGGAAGAGGCTCTTCCTAAAAACGGTACTTCAGGCTAACAAAAGGCAGAAGTGAAAAGGCAAAAATTTATATGTTTGAATTAGAATAGGATTACTAAACCTTCGAAGGTTTAGTAATCCGTTGAATAAGTTCAAATCCGAATATTTTCAGTCTCCTTCCTCGCCTTTTGATAGGTTTCTTCCATATCATCACCTAAAAGAGTGTAGTGAGCCATTTTTCGGCCTGGTTTGCTGTCGAGTTTGCCGTAAACGTGAAGATGCCCATCGGGAGTTTTGAGTGAATCGGTCGCAAAATCAACCTTCGCGTCTCTTTTTTCAGTTCCCAGTAAATTGATCATCGCCACTGCCGGTTTTCGGAGTTCAGTGGAACCGAGCGGAAGTCCCAAAACAGCACGAACATGATTTTCAAACTGAGATGTAACGCAGCCTTCAATGGTATAATGTCCGGAGTTGTGGGGACGTGGCGCTGATTCATTCAGCAAAATTTCACCACCGGGCGTGAGGAAAAATTCAAAAGCAAAAATACCTTTCCCGTCAATTGCTTCCGTTGCCTTCACCGCCAGTTCCTGTGCTTTTTGTTGAATTTTTTCACTCACCGGGGCCGGAGATTTTACCGCCACACAGATATGGTTTTCCTGCACTGTTTCACAACAAGGATAAACTACGTGTCCCGTTTCATTCCGTGCTACCTGTACTGCCAGTTCATGTGTAAAATCAACAAAAGCTTCCGCGATGATATCATGTCCTTCATTCCCGCCAAGTTCGTCAAAAGCGGTTTCAGCCTCATTTAAATCACTTACTGTTTCATTTCCATAGCCATCATAACCACCTTTTGATGACTTCAATAAATGAGGCCAGCCATACTTTTTCCCAAAATCAGCAAGATCAGCTTTTGATGCTATAAGAGCGTAAGGGGTGACTGGAATTCCGGCTTTTTCAAACGTTTGCTTTTCAATCAGCTTATTCTCGATAAGTGCAAAACTTTCGGGTGAAGGGAAAATAAACGTTCCACTTTCAGCTTGGACCTGCTTTAAAATCTCAGAGCTGATAAATTCGTTTTCAAGAGTGAGTACATTACAACTTTTGGCAAATTTTATTAAATCAGCCGCCGAATCGAATGAGCCGGTTTGAGGGTGAGGGGTTATAAATTCTACCGGTTCCTTTTCGGGGCGATCAGAAAAAACGCCGACCTGAATGCCGTATCGAAAAGCCTGCAGAGCGGACATTCGGGCTAATTGTCCCGCTCCTAAAAAGCCAAGTTTGAATGCAGCTTTCAGCGGATTATCTTTTTGAGTCACAGTAATAGATTTAGTTTAAGATTTAGCTGCGCTATGATAAGAATGAAGAATTAAAAGTTAAAAATTAAAATAGTTATTTTCGGGTACTAAATTTGCTCAGATCAACTTTTAATTCATCATTTTTAATTTTTAATTCTTCATCATAAGAATCGTATTTTAGAGTTTGAAATTAAAGTAATTTAGAAAGGAAGTTGATGGATATTGAAACAAAATTAGAGCAAGTCAGAGAACGGTTTGATGAAGTTACCGCTGAGATGAGCGATCCTGCCGTTTATGACGACCCCAAGCATTATACGGAACTTACCAAAGAACACAGCGAATTAAAGGCACTGGTTGAAGATTACGATGAGTGGAAAAATATCAGAAGTCAGATTCAGGGGAATGGAGAACTTATTGAAGACGGTGAAGATCCTGAAATTATGGAAATGGCCAAGATGGAAAATGAGGAGCTAAAGCCGCGGCTTGAAAAGCTGGAAGAGGAAATTAAGCTTAAACTTATTCCAAAAGATCCCGACGATTCTAAAAATGTGATTGTAGAACTCCGTGCCGGAACGGGCGGCGATGAAGCGGCTATTTTTGTCGGCGACCTCTTCGATATGTATCGCCGTTATTCTGATAAAAGAGGCTGGAAATTGAGTATTCTCAGTATCAATAATTCGGAAAAGGGCGGGTATAAAGAGTTAACGTTTGGATTGGAAGGAGATGAGGTGTACGGCAAAATGAAGTACGAAAGCGGGGTTCACCGTGTTCAGCGTGTTCCCGATACCGAAACCCAGGGGCGTGTTCACACTTCGGCAGCAACCGTAGCCATCCTTCCCGAAGCCGAAGATGTAGATATTGAAATTAATACTGCCGACCTTCGAATCGATACTTTTCGAGCCAGCGGTGCCGGCGGACAGCATGTCAATAAAACAGATTCTGCCATTCGTATCACCCATGAACCTACCGGTACTGTAGTTGAATGCCAGCAGGAGCGGTCGCAGCATCAGAACAAGGAGACGGCCATGAAAATGCTGCGTTCGAAACTGTACGAAGTAGAGGAAGAAAAGCTGCGAAAAGAGCGTGACGCCGAACGAAGCAGCCAGATTTCAACGGGGGACCGCAGTGCTAAAATTCGTACTTATAACTATCCCCAAAGTCGTATTACCGACCATCGTATCAACCTTACATTGTATAATCTTGAAGATATTATGAAAGGAGAGCTTGAAGAGGTTATCGAAGCACTTAGGGTGCAGGATAATTTGGATAAGTTAAATGCGATTATGGAATAGGGAACCATTGGGAACTGCAGAATATTGAACAAGGAACACCGAATTCAGAAGTGCTACTTCATCATTCAATATTCCTAGTTCATCTGTTCGATATTCTATACTCTTGGTCCCGCTTCTATCAGCTCCTTGCTCGCTTGTTCTTCAAACTGCTTAAAGTTTTCTTCAAACATTTCAGCCAGTTTTCTCGCTTTTTGATCGTAAGCTTCTTTATCATTCCATGTATTTCGAGGGACTAAAACATCATTCGGCACGCCCTGAACTTCCGATGGAATAGCAAGCCCGAATACGGGATCATCTTCAAAGTCAGCATCGCTAAGATTGCCTTGCAGTGCTTCGCTCAGCATTTGGCGGGTATGATTCAGCTCCATACGATGGCCTTCGCCATGTGGTCCTCCAGTCCAGCCGGTATTTAACAACCAGACGGTTGAATTATGTTCACGTATCTTTTTGGCCAATAATTCGGCATAAACGGTGGGGTGAAGAGGCATGAAGGGAGCACCAAAACAAGCGGAAAAAGTTGCCTGAGGTTCGGTAACACCACGTTCTGTTCCCGCAACTTTAGCGGTATATCCGCTGATAAAATGATACATAGCCTGCTCCGGTGTCAGTTTTGAGATCGGAGGCAGTACCCCGAAGGCATCACAGGTTAAGAAAATAACATTTTGCGGATGATTGCCTTTACCCGTATCACTGGCATTGGGAATGTAGTAAATAGGGTAGGAGCAGCGGGTATTTTGGGTGAGACTTACATCCTCAAAATCCGGCTCGCGATTGTCATCCAGTACCACATTTTCAAGAATGGTACCAGGCATTTGAGTGGTGGCGTAAATCAGAGGTTCACCTTCCGCCGAGAGATTGATGGTTTTTGCATAGCACCCGCCTTCAATATTGAAAACCCCGTCTTCACTCCATCCATGTTCGTCATCACCAATTAAAATACGGCTTTGGTCGGATGAAAGGGTGGTTTTACCTGTTCCTGAAAGCCCAAAGAAAACAGCGGTGTCCCCATCTTCGCTCATATTGGCCGAGCAGTGCATGGCCATCACATCTTGTTTTGGAAGTAGATAATTCATCACTCCGAAAATTCCCTTTTTAACTTCACCGGAGTAGAGGGTTCCGCCAATCAGGATAATTTTTTTATCAAAATTGACAAGAATAAAAGTTTCGCTGTTGGTGCCGTCTTCGTCTGGATTAGCTTTGAAATTGGGAGCCGCGAGAACCGTGAAATCCGGTTCGTGATTTTCAAGCTCTTCAACAGTAGGGCGGATAAACATATTGTGTGCAAAAAGTCCGTGGTATGCGGCTTCACTCACTACACGCACATTAAGTTGATACTTTTTATCCGCACCGGCGTAACAGTCCTTCACATATATCTTTTTATCAGCCAGGTAATCGGTCACTTTATTGAACAGATTATCAAACACATCTTCATCCGTTGGCTGATTGATTTCACCCCAGTCGATGTCATCGTGGATAGACGGAAGGTCAACAAGAAATTTATCAGAAGGAGAACGCCCCGTATATTCACCCGTCAAGATACGGATGGCATAATCATCGGTTAAAACTGCTTCTCCATTTTTGATGGCTTCTTCATAAAGCTCAGGGGGCGTAAGGTTCCAAATCGCCTTTTCATTCTTGTCTAAATTCAGGTAGTCGAGTCCAACACGGCTGCGGGGATGTGAGTTGTTACTCATTGGGAAATTAAGTTTTTTAAAATTTTTAGTATGAAAATTATCTATAGCAAGGAGTTAGAGAATATCTCTTTCTCGAAAAAATCAGGAGTAAGTATAAGCATTATTTTGGGTTTATATTCTACAATCAAGAGAATGTAAGGGATTAAAAGAAAATACTTCCCATTTGTTTAAAAAGTTAAATATTAAAATAATATCCTTTAAAAAGTTAATAACGGTGTGATATTAATATTTTAAGTTAAAGTAAGGGTATCTTTAGTTCATTTAATCAAAACATCTTCTAATGAGAATTCCGTTTCAGGAGGTGGCAATCACGAATAGTCCCATCAGGATAATGATAATACTACTTAATTGCTTGCACTTGGATATGTAATGCGTATTCGTAAGACGTGAAAATCATCCATCACTCATTACCATCACGTTAAACCATATGCTTATCAAACCCACCTCTGCTGCCTTTTACTTCTCCTTTGGGAAAGGCCAGCAGAATCAGAAGTACACCCGCGATCATACCGTTCCAGACAGCTGCTGACGGGGCTCCAAAAATCCAGGGAGCTATAGCGAGCCAAAGGCCAAACAAGATGTGAATGAACCGCAGAGTACGAGCTACTCCAGACATACTTATAACCGCAAAGCTTACAATGATTGCCCCTGTAAAATGGTTGCTATCAGCAATAGTACCGTTATAGCCTAACACAGCAGGAGCTGTCATAATCCAGACACCTATTCCCATAATTACAAATAAATTCCAGGGTACATCCAGCAGGTCCCTGTACATGCTCTTAAAGGTATGTTTTATCAGAATGGAGGGGTCCTTTTTGGGTTTGATAGTACCTCCTTCCATCGTCCCTCCGAACCAAAAGGTTGTCCGGTAGGACCTGCTTTTTTCTTTTTTCTCGTACATCATCATTTGAACGGTTGCAAGGACCTCATCAATGGCAAAAGGAATCATAATCAGGGAGATCGTAGCGCTTGTAAGGCAGAAAGCACACCAGGCACCAACAACAAGCGGTTGAAGGATGATTAGCGTAATGCTTACAATTCCGAGAGGTATGATCAGGATTCCAAAAATGATCACTATCCAGGGCATGGTGCGCCACCGGTCGATACCTCCGGCAGCGCCGAAAAGCACATCCATAATATAGGCGAAGGCTCCCAAAGTAGCGTCAGAAACCGGGAAGGAACGAGAAACCTCAGACGTTAAAACTTGGCGGGTCCCATCACCAAAAAACGGATCCCAAACAGTATCAATATATCCCAGTTGAAAAGCTCCCATGTATCGCGCCACAAAAAAACCGATCCAGGCTAAAAATATTACCGGTATTCGCTGACCCCAGGAGGATGGATTGTAGCTCCATCCGGAGGGCACATCCGGTCCCGCCAAGGCATATAATCTTATACCCGGTTGTCCCGAAATAACAATACTTAACAAGATTACCAGTGTACCTGTTAAAAAGCCTGTGAGAAGGGCTGTTTCTTCCTTTGCACTAAAGATCATAGGAGCGACCAAAAGCCAGATGCCGAGGAAGACAACGCCCCACTGAGCCCATAGTTTATAGGGTTTTAAAGCAAAATAACTTAAACCAATCAGGATAAAACCGGATAGAATATCGCTCCAGATCATTCCCGATATTTTATAGCCAAAAGTGGGAGGACTTGCTATAAGCCAAAATCCCAGAATTATGGTGCAGTAATATATCCAGCCTAACTTTTTATGGTGTACTTCATGAGTCTGTTGCCTGTCCTTTGGGAAAGTATCTTTGTTTACAAAAAAAAGATTGTGGAACTCAAGTTGCATCCTTCTATGTTTTTTCCGGGCCTAAGAAACTTAACTGCGAAAGTATTTGAGGTAGCTTCAGCTATTCTTAAGAAATCGGTAAAATTCTCTCTAAGTGAATTAGTTAGGCAATTTGTAGAGACACTTGAACGCATCTCATTGAATGATTTCAACAGGCCGACTTTCTTAGGATACCTTTATCAGAATTGGGCCTTCTACTTATTTAAAATCTAAATGTTTGACCAGCTGTTTAGCACTCTAATGACTAAAAAAGCCCCCCTTTAGGGGATTTAGTGAAAAAGGAGATCTTCCTTCAATCGCTAAACATGTAACTGTAATGCTTGAATAAACGTTTACATTTGTTGTTTTCATCTCAAATTAAAGCGGTTCCTAAAAGCTTCATTTTGTCTTATCAAAAGAGGAAAAGCCGTACTAATATTCGGTAACATTGTGAATAAATATGAACATTGATAAACATTTTTATGTTTAGTGATGCAATTATCGAAGAAGTGGAACTATTAAATCAATGAGTGAAGAAATACCAAAGGCTTTAAGTGAAGAAACGCCTAAGACTTCTACATTAATCAAGAAAGCCAAAAAAGTATTAGACAAAAACTGGGCAGGATCATTCACAAAGCCGGCAGAACTTTTATATCCCCATCAATGGTCATGGGATTCGGCCTTCATTTCAATCGGCTATTCGCATTATAATCTGGAGCGGGCAGAAAAAGAGTTGCAGCGCTTGTTTACAGGCCAATGGAAAAATGGAATGCTGCCCCATATCGTGTATGACGAGCAAACGGATATAGACTATTTTCCACAGCCTGAATTCTGGCAAACAAAAATGTCCGGGGCACCCGAAGAACCTGCTACTTCCGGTATTTGTCAGCCGCCCGTTCATGCTACGGCCGTCCGCAGAATGTTGGAAAGCGCTCCGGACAGAGCAGTAGCACAGGAATTTGCGGCAGATCTGTTTCCCAAATTGAAAGCATGGCATGAGTTCTTATACCGGGAACGGGATCCTAATGGTGAAGGGCTTGTTTATATTCGTCATCCCTGGGCTTCAGGACAGGATAACTCACCAAACTGGGATGAGCCTCTGGAGAGAATAAAGTTAACAGATGAAGAGATACCAGATTATAACCGTACGGATGATAAGCATGTTGAATCAGCCGAACGTCCTTCTAATGCCAGTTACGACCGATACACCTATCTTGTTGATTTTTTTCGCCTTCGTAACTATGATGAAGAGAAAATTCGACGGGATGATTGTCCCTTTATGGTGCAGGATGTGCTTTTCAATACTGTTTTATGTCAGGCAGGACGTGATTTAGCCCAAATCGCAGAATGGCTGGAAAAAGATCCTGAACCTTTTCAAAAACAATATCGAAAAACAGCTAAAGCAATGAATAAAAAGCTGTGGGATGATAACCATGGCATCTATCTTAATTATGATTTAGTAGCTGATCAAAAAATTGAAGCAACGGTATTATCGGGATTTATTCCATTATTTGCCGGTATTCCTTCACCCATCCGCGCCGAACGAATCTATAAATATTTAAATACCCGCAGTTTTGCCCGTATTAACGGTACCTACCTGGCCGTTCCCAATTATGACCGCCGGCAACCAGATTTTTCCAATCGTAAATACTGGCGTGGCCCTATCTGGATTAATATGAATTGGCTTTTATATCAGGGGCTCAGGCGCTACGGATACAAAGACTATAACCAATTAATTAAAGAATCTGTTATCGAATTAGTTTCAAAGTATGGGTTTTATGAGTACTACAATCCCGAAAGCGGGGAAGGATACGGGGCCGAAGACTTTTCGTGGTCAGCGGCTCTGCTGATTGATATTTTGCATGATAAACAGTGAATTAGAGACTATTGATTAAATAAAGAGAGGAAATAATGTCTGATGAGAATAGCTTTGATAAAGTGGTAGTTATAACAGGAGCATCTGCCGGTTTAGGACGTGCTCTGGTTCGCGAATTTGCTTCTCATGGTGCAAAGATAGGCATATTAGCAAGAGGTACAGACGGAATGAAAGCAGCCAAGAAGGAGGCTGAAGACCTGGGAGGAGAAGCCATAGCTATTTCTACCGATGTAAGTGATGCTGCGCAGGTAGAGGTTGCCGCGAAACAGGTGGAAGAAACATTCGGTCCTATTGATGTCTGGATTAATAATGCGATGGTCAGCGTTTTTTCTGAATTAAAAAATATCAAACCCGAAGAGTTTAAGCGGGTAACCGATGTAACCTATCTGGGACAGGTTTACGGAACGATGGCTGCTTTAAAAAGAATGATGCCTCGTGACAAAGGTACCATAATTTTGGTTGGATCGGCCCTTGCTTACCGGGGTATTCCCCTGCAATCAGCTTACTGTGGAGCAAAACATGGTATTCTTGGCTTCTTCGAATCATTACGATCCGAGCTAATTCATGATAAAAGCAATATCAAGCTTAGCATGGTACAATTACCGGCTATGAATACTACTCAATTTGAATTTGTAAAAAGCAGGCTGCCTAATAAGCCGAAACCTATGGGTGCTATTTATGAACCTGAAGTAGCGGCCAGAGCAATATTTTATAATGTAGTTAATCCTGAAAGAGAAGTTTGTGTTGGCTATCCGACAGTTCAGGCTATTGTTGGAAATAAGATTATTCCCGGCCTGCTTGATCATTATCTGGCTAAAACAGGATATAAAGGGCAGCAAACCGATGAACCCGCAGAGGAAAGAGAAGATAACCTTTGGAATCCAATTCCGGGCGATCATGGAGCGCATGGTAATTTTGCTGCAAAAAGTCGTGATTTTAGTCTCAAATTTTGGTTTGAAAAACATCCCTGGCTGGCATGGGCTGGTACAGCTACTCTGAGCCTCGGAATAGGAGTCGCAGTTAATAGTTTTTTAGAAGAGTGATTGTGATTTTATAAGCCTGAGTTATCTGCTGCTCATCCATTTTCTTAAGGTTAAAAGTGCTTATTAGGTTTCCTAAGCCATTCCGAAGTTGTGTTTAATTCCGTATCATTGGTCGCTAATAAAATTCCCTGTCCATGAATACAAGAAAAGTTAAATTAGGTCTCATTCAGCTTCAGTGCACGGAAGATATCAAAACGAATGTTGACAAAACTAAAGATCGAATAGTAGAAGCTTCAAACCGGGGAGCGCAAGTTATCTTGTTACAAGAGTTATTCAGTACCACCTATTTCTGCCGGACTGTGAATGATTCCTTTTTTGATTTGGCTGAATCCATTCCGGGTCCCATTATGGATGAGCTAACAGAACTTGCCGGAGAACTGGAAGTGGTGATTGTAGTCCCGTTCTTTGAAAGACGGACGGCAGGCATTTACCACAACTCTTTAGTGGTGATTGATGCTGACGGCACGCTAATGGGTACTTATCGAAAAAAGCATATTCCTGATGATCCCGGTTTCCACGAGAAATATTATTTCACCCCCGGTGATGATAATTACAAAGTTTTTGATACCAAATATGCTAAAATTGGTCCCCTTATTTGCTGGGATCAGTGGTATCCCGAGGCGGCTCGAATTACCGCTTTAAAGGGAGCGGAAATCTTGGTTTATCCCACTGCTATCGGCACCTTACCGAATGAAGATGAACAAACAGCTAAAGAGTTTCATGATGCATGGCAAACTATTCAACGAAGTCATGCAATTGCTAACGGATGTTTTGTTGCGGCTGTAAACAGGGTGGGGAGAGAGGAGGAGCTAATATTTTGGGGGCAATCATTTGTCGCAGGTCCTTTTGGACAGATGATGGCTCAAGCCGGCAGTGAAGAAGAAATTCTGATTACCGAAGTTGATTTATCAAAGATCGAAAAACAACGCCAAATATGGCCGTTTTTCCGCGATAGGAGGATTGATACTTATGAACCAATTTTGAAGAGGTTTGTGGATAGAAGCACAAAATCCGAATGATTAAAATCCGAAACGAATTACCTCAAATTCAAAAATTTGCACTTTTTTGTAAGGAATCCCTTTTAAAAGACTCTTACTATAGAAGATTAACTAAACTAATTTTTTATGAGTAAGAAATATGATCTTGAAGAACGTACATTTTTGTTTGCTAAAGCTGTAATTAAATATATCAACAAGCTAAAAAAGACATTGGCAAATGTAGAAATCTCAAGACAGCTAATTCGCTCAAGCGGCTCAACAGGAGCGAATTATATAGAAGCAAATGAATCATTAAGCAGGAAAGACTTTGTATACAGAATTAAACTATGTCGTAAAGAGGCTAAAGAGTCAACTTTCTGGCTCAAACTTTTGGAAGACAAACAAGAAAATGACGAAGAACGGCAAGATTTAATTCAAGAGTCTATTGAGCTAACAAAAATATTCGGAGCGATTCTTAGGAAATCAGTTCAAAAATGAATTTGTTTCGAATTTTGAACATTCGAATTTTGGATTTACAATGCATAAATCTTCGCAAAGATCAAAGACTTTAACTTATAAAATGCCTCCGGAATGGGAGAAGCACTCAGCCACACAACTCCATTGGCCTTCCAATCAGGAAACCTGGCCGGGAGAGCGGCTTGAAAAGGTGGAGCAGGTGTATCTGGATATCATCGAAATACTGCATCTGCATGAGCCGATTCATTTGCTGATTAACGATGAAAGAACCAAAAGGCGGGCCCTCAATCTTCTTGGGCAGAGAGACATCAACCTTCAACGAATAACCTTTCACCTTCAGCCCATTAACGATGTCTGGGCGCGGGATTGTGGGCCAATTTTTGTCCACCGCGAAAATGGAAACAGAGAAGAATTCGCCATTACCGACTGGGGCTATAATGCGTGGGGAGAAAAATATCCTCCTTTTGATGATGATAATCGTCTTCCCGAATATCTTGCAGGCAAATATGATATTCCCCGGTTTGAAACAGGGCTGGTCCTTGAAGGAGGTTCAATTGATACAAACGGAAACGGAGTTTTACTTACTACGGAATCAGTATTGCTGAATTCAAATCGCAACCCACATTTATCGAAAGAAGAGATTGAGCAGCGGCTGATGGACTATCTGGGAATCGAGAAGATCATCTGGCTAAAGGAGGGGCTGGCCGGCGACGATACGGATGGCCATATAGATGATCTTGCTCGATTTCTTAACGAAAATACCATTTTAGCAATGGTTTGTGAAGACTCCAGTGATGTAAATTATGAAGTGCTGAGCGAAAATTTGGAGCTTTTACAAAAAGCTACTAATCAGCGGGGTGAGCCCTTTGTCATCGAAACACTGCCATTGCCCAAAACAAAAATTGAAGGCACAACAGTTGATGGCTCCGAATATGTGCCGGCCAGCTATGCTAATTTTTACATAGCAAATGGCATCATTTTAGTGCCTTTGTATGATGAGCGCTACGATCAAGAAGCGCTTGATCTGTTTGAGCAGTATTTCCCCGATAGAAAAGTGGTAGGGATTCCCTGTGCTGATTTAGTCTGGGGGCAAGGGTCGATCCACTGCATTACTCAGCAGTTATATAAAATTTAATTTTTGCCACTAAAGCACAGAAACACAAAATTTTTAGTGCTTTAGTGGCTGGTCGCGATCAATCAATTATTTTATCGAGGCTGGTGATTACGGAGGTGAGCCGGATGGCATCAAAAATACGCTCTTCGGAGCAGTCCATTTTGAGCAGTGATTGCTCATGTGACTGCACACACATCTCACAGCCATTGGCTGCAGAAACGACAAGGCTGATCAGTTCAAAAAACTCTTTTTCAAGTTTAGGCTTAGCCATAATGTTCATTTTGATGCCCGCCCGCATTTTATTGTAACTTTCTTTATCAACAAAATGGCGGAAGCGATAAAAAACATTATTGGCTGCCAGCAAGGAAGCGCAGGCGATGGCATCACCTATTTCTTCTTCGGTTGCTTCATTTTCTTTGGCAAGTTCGCGAAAATGAGCTTTCAGCGGTTCATTCTTGAAATTGGCTGCAATTGCTAAGGCAATCAAAGCTGTTTCTTTTTCACTGATATGATCTGACTTCAGCGTGTTTTTTAAGTTCACCCTGAGGTCTTTCACATAACGTGAATCGCCTTCAACAAGAGCATCAAGCGAGGATGAGGAATAATCATCATTTAGCCCGAGGTCTTTTAGCAGGTCGTTTTTTATATCTTCGGTATTTGCTACAGCAAACATAAATTTAGTGGGTTTGATTAAGAAGAGTTTACGAATGAATGAGTTTCAATTGCATTATCGCGAAGGGTCATCCCCCTGCGCCCCCTTCAAAGGGGGACTCATCTCCCCTTGAGGGGAGATGATCAAATGCTCCGAATACTCGGGGTCCATTTGATCTGAGGGGTGTCCCTAAAGGATTTAGAGTTAGATGATTTTATTTAAGGCCTTAAACTGTCAGCGTTTCTTCGCCTTTTTCCCAGTTGCAGGGGCAGAGTTCATCCGTTTGCAGCGCATCAAGTACGCGGATCACTTCTTCAACATTACGTCCTACGTTCAGGTCATTGACGCAGGTCCAGCGGATAATTCCATTTGGATCGATAATGAAGGTTGCACGGTAAGCTACTTTTTCATTGGGTTCAAGAATGCCTAATTCTTCAGCCAGAGATTTCGAAGTATCAGCAAGCATGGGGAATTTCAGATCACGCAGATCTTCGTGGTTGTTTCTCCAGGCAAGGTGAACGAACTCAGAATCGGTTGAAGCACCGATCAGTGTGCAATCACGATCGCGGAATTCATCAAAACTATCATTAAAAGCTGCTATTTCAGTAGGGCAAACAAAAGTAAAATCCTTGGGCCACCAGAACATAACCGTCCATTGGTCGACGTCATTGTCCATTATATCTTGAGAAATTTTGGTAAACTCTTCATCCTTTTTTAGAGAGATGCAGGCTTGTTTTTTAAATTCGGGAAAGCGTTGTCCGACTGTGATCATTAATTTAGATATAGATTTTTATATGATAATTGGTTTAAAACCGCTTGAGTAAAGCGGCTGAGAAACTATTGATGATAATCCTGCGATGATAATCGAAAAAACTTAACTGGTGATATAGAAAAGTTCTATTAGCCCCTTAAAGCCAGAAGCCTTAAAGATTGAAGTAATCAGCCTGGGCTTTGGGAATAGATACATTTGGGTTTTGTTGCAGGATAAACCGCATGATATCAGCGATATCATTTACTTTTAGAGTAAAATTAGCTGATTCCAGGTCGAGCAATTTTCGGTAATCCGGTTCATTTTTCTTTCTCCACATAAGATGATAGTTCATTGAAAAATCAAACAGTGCTTCATTAGAAGAGCAGGGATAGTGCGGCGAAAATTTTAATGCTTCAATATCACGGACAGGAATGCTGAATGAATCTACATCTAATTCACCCTTTTTAATTTTGATAATGAGAATATCATTTTCAAAAAAGAATATAAAGTGATAGAGTGGCTCAGAAAGTTTATAAATTCCCAAAAAACTGATTAAAAACAGGGCTAAGGCGGAAAGCTGATCTGCATTCAGCAGACTCCATTCAGAAATAAAAGAGTCGCTTAGTATAAAAGTGCCGGCTGAGGCACAAATAAGGATAATCAGTCCCCAAAACAAATTAGTTTCTTCTTCAAAAATGTGAAGTTTCTGGTACATAAAGAATTATTTTTAACCGCAAAGGAGCGAAGTTTACGCAAGGGACGCGGTGAAAAGCATTAAAAAAATTCGCAAGCTTTGCGCCTTCTTTGCGTTCTCCGCGGTTAAGTTTAGTGAGTTTAATTTTTATAAAATTGCCCTAATAAATGTCCCGCACGTTTAATATCTTTTAAGTTTAAAAAGAACCTGTAAAATAATAAACGATTCATGAGCAGCTCGGTTAACGGTAACTACGAGACGGTCATCGGACTCGAAGTTCACGCTCAACTTTTAACAGAAAGTAAAGCTTTTGCCCCGGTTTCTACAGAATTCGGCGGTGCTCCGAATACACAAGTCACTCCTTTATGCCTGGGGCATCCGGGAACCTTGCCCGTTTTGAATGAAAACCTGGTCAGATATATCATCAAAATGGGACTGGCGACGAATTGCAGTATTGCCAGAAAATCTATCTTCGCCCGCAAGAACTATTTCTATCCTGATTTGCCCAAAGGTTACCAGATCTCGCAGTATGAAACGCCTATTTGCTTTGAAGGCAATATTTCAATCAACACAAACGGACACGAAAAAAGTATTGGTATCACTCGAATTCATATGGAAGAAGATTCGGGGAAATCCATTCACGATCAAGATCCCTTTAATACGCTGATTGACCTAAACCGCGCAGGAGTTCCGCTCATCGAAATTGTTTCCGAGCCCGATATGCGAAGCCCGCAGGAAGCGTATGAATATCTGAAACGTATCAAGCAAATTGTGCAGTACCTTGAAATTTGTGACGGCAATATGGAGGAGGGAAGCTTGCGCTGTGATGCCAACGTTTCGGTTCGCCCCAGGGGACAAAAAGCTTTCGGAACGCGTACCGAGCTCAAAAATATGAACTCTTTTCGAAATGTGGAGCGGGCCCTTCAGTTTGAAGTTGACCGTCAAATTGAGTTGATAGAATCCGGCGGTGAAGTGGTGCAGGAAACCCTGCTATGGGATGCTAACAAGTTGGAAACCCGCACGATGCGAAGTAAGGAAGAAGCGCATGATTATCGTTATTTCCCCGAACCGGATATTCCGCCGGTGGTTGTTACGGATGAGATGCTTCAATCCATTAAGAACGATCTTCCCGAAATGCCGGATGTTCGCCGTCAGCGTTTCGTCAACGATTTTGAAATGAGTGAGGATGATGCTTATACATTGACTGAAGATCGTTATCTCGCTGATTATTATGAAGATGTTTTAGCTCATACTCATTCACCCAAAGCGGTTTCTAATATCATTTTAGGGGAGGTATTGCGTGTGCTGAATGATCGAAGCATAGAAATAGCAGCATTCCCCATTTCCGCTCAACGGCTTGGGGGACTTGTTCAGCTTCGCGAAGATGATAAAATTAATTCATCAGCTCTGACCGAAATTTTCGATGCGATGCTTGATGAAGAAAAACCAGCCGAAGAACTTGCTAAAGAGATGAATTTAATGCAGGTTTCGGATAACAGTTTCATTGAACCTATTGTGGACGATGTGATTGAAAATCACCCGGAGGAAGTTGAACGCTTTCGGGATGGAAAGAAGGGGCTGATCGGTTTCTTTATCGGGCAGGTGATGCAACGTTCACAGGGAAAGGCTAATCCTAACTTGGTTCGGGAACTGATTACCGAGAGGCTGAACGGGGAGTAGAAGTTTGTCATGCTGAACTTGCTTTAGCATCTGTAGCTACTCATTTGACTTCCAGCTTAACTTATATTCTAAGTATAGATCCTAATCTGAAAGCCCTTGGATCAGGATAACATTTAGCTTAGCAAAGTTTATATAAATATTCTTTTAACTTACTATATGAAATTAAAACCACTTTTTATTGCTGCCTTAGCAGCATTCACAGTCTGGGGATGTTCATCAAATAATGAAACACAACAAGCCGTTATTTCCGGCAAAATTACGGTCGCTGATTCTGTTGATACCACCGGCAACTTTTCGGGTATTGGTTTAACCGTTATCAAAAAAGATTCTGTCGGAGCGGCTGCCGATACCCTTTTTCATGCGGTAACAGATTCATCAGGCACCTTTTCGGGAACTGCCCATTTCCGGGAGAAACGTCAATATCCTTTAATTTTTAGCAGAAATGGCCGTAATTTAGGACGAGCAGGAGTTATTTTGGCTGAAAATGATTCTGTAAAAATTACGGGTGAATTACCGGGCTTGGGAGAAACATTATCTATCACTTCTCATGAGCATGAAGCAATGGATGTTTATCAGAATGTGAATGAGAACTTTCAGCGCGTAATGCTTTTTGTGAGGGCAGGCAGGATTACAGGCGATACTTTGCGGCAGGAAATTTTGAAATGGAGCAATCTTTTCTGGGAAGTTTATAATGAAAAGAAAGGTACGATTGCTTCCGAAATGGCTGCTTTTAAATCTATTCGATTATTGCAGGGCTGGAATAATGAGAAAATGATGGAACGTATTCGCTCTGTTCAATCCGCTGATGCCTTTGCGGTTTTAGCAGCGAATTATGGCAAAAATCATATCGCTCAATCAAAAGGGCTTGATCTCGCTTTAGCTTATCTGGATACGCTTTCATCTATCACCCAAAAAAGGGAGGCGGATATGAGCATCAGTATGCAACGGATTAAGCTGCTGTATGACAGCGCCCGTGTTGATGCTGCTCGAAAAGCGCTTGAGGTGTTCAAAACGAAATACGGGAAAGAATCGTCGGTGAAGAACTGGGTGCAAGCAATCAGTTACGATCTAAACTATTTATCACCCGGCAGCGCTATTCCTGATTTCCAATTTACCCAGAATGGTAAAATTATTAGCAGTGATTCACTTTTAGGTACGCCTTATATTTTGGAAATCACCAGCTTAAAAAGCCCGCTTTATCAGCAACAGTTTGACCGAACAGTGGTTATTCACAGCATATATCAAAATTATGGATTGGAAGTGATCACCCTTCCGCTGGATCAAAGCCAAGTCACCATTGATGCCTTTTTTAATGCAAGGCTTAAGCCATGGCCGGTTGCAAGTGCCCAAAGCTTTGAGCGGGAGAAGCTACTCGAAAAATTTAATATTCAACTCATTCCCACGCGTTTTTTGGTCGACGAAAATGGAAAAATTGTCAGAAAATATGTGGGCAGAGAATACGAAGATGTCATAAGCGGAATTCAAAAAATCATAAAACAAGAAAAAGAACCAGCTTCATGAGAAGATTTTTAATTGCCGGTAACTGGAAAATGAATTGCGGGCCTAAGGAAACAGAGTCACTTCTTCAAAATATCAAAGAACAATGTAAGTCAATGCCGGATGAAATAGACGGCTTGGTTTGTCCGCCCGCTATTTCGCTCACGGCTGCAGCTGATGAACTGAAAGATTTCAACGGAGTGTCGCTCGGTGCTCAAAACGTATACTTTGAAGATAACGGGGCGTTTACGGGTGAAGTGAGTACTCAAATGCTGAATGAAGTGGGCTGTGAGTTTGTGATCGTAGGTCACTCGGAACGACGTCAATATTTTGGTGAAACGAATAAAACGGTTAATGCGAAAGTAAATAAAGCGCTCGAAGACGGTATCAAGCCTGTAATTTGTGTGGGAGAATCTCTCGAACAGCGAAAAGCCGGTGAACATAAAGCGACGGTGAAAAAGCAGGTTGAAGCCGCACTTATCGGCGTTGAGAATGAAGACGCTGCAAGTGTTGTGATTGCCTATGAACCTATCTGGGCCATCGGAACGGGGGAAACTGCTTCACCCGAACAGGCACAGGAAATGCATTCGATGATCAGGTCTGTTCTGGCTGATCATTTTAATGAGCAACTAGCAGACCAAATTCGCATTTTGTACGGCGGAAGCATGAAACCGCATAATGCCGGAGATCTTTTGTCACAAGAAGATATTGATGGCGGGTTGATCGGAGGGGCTTCGCTGAAAGCAGATAGTTTTTGCGAAATAATCAGGGTTGCGGAAGGAATAAATCCGAAATCCTAATGCTCCAAATTCAAAACGGTTAAACGTTTCGAATTTTGGTCATTAGGATTTTGAGCTTTCAGCAGCTACAAATTTTAAGTTAAAAGGAAAAATTGATGTCCTTAAACGTTTTATTGCTGGGCAGCGGCGGACGCGAACACGCGATGGCCTGGAGCATTGCCAAATCGTCTAAACTGGAAAAATTATATATAGCTCCGGGAAATCCGGGTACAGCAGAAGTTGGCACTAATGTTGATCTGTCGCTTTCTGATTTCAATGCTATTCTTAATTTCATTGAAGAAAAAGCTATCGATTTAACCGTTGTAGGACCCGAACAACCGCTGGTTAATGGTATCACTGATTTTCTGGAAGAAAAAGGGCATAATGTTTTTGGCCCCTCTAAAAAAGCTGCTCAGCTCGAAGGCAGTAAGAAATTCGCCAACGAATTTATGAAGGAAAACGGCATTCCTACTGCCGATTTTAAAACCTATTCTCACTCGGACTTTGACACCGCTTTTGCAGATATCAAAGCTAAAGATGAGTATCCGGTTGTGCTTAAAGCTGATGGACTGGCAGGCGGAAAAGGAGTTTTTATTTGTGAGACTGAAGAAGATGTTCAAACTTATCTTGAAGAACTCAAAGAAAGTGCCCGGTTTGGTGATGCCGCAGAAACGCTGGTAGTTGAGGAATTCATGAAAGGCGATGAAGCATCTGTTTTTGTGATTTCAGATAGCAAAACCGCCAAAATAATTCATTATGCACAAGACCATAAACGTGTCGGAGAAGGCGGAACCGGCCTTAACACCGGCGGCATGGGTGCTTATGCCCCGACCCCGATTCTGGACGATCAATTATTGCAGCGGGTGGAAAAGGAAGTTATCCTTCCTACTGTTTCCGCTATGTTGTTGAATGAAAATCCATACAAAGGCATTTTATACTGTGGGCTAATGCTTACCGAAGAAGGGCCTAAAGTAGTGGAATACAATTGCCGGTTTGGAGATCCGGAGTGCCAGGCTATTTTACCGTCTCTGGAATCTGATTTTCTTGAGTTGATGATGTCCGCTGTCAATGAAGAACTGCATCAAACCGATGTTAAAGTGGATGGCAAATATCGCTGCTGTGTAGTGTTGACATCAGAGGGTTATCCCCTTGATTATGAGAAGGGAAAGGAAATTACCGGTGTTAATGAGATTTCTGATGAAGCTCTGCTTTTTCATGCGGGAACTAAAATGGAAGATGGCAAACTGCTCACTAATGGCGGACGCGTACTGAATATAGTCGGAGCCGGAGATACCCTTCAGGAAGCGATAAAAAATACCTATGTTGAAGTTGATAAGGTATCTTTTGACAATAAATATTTCCGGTCAGATATTGGCGCCAAAGGGTTGATTTACTTGAATGAGTAGGGGCTGTTACCCAAGCGCCTGCTTGGGTAAGAAAGTTGCAGAATCAAAGAAAGTAGTGATCAAAGCAGGCGCTTCGATGTACAGTTTATCTACTGCTCAAACAGCTTTATTAACTCATCTCGCCTTATTTTACCGGTTCGGGTTTTAGGCAACGATTTTGTCTGAAGGATTTGCTTAGGCACTTTAAAAGAAGTGATTCTTTTCTTTAACTCCTGCTGAATCTTATCAACGTCAATAGATTGTTCGGTTTTAGCAACCACGACCGCTACGACTCTTTGTCCCCATTCTTTATCCGGCAGTCCCAGCACAGCAGCTTCGGTGATGGGCGAAATTTTTTCAAGCTCCGATTCTACTTCATAGGGAGATACATTTTCGCCCCCTGAAATGATCAGATCTTTGCGGCGAGATTCTATAAAAAGATGATAATGAGCATTCAAATAACCATAATCGCCGGTATTAAACCATCCTTTTTCGTCAAAATATGTTTCATCATCCTGGCCAAAGTATCCATCAAAAATCTGCGGGCCTTTAAGCCAAATCAGCCCTGAATTATTGGCTTTCAGGCATTCACCCCGTTCATTTCGTATTTGAATCTCATTGGGACCAAAAACTTTTCCTACACTGGAAAGCGGAGGGTGAGTTCCACTTGGTTTTAGAATCGGATTGGCCGCAATTTGTGCACAGCTTTCAGTCATTCCATAACTGGGAACCAGAGGTACACCTTTGTTATTGGAGCGGCGAATTAATTCGGGATCAATGGGACCGCCGCCCAGCAAAAAAGCTTTAAAATTTTTATGTATTTGAAAATCGGGTTTATCCAGCAGCTGTT
This sequence comes from Balneolaceae bacterium, assembly GCA_036381435.1. Classification (GTDB taxonomy): domain Bacteria; phylum Bacteroidota; class Rhodothermia; order Balneolales; family Balneolaceae; genus Fodinibius. Next base: position 7,141 of record DASVCW010000005.1, on the reverse strand, counting down.
TTAGCATGGTGGGCACGAGTGAAGCAGCTTGAAATAGCTTATTTTCAGATAAAAAAGTGATGATCATCCTGGGATGAAAACTGTTCATCCTAAATATTGCCGAGCCGTAAAGTATGGAACGAAGAACGATAGAAATGCCACTGATATGATTAAGCGGAAGACAAAGCAGCCAGAAATGATTAGGACGAGGCTTGAAGTTTGCCGCGGACGCTTCAGCAGCAAATAACATTTGGCGACGCTTTAATGGTACTATTTTTGGTGTACCCGAGGTACCTGAAGTAAAAAAATATCCGAATACCCGATCCGGGTCTGTTGTCGGTTTATAGCTTCTGGCATCAAAACTTTGTTCTACTTCAATTTTCAATGAACGGCTCAGGTCCAGTTGTTTAATATCGATCTGGTGCTCGTGATTGAGGAGCGATTTATGCTCCTTGTCCACGAAAATTAGTCCGGGTTTAATTCTGCTAACTTGCTTTTCAAGTTCTGCAGCAGTGGCTTTGGGATCGAAAGGAACAAAAGGAATTCCAAGTTTCCAGCAGGCGGCAATAGCAAAGATGAGCGTGTCGGTTGATGATGATAAAAACCCAACCGGCTTGTCAAAATTATGGTCAAAATCGAACAGGAACTGTATAAAAAATTTCTCGAATTTTATTAAATCCTCATAGCTGTGCAGCCCAAAACTGGAACCCAGAAACAGATTTTCGGGGTCTGCATCATCAAACGAGGGTATGTGGTTTTGTTCGTTCATTCAATAATAATTATCGACTTGTTCTGCAGATTGTTAAGCTGAATTTTAATCCATTTTTGGTAGTAACTCAAATCGTACATTCCGTTGTTAATATGAGACGCATCGGAATAAATATCAGTGGCTAAAAATTGTGAGGTGTTAAGTCCCTGTGCCAGGTTTTGCGAACCTAAGCCCGAAGCCAAAATGGAAGTTATCATTCTGCCCACCCCGCTTTCAAGGGCTGAAGTTAAAACGACTTTACTATCATGAGTGTCCCCAAGGCGTTTTGTTACAAAAATTTTTGTAAAACTTCCAAAAAGCATCGGCTTTAGAATTAAAACCGCCACGAAAGGGAGCATGGAATGCCAGTCAACTTGCTGCGTGAGGGATTCATCCAGCGCCAGGGGAATATCGGTTTCATCACTCAGCTTTTGATATTTATTCGCGTCAGGTTCCTTAAGCGGTTCTTCACAGTACTCAATCTCCAATTTTTGAAGTTTCGAAAGGTGACGGACAGCATCATCAACCGTCCATGCTTGATTGGCATCAAGACGAATGGCAAGAGCGGGAAATTTTGCTCTTACTTTTTTGAGCCGTTCATACTCAAGCTCAAGATCTAAGCCGGCTTTGAATTTGATGGTTTGGAAACCTTCAGAAATAAATTTTTCAACTTTAGAGATAAAATAATCAGAATGAAGTGACACAACGGCATTCACAGGAATTTTTTGAGGAGCATTTCCAAACAAAAAATCCTGAAGATTTGTACCCGCCCTGTATGCTTCAACCTGGTAGGCAAGGCTGTCTAGACCAAATTGCATGGAAGCAGGAATGTATGATTCCTGATATAACTTTTGAAGAGCATCAACCGCATTTCCGGATGTAAGAATACTCTTAAATTCACTTTTCTTTTGAGTGATTTTTTGCTCGATATCATCCAGAATTTCAGCCGAAAAGCCGGGCAGGGGAGCTGCTTCGCCATAGCAGCTAAACCCATCACTGGAATATTCTAAAATGATACCTTCCCGAAATCTATAAGTAGCTTTGCTTGTGATTAAGGGTGATGAAAAGGGAAAGCGATATTTATAAAATTTCAGCTTCATAACAGGTCAAACAAAATGCCTGCACCGAACAGCACAGTAAATAAAATCATAAATTGGGCGGTTTGCTCAAGTCCTTTGTTCAGCTTTCTCTTGTCTTCTTCAAACCAGATTTTATAGAGTAGGTTTACCGCGAGGGGCAGGGATAAATAGGGGAGAAAAATTAACCAGTGATAGTCTAACTGAACATAAAAATGCGGGGGAATGGCAAGGGCGATTAAAAGCATCAGAAGGTACTCGTACCGAAGGGCATTTTCACCGAATAAAACGCCGAGTGTGTTTTTACCTGCGGGTCCGTCTTGCTCAACGTCGCGCAGGTTATTCACTACTAAAATATTTGTAGCCAGCGCACCGACTGCAAGGGAAGCCCAGAAAGAAGAACTTGTCCACTCCAAAGCATTGACATAGTAGGTTCCCATCACGGCAACGATACCAAAAAAGATGAAGACAAAAAGGTCGCCCAGCCCATTGTAACCCAGGGGAAAGGGTCCGCCGGTGTAGAGAACGCCGCAAATTAATGAGGCAAGGCCGATCCCTAAAATCACCCAGCCGGCATGATAAACAAGATAAAGCCCTAAAATAAAAGCCAGCGTCATCGTTATAAGAGTGGCGTTGCGCATGGTGGCGGCAGAGATTAAGCCGTTCGCCGTAGCGCGATCAAAACCGATCCTGTCTTCAGTATCGGCGCCTTTTTTGAAATCGAAATAATCATTGGCAAAGTTAGTGCCGATTTGAATGAGGAAAGCACAAAACAGAGCTACCAGTGAAGGGATTAACGCAAAACTATGATCATGAATGGCCAAAGCTACACCCACGCAGACGGGAGCAAAAGCAGCGGCAAGTGTTTGGGGACGCGCGGCCTGAACCCAAATACTCAGTTTTGAGGGAGCTGTCATCGATGTTTAAGGAATAAAAACTGTATTAAAAGTGTGTGCTCCAATGATATAAAAAAATCAAATGCTTAAAAAAACAAGCTTTCGTTTTATTTCAAATAATTAAATTAGCTGATAGTAGTTAAAAGAGAATTTTAAATTAATAAAATTAGTACTTAATTTAAATATGCCTGTGTTAGTTAGTTCCGTTTAAGTGATTAACTAAAATAATTGCACATTATTAATTTTCTTGATGTATCTTAAGTCAATTTTAAAATTCAATAAATCTAATATCTTTTACCCATGACAAAAGCTATCCGGCGTTATGATATCCTGGCTGCCGCACGAAATTGGACACCAACATCAAATGGAGATGTTGCAAGGCCAATGAATATTACCGAAATATTCGGTGAAAATACGCTTCAGCAAGAGGATCTGAGAGAGCGCTTGCCGAAAGACATTTGGAATGATTTGCAAAAAACGATTCAGGAAGGCGAACCTTTAAATTCGCAGGTAGCAGACGCGGTGGCTATGGCCATGAAAGAGTGGGCGATGGAAAAAGGAGCCACTCATTTTACTCACTGGTTTCAACCCTTAACGGGACTTACGGCTGAAAAACATGACAGTTTTATCACTCCTAATCAAGGTGGCGGAGCGGTGACTGAGTTTTCGGGTAAAGACTTAATTCAGGGTGAACCTGATGCTTCCAGCTTCCCCAGCGGCGGACTTCGTCAAACTTTCGAAGCTCGCGGCTATACAGCCTGGGATCCTACTTCTCCGGCTTTCATCATGGATAATGAAAACGGCGCCTATCTTTGTATTCCAACCGCTTTTGCATCATGGACGGGTGAAGCCCTTGATCATAAAACACCTATCTTACGTTCGAATGAAGCACTTGACAAGCAGGCCAAACGGGCACTTAAACTTTTTGGGGTTGATGTCAAACGGGTAGCATCAACTGTGGGGTGTGAACAGGAGTATTTTCTGGTTGATCAGGAGTTTTACTACCGGCGGCCTGATTTTATGACCGCGGGACGAACATTAGTGGGTGCAAAACCGCCTCGTGGACAGGAACTGGACGATCATTATTTTGGCTCTATTCCCGATCGTGTTCTTTCCTTTATGCTCGAAGCCGAAAAAGAACTTTATAAGCTGGGAATTCCGGTGAAAACGCGTCATAATGAAGTAGCCCCGAGCCAGTACGAAATTGCGCCTATCTTTGAATTGAGCAATATTGCTGCCGATCATCAGCAATTAATGATGATTATCCTAAAACGAACGGCGCGCAAGTACAGACTTGAATGCCTGTTGCACGAAAAACCTTTCGACGGGTTGAATGGCAGCGGAAAGCATTTGAATTGGTCTTTGAGTACCAATGAGGGAGTTAACCTGCTTAATCCGGGTGACAGTCCCCACAAAAACAGACAGTTTCTTTTCTTCTTTACCGCGGCCTTAAAAGCGGTTTATGAAAATCAGGATTTGGTACGAGCCAGCATTGCCCATGCGGGGAATGATCATCGTTTAGGCGCTAACGAAGCACCGCCGGCCATCATTTCGGCTTATATCGGTGATCAGTTGGAGGATGTCATTCAACAGTTATTAAACGGGGGGTTAAAAGAATCAAAGCAGGGCGGGTTGTTGGGCCTCGGTACACCTGTGTTGCCTTCGCTGCCCAAGCACGCGGGTGACCGAAACCGGACATCGCCCTTCGCCTTCACCGGAAATAAATTTGAGTTCCGGGCTGTCGGTTCCGGCCAGTCCATTTCGTTTCCCATTGTTGTTTTGAATACCATCGTGGCTGATGCTATTGATGAATTATGTACTAAACTGGAAGAAAAACTGGAATCCGGAGAGTCACTTGAGGCTGCATTGGGAGTAGTGCTCAGAGATACGCTCGGAGAATCAAAAGATATCATTTTTAATGGCGACGGTTATTCCAAGGAGTGGGAAAAAGAAGCGGAAAAACGTGGGTTATTGAACTTAAAAACCACGATGGATGCGCTGCCTGCGCTCACTGATGAAAAAAATATTCGCCTTTTTGAAAAACATAAAGTGTTAAATAAGCGCGAAGTTCATTCGCGTCAGGAAATCTGGATGGAACAATATTTAACGACCATTAATATTGAAGCCGATACTACAGAGGCAATGGCCAAAACGATGATTTATCCCGCCGCAGTTCGCTATATGAATGAGCTGGCAGAAAACGTAAAGCGGGTTGAAGAACTGGATTTTGATAGTCAGGGTTCAAAGGATATGCTGCGAAAAGTGAATGGCGGCTTGAATGATTTGAATAAAGCACTGGAAAAACTACGAACTGCTGTTCTGGAAGGAAATGGTGATTCTTTGCTTGATAAAGCAAATCACGTAAGGCAAAATGTAATTCCCGCAATGAATGATATTCGTGATGCGGTCGATTTTCTGGAACGCTACGTAGCCGACGATTACTGGCCGCTACCCATCTATCGAGAAATGTTGTTTGTGAAGTAAGTTTTGACGGATGACGGAGGACTGTTGACCACTGGTCATCGGTTTCTGTCCTCCATCTAAGGAATTATAAGAAGAGCGGCAGAAACAGAAAATAGTGGTATATAATATTTCTGGAGTTTTGATTTAAACTCTTTTTGACTCCTAAATCTCCTAAAGGGGACTTTATTCTTGCCGGTTTTTAATTTACAAGTCCTGTGCAAAAATTAATATCTGCTTTAACTTTTTAAACAGAGCAAGATTCTAAGAAATAGCTGAGTATAAGTCCCCTTAGGGGATTTAGGGGTGACCAACGAAGCACTAAAATACACCTGTTATGGCTAAAAGAAGGAGTATTGCCACATGTAGGACGGGCATCCTGCCCGTCAAGAATTACTTTAGAAACAGCTATGATTTAGAATTAGAGGAGCATTTACATTCGTTCCGTCGCTCTGCGGCGGAACATTCAATTCCCATCCCCATCAACTTTTGGACTATTTTCTCGTATAATTCAAGGAATTGTTTTTCTTAAAAAGCAATTAATTTGATTAAGGGTTTCAATTATTAGAAATGATATTTAGGAACCGTATATTTAGAAGGACAAAAAATTATAATTAACATTATTATTCTTGAATTACCAATCATCGAATTATAGCCCAACCCAATTTACTATTTTCCCCCCCGCAGTTAAGCATTTGTTGATCATCAATGTTATTGTGTTTGTGGCAATGCATACCCCGGTTATCGGCGAAGCATTGTTACGTTATGGAATGCTTTGGCCGATAGGTTCAGGTTATTTCCATTTTTGGCAGTTGGTAACCTACATGTTTTTGCACGCCGGGTTAAGCCACATCTTTTTCAACATGTTTGCTCTCTGGATGTTTGGACAAGCCATAGAAAATTACTGGGGCACTGAACGATTTGTGATTTTCTACTTTTTAACCGGTATAGGAGCCGCATTATCTCATATGTTAATTGGTGCGGGAGGTGCGCCCACGCTTGGAGCTTCCGGTGCCGTTTACGGTATTTTGCTTGCATTCGGAATGATGTTTCCCAACCGGAGAATTATGCTTTTGATTCCTCCGATCCCTATTAAAGCAAAATATTTTGTTGCGGGATATGGTGCAATTGAGCTTATAAGCGGAATTATGCGGACCAATTCAGGAGTGGCCCACTTTGCTCACTTAGGCGGTATGGTTGTGGGATTTATTCTCATAAAATACTGGGGCTTAAAAAGCGAAGATTCTTATTAATTACATCAAAAATTGATAAATTAATAGTAGGAATTGAAAAGAGGTAAATTCGCCTTAGATTGTGTTACCTAAGCAATTTTTACAAATTTCGTCAGTGATATTTTAGCAGATTTTGAAAATGTATAACGAATCATTTGGCAGTTCATTTAAACGCGGATATTTAGGGCTACCGGTAGCCATACGTGCGCTCATAACCCTTAATGTAGCCGTTTTTGTTATACAAATTATTTTAGGGATTATAAGCCCCGCCTACAGCGATGCCCTGATTCGTATTTTTGCTTTCATTCCTGAATGGCAAACTGCCCTGTTTCAGCCCTGGCGCATAGTTACTTATTTGTTTCTACATGGTGGCGCTTTCCACTTAATTTTTAACATGCTATGGCTCTGGTGGATGGGACGGGCCGTGGAAGAAACCCTTGGGCCCCGAACTTTTACCGTTATTTATTTTGGGGCCGGGATAGGCGGTGCATTGCTTGATATTATTTTTGCCCAAATCACAGGTATTGTGCCGGTGATCGGAGCTTCCGGTGCTGTTTACGGTATTATGGTAGCTTTTGCTATGCTGTATCCCACCATGCCGATCATGCTCTTTCTGCTTCCCCCAATTCAGGCACGCTACCTGGTTGCCGGCCTGATCGCGCTTGATGTCTTGCTCTTAAATTCCGGAGGCAACACAGCACGTATTGTCCATATCGGAGGCGCGGGAATTGGATACCTGCTGATGAAGGC
>DASVCW010000004.1:0-133652 GCA_036381435.1 Balneolaceae bacterium | reverse complement strand
GAAATCACGGGCTACCCCGCCATAGTGCTTGGCCATCACTTTTGTGATTGCCGCAGTGGTGGTGGTTTTGCCATGATCGACGTGGCCGATCGTTCCTATGTTTACGTGCGGTTTATCCCGCTGAAAGGTCTCTTTTGCCATGAGTGAAAAAATTTACAGTTAATTATTCAAGATCTCCGCCGGTGCGGATTTCGCAACACTTTCATGAGCCGTTAGTCGGAATTGAACCGACGACCCCTTCCTTACCATGGAAGTGCTCTACCCCTGAGCTATAACGGCTTAGGTGCGATTCCCTAAAAGGGACGAGCGGGCGACCGGAGTCGAACCGGCAACATTCACCTTGGAAGGGTGACACTCTACCAATTGAGTTACGCCCGCTTTAAATTGTTGAGTGGTTGAATTGCTGAGTTATTGAATAAAAAGCTTAACTCATTCAATCAGTAAATCAACCAATCAATAATTTCCTTTGTGGGGGGAGTAGGATTCGAACCTACGAAGTCTTACGACAACAGATTTACAGTCTGCCCCAGTTGGCCGCTTTGGTATCCCCCCGCTATAAAATCAGTAAATCAAAAAAATGGGTTTTAAATCCTTAGGATTTAAAACCAATTGAAACATGAGCCAGTGGCCGGATTCGAACCGACGACCGACGGTTTACAAAACCGTTGCTCTACCCCTGAGCTACACTGGCCTCTTTTATCATCCGGTTATCCGGCATCCCGACTTACTTTCGGGCAGTTGCTCTTTTCTGCTGACAGCGGTTTTGTTGGACGTACCTATCTGTAGCTGAAAGACCCGAAAACTAAGCACTTGTTTTATTTTTGTCAACATTCAAGCCTTATAAAAAGCTTTTTATTTAAAATAGGTTAAGCAGCCTTTTTCTTTTGAAAAAAATGCATTGCCAGCTTAATAACGATGAATAATGCTATCGCCCCTAAAATAATTTGGCCGTAAACAGAAAGATATTCTCCTATTGACGCCCAATTTTCGTGCACGACCCATCCAAATGCGAGCAAGATTCCGTTCCAGAAAAGAGAACTGATCGCAGAACAAATTACAGTATAACTGACCCGGGTATGACTTAATCCCGCGGTTAATGAAATTACCGACCGGGTACCCGCCAAAAAACGGTTTACTAACACAACTCTCAGCCCCCAGCGCTTCATCCAGTCGCGAACTTTATTCAGATATTTTAAGGGTATAAAACGAATCAGCCAAAAATGTTTTGGATCCTGTTCTATCCGATTTCCCCACCTGCTGCCGATCCAGTACACAGTCATAAAACCTATCACTGATGCGATAACCGTTAACACGTAAACAGGAAGCAGCCCGATTACCGATTTGGCAGCCAGATAACCCCCAAAGGCAACCAGCACATCACCCGGAATGGGGGGAATTATGTTTTCGATATAAGCGACAGCAAAAAATATTAAATAGATGCTCACCGGCGGCAGCGTATTGATAAACTGAACGGCTTCATGTATGAACTGGTCAATCATCATTAACACCGGTTAATAACGCTATAGCCCGGGCTGAAATGCCTTTTCCCACACCTTCAGCTCCTACTTTTTCGGATGTTGTTGCTTTTACCGAAACCTGATCCGGTTCTATTTTCAGATCTTCCGCAATATTTTTTCGCATTTTTGCAATATGTGAAGCCAGTTTGGGCCGTTCGGCTATAACGGTAGAATCAATATTTACTATCCGGTAATTTTCACGGGTGATTAGTTCATGAACCTTTCTGAGCAATTTCCGGCTATCCACATTTTTGAACGCTTCGTCCGTATCAGGGAAATGCCGGCCAATATCACCGAGAGCGCAAGCACCCAGCAAAGCATCAATAATAGCATGAAGCAAAACATCGGCATCAGAATGGCCTTCCAAGCCTTTTTGAAAAGGCACTTCCACGCCGCCGAGAATCAGTGGCCGTCCTTCAATCAAGCGGTGGATATCATAGCCGTAGCCAATTCGCATTTTCATCATTCATGCTCTTCTTCAATTAGTAACTGCGCCAATTTTAAATCCGCAGGATATGTGATTTTAAAATTGAATTGACTGCCTTCTACCACTTTCACTTTTCGGCCCAGCCGTTCGACGAGTGATGCATCATCGGTACCGACATAATTTTCTTTCACTGCTTTTCCGTATGCCTCAGCAATTAGCTGTTTTTTAAACACTTGCGGTGTCTGCGCCTGCCAGAGACATTTACGATTTGGAGTTTGTCGAATAAAACGGTCCTCATCAACTTCTTTAATGGTATTTTGGGCAGGAACGCCGACTATGGCCGCCCCCATTTCTGATGCCGTCTTACAACAAGCTTCAATATGACTTAGTTTTATAAAGGGGCGAACCGCATCATGAATGATAACAAGGTCTACATCCGAAAGCTCATTCAGGGCATGGCGGATAGAATGCTGACGTTCTTTACCTCCTGCAATAGCTGTTGCCTTTAGGCTTTCCGGCACCTTGTTTTTCAAAATCTGCCGTGCTACATCCAAAAAGTCTTCGGATGTAGTCACTATGATTTGCACAAGGCCTTCTAACGGTAAAAACCGCTGCAAGGTATACTCTAAAATGGGACGCCCCGACAATTTTAGGAAAGGCTTAGGAATTTGTTGTTTCAGGCGTTTTCCTAAACCTGCCGCCGGAATAATTAATGCTTTTGTAGTCACTGGTTAGTAGAAAGTAGTAAGTAAAAAGAAGCAAGAAGTGAAAAGTGAAAAGCTGATAGTTCGTCCGTCACTTATTACTCATCACTCATTACTTCTTAAATAATAATGATTGCATCGCCGAAGCCAAAGAAACGATAGTCATTTTCCAGTGCTTCCTGGTAGGCTTTTTTCAAGAAATCAAAGCCGGCGAATGCAGACCCAAGCATTAGCATGGTCGATTCGGGCTGATGGAAGTTAGTAATCACCCCTTCGGTAATCTTAAAATCGTAGGGCGGGTAAATGAATTTATCCGTCCACCCGGTGCCTTCTTTTGAAATACCGCTGGCCGTAATACTGGTTTCGATCGTGCGCGTGGCCGTGGTACCGCAGGCAATTACTTTGTTTTTCTTACTTTTTAACGCCTTGTTTATTCTTTCGGAAGTTTCTTTCGAGATGTTATAATTTTCGGAATCCATGCGATGCTTGGTCAAATCCTCCACCTCAACCGGGCGAAAGGTACCCCAGCCGATATGTAATGTAATAGGCACCAAATCCACTCCTTTGTCTTCCAACCTTTTCACAAGTTCGGGAGTGAAATGCATAGCTGCAAAAGGAGCCGCTACCGAGCCGCGTTCTTTGGCAAAAATGGATTGATAACGCTCTTTATCTTCTTCTACAGGCTCCCTGTCAATATATGGCGGAAGGGGCATTTCACCGATATCGTCTAAAATCTGATAAAGCTCTTCGTTCGAGCCTTCGAACAAAAAGCGGATGGTTCGTCCTCGTGAAGTGGTATTGTCGATGACCTCTGCCATCAAATCGTGACCAAAATACAGCTTGTTACCGATTCGAATTTTTCGTGCAGGCTCAACGAGTACATCCCACAGCATATTTTCAGGTACCAATTCGCGAAGCAGAAAAACCTCGATATCCGCATCAGTCTTTTCTTTTTTTCCTTTTAGCCGCGCGGGAAAAACTTTGGTATTATTATAAACTAATACATCACCTTCGTTAAAATATTTATGAATATCGGAGAACTTTTCATGAGATATTGTCTCTTCTTCCCGGTTCAGCACCATCAGTTTTGCGGCATCACGCGGCTCTGCCGGCTCTTCGGGAACGTTAAAATCATCAGTATCAAATTTGAAATCGGTGAGTTTCATTTTCAAAACTATAGCCTTTTATTTGGTTTTATTAAGCTGTATTTTGGTTGGATTTAAAGCTTTGGAATATAGCCTATTTTCTATCGCAGGACAAATTGGATATTTACTTTGGAGGTGTGCCAGAGTGGTCGAATGGGGCGGTTTCGAAAACCGCTGAATCGTTTTACGGTTCCGGGGGTTCGAATCCCTCCACCTCCGCACTCCTACGCACAAGGCTTCGGAGTGCAAGCACTCCTACTTTTAGAACTCATTTTTGCAATTGATTTTTTGTCTATATTTTGAATTCATTATCAGTAAACACTTAGTTATGTGGTATGTTTATGTTCTGAAGAGTGTAGAAAAAAATTGGACTTATGTTGGCTTTTCAACTCGCTTAAAAAAAAGAATACAAGAGCATAATGCAGGGAAGAATCAACCGACAAAAGCCTATGCTCCTTTTGTATTAAAAACATTTGTAGCTGTTGATTCACAAGAAAAAGCACGTGAGCTCGAAAAGTACTTTAAAACCGGATCGGGAATTGCCTGGATGAAAAAACGACTACTTTGAGTTCGAATCTTTAGTCTACGGAGCCTTAGCGTAGTAGACCCTCCACCTCCGCATGGTTGAGTTGTTGAGTTGTTGAGTTGTTGAGTTGTTGAGTTGCTGAGTTGAATGATGAATGTTCAATACAGATCTACTGCAATTCCTTTCATAGCAGGCGAGGGGGAAGTGAGTCGACAGACGCGTGTCAAAGGAAGGAATGAGGGGTAAAAAGGCACGAGCGGGACGCTCGCGCCAATTTTTACATATTTAGAGAATCTCAATTAAAGCTTATCTTGTATTCCTCCGGCGGTTCTTTTCCCAGTAAATGTTTCACAAAATAATCCCAGCGGCGGCGCATTTGATAGTAATAATGCTTTCCGTAACCATGACGTGCGTTGGGATAAACGATCAAATCAAAATCTTTATTAGCTTCGATCAGCGCCTGTACAACCAGCATGGTATTTTGAGGCGGAACGTTACTGTCCATCATGCCGACAGTCAACATTAACTTTCCTTCCAGATTTTCTGCATAGTTTTGATTGGCCTGTGCCGCATAAGCACTGTCGCTTATGGGTCCATTAAAGCGGTCGCCCCAGTCCGATTCATAATTTCGGTTATCATGGTTACCTGATTCTGAAATGCCTACGTCAAAGAAATCGGGATAGCGGAACATAGCCGTAGCCGTGGCAAAACCGCCGCCGGAATGCCCCCAAATACCTACGCGGGTGGTATCAATAAACGAATAACGGCCTGCGAGTTGACGGATAGCAGCAATCTGGTCAGGTAAGGTATTTGTAGCCATCTGTCCATAGCACCTGTCCTGAAAGTCTTTCGTCCGCCGCGGATTGCAGGTCCCCACGATTTCCACCACAACAAATCCGAGTTCCGCCAACGCCTGATTATCACCACTGGCCGGACTGAATGACCAGCTGCCTATGCTCCCGCCCTGAGGCCCCGGATAGATGTAATCAATGATGGGATATTTTTTATCCCGGTCGAGATGAGTGGGCGTATACATCAGCCCGTAAATATCCGTTTCACCGTCGCTTGCTTTTACCTTGAAGGGTACGGGCGGCTTCCAGCCTTGCGCTAGCAACCGGGAAATATCCGTTTGGGCAACCGTAAGGATAATCTCACCTTTCAGGTTACGTAGTACCGTTATGGGCGGTGTATCGGGTTTAGAATAGCTGTCAATAAAATATTTTTCGGAGGGAGAAAAACTAATGCGGTGATCGCCTGATTCAGGTGTCAGCACTTTAAAACCGCTGCCATCAAAGTTGATTTTAGCCAGCTTGGCAAAATAGGGATTCTCTTCGTCCAAGCCATAAGCGCTGAAATAAATAACACGATTTTGCCGATCTACCTTATATATGTTTGAAACGGTATACTCGCCCTCGGTAATTTTGTGCTTCAGCTCGCCGGATTTTGCGTCATATAAATAAAGATGTCCCCAGTTGTCGCGTTGTGAATACCAGATGAATTCTTGCGATTCCGGCAGATAGCGCCAATTCACACCGCCATAACCGGAGCTGAATTGTGTTGGCACTTTTTCCTGAAAAATTTCGCGCACTTCACCCGTGGCGGCATCTGCAATACGCACCTTTTCAATTTTATGATAGCGGGAAGTGGAAACGAAGGCCAGCTTGCTACCATCCGGGCTCCATTGCACATCAGCCAGGTGTCCATCATTTGTTATATCATCCAATTGAGTGGAGCGCCGGGGATCAGGCGAGATTTCCAGGGGAATTACTTTTCGGTTTTCAACATCAATAATCACCCGGTGTATTTTCATAATAGTCGAATCTCCCGGGTAAACATATTTCCATTTTTCGAGATACGGCTCACCTACTTCGGTACTTACCAAGTACATATTGCTGACATTGCGCTGGTCCTGCCTGTAAGTGGCGATTTTTTTAGAATCGGGCGACCAACGCAATATCGGCCGGTCGCTGTGTCGCCATGAAGCATTATCTGTAGCATAGCCGAAGTTTTTGATGCCCTTGGTTGTGAGTTGTACTTCTTCGCCTGTTTCTAAATTTCGTACCCATAAATTATAGTCTCTGATAAATGCCGCCAACTCTCCATTGGGTGAAACCGCCTGATTCCTCTGATAACGGTCGTTGCCGGAATCACTTGTTTTTTCATCCCTAAGGGTGCATTGATAAGTCTCCAGTTCACACTCCCATCTTTTGCCGTTTTCCTCGAAAACAATAGCTTGTTCATTGTTTATATATCGGAATGATTGAAACGGAAGCATCGCCGCTGAATAGTTTTTGCCGACAGCTTTTGAAAGGGCCGCGGCGAGCTTTTGATGATCAAAAGCCATAGTACGTGTACCTTCACGCGCGTCAACCAAAATAAATTTGCTTCCCTTTGCCGTCACATCACGAAACCAGAAACGATCATTGTCAATCCAATGGGGATTTATCTGCCAGTGATCTATATAAGTAATAGTATTGGCATAGAGAAAACGCGCTGCCCGGTCGTAATCTGCAGTTGTCAGCGAATCTTGTGATGGCTGTGCACCCGCTGCAACTGTAACAGTTAAAAAAGCAAGCAATAAAAGGCTATTTTTCATGGTACAAAATTATTGGCTAAGAGTTCTAATCCCGTTTTAGATTCCTGTTATAGTACCAAAACCATTTCAATGAACCAAAACTTGAGCCAGCATTTCTTTGAGCAAGATGTGAAACATCAAACGGATTGGGGCTGCGAATTGCGGGTGTTGGGTTACTCATAGGAATACTTCGGCATTAGAGGGATACAGATATTTATTTTTTTAGTTTTGTCCCTGCTCCTTTAGCCATTTCTTTACTCCAAACGTCCTCCAATTTCCTTCTTTATTATAGGCCGAGACTTTATTATACTTTATTTATTGATAAAGCGTTATATTTACTCAAAGAGCTTTTAACCAACTGTTGTTGCTATGAAAAAGGTTTCATTCCTGTCCACTATCATATTTTTTGTATTCCTTTCTATCGGAATGAATTCCGCTTCCTTCGCTCAATTAAAGGCAGATTTACGAGACCCTTCGGTTTTAAGGGGACCTATTTTGAAACAAGACCGCAGTGAAGGCGCCAATCTTGGAAATTTGTTTAACATGACAATGGACCATTCTTATGCAATGACTTTTTCCAGTTTCGGAGGGCAGATGCACAACATCAATGCCTACACCAATACTATGCGTTTTTATTTTTCTGAAGATCTAACCGGCCGGGTTGATCTTTCCATCTTACATTCGCCTTTTGGAAACAGCTTTATGTCGAAAAATGACGGAATGAACGCCAAATTCATCATTCGGAATGCTGAGCTTAATTATCAGATTAATGACCGGAGCAACATCAGTATTCATTTCCGGCAAATTCCGGGCTACGGAATGAACTCCTGGCGCACGGGTTATTATCGCAGCCCCTTTTACTCTCCCTTCTCCCACCAAAATTTTTGATTCACTACCGCTAATTAATGGCTTCAACCAACAGCGAATCTAATTCTTTTGCCCTGAATGCTGCTATTGGATTTCTCAGCCTGTTATTGGTGCTGCTCGTTTCCGGACTTTTTACGCGGCTTGTTTATCCCCGCATTCAAAATAAACGAGTGGGAAATAGCCCTGAATTGATCGGAAACATTATTCAACTGGAGGTTTTAAACGGCTGTGGCGTTCCGGGACTTGCCGGCGAATTTACCACCGCCCTTCGAAAAAGTGGTTTTGATGTGGTAGAAACAGGCAATTTTAAGAACTTTGATATGCAAAATACCGTTCTTATCTCTCGCACCTTAAATGATGAAAATGCCCGACGTGTAGCCGAAGCCCTGGGCATTCATCCGAAAAATATTTTCATTGAAGCTTCAGAAGACTATTATCTGGATGCTACGGTTGTTATCGGCTCTGACTATAAATCACTCAAACTCAATTAACTTATATGACCCAAACTTCTCCCCACGCAGATCAACAGTTCACCAGTACCAATAATGCAAAAACTGCAGATTCCGACCGGCTAATAGAAGTTATTGCCGAAGCGCTGCTCGAAAAACAAGCCGAAGATATTACTGTTCTCGACGTCCATGAATTAACCACGCTGGCTGACAAATTTGTTGTTTGTCACGCCGCATCCGATGTTCAAATTAAAGCTATTGCCAATAACGTTTATAAAGAAACCAGCGAAAAGCTGAATGAAAAACCCTGGAAAGAAGAAGGCCGGGACTCGCGCCGATGGGTTATCCTTGATTATGTGAATGTGGTTGTTCATATTTTCAAAAAAGAACTGCGCGAATATTACGCGCTCGAACGGATGTGGAATGACGCTCCCGTTCGGAAAATCGAAGACAAATAGATAATGAAAGAATTTTATTTAGTAGTAGTTGTTTTATTTTTAATAACAGGGTGTGCTTCATCAAAAGCAGGTTCTATGGAACAAACAGGTGATCGTCCGTCAAAAGTTTATGTTGATTCAGTGAAAAAAGTGAGTCAAAACGGGGAAGCTGCGTTGAAGATTTTCGGAAATTATCCCGACAGCTGCACTTATCTTCAAGGTGTAAATCACCGTTTGGAAAACGGGGAAATTCATTTACAACTCACTGCTCTCAGAAAAGACATGATGTGTACACAAATGCTGGTTCCTTTCTCCTTCGTTTATGAGGGATTGACGGAAAAAGAAATTTCCGGTCATTCGAAAGTGATTATTAACGGTACGGGTTACACATACTGATTATGCCCCCGCGCGTTCTTGTTACCGAGCCAATCATTCCGTCCGTCATCGAAAGGCTGAAAAAGCACTTTTCGGTTGATGTGGGAGATCGCGGCACATTTAATGATGAAGAAGCCTTGACTCAAACCATCCCGGAATATGAGGGGTTGCTCGCCATGCTTTCCAATCCCGTTACCGAAAAAGTATGTCGTGCCGGTGAAAAGCTGAAAATTGTCGCCAATCATGCCGTGGGATATAACAATATCAATCTAAAAGCGGCCCAAAAGCATCACATTCTTGTAGCCAACACTCCCGGTGTTCTGTCGGATTCCTGTGCTGAGTTTACCCTGGGGCTGATGCTTAATGTGAGCCGCCATCTTTTTGACGCTCAAAAATATCTGCTCGCCGGCAAGTATAAAGGCTGGGAACCGCTCGGTTTTCTGGGATTTGAACTTAAAAACAGTACTCTCGGCATTATAGGGATGGGACGAATTGGGCAAGCCGTAGCACGTCGCGCCGAAGCTTTTGGAATGAAGGTCATCTATCACAACAGAAATCAAGTTTCTCCGGAAGTTGAAAGGGATCTTGGTGTAGACTATTGTCCTACGATTGAAGAATTGGCGAAAAAAAGTGATGTAATTTCACTCCACTGTCCGCTCACGGATGAAACCCGGCATCTCATTAATGAGAACATTTTATCCATAATGCCCGATCATGCCATTCTGCTCAATACTGCCCGCGGACCTGTTGTTGATGAAGCCGCTCTTGCCAAAGCTTTGCATAACAAAACGATCGGTGGTGCAGGTTTAGATGTTTTCGAAAATGAGCCTGAACTTCATCCAAAGCTCAAAACTGCCCCTAACTGTCTTTTAACACCTCATATGGCAAGCGCTACCTATCAAACCCGTGAAGCAATCGGCATGCTGGCGGCTGATGCTATTATCGGTGTGCTCGAAAATCAGCCGGCATCGAAAATTCCCAACTTGATTCAGCCTTAAATTCGGTTCATATTTGCTTAGGTTTTTACCACAGAAACACGGAAGCACTAAAAGGAGCCTTTAAAAACCTTATTATGTCATGCTGAACTTGTTTCAGCATCAGTAGCTAATCGTTATTTAAAAACAGTTGATACACTTCCTGTTTGTAGACCCTGAATAAAATTCAGGGTGGCATAAGTTTTTTTCGTAGACTCCTAAAAGTAATTTTTCCGTGTTTTCGTGCTTTAGTGGCAAAATGAGTTGATTATTTACCATGCAAAAATTTATTGAAACCGATAACCTTTACCGCCTTCTGGGGTGGACATTACTGGGGCTGCTGCTTCTGCTGCTCGCGCTCGAAGGCTGGCGGTATGGAGTGAAACCTTCACCGGTAAATAATGAACAAGCCATTGAACAAAGCCTTTCTAAAGCGGCTGACTTTTTCCTGCAAGAACAAAAAGAGCTGCTTAATCGGGCGGAGAGCCTGGCGGCTACTTTTCAGTCCATGCTGCATCAAACCACATCATCCTCGCTTTATAATACCCTGAATCAGTTTCCAGGCTTTTGGAGCGTCGCTTTATATCACAATAATCATCCCATTGTTTGGAAGGGTTTTGCCCTGCAAGGCATGAATGAAGCAGAAGACGATGAACAAGAGTTATCAGTCTATATCCGCAGGTTCAACAACGTTATCTACTGGGAAGCTCATATTCCATTCAGCGTTCAGGATAGTGCCAAAAGTATTTCTTACGATTTATATGCCCGTTACCGAATTGAGCAAAGCAACCCGCTGCCTATTGGCGATCGCAGTGAGTTTAACATTTTCAATTCTGATGAATTATCAACCGCCTACCCCGTTGATTTTAGCATTTTTAGTGAACCTTCGGGTGAACCGGTTCAAACCCAGCAGTTATCAAATTTAGAAGGTGATTCAGTAGGTGTTGTCTATGCCACAGCCGATGAATTTCAACAGGCCCAGGCCCGGTGGGAGCAAAATACGCGGTTTTGGAGATCCATATTTTCCATTCTGTGTTTTGTGGTTTTAGTATTTCTGCTGTTCGGAGCCGCCGACCGCCTGTCCAATTGGCAAGGACTACTGCTGCAGCTATTTTTTATAGGAGCAGGCTGGGCCATTTTGGCCTACACCGAAATGCCCTCACACTGGATACTGGCGCTGACAGAATCTGCGGAACCGGAGTGGACAACCATGGTGGAAAATTTAAGTGCTCTCTGTGTGAATGCAGCT
Organism: Balneolaceae bacterium; assembly: GCA_036381435.1. Lineage (GTDB taxonomy): Bacteria > Bacteroidota > Rhodothermia > Balneolales > Balneolaceae > Fodinibius. Next base: position 122,407 of record DASVCW010000004.1, on the reverse strand, counting down.
TTCGCTCTCCTTGCTTCAGTTACTCTTAGCCGAAAACTACTCCATCTTCGTCGTAAGGTGGGGGCAAACCGCTATCTAAGCACTCTTGGCCTTGCAACTGTTTTCGGGGCGATAAATGCACTTAGTATTCCCCTTCTCTTTGATATTTTGTATCAAGCTACGGTAAACGCAGGCATCCCGCTTTTAGACCTCCGCATCTTTCCCGGCTGGAGTATCATCATTCTTTATCTGGCTCTTGGAATGGCCGTTTTGGCTTTGGGCACAATTCTTGTCGCTTTAAATCGACTTCTGTTTAAAGTTACTGCCGAACATTTCAAACTTTCCGCTTCGGTTCTGGCAGCGGTATTTATCGTGGGCCTTTTGGTGTTTCAACTTTACGTTCCTGACCCAATGGTTCTCAACTGGATATTTTCTTCAAGCATATTCAGTTTTATTATCGTTATGGTCCTTTCCGTTGGGTATTTTAAAAAATTGGAATGGGTTAAAGCACTGTCGCCTTTACGGAAAGTGGTGTTATACAGCTTGCTAATTGCCGCCGTCGGTACCCCCGTCATTTACCGGGCGGCACTTCAAAATACCGATAAAGCGCTCTGGCAAGCGGCTGTAAGTTATGCCCGGGAAGAAGATCCCTTTGCCGCTGAACTTACCGAACAATTGCTGACAAATCTTGGAAAGGAATTTCGGGAAGTCACCGAAGAAGACCTTCAAAATAACCAGGCAAGTTTACAGGCACGTTTCACCCAAACCATACAGGGCTTTCTTTTACCGAACTGGAACACTTATTCTTTTGATCTGCAGCTTATTGATGCCTCGGGTGAGCTGATCGCCGACTATGCCACCGATCTTAATTCTCCAAATTGGATCAGAATCTTTAGCATCCCTACCCTAAAGGTCGTCACTGAAATCGAGCAAATCACTAAATCAACCCTAAGACCTGTTATTCAGCTCCCGCAGCTTATCAACCAGGAAAATTACCGCACTTTTTACCGGGGATGGATTCCCGTTTTCGGCGCCTCAGATGAAACGCCCATCGCTTGGATTTTAGCTTCCATTTATAAAGAAAGGCCTCAGTTTAATAAACCCATTCGCGCGGTGATGGCTTCACTCACTTATGAAGACTGGAATACCGCCTACCTGATGCAAAAGTATGAAAACGGGAACCTTTTAAATTCAGCACAGCGGGGCTTTACGGGTTATTTTCCCAAATATCAGACGTTAGCAGAAAATAAGCTGCAGGCGCTGCAAAACGATTCTTTAATCTATCTGACCGAACATGCCGAAGAATATTCTTACCGTACCTTGTTATGGAAGAACACTCCGGATCAAACTATTAAAATTAGTACCACTCTGGCCGATTACCGGGTGATTTTATTCTCCTTTTTTCGATTCAGCTTCACTCTTTTAATAATCGGCTGTTTTTGGATGCTTCTGAACCAGCTTTTTAACCGAAAGCGAGCCTCTTTTATGGGTAATGACACGCGCTTTCAGGATCGAATTTTAGATAATTTTTTACTCGCTACGCTCATATTTCTCAGCTTTTTGGTGGCTACGTCACACTATGCTATTAAACAACAAAATCAGGATATTGTACGACAGGAGTTGTTTGATAAGCTTGCAACTCTTTCAGAAGCGATTGAAGAAAATACTGCTATTCAGGAAAATGCCAATATCAGCTCTTCTTTTTCACTTGATTCTGTGACAACGCCTTTAAACGTGGATGCCACTTTTTATGCCAATCGTGTGGTAACCGAATCTACCACGCCGCAGATTTATCAGCAGCATCTGCTCCCCGCCGCGCTGCCCTTTGAAATTTATGAACAGCTTTTTATTCAACAACAGCTCGACGCTTATTCAACCGTGAACCTTGCCGGCCAGCCGCTTTTGATCGGTTATCGTTCTATTCTGGATGGGGAAAACAACCCTGTAGCGACCATTGCTATTCCAACTTTTTTAGAATCCCCAAAGTACGACCAGCAGCTTCTTGAAACCACCAGTTATCTTATTCTGGCATACCTGCTTATTTTTGGCCTTTTTGTGCTTGGTTCGGCTTTTATTTCACAAAAATTAACACGTCCGCTGGTTCATATTCAAAAGGGGCTCAACAAAATTTCGTCCGGACGTCTTGACACAACCATTCAGGTTACCAGCAAAGATGAAATTGGCAGCCTGGCAATAGCTTACAACAAGATGGTTTTCCGGCTGAAGAAGCTTCAAAAAGAGTTAGCGTCGGCTGAGCGGGAAGCGGCTTGGAAAGAAATGGCCCAACAGGTAGCTCATGAGATTAAAAATCCGCTTACGCCCATGAAATTAAACGTTCAGCACCTGGAACGGCAGCTTGAAACCGACAAATACGATGCGGAGGAGCTTAAAAAATATATTCAAAAGATAACGGCGAATTTGATTGAACAAATTCAGTCATTAAGTAATATCGCTTCCGACTTTTCAAAATTCTCCCAGCCCATTGAAGAGGAATTTACCAAAGTTGATCTTGCCTCTGTTTTGTCATCCGTCACCACCCTTTATAAGCATGATGAACAAATAAGAATTTCATTTCAACAAGAAAACGGTTCTGTTTTTGTACTGGGTGCGGCTGATGAGCTTAAAAGGGTGGTTATCAACCTGGTTAAAAATGCCTATGAAGCGATGCCGGAGGGTGGTGAAATTGCTCTTCGTCTCTATAGAAAACAGCAGAATGCTTTTGTAGAAGTTGAGGATACAGGTGAAGGGATTCCCGAAGAAGATCGCTCCAATATTTTTGTCCCCAATTTTTCAACCAAATCCAGTGGCACAGGACTGGGGCTGGCCATCTGCAAGAAAATCATCGAAGCTCATGAAGGCAGCATTACCTTTGCTTCAGTTGTAGGAGAAGGGACTACTTTTGTGATAAAATTGCCTTTGTTTGAAGAATAGAGGTTGGAGGTTAGAGAAGTTTGAGATTGGAAGTTAGACATTTCTCTCGTTCCGTTCGCTCCGCGGCGGAACGAATAGTCAAGGATCTTGCAAGGACTCCGCTCTCTGAACGTTCGGGAGTGCACCTCATGATATTAGGAAGCTGCCCAAGTTGATCTTCCTACTTATCTTTATCAAATTTTATACCGTAGGTGTTTAAATCATTTTGAGTAATTAAATAGTTATCATACACTGCGATTGAATTAGGAAATGATAAAAAAGGCTCCGTTTGCTGGAAAGCCGAAGCATTTATTGCTTTAAGAACAGCTCCATTTTTAACGTCCAATATCTGAACTCGACTTGAAAAAGGACTTATCAAATTACGGTATAACCGGTCCTCCTTTATGAGGACTTGGGTAGATAAGTTTATAGACTGGCCTTCTATATGCCATATCAACTGTCCGCTATTCGCATCAAAACGATATAAGTCGGCAAACCCACTAGTAAAAATGCTTTTGTTTTCTACATAAATAGATGAAGTGTAAGCCTTTTCGGTAGACCAAATAAGTTCACCTGTAAAACGATTCACTGCAACCAGAGAATAATTGATTAATAAAATGAGCTTATCTCCGCTGATTCCAATATCTTCAATAAAGTATGGCGACTGTACAGTATCTTCTAAAAGTTCATGCATTTTGAAAGCAAAAAGCTGCTCCCCCGTTTTTGCATCATAGCCAAATAAATTTCCTCCCACACCATTTTCTTGAAATATAGTTGGAACATACAAAACAGGATTGGGGCCTACTGAAACTACAGGACTAAATGTTTTTTGCTGAATACTGTCGGATGCAAGTTTTTTAAGAGTTATTCGATAATCAACACTTCCATCCGCTTTAGAGATTGCTACCACTTCATTTTTAACACCCACAAATAATCTATCAGCTGATTGGGCTATTTCAGAAAATCTCACTGCAATAGAATCCCCTGAAAAAAAAGGCCCCTCTAAACCGGTTGAAAAAGTCCATGCTACACTGCCATTTGTTTTGTTCCATGCCCTTATGCTTTCTCCAAAATGGGCAAATAACCGCTTTTTAGATTGAATGAATGGTCTTAATGGGGCTGGATCCCAAATTTCATGAACGGGGGTGCTCCAATATTCTTCTCCTGTTTCGGGGTTTAATTTAATTAGTTCTCCAATTCCTAAAAGATAAGCTGAATTATGATCTACCAGCGGGGCGGCAGATCTTCCCACTTCTTTTTTGGTCCACACAAGTTTAGGCAGCCCTTTCTCGCTACTCTTTTCATCATCCCCGCCAATGCCCAGTAACTCACAGGAGCCCAGTAAAACGGTGACCAACGCTATTAGCCATGTATCTTTTCTGAATTTCATAGTTTTAAAAATTATTTCCCATGATCGTACTTTCCTAACTGTTCTCCCTTTATCTTTTTATCAAACTTAGAATATTTCTTTTCAAATTCAATAAAGAAAAATTCTCTGTCTCCTTCCTGTCTTTTAGGCCACACTTTTCGTACCATACGCGATTCTCAAATTTCAGTTGATTCATCCCGTGTTTTCGTACTTCAAATCAGAAAAACATAATATTCGTAAAGAGGCCGGACTGACACTCAAAATCGGTCTGCCGGTGATTATCGCCCAGCTTTTACAGATGTCCATGAACTTTGTGGATACGGTGATGGCAGGGAATCTCTCTGCTCAAACGCTTGCCGCCGTAGCTGTGGGCGGAGCTGTTTTTACGCCCCTCATCATGCTGGCAGCAGGCATTTTGATGGCTGTTACTCCTATTATTGCCCAACTGGTAGGTGCCCGGAATTTAGATGAAATCGGCGTAAACGTGCGCCAGGCCCTTTGGCTTAGTCAGATTATGGCCATCCCCATTTTCTTCCTGCTCCGTAATCTGGAAATTGTGATGATTTTCCTTGATGTCACCCCTACCATCATTCCGGTTGCTCAAAGTTACCTGAATGCCATTTCATGGGGCGTTTTTGGCATATTCGGCTATATGGCTCTTCGCTTTTTTAATGAGGGGATGTCGGTAACCCGTCCCGCTATGTACGTAGCCCTGCTCGGCCTTCTGGTAAACATTCCCGGCAACTACATTTTAATGTATGGCAAACTGGGCCTGCCAGCTTTAGGAGCCGCCGGTACTGGATATTCTTCGGCCATCTCCGGCTTTGCAATGTTTTTGGGGATGCTCATCTTTACGATGAATCACAAACCTTATGACCGCTTTGATATTTTTTCATCCATAAAGTTGCCCGACTGGCATTATGCCAAAGAAATTCTGCGCGTTGGTATTCCTATAGGACTCAGTTCTACAATGGAAGTCACCATGTTTGCTGTCGTAAGCCTGTTGATGGGCTCTCTGGGTGCCGCCGCTGTAGCAGGTCATCAAGTAGCGCTTAATTTTGCGGCTATGATGTTCATGGTTCCCTTCGGGCTTTCAATCGCCATCACCACGCGTGTAGGCAATGCAGTTGGCAAAAATTCCATTTTCGATGCGCGTTTTCGCGGTTATGTAGGTATCGGGCTTGCTACCCTTTTTATGAGTTTTACCGGCGTTATCATTTATCTGTTTCCCGGTGCCATCACCGATATTTATACGGATGATGTCGCCGTAAAAGAAGTGGCTATCAGTCTTCTTTATATGGCTGCAATTTTCCAAATTTCCGACGGACTGCAAGTGAGCAGTTACGGGGCTTTACGCGGGCTCAAAGACACCAAAATTCCGATGATTGTGAACTTCATCGCCTACTGGCTGGTGGGGCTCCCGCTCGGCTACTATCTTGGAATTATGAAAGGAGTCGGACCTCAGGGCCTGTGGATTGGTCTCATCGCCGGACTTACCATTGCCGCTATTCTGCATAATATTCGTTTTTATGTACTGACGAAATCAAAGAAAGTCTCGCCTGTGCATCATCCTACAGAAAGTATTTGATCGCGATTATCCATAAGGCCATCCCCCTGCGCCCCCTTCGAAGGGGGAAGAATATTCCGCTGATTCCATCAGCGGATTTGATCCTATAATTAACGGTATTTCTACTATAAAAAAGTTATAATTTTAAAAGAACTGAATTATCGCAGATAATTCAGCAGAAGTCCCCCTTTGAAGGGGGCGCAGGGGGATGGCCTTCTATAATTATTTTACTTACTCAAAATCTAACTTTGGTGAATTCTCCCTTCATAAAAAATTACAATTTATCGCCCTCTCTTTTTGTGTTCGATATTCCAGTTATATATATTGACGCGAATTATACGACCGACTTTCCTACAGATAAGGCTAAAAAAGTAATATACCATTTATGGCAAACGATTCCGACGTTTACGAAGACAACAATAAAATCCACGATCAGGATTCACACGATAAGTTTGGCGAAGATGTAGAAGATGAAATGGGGCAGAGCGGTGGGATGGAGCTGCATACCAAAATCATTATCGGCCTGCTTGTAGGGTTGTTTGCCGGTCTTATTTGTACGCTTACCGTAGGTCCTGAGAACAGCAGTCTTAACTGGGCTATTGAAAACATCACTGAACCCCTCGGCCAAGTATGGCTGCGCCTCCTGTTGATGATTGTGATTCCGCTCATCGTTTCGGCCATAATTATTGGTATCGCAGGCATGGGTAACGTAAAAAAACTGGGGAGTGTCGGATTAAAAACCTTTCTTTACGTACTTGTTATATCAGGGTTATCGGTGGTCATAGGCATCACCATGGTTAATTTGATTAACCCGGGAGAAACTGTTTCACCCGAAACAGCGGCCGCACTGCAAGCAGAATACAGCACCGGAGCTACCGCTCTTGTTAGTCAGGCCGAGGCTGATAAAGCGGCTATAGACGAAGCCGATGTACCGGCACTTACACAAATATTTACCACAATTATCCCCAGAAATCCCTTTGATGCCCTGGTAGGCCTGCCCAACCTGCTTCACCTCATGTTTTTTTCTATCATATTGGGCATTGCCGTCACATTGGTCGATAAGAAAACAGCAGCCCCGTTCATTGGCTTTTTTGAAGCATTGTTTGAGATATCAGTCAAAATTATAAACGCTATCATGTGGTTGGCCCCTTATGCGGTTGCCTGCTTGGTATTCAGCAGTGTAGCATCGTTTGGTATGGATCTGCTTGTGGCACTATTATGGTTTATTGTAACGGTACTGGCCGGGCTGTTCATTCACGCAGCCGTCGTTTATTCAGCTTCCGTTTATTACCTTTCCGCTTTGAATCCGATCGATTTCTTTCGACAAGTTAAAACAACCGCCGTCACCGCTTTTTCAACATCTTCATCTAACGCTACCTTGCCTACAGCACTGCGAGAGTCGGAGGAAAACCTGGGTGTTTCTGAAAAAATCAATTCATTTGTATTGACGATAGGCGCCACGGCCAATCAAAACGGTACAGCATTATATGAGGGGGTTACAGTAATATTTATTGCACAATTGGCAGGGGTTGATCTTGGGCTGGCTGCTCAAATCGGCGTAGCGTATCTGGCTATTTTGGGAGGTATCGGTACGGCCGGTGTACCCGGTGGTTCATTGCCGTATATCGTAATCATTCTTATTTCTATCGGGGTGAACCCAGCGCTGATCGGTATTATTTTGGGCGTTGACCGTATTCTGGATATGTGCCGAACCGCTGTCAACGTGGTGGGTGACATCACCGCGGCAACCTATGTGAACCGCTCTGAAGGTTACCCGCTGAAAGGACAGTTATCTCCACCACCTGTTAAAGACTGATGTAAATGGAGTGGCTGAAATCCCTTATCGATTTTATCCTGCACATTGACGACCACCTGCAGGTGATGATCGCGAATTACGGAAACTGGACCTACGGCATCCTCTTCCTGATTATTTTTGCGGAAACCGGACTGGTGGTAACTCCTTTTCTACCGGGTGATTCACTGCTCTTCGCGGCCGGGGCCCTCAGCGCCGACGGTCCCCTCAATCCCGTAATAATCTTCCTTCTTTTAACAGCAGCCGCCATTCTGGGGGATACCCTCAACTACTGGGCCGGTTCTTTTATAGGCGTTCATATTTTTAAAAAAGATGCCAAAGTACTTAAACTTGAATATTTAGAGCGTACCGAAAACTTTTTTGCCAAATACGGCGGTAAAACCATTTTCCTCGCTCGTTTTGTGCCTATCGTCCGAACCTATGCCCCTTTCGTAGCCGGTGCCTCCACCATGGATTATTCCCGTTTTCTGTTTTATAATATAGTGGGTGCCATAGTTTGGGTGGGCCTTTTCACCTTCGCCGGCTACTTCTTTGGAAACCTTCCTTTTGTCAAAAATAATTTTGGCCTAGTCGTCATCGTCATTATTCTTCTTTCCGTGGTACCTATTTTAACCGAATTATGGAAGAACCGAAGAAAAAGCGACAAGCAGCCTGACAAGCTGTTTGACTGAAAAAGCGTTTTCGTTTTATTGATTGTAATTTAAGGAGTGACGAATAAGGAGTAACAAGTAGCTTACTCATCATTCGTTACTTATTACTTCTCACTACTTTAGCCATATCTTATGAATCATAAAGAAAATTCCGAACCTAAAATGGTCCGTGCCGTTTCGCGATGGGAACTCGTGGGACTGGCCTTTAATGATGTAATCGGAAGCGGTATCTACTTGCTGCCTGCCGCCGCGGCTGCCCTGCTCGGCGTGATGAGTATCGGCGCTATCGTAATAGCCGGAATTGCGGTTGCCCTGCTGGTACTGTGTTTTGCCGAAGCATCAAGCTATTTTGACGAACCGGGCGGAGGCTATCTTTACACACGTGAAGCCTTTGGTGATTTTATAGGTTTTGAAGTCGGTTGGATGACCTGGCTTGCCCGCGTGGCATCGGTAGCATCACTTTCTGCAGGCTTCGCGCTGGCCGTCGGCTTTCTCTGGCCCGCTGCCGCCGAAGTATGGCAAGCCGGAACTTTCGAATTTTTAGGAATGACGTTTGACTTGACTCTGCCAAGTTTAGAACGGACACTGGTCATTGTCGGGTTGCTCATATTGCTTGCATGGGTTAACGTAGTGGGCGTAAAACCGGGTGCTCGCGTGGCTGTGGGACTTACCATTGCTAAATCCATTCCTCTCATCCTATTTGTAGGCGTGGGTATATTCTTTATTGATTGGTCTTCATTTGGTGGTATCCAGATTCCCGATGCCGGTACACTGGGTGAAGCCGCATTACTGCTTTTATTTGCTTACGCCGGTTTTGAAAATACACCGGCGGCGGCGGGGGAATACAAAAATCCCCAGCGCGATGTGCCCTTTGCGTTAATTGTAATGATTATCTTTGTAACGCTGCTGTACGCCCTCGTTCAGCTTGTAGCCGTAGGTACTTTCCCCGGCCTCGCGGCATCATCATCCCCCCTTGCTGACTCTGCCCTTCTCTTCCTCGGCGGCTTCGGAGCAGTTTTAATGGGCATAGGAGCTATCATCTCGATTGGCGGTAATGCCGGTAACACTACTCTCATTGGTCCCCGGTATCTTTTTGCGTTGGCAAGAGACGGGTACGGACCAAAAAAGATGGGTGAAATTCATCCCGAGTATAAAACACCTGCCGCAGCGATCATTACTCAAACCGCTATCGCTCTGGTTCTTGCTTTGTCCGGCTCGTTTGTGCAGCTGGCGATGCTCTCCATCATTGCGAGAATGTCAACCTATATTGGAACCGCGGCAGCTATCCCTATCCTCCGCAAAAAATTCGGCGATGCTCCTGATACCGTTCGGCTGCCCGGTGGACTTGCTATCCCTGTCGCTGCCCTGCTGATCTGCCTGGTTCTGTTAGCCAGCACCACACTCATTAACCTTGTTGTTGGCGCTATTGCCCTGGTAGTAGGTGCGGTTATTTATTTTCGACGGGATGAGTCTAAGGGTGAGGTAGCGGAATATAACTTGCTGTAGTTATGTAAAGACTTTATGTAAACAAAAACAGCCAATTTAAGTTTTCCCAGGATTTAGCAAATAAATGATAACTTTTTGTTCCTTTATATTAAACTTGAGCGAACAAGGGTGGATGTGGTCTCATGATTTGGAGAAGTCGCCATGGCGGTAGATGTGACAACAACCATTGTTATCGAACGACCGCAAACGGATGTATCTGAGTATGCGGCGAATCCAGACAACGTGCCATCATGGTACACGAATATCACACGCGTCGAGTGGAAGACGCAACCTCCACTTGCTAAAGGGTCCCGTATTGCATTTGTCGCTGACTTCCTGGGCAAACGGATAGCCTATACATATGAAGTGGTGGAATGGACTCATGGCAAGCGGCTCGTAATGCGGACAGCAGAAGGGCCATTTCCGATGGAAACAACATACACCTGGGAAACGACAGCAAACGGCAGTACACGAATGACATTGCGAAATCGTGGCATACCAACAGGTTTCTCGAAACTATTTGCGCCTTTCATGGGAATGGCCGTGCATCGTGCGAATCAGAAGGATCTCGCGGCACTCAAAGAAATCCTCGAGAAGCCACCCAACTCGCCGCTGCAGTCCGATCGATGAAAAGTACGGTTAGCTGGTAGTTGAGAAAGCAAATCAAGGCAAAAAAGTATACCAAGCGTATTAACGTATACTGGCTCAAAATTTGGTTTAGGCTTTTGCCTTACTCATAAATTTTAGCTTCTTTTAAGCTTGCAATCTAAAGGCCGGTTATGCGCTGGGTCGTTAGGTGTACTCAGTTAGTTCAATTTTAGCATGAGAATAAAATCACTACTTGTCATTTGTCTTTTTACAAATTTGGTGCTCGGTTGTAGCAGTTCCAAAGAGGTCATAAAACATCAACAAAAAACCTTAAAATTATGGGAATTACTATCTTTTACTCCAGATTCAGCCAGTCAAATTACAGGAGGGTATATTTATAGTTTTGGATTTGGAGGAGGGTATTTGAAATTAGGTGAAGATCGGTCTTATCTCAAAAAGCAATATACCGATGTTCATAATCCAACAAGCATCATAAAAGGAAATACCGGCTCCTATAAACTTAGAGGAGATACATTATTCTTAAATTTTGAGGCATTTGCTCTTGATACAACCCAAGCCCGCAATTCTTTTTTATCAGATAGTCTTATTTATAGCAATATGGTTGCAATGTTTGTTATGCCTCCAAATGATACTACATCAGTAGAAAAGAGAATTCAAAATGTTCTAAAGTTTCAAGAGAAATTTAAGAATGATGAACAATTTGTCCGATTTCATGAAATGAACTACTATTTCATAAAAAGGATCGGTGACACCATTTTCTTAGTAAAATCTGTCTTTAAAAACTTTTTCCTTAATGAGCTTGAGCAAAAAGAAGGTTTATTAACTAAGCGCCTAGCCAATGGGAAGAATTATTTTATGTATCACTTTACTAAAATAGACAGTCTTTAAACAGACTGCACACCTAACAAGGCGCATTAAAATGGACTTGGCTCCCTCCTGCGTCCTAAAGCAGGGCTTCGGTGAGCAGGCAAACTTCGGTTTAGAACTTTGCCTTATTTACCAATTTTAGCTTCTTTTAAGATTGCAATCAAGCCCCTTTATGACGAGAGATGATCAATATACGGCGGGGATACTTCTCTATAGTTAAATACTAAACAGTGATATATAAAAATTCTAATCGCCGGCGACAAAAGTAAGGAAATATAAGTATGAATCTGACCCATCAACTTTCAACATTGACAACACCGGCGCTTCTCCTTGACGAGGAAAAAATGATGACGAACATAGCCCGGCTTCGTAACCGTTCTATTCTGTCAAACATAACACTGCGGCCGCATCTCAAGACTGCGAAGTCAGTCGATATCGCCCGGAAGATGCTCTCCTCAGACACAGGCCCGGCGACTGTTTCAACCCTGCGAGAGGCAGAGGTCTTTTTCAAAGCCGGGATCAAAGATATTCTTTATGCAGTCGGAATTAGCCCGCAAAAGCTACCTCGCATATGTGCCCTGCGCGAGGAAGGCTGCGATCTTACCGTACTTCTCAACTCTCCGGAACAAGCCAAGGCCGTGGTCGAGGCAGTGCGGATTCACAACATTACCATTCCTGCCTTAATTGAGATTGACTGTGATGGCCATCGTGGCGGTCTCTCTCCCGCCGATTCAACCTTGATAGACGTTGGGCGTATCCTGCATCAAGGAGGCAGTTTGTTGAGCGGGGTTTTGACCCATGCCGGTGAAAGCTACGCAGTGGCTGGTATCGAAGCCCATGCCTCATTTGCCGAACGTGAGCGAAGCGCGGCAGTGTCTGCGGCCAATCGGTTACGCAATGCCGGTTTGCCGTGTCCAATTGTGAGCAATAGGGTCCACTCCGACGGCCCATGCAATACGCGACGTGGAGGGTGTAACGGAAGTACGCGCGGGAGTTTACATCTTCTTTGATCTGGTAATGGCGGGCATCGAGGTGTGCAAGATCGATGATATCGCTCTTTCTGTGCTGACGACCGTTATTGGTCATCAACACTCACGTGATTGGATACTGGTGGATGTCGGCTGGATGGCCCTTTCTCGAGACCGCGGAACTGCCAATCAGACCGTGGATCAAAGTTATGGTATTGTTTGCGATGTGGATGGAAACGTCATTCCTGACCTGATCGTGACATCTGTCAATCAGGAGCACGGAGTTATCGCTCTGCACGAGGATAGCTCCGGAGAGATGCCAGACCTTCCAATAGGTACACAGCTACGCATCCTGCCTAATCATGCCTGCGCTACGGCCGCTCAGTTCGATACTTATACAGTTATCCCGAGAACAAAGGATAAGCCGCTGTTTCAATGGCCTCGGTTTGGCGGATGGTAAGGATCAGACAAGTGCCGATAAAACGGAGATTCATACCTGTACTTCATAGCTGTTTAGCTTGCACTTACTTCTATCCGCTTGCCAAATGGTACTGTCACCGCTGAAGTAGCTTGCAGATAATCTATAGGCTACATGACGTTGGATCAGCGATCAGCCACTTACTGCCAGTCAAAAATAATAACGGATCCCAACACCACCATTCCCTGCAAATTCTATATCAGGCGTAACGTCTAAAATGGGTGCTGCTTCAATAAACACATCAAACGGAATCTTTTGGAATACATAAGTTAAGCCAACCGGAATCCGGATGCCCGCTGTGGGATCATCGGCAAAAATAACTCGTCCGCCAATACCATAATAAAATGCGAGATTCTCTTCACCGGTATCGCTGAACCATGAATGCAATAAATAATCAGCATGTAAATGAAGAGCTTCCGTTCTTCCGGCAAGTGACCATGCAGCTCCAATACCAAATGCCGAACGTTCGTTTCTCCATAGTTTAATAGAAACTCCCGTCGGTTCACCCAGCATTACCCCAACCCCCAAATTTCCCCCTTCATCGTTTTTGACTTGCGCCTTTGCCGGATCCGGCTTTAAACTAACTAGCATACAGATAACAAAGGTCAGGACAAGTGCTTTTGGCAATCTCATATTTTAAATTTACTGTTAAAGTGTTCTTGCATCAGCTGGAATAGAAGTTGTTGCATATGGAAAAACTCACTTTGATATTTAATCATTCAGCTTATTTCTTGAGAAAGAGATAACAGCAAATCAAATGTATGCAGACTTGACTCCCTCCTGCGGCCCAAAAAGCAGGACTTCTGCGGACAGGCAAACTTTGGTTTGATGCTTTGCCTTATTCGAAAATTATAGCTTCTTTTAAGCTCACAATATTCAGGCCAGTTATGCGCGGGTTGTTATAGGGCGTAACAAACTCCTAAATTCGATTGTAATTCATCTATGAATCTGAACTTTTGATTTATTCAAAATGAGTACAATACAGGAATCAGCTAGTAAAATTAAAAGTCATGATTTGTGGGAAGATAACTTAGTTCTGAGCCGAAATGAGTATCTGAAAGTCAAGGGCAGTATTGATACTAATATTTACTTTGTGAAAAAATGAAGTTTAAGAGTTTCTTTGATTGATGAATTTGAAGAGCATACCATTCATCAAAGTAAGTTTTTGCCCGATAAGTATTTTAAAAGTGGGTTATTTGGTAATTATTTTACTAAAAGTATGTTGCCGAAAGAGAATCTAACTAAAATGAATACTTTCGAGGACAAAGATCCAATTGGTAATCCATTAAAAAAATCTTCCGTTGATCGTTTTATAGGCCAGCAACAGCAAATTCTTTCATTGTTAGACAAATCAAAAGGTACCAACCTCAGCAAAACCAAAGTTCCACTTAGTCTATCAAAATGGATTAAACTGAGATTGGGAGATGTTTTTAGGGTTGTCGTTTACCATAACGAACGACATTTAGTTCAAGCCAAAGAAATGCTAAATAATTATAAAAAGCTTACTGGGTAAATTAGTTTATCTTAAAAAACACCCCTTATGCGCTTTTCGAGGTGAAATATATGGCATAATTAGTTATAGAAACACTCGGCGCATGTATACTATGCTGCCGACCACACACGCTCCGAATAGAAAGCCTTCAAAGCCACTCAACACTGTCTGCGTAATATAACCGAAGTGCATTTCGCCAAAGTAGTGACCGAGGGCATCGAGCCGGAGTTGTGAGTCTGTGAAGGAACGCGTGAGAAGGTCCAGGCTGCCGGACATGAGACATCCGCCGGCAATTGAAATCAGTATACCGGCCGCTGCGCCGGCGAAGGCAGCCATCATCACAGGTCGCAGGCGAGGGGTATCAAGTCCGCCGCCGAACATTGCTCCGAGAGCCACCGCAGCGCCTAACACTGCGCCTTCCAGGCCACCGGTAATCCCCTCAGGCGCTCTGCCAAAGAGGAGGTTGAATGCGTCAACGCCAAGTAATTTCGCTAACCCGCCTATCAGTAAGCCGCCGAAGGCGGCGCCGATAACAGTCCACGCCTTATTACCGCCTGTTGAAATGTTTGCTGTCGCCATACCGAAGCTCACACCCAGACCACCCATCCCCCCAATAATTACACAAAGACTAATGAGAACGAGAAGCATGGATGCGGTGCCCATTCCCCCTGAGGTCTCGGGACCGGGCGCATAGGCGAGGCTGAAGCCGTAGAGTATGCCACCTAATAAGCCGGCTATGGCTCCCCCGAGGGTGCCGGTCCCGCCTTCAATGAGAATCCTGCGGAGAGACAGATACTTATCACTCGGTTCGGATGCTGCCGTCGAGGATGAGTTTGCGGAGGTCTGCTCCCCGTTCTGCACGAATTCGATGGAAGGAGTGGCCTCTACTGACCCAATGAACCGGTAGCCGTGACGAGGTACTGTCTGGATATAACGCGGATTTCCGGCATCGTCCCCCAGTTGCTTGCGGATGTCTTTGATGCATTGTGTAAGCGCCGCATCACTCACGATAACGTCGCCCCACACATTCGAAAAGAATTGATCTTTCTCTACAAGCTGCCCGTGCTCTTGCACAAGAAGCACGAGGACATCGAAGTAGCGGCCATTCAGATCAATTTGCACACCGCCCCGCCAGAGTTGCCTGTTCACAACGTCAAGGTGGAAATCATCAAAACTATAATGAGGCTCGGAAGGCATGCTCACAGAGATATTAGAAAGATATTAGATCGTTCTCACGCGGTTACCCGCATGCTTCTCGATATTACAGGACACTTTTCAGAAATACAAACTTATGAGGTGACAAATCTATGAAAAAAATACCTATCGCATACAAATTCGCCGTCGCCCTTGCGCTTGCGGCAGCACTTTTCCCCTTCTATGTGGAGCTTGCAGTTGGAGTCATCGACCCTCCGGGCGGGCCCATTATCTGGATGGAGCTCGGGGTGCTTGTCGTCGGAATCATCGGTGCCATCATCGCTCGCTTCCGTCCAAGTGGAATGGCACGCGCACTGTTCGCGACAGCTCTCGCTCAGACGCTGGTCGCCGTGATCGCGCTGATCGTCCTGCCGGCCCACCCGGCGAGCCCACCAATAGAGATCTTAGGCGTTAACGGACTCTTCGTCGCGCTGTTTGTCGGATCGGCATTGTTGTTTCAGTATGCGGCACGTGAGCATAATGGATCCGGAGCGGAACCAACGGCTTGAATGATGCGATCATTATACCTCTTTGACAGCTCATTTTAAATAATAACCACAACAATAGAACATTCCATGACATTACTTGACAACGTATATAAAACAACGAAGGCCACAGTGCAAACCGATGTCATCGTCGCTTTCTGCCTTGCCGTGGCGGCGGCTTTGGCCATCAAAGTACCGGCGGTATTCGGTATCTCATTGGACCAAAACGACACCTTCTACGCCCGCAACCTCAGCCTCTTTGTACTGCCCCTGCTGACCGGCTATTTCATTTGGAAAAGGCGACCCAACACCGGCACCGTCCTTTGGCTGGCTGTGGTCTTCATAGCGGCGGGGGTATTCGTCAACGTCTATCCATTCGCTCCGGAAGGCGACACTTGGGTGCTTACGGTGTTACACCTGCCAATCGCACTCTGGTTGGTCGTGGGTATTGCCTACACCGGCGACAGGTGGAACCGGATTGGCAGCCGTATGGACTTCATTAGATTCTCGGGCGAGTTTTTCATCTACTACGTGCTGATCGCTCTCGGGGGCGGTGTCTTCACAGGACTCATGGCGATACTCTTCCAAGCTATAGGGATCGACATCGAGCCTTTCTTTGAGTCGTGGCTGTTGCCGTGTGGTGCTATGGGAGCTGTCCTGATCGCCTCTTGGCTGGTAGACGCCAGGCAGAGTATGATGGAGAACATCGCGCCTGTGCTGGCCCGCCTCTTCACACCCCTCTTCGCCGCTCTGCTGGTCACTTTTCTGGGGATCCTGTTGTGGACCGGACATGGAGTGGACATCGAGCGCAACGTACTTATCGCCTTCGACCTGCTCCTCGTAGTCGTCCTGGGCCTGCTGCTCTATACCATTTCCTCCCGCGATCCCCAGTCGCCTCCCGGTGTTTTTGATCTGTTGCAGATCGGGCTGGTGATTGGTGCACTAATAGCCGACGTGACAGCACTATGGGCTATTGTTGAGCGAATCTCGGAATTTGGCTTCACTCCAAACCGTGTGGCAGCCCTGGGTGAAAATTTGATTCTTTTGGTCAATTTGACATGGTCCGCGGTGCTATATATTCGATTTTTGCGCGGCCGAGGATCATTCACCGATCTTGAAAAATGGCAGACGGACTACCTGCCGGTTTATGCCGTTTGGGCTGCAATTGTCGTGATCGTCTTTCCACCGCTGTTCGGGTTTATTTGACGACTTCTATATAACAAGTTCTTTACCCTGCTTTCCTAATACATAATAACGTGAGTTATAAATGTTCGGACACAAAAGGTTGTAGTCGATACGGGGCGTTGATCTCTACCACCTATTGATTGGTTTGGAGCTGGACGATAACATCGAGGAGGTGGAGACTGAAAGCTGAGGGGTATATAACAAGCCCATAATATGCCGAGGCCGTTACGTAACCTATAACGAAAGCGAGATTCCACCCTTAGCTTCATGACCAAAACAAATAAAATAAATCTGTCACACTTTGGGTTTCTGTCTCGTCATACACTTGAAAACAATTTTGCACATAATAAAACCTGAAAACCGATGACTTATTCTACCCTTAAAATATCTCAAAATAATACTGAGCCCCGACTAAAACCTATTGAAAGACCAAAATCTTTCAAATTAAAGCTGATATACTGGCTTACAAAGCGTCTTGTCGGTAAAGTAATTACTCCGCTGAAAGTTCACTATGCACGTTTTCCTGAAGGTTTAGGGCTTTCAAAAAAAATGATGGCCACCGAAGAAAAGTTTACCATCGATCCAAAGCTCAATCACTTGATTAAAGTGTATGTTGCTACCCTTAACGGGTGTGGCTTTTGTATAGATATCGGGAAAGCATCAGCTCAAAAGAAAAAACTGAACCCCAGCATTTTTGATGATTTGCTTCGTTTTGAAGACAGTGAACATTTCAGTGAATCCGAAAAGGCGGCCCTGGCTTATGTAGATGAGGCTACCCGAAACAAGCATGTGGATGATTCCACCTTTGAGCGGATGCAGCGCCATTTCAGTGAACGGGAAATTGTTCAAATTACCCTTCTCAATGCTCTTGAAAATTTTTATAACTTGATGAATGCTCCGATAAATGTCGGTTCTGATGAACTGTGTGAAATATGGAGTTCCAAATAGAAATAGCTTTCAGCATTCAGCCGTTAGCAATAAATTAAAACTGATAACTGGAGGCTGATTGCTTATTATTATGAACAAATCCACAGAAATTTTTGAAACCTATCGTCCCGGCTTATTCAGACTGGCTTACGCAATGTTAAAACGTGTAGCGCCGGCGGAAGATGCTGTGCAAGAGGCTTTTCTTCGCTGGCGAAAACAAGACATCGAGCAGATACACTCTAATCAGGCCTATCTCTCCAGAATAGTGAGCAATATCTGCCTGGATGAAATAAAATCAGCCCGTAACCGGAGAGAACAATATATTGGCCCTGACTTACCGGAACCTCTTTTAGCAGCAGGAAGTGAAACACCCGAAGCAAAAGCAGAACTGGCTGAATCACTTTCTATGGCACTTCTTGTTGTACTCGAGCAATTAAATCCCGTTCAGCGTGCCGTATTCATTTTGCGAGAAGTATTTGACTACGATTACTCCTCTGTTGCGGAGATCATCAATAAATCTGAATCACACTGTAGAAAAATTGCTCAGCGGGCACGAGAAAGCGTACAGAAAAAGAAACCCCGCTTTGAAAAAAATACAGCAGAACAGCGTGAACTGGTTACAACTTTCATTAAAGCTATGCAAGATGGAGAGTTGACAGAAGTAGAGGGCATGTTGGCAGAGGAAGCTATACTCTACTCGGATGGAGGCGGTAAGGTGGCTGCAGTACGTAAACCCGTGGCCGGAGCAACTAAAATAGCGAAGTTTTTGACAGGCATACAGAAAGGGGTAACCCAAGCCCTCCGCGTAGAATTCACGGATATTAATGGCGAGCCGGGTATGATCACTTATCTGGATGAGCAGCTAAATAATGTCTGGTCATTTCATATTGAAGATGATAAAATCCAAAGTATTTATGTGGTTTTAAACCCCGATAAGCTGGAATATTTAAAGCATGAACTTTAGCAAAGCTATCGGGGGAAAGTAATTAGAATTATTTTGGAGATTATTACCAAAGAAATTAGTTATAATGGTTAAAGAAACCTTTTAACCTTTAACTAATGCCTGCATATATCCAAAATATCGCTACTGTAGTACCCGAACAGTCCTACGAGCAAAGTTTTTTGCGGGACCGGATGAAGGAATATATCGGCGACAGAAAAGCGACACAGCGCATCATCCATCGTATCTATTCAAAATCAGGTATTGAAAAACGTCATACCGTGATTCATGATTTTAATGCCAATGGTTCTCCCCGCTTCTTTTTCCAAAAAGACGGCTCGTTTAAATCCCCTTCAACCGGTATGCGGAATAAAATTTATGAAGAAAAAGCGAAAGCTCTTTTCGTCGATACTGCCCGTAAAACCATTGATGAAAGTCCTTCAGTTGATAAAGAAGACATCACTCACATCATCACTGTTTCATGTACCGGTTTTTTCGCGCCTGAACCGGGATTTGAAATTATTAAACAGCTTGGGCTTTCGCCATCTGTACAGCGCTTTCACCTTGGATTTATGGGATGTTTTGCCGCTTTCCCCGCCATGAAAATGGCTAAATCATTTTGTGAATCTCAACCCGGTGCTACTGTACTCATCGTTTGCCTGGAACTTTGCAGTATTCATTTACAAGCTTCAGAAGCAACCGATAATCTGATTTCAGCTTCGGTTTTTGCAGACGGAGCGGCGGGAGTAGTTGTCTGTTCTCAAAAACCGGCAAATTCCCCGGCTTTTGAGCTCAACCAATTTTCCACTTCTATCGCGGATGAAAGTGAGGGCGACATGGCATGGACTATCGGCGATACTGGTTTTGATATGGTACTTTCAACTTATGTGCCGGACATCATCGAGTCGAACTTGGCCACTGCTATTCGTCCGCTTTTTGATGATTTTGATTTAAGCCCGCGACAAATCAGGCATTGGGCGGTTCACCCCGGTGGACGTGCCATTCTCGATAAAGTACAAAAGAACCTGAATCTGAATGGAAAGATGTTAGCATCCTCTCGAAAAATCCTTAGTGAATTTGGGAATATGAGTAGCGCCACTGTTTTATTTGTGCTGGCTGACTTGCTTCAACGTCCCCAAAAAAGTAATTCTGAACCGGTTTTAGCGATGGCATTCGGCCCAGGCCTCACGATTGAAAGCGGACTGTTAATCAAAATCCAGGCATAAATGCCCCTCTTTCTCTCACAGCGCGATGCACACAGCAGCGAACAGATGGATGCTCCTGACTGCGATCCAACGGAACTCGAAAATACCTATCGCCAGTTCAGTACTATTAACACCTTGATTTCTCAATGGCGCAAAATTTATGACCAGTGGATTTATCCATATGCCCGGAAAAAAGGTAAAACTTCTATCCTCGATGTTGGTTTCGGCGGTGGTGATATTCCTGTAAAACTGGCCGAATGGGCAGCTAAAGATGAATTGAATGTCGATATCACAGCAATTGACCCGGATAAACGGGCCTTTGATTTCGCTCAAAAACTGAAGCACCCTGAAAATGTGCAATTCTTAAACTGTTCCATTGCTGATCTTGATACCGGCACTCGAAAGTTCGATTTCGTGATCTCTAATCATGTGCTGCATCATCTGAGCCATAAGCAACTGACCGAGATGCTGGCTCTTTCTAAAAAGCTAAGCAAAAAGGCAGTAATTTTTAATGACGGTCGTCGCAGCGATATCGCTTATTTGCTTTTTAATATATTTTCTCGCCCGGTTTTTCGCAGTTCATTCATCACTCAAGACGGACTCACTTCTATCAAAAGAAGTTATACTTATGATGAGCTGGTTGCTGCCGTGCCAGATGAATGGAAAGTGCGAAGGCTTTT
Organism: Balneolaceae bacterium; assembly: GCA_036381435.1. Lineage (GTDB taxonomy): Bacteria > Bacteroidota > Rhodothermia > Balneolales > Balneolaceae > Fodinibius. The sequence goes on along the minus strand of DASVCW010000004.1, from coordinate 101,604 downwards.
TCCTTTTCGGTTGTTGTTGGTGTATGAGCATGAGTGAAAGCGTGGAAAGCCCCCCAACCCCCTTCAAAGGGGGAACAATATTCTGCTGATTGCATCAGCAGAGTTTCAACTGGATAATTTAGAAATCGATAAGTTTTAATGAGCATTTAAAAGGAGTAGGTTTTATTCTGAATTATTGTAAATAATTCAATTTACCTCCCCCTTCGAAGGGGGCGCAGGGGGATGGCCTTTCGTTAAAAATTAAATTTTTAGAATTGGGCAATGAATAATCTCTCATCAACATACCAAGTTGCCATCGCCGGCGGCGGACCTGTTGGTCTGTTTTTAGCGGCTTGCCTTCATAAACTTGGTATCTCCTGTATCATTCTGGAAAAGCGGTCTGAACCACGTCCCGGTTCTCGTTCCATCGGCATTCATCCCGTTTCACTGGAGCTGTTTGATAAATTGAACCTTGCTGATGATTTTGTCAAAAAGGGCATCAAGATTTCAAGGGGACATGCTTTTACGAACAGCCGAAAAATCGGTGCTCTTTCTTTTGATGATTGCCCCAAACCGTTCAATTTTATACTCACCCTTCCCCAAGTTGAAACCGAGTGGATTTTAGAAAATTATGTTGACCAGTTGAAAAATTTTCGACTTATAAAAAATGCTAAAGTCACTGATTTCACTCAGCGTGATAGTCACGTAACCCTTTCTTTTGAACAAGATGACGAAATCAAAACCATCAAGACTTCATTTCTTGTGGGGTGTGATGGAAAAGAAAGCACCATTCGCAAAAAAGCTGGAATTTCGTTCAGGGGTAAATCCTATCCCGATACCTTTATTATGGGTGACTTCAGCGATAATACTGCTTTTGATACAGACGCCGCTATTTTTCTCTGTGATGAAGGTCTGATCGAGTCTTTCCCCCTGCCGGATAAGAAACGCCGGTGGGTTGTTAAAACAGATGACTATCCTTCAGCCATAAGCCCCGAAATGATTGAACAGAAAGTGCATCAGCGCATAAACCATTCATTAAAAGGTACCAAAAATACGATGCTCAGCAGTTTTGGAGTTCAGAAACTACTGGCAAAACCGATGGTAAAAGGACGGGTGATTTTAGCGGGTGATGCCGCTCATGTTGTGAGTCCCATCGGCGGACAAGGTATGAACCTCGGCTGGCTGGGAGCTTGGGATTTGGCACAGAGTTTACACCTGATTGTTAATCAGCAAGAACCGCATCAAAAAGTATTGAAGGCATTTGAAAAACGGAGAGTGAAAGCGGCCAAAAACTCCATGCGAAGGGCAGAATTTAACATGCAACTGGGACGGAAATCATCTTTGCCTTTTGTTAGAAATGGCATTGTCTCTTTGATGCTGAATACGCCTTTATCTCAACTGATGGCTCGGCTTTTTACCATGCGGGGTGTGGAGAAATGGATAGTATAACCGCAAAGACGCGAAGATTGCGTAGAGATCGCGGAGTAAAAATTTTTAGCGTCCATTGCAATAGCTTTGCGCACTCTCTTCAGTTTCTCTTGAGATAACATTTCTTCAATAAAAAAAAGCTCTGACATCAATTTCCCCGGCCCTCAGGCCGGGGAAAAATAGATGTCCAAAAAACAAGGGCTTTAGAGAACCCCGAGCTAAAGGTCGGGGCAATTAGGACTATTTTCTCTTTCCACTCGTCGGACATCAAAACCAGATGTGCGACGAGTATATTTCTAATTCTGCTTTTGCGCCCGGTGATACTCACGAAGCACGTAGTGTAGAATTCCGCCGTTTCGGTAGTAATCAATTTCTACCGGCGTATCGATTCGGTTGACTGCTTCAAATGAAACCGTTTCTCCGTTCGCTTTTTTTGCATCTACTTTTACAAGATCCCGCGGTTTGAGATCATCCGAAACATGAATGCTGAATTCTTCAGAACCATCAAGTCCGAGGGTATCTGCAGATTCACCTTCTTTGAACTGAAGTGGAAGTACGCCCATTCCAACGAGATTTGAACGGTGAATGCGCTCGTAAGAGGTAGCAATTACCGCTTCAACCCCAAGCAGAATCGTACCTTTCGCGGCCCAGTCACGAGATGATCCGGTTCCGTATTGTTTTCCGGCCAGTGCAACCAGCGGTGTTCCGTCTTTTTTATAGCGTTCAGCCGCATCAAAAATCGTAGTGATTTCATCAGCAGGGAAATAATTGGTGAAACCACCTTCCTTGCCCGGCGCCAGTTGATTCTTGAACCGCACATTGGCGAAGGTTCCGCGAGTCATTACCCGGTCATTTCCGCGACGGGACCCGTAAGAGTTGAAATCAAGGGGATCGATACCGTGATCGGTAAGATATTTACCGGCAGGACTGTCAGTCTTAATATTTCCGGCAGGTGAAATGTGGTCAGTAGTAATGGAATCGCCCACTTTCACCAAAGCGCGCGCGCCGTTAATCGGCTTAATCGGCTCAGGATTTTCACCCATATCTACGAAGAAGGGCGGTTCCTGAATGTAAGTCGATTCATCCTTCCACTCATAAAGCTCACCGCCACCGACGGGAATTTCATCCCACTCTTCGGATTTGAAAACATCACCATACTGCTTGTTGAACAATTCGGGACGAATGGCGCTGTCGAGATGCTCTGCGATTTCATCTGATGTAGGCCAGATATCTTTCAGATACACATCATTGCCGTCTTTGTCTTTGCCAAGCGGCTCATTTGCGAGATCAATATCAACCGTACCGGCAAGCGCATAAGCCACAACCAGAGGAGGTGAAGCCAGATAATTGGCTTTCACATAAGGATGAATACGTCCTTCGAAGTTTCGGTTTCCGGACAGAACTCCGGCTACAATCAGATCGCCTTCTTTCACCGCATTTTCTACCGGCAATGGCAACGGTCCTGAGTTCCCGATACAGGTGGTACATCCATAACCCACAAGGTTGAAACCAAGCTTATCCATATCATCGGTAAGTCCCGCTTCATTGAGATATTGGGTAACCACACGCGACCCGGGGGCCAGTGAAGTTTTAACGTAAGGTGGTACTTTCAGCCCTTTTTCGAGCGCCTTTTTCGCTACGATTCCCGCACCCAACATCACGCTCGGATTTGAAGTGTTGGTACAAGAAGTGATAGCGGCGATAACCACATCACCATGCTTCATTTCCACTTCCTGCCCGTTTTTGAAAGTTCCTTTATTGGCCAGTTTTTCCTGTGCAAGGCTAAAACCCATTGTGGGATCATCACTAGTCAGGCTGCTTTTGAAGGTTTTCTTCATATTAGGCAACGAAATGCGATCATGCGGAAGTTTTGGTCCCGCCAATGAAGTTTCAACATCACCCAGATCAAGCTCAAGCGTATCCGTGAATTCAGGGTCAACTGTATCTTTGGTGCGATATAAACCCTGCGCCTTCATGTAGCGCTCAACCATTTCAACATGCTCTTCGTCACGTCCGGTTCGTCGCATGTAGCGCATAGCTTCATCATCCATCGGGAAGAAGCCCATAGTGGCACCATATTCGGGAGCCATATTTGCGATGGTCGCGCGATCGGGAAGGCTCATATTTGTGAGTCCTTCACCATAAAATTCAACAAATTTACCAACCACTCCATGCTTACGAAGCATCTGCGTTACCGTCAGCGTAAGATCGGTAGCAGTGATTCCTTCGCGCAGTTTTCCGGTCAGTTTCATTCCTACCACTTCAGGAATCAGCATGTGGATTGGCTGTCCCAGCATTGCCGCTTCGGCTTCAATACCGCCAACGCCCCAGCCGAGAATTCCGAGTCCGTTAATCATAGTGGTATGTGAATCAGTTCCCACCAAGGTATCGGGATAAACTACAGTATCACCATCGTCTTCTTTTCGGGTGAAGGCTCCTTTTGCCAGATATTCAAGGTTTACCTGGTGCACAATTCCGCGTCCCGGAGGCACAACTCTAAAATTATCAAAGGCTTTTTGTCCCCATTTCAGAAATTCATACCGTTCGCGGTTACGCTCGAACTCTTTGTCCACATTGTGCATGAAAGCGTATTCCTGACCAAACTCGTCAACCTGCACCGAGTGGTCAATAACCAGATCTACCGGCACCTGCGGGTTGATGGACTGCGGATCACCGCCCATGCGCTCCATAGCTGAACGAAGTGCGGCAAGGTCAACTACGGCGGGTACGCCGGTAAAATCCTGCAGCACCACACGCGAAGGCTTGAAAGGAATTTCACCCTGCGGATTTTTGGCGTTGTAACCGGCTAACTTTTTAATGTCGTCTTCGGTAACAATATATCCGTCACATTCACGAAGCACAGCTTCAAGCAATATGCGAATGGTGAAGGGAAGTTTGCTTACATCTCCATATCCCAGCTCTTGCAGCTTTTTCAGGCTGTATAAATACGCTTTTCCTGAGCCGGTGTCGAATGATTGTTTGGTTTCTGAAAGTTGATTTTTTTGAGCCATCTGGTTCTTGCCTTTCTGGTTAAAACTTGGTTTCTAAAATCTATGCATCCTTTTTTAGCGCTTCAAATTTACAATTAATTTTAGAGAAAAGCGTAATGAAATGTAGGTCGGGCATCTTGCCCGACATCTATAAATCTTTACACTTGTAGCTCGACATTTATTCCGAGAAGTATTGATCATAGAAATAGTCAGCCGAGATAAATCTCGATCTACAATTATTGCGCTGTGAGGGAGCTCTACTCCTGAACGACAAAGCGGGAGCGCAACTCACTTTAACATTATGTGACGGGCAAGATGCCTGTCCTACAAAGATCACAGTAAGCTTTAAAATTGCTCCTATAGATTCTAAAGCAAGTTCAGGGTGAACGCAATGATATTGGAAGTAGATTGCGCCGGATAGTTGACTGCATTTGCCTAAGGCAAGGTGCCAGGCACCTGAGTCTAAATTGCAACCTACCGGCACAAACGAGACGCTTGCGCCAGTTTTTGAAAAGGTAGGTCGGGCAGCTTGTCCGATAATGATAACCCCAATAGCACTCAAAGGGGATTGCAGAACAAGGATTAGCGATTGAGATTTTAGATTTGATTGTCTTACATCCTAAATCGTTGATCGTTAATCTTTGTTCTTAAATCATTATTTGACGGGCAGGATACCTATCCTACAGGGCTCAAAATTTTTCATACTTCTGCCGTTGCAAATGGATTTAAATAAGCCTATTTTGCGGAACTTCATACAAAAGCAATTTTTAAACAAGTTTTACCGTGAATACAAACAGTTACAAGACCTACTCCGCCAAGGCGGGAGATATCAAAAAGAAATGGGTTCTTGTTGATGCCGAAGGGCATTCTCTGGGACGAGTTGCTACAAAAGTAGCCACTTACCTGAGAGGCAAGCATAAACCAACCTTCACTCCCCACATGGATACCGGAGACAATGTTGTTGTAATTAATGCCGCTAAAGTGAATTTGACAGGCAATAAGATGCAGCAAAAAGAATACTTTCGTCACACCGGTTTTCCCGGTGGCGAGCGGTTCACTTCGGCAGAAGATATGCTGGACAAAAAACCGACATTCCTTGTTGAAAACGCTGTGAAAGGGATGTTACCGAAGAATAAGCTGAGCAATAAGCTTATGACTAACCTTCGGGTTTATGCGGGTCCGGTTCATCAGCAAGAAGCACAACAACCTGAAAAAATCGAGCTTTAATTACGAATGGAACAGAAAAATTTCATCGGAAGAAGAAAAACTTCTACTGCACGACTCTACATTCAACCCGGATCGGGGAACTTCTTAGTAAACAACAAGGAACTGGATGATTATTTCAGCACGCAGGCGCATCGTAATGTTGCATCACTGCCCCTTGAAGTTACTGAATCTGATGGTCAGTTTGACATCAAGGTAACAGTTCGTGGCGGCGGCATTACCGGTCAGTCGGGTGCTATTCAGCATGCACTGGCTCGCGCTCTTGATGATCACAATGAGGAGTGGCACGGCGTATTGAAAGAGCATCAGCTGCTTACCCGTGACGACCGCATGGTTGAACGTAAAAAATACGGACAGCCCGGAGCACGTAAGAAGTCTCAGTTCTCGAAACGATAATTCGTTATTGGTTATTTGTTATTCGTGTTGCCCTTTATAAAAGGGAGAAACGAATAACAGATAACTATTAGTCAATACATTAATCACACATATACAGCGACCTGCGCGCCGAGTGTTCATTTCAAACGGAGTGGATTAGCGCCCGGTATGACCTGTATAGAGGATAAACTCAAAAACAAATCAAACCTATGCCAACTACACCTGATTTAGAAAAACTGTTAAAATCCGGTGCTCATTTCGGGCACCTTACCCGCCGATGGAATCCCAAAATGAAGGAATTTATCTTCATGGAGCGAAACGGAATTCACATCATAGATCTCAAAAAGACCCAAAAATTTTTCCAGGAAGCGCTGGATGAAGTGGCTAAACTTGCCCGTGCGGGGAAAACCATCCTTTTTGTAGGTACCAAAAAGCAGTCTCAGGACATCATTAAAACCGAAGCCATCCGTTGCGGAATGCCTTTTGTTACCCATCGCTGGCTTGGCGGTATGCTTACCAACTTTTCAACCGTAAAGAAAAGCATTTCCCGAATGGAGGAAATTGATCGGATGCGGGAAGACGGTACGTATGAAGAGCTTACCAAAAAAGAAACCCTGATGCTTGACCGCGAGCACGAAAAGCTGGAGCAAACACTCGGCGGTATTTCCAACATGAATCACCTGCCCGGTGCCGTTTTCGTTGTGGATACTATTAAAGAGCACATCGCTGTTAACGAGGCTGTGAAGCTTAACCTTCCGATCATTGCAATGGTCGATACAAACAGTGATCCCGATATTCCTGATTATATTGTGCCTTGCAATGATGATTCTGCCCGAACGATCCAGCTTATTTCTGCTTCAATAGCGGACGCTATTATTGAAGGAAATGCTGAACGGGAAGCTCAGAATGAAGAAGAAATGCTTGAGCAGGCGGCCGAAGAAGCAACGAAGGCAGAAAAAGTGAAGCCTAAGAAAAAGGCTACCGGCAAACGCCGATCACGACGAAGAAAGAAAGATCAGGAGTCTTCTGACGAAGAAGAGTAAGCATTTTTCATTTCATCCTTTTTAAATAAAACAACAAAATTAAACAGCGTAACTCGACCATGAGTATTTCTGCAAAAGACGTAAAAGAACTGCGCGAGCAGACCGGAGCGGGCATGATGGATTGCAAAAAAGCCCTTCAGGAAGCCGACGGCGATTTCGACAAAGCGATTGAAATTCTCCGCAAAAAAGGACAAAAACTTTCTGAAAAACGGGCTGACCGCGACGCTAACCAAGGGCTGATCGTCACCCGCGTGAGTGATGACGGCACTAAAGCGGCCGCTTTGGAAATTAATTGCGAAACCGATTTTGTAGCTCGAAACGAAGATTTCCAAAAACAGACCGAACAATTTTTAAATGTAGCCTTTGAAGAAGAAATTGATTCTGTTGATGAGCTTCTTAAAGCAAAAGTTGACGGACTTACCGTTGGCGATCACTTGAAGGATATGGTCAGTAAAATCGGTGAAAAGATTGAAGTCAGTCGTGTGGTTTTGGCTAAATCGGAAGGCCAGTTTATTTCTTACATTCACCCGGGTAACCAATTAGGTGTTCTTATTGAATTTGAAGGTGATGTTAGTGATAAAGAGATTGGCAAAGATGTAGCCATGCAGGTTGCGGCGATGAAACCTATTGCTGTGACCCGTGAAGAGGTTGACAGCTCGGTTGTTGAACACGAGCTTGAAATTGCCAAAGAGCAGCTATTGAATGAAGGCAAACCGGAGGAAATTGCTGAAAAAGCGTCTAAAGGCAAACTGCGCCGATTTTATGAAGAACGCGTTTTGCTGGAACAAAAGTTTGTTAAAGACAACAGCTTGTCTGTTCAGGAGTATTTGAAAAAAAGCGATACTCCCCTGGTAAAGTCATTCCATCGGCTTCAGCTTGGAGAAGAATCGTAAGTAACGGTTTCTGAAAAAAGGCTACCAATTCGGTAGCCTTTTTTTTATGCTTAAGGGATTTTAAATTGGAAAACAACCTGTAAGCGTCCGCCTGCGGACCTGACAGCGTTGCTTTTCCAAAGACTCTGACAGGAACCGGAAATTCACCGGCACGCTGTCAGGTCTAACACTTTCGGCAGTACACCATCTCATTTTAATTAGGATAATAAAGTGGCGAAAAAATATACAAGGGTCTTACTAAAACTTAGTGGGGAAGCGCTTTTAGGAGAACAAGGACATGGCATTGACGGCGACATTCTCACCCAGTATGCCAATGAAATTAAGGCAGCACATGATGAAGGTTTTGAAGTTTCGGTAGTTGTTGGCGGCGGCAATATTTTTCGCGGGGTGAAAGGTGCCACTGAAGGTATGGACCGCGTGCAGGGTGACTATATGGGAATGCTCGCAACAATGATTAATAGCATGGCCCTACAAGACGCGCTCGAACGAAAAGGAGTGCAAACCCGGTTGATGTCTGCCATCCGAATGGAAGAAATTGCTGAACCTTACATTCGCCGGCGTGCCATCCGGCACCTTGAAAAGGGACGTGTTATCATTTTCGGAGCCGGAACGGGAAATCCCTACTTTACGACTGATACCGCCGCTTCACTCCGTGCTATTGAAATCGAAGCCGATGTAATTCTTAAAGGAACACGGGTTGACGGTATTTTTGACGCTGATCCTGAGAAAAATCCCGATGCGAAGAAATTCAGTACTATCACCGGTGATGAAGTGCTCGAACGACGCCTTTCAATTATGGATTTAACTGCCTTCACCCTTTGCCGGGAGAATGAGACGCCTATCATTGTTTTTAATATGAATATTGCCGGTAATTTGGAAAAATTGCTAATGGGTGATGATTCAATCGGTTCAACAGTAGTTTGGGAAGATACCAAGATTTCTTAAATTCATTTTTGAAGTGGATATAGAACGTTGAATCCACACTCTATTTCAAAAAAGGTCATCCCCCTGCGCCCCCTTCTGCCATAGGCACGCCTTCGGCGGAAGGGGGAAGCATCTCTCCCGTCCGACGGACGGAGAGATAACCGAACAGGGATTTTATATGGCTCTCTTTCTGAGTATAAACGATGCTTAGTTTGATTGGAAAGCTCAATTGCTGAACACAGTTAACGATTAACACATTTTTTAAGACAATGATACCACAAGAGTTACAAGCTATTATTGATTCAACGGATACGAAGATGAATGAAGCTATTTCATTCTATAAAAAAGAATTATCTCACATACGGGCGGGAAAGGCTCAGCCTGCACTGCTGGATGGCATTAAGGTCGATTATTACGGGGCTCAAACGCCCTTAAATCAGCTTGCCAATGTTAGTGCGCCCGAAGCCCGGTTGCTGACGGTTCAGCCTTTTGACCAGTCAGCGCTGGAAAATATTGAAAAGGCTATTATGGCTTCGGGACTTGGGTTAAACCCAAATAATGACGGAAATCTGATTCGTATTCCCCTGCCTATCCTTTCTGAAGAACGGCGCAAGGACTTGGTTAAACGGGTGAAGCAAATTTCGGAAGATACACGTATTTCTATCCGCAATACGCGACGTGATGCTAATGACCTGATTAAGAAAAAAGTTGACAGCGAATCATTGCCCGAAGATTCAAAGTATGAGGCTGAGGAAGAAATTCAGAAAATTACCGATAGTCATACTAAAAAAGTGGATGAACTTCTGGAGCACAAGGAAAAAGAAATTATGACGGTTTAAATTCGAAATCCAAAATTCGAATGTTAGAAACAACAAACGTTTCAAATTTATACATTCAGGCTTAGTTTTACTTGTTCCGTCGCTCAGCGCCGCAGAGCGACGGTGCGAGTAAATAATGACGGTATAAATTGTTATTGGTTCATAGGTTATTAGTTATTAGTTGAAGCCAAATCACTAATAACAAATAACTAATTAACAAAATGTATGTATATATCCGAACTGGAACTTCAGGGATTTAAAAGTTTTGCTCACAAAACGAATGTGTCGTTTGACAAAGGCATCACGGCTATTGTAGGCCCTAACGGATGCGGCAAATCTAATATCGTGGATTCTATGCGCTGGGTTTTGGGTGAACAGCGCCCTACCCTTCTCCGCTCATCAAGCATGACCAACGTTATTTTCAACGGAACGGCCAAGAAAAATGCACTGGGCATGTCGGAAGTTTCGCTCACTTTCGTCAACAATAAAGGGTTACTACCCACCGAATACAATGAAATTACCATCACCCGTCGTCTTTATCGCTCGGGCGAGAGTAAATACCTGATTAACGGTACCACGTGCCGCCTGAAAGATATCATGGAGCTTTTCATGGACACCGGAATGAGCTCGGATGCTTATTCAGTGATTGAACTCAAGATGGTGGAAGAAATTCTCAATGATAAAAATAACGACCGCCGCCGCCTTTTTGAAGAAGCCGCCGGAGTGACCCGCTATAAGGACAAGCGAAAGAAAACCTTCCGTAAACTGGAAGAAACGCGGGAAGATTTGCAACGGGTTGAAGATATTTTGGTGGAAGTCCGCAAGAAAACCCGCTCACTTGAAATTCAGGCGGAAAAGGCTCAAAAAGCAAAGAAGTACACTCAAGAGCTTGAGCATCTTGATAAAGCCCTCAACAAGCATGAATACCTGAAAATTCAGGAAGAGTTAGAGCCGCTAAAAGAACGCATCAGCAATGCGGATAAAGAAAAGAAGGAAATTCTTTCGAAAGCGGAAAAACTGGAGGGCGAGGAAGAATCAGCCCGGAATGCGCTGAGTGAGAAGGAAAGGAAACAGGCGGAGGCGCAGCGGCGGGTAAGTCAGCTTCATTCTAAGATCCGCGATTCTGAGACAAATTTGCAGATTACAGGGGAGAAAATCACTAATGAAGAAAATGTAATTGAGCAGTACACCAAAGATATTGAGCAAGGCGAGCAGGATCTGAAAGACCTGCGCGAAGTATTTGAAAGCAGCCAAAAGAAGCTGGAATCGTTTGATTCGGATCTTGAAAGGGCTGATAAGAACTTAAAGGGATCGAAAGAGCGGTATGCGGAAATCCAGCAGCAGTATTCGGATGAGCGGGAAAAACTGAACAAGCTGGAGCGGGATTTTTCTAAAGCTAATCAGGATTTGAATGAGCTGCAAACCCGACGCATTAAAATCGAATCGCGGCTGGAGAATACGGAAGGCGACCTGATTCGCATTCGTGAAGAGATTGAAGACCTGGAGGATGAAATCATCAATCTGCGCGGTGAAAAAAAGCTGCTGGCAGAGAAGCTTAAGAAATCGGTTGATGAACGTGACAAGCAGCAGGAAAAGCTTCAGCAAAGCAGGGAACAGCGTGAGCAGTTAAGTGGGCAACAGGATAACTTGAAAGATCAACTCCGTAGCCATCAGAGCCGGCTTGATTCCGTTCAGTCAGAAATTTCGCTGCTTCGGGGTATTGCCAATTCTAATGAAGCATTTCCATCAAGTGTACAGTTCTTGCTGGAAAGTTACGGGAATGATTTTTCACTGCTCGATGTCGTTTCGAATATTTTATCAACGGATGAAAAACACGCGGTAGCCCTTGAATCAGTACTGGGTGAAGCGTTGAATTTTGTAGTGGTTGAAACGCTTGATGACGCCCGGAAAGCCGCGAAATTGCTTAAAGAAAATGATAAAGGACGTGCTACTTTCATTCCGTTAGATCAATTGTCTGATTCTTATGATACCCAACCTGATTCTTTAGCCGGGCATGTAAAATCAGATGCTCAGTTTTCTGCCCTTAAGGAATTGTTACTTGGTAACGTGCTGGTCTTTGATTCGGTAGATAAAGCTTATCAAGCCGTTAAAGGCAGCCGCAATATTGGTGTTACTCCGGGCGGGGAAGTCGTCACCGGAAATCGTTTTTTACAGAGCGGAAGCAAGAGCAAGAATGCGGGAATCCGGGTTGGACTGAAAGACAAGATTTCAAAGCTGGAAGAGAAGGAAGGCTCGCTATCATCCAAGATTCAACAATCTGAGGCTGAGCTTCAAAAGGTTCGCGGGCAATATGAGTCCATCAGCCTGCAGGAGATTGAACAGCAGCTTAAAGAAAAAGAACGGACGGTTCGGCAAATTGAGCAACAGATTAACAGTTTTGAGTCAAAAATACAGATTTATGAGAAGAATATCGGCGAGCTGAACAACCGGCAGGAATCGCTGATCAATAATGAAGGATCGGCCAAGCAGGAGCTGGACGAACTTCAGCCCAGGCAAAAAGAGTTGCAGCAAAAACTGCGCGATTTACACGAGCAGCAGGAGGAAAAGAAACACGCGCTGCAGGAACTGGAAGAAGAGCGCTCAATCGCCCAGGGCCGCTACAACGATGCCCGACTCAAGCATCAGGATTTGAAGAATAAGGTAGAAAATCACGAGCGCGATATTAAGCGCGCCGGAGACGGTATTCAAAACCTGAAAGAACGTCTGAAGTTGCGCTCAGAAAAAACCGGAGAGGCGAAGGAACGCATTGAAAAATACCGGGATTCCGTTACCGGACTTAAAGAACAAAAGGCCGGTTTAGAGGAGCAGAAAGAGAGTGCTGATGAAGCCTTAAAGCAGGCTGAAGAATCTTCGGGCAAGCAGCGTGGACGCATCAACGAAATTGAGAAAGAACTGAAGGAGGTCCGCCGGCGCAAAGAGGTGAACCTGGAGCTGGTGCATCACCTGGCAATGGCGAAGGAAAAGTTTGAAATGCAGATTGAGAACTTCTCCGACCATATCTGGGAAACTTATGGCGTGCTGATGGACCAGATTAAAGCTGAGCTGGGGGAGGAAACTGATCCGAAAGAGGCTAAAAAGCGTATCGCGGAGCTCAGGCAAAAGCTCAATAAAATCGGTGAGGTCAACGCCCTGGCGATTGAAGAGTATGAAGAGGAAAAAGAGCGGCTGGATTTTTATGAGGAGCAAACTGCGGATTTAAATCAGGCTGCCGAGGAACTACGGGAGACCATCAACGAGATTAACAAAACGGCTACTGAACGTTTTAACACCACTTTTGAAAAAGTCCGCCTAAATTTCCAAAAGGTATTTCACACGCTTTTCAATGAAGATGATTATTGTGATTTGGTAATTGATGAAGAGGCTGAAGACCCCCTGGATGCGCGGATTGAAATTAAGGCGAATCCCAAGGGTAAACGTCCTTCTACCATCAACCAGCTTTCAGGTGGCGAAAAAACGCTTACTGCCATTGCGCTGCTTTTTGCCATTTATCTCGTCAAGCCATCCCCTTTTTGTATACTTGATGAGGTTGATGCTCCACTTGATGATGCCAATATTGAACGGTTTGCGGCAATGATTAAGCAATTCAGCGAAGATACGCAGTTTATTATCATCACCCACAATAAAAAGACGATGGGCAAAGCTGAAATGATGTACGGCGTGACGATGCCGGAAACGGGCATCAGCCGCTTGGTGGGAGTGAAACTGGATGAGGTTGCCGAAGCGTGATTTAAACCGCAAGGTGCACTAAGATATTTATTTATCCTTTGCGAACTTAGCGCAAACTCTGCGAACCTTGCGGTTAAACATGAATCTCGATCTACATATTTCCTGCTAATCTTCGTATTTTCTGTGCTAATCTAAATCAGTTGCAAACATGGCCCGCAAGAAATTCAATATTCCTGAAATTTATCAATCGCCGGTTATTCGCAAGGTGAAGGATGCCAATAAGGTGATGGATCCGCGCAAAAAGGATTTGGAGCCAAGTGTGCTTGATTTCGGACCCGTACGCTTTTTCATACCCCGGCATTTTGGTTTCTGTTATGGAGTGGAAAATGCCATTGATATCGCCTATAAAACCGTAGAGCAACATCCGGATAAAAATATTTACCTGCTCAGTGAGATGATTCATAACCCCACTGTAAATGAAGATTTACTGGGTCGGGGCGTTAAGTTTTTATTTGAAACAGATGGTACGGAACTCATTCCCATAGAATCGCTGAATGAAGATGATATCGTGATTGTACCGGCCTTCGGAACCACCCTTAAAATTCAGCGAAAACTAAAAAAGAAAGGCATCAACCCTTATGGGTATAACACCACCTGTCCCTTTGTAGAAAAGGTTTGGAAACGCGGCAAGCAATTAGGCAAAAAGGGCTATTCACTGGTAATTCACGGGAAACATCGCCATGAGGAAACCCGCGCTACTTTTTCTCATAGTGCTGATCATTCGGCAAGCGTAGTAGTGTTGAACCCTGAAGAAGCGCACATTCTGGCCGATATCTTAACAGGTGACCGTCCCAAATCTGATTTTGAGAAATATTTTGGACACAAAAGTACCGAGGGATTTGATCCCCGCAAAGATCTCGAGCATTTTGGTGTCATCAATCAGACTACCATGCTGGCGACGGAAACGCAGGAGGTGATGGATATTCTTAAAGAAGCAGCAATCAAGCGGTTTGGTGAGGCTGATATTTTGGATCATTTTGCCGATACATCCGACACCCTTTGCTACGCAACCAACGAAAATCAGTCGTCAACACTGGCACTGACCGAAACCGGGGCTGACCTGGCGATCGTGGTTGGAGGTTATAATTCATCAAACACTATGCATCTGGTTGAAATTCTGGAACATTCTTTTCCCACTTACCATGTTCGTGATGCCGAAGAAATTAAATCGGGGATTGAAATCAAACATTTTAACCAGTGGGATAAGGAAATCAGGACAACGGAAAATTGGTTGCCTTCTAAAAATCAACCCGTAGATATCGCGATTACTTCGGGTGCCTCATGTCCGGATGTGCTGGTGGATGAAGTGATGCTGAAAGTGCTTTCCTATTTCGATGATGTTCGACCGGTGGAGGAGGTTATTCGTCCGTTTGAGGAAAAGCTTGAAGAAGTGGTTTAATTTCTGATACGAGCGAGACGCTCGCACTAGAATTGGTTTTCATCAGTAGCGCGAGAATTAATTCCGACTACTGATGAAATCACTTCAGCCCCTATTCCAAGGTTTGCCGGACAAGCTGTCCGGTCTGCATTAATCAATCTACAATTCTAAAGTAAGATACCTGGCCGGGGTTGAAAGAGCTGATTTTAATGTTGTACTTTTCATCAATCACCTGCTCAATTTGTGGGGTAACAAGCCCGGTGGAGTCCTGCAAAATTTGCTCGTAAGTAACATAAGCATTGAAAACTTTCGAATCTGCGATTTGCGGGTACTCTTTAATCGGCACATTATATTTTATGGTGATTGAAGTCGGACTAAAAGTTACATCCCGCCCCTCGGGAAACCCTCTACTGCTTATTTCCACCTCGGCTTCTCCCTCGGTGAATTGAGCTACATCAGCATTAAAAATTACCTGATTCTGAGATAAACTGATGAGTTCATTCCCTGTTTTTAACTCTACCACTCGGGACAAATTCTGAGAAACATCAGTGAAATGAACCGAATCTGTGGGCCATGCATAAATGTCCTGAACTAAAGAAGCGGCGCCGCTGATGGTAACACTATCGGGTTGAATAGTGGGTGAACCGGTAAGTCCATATTGCTCTTCAAATGAAACTTCTACATTTGGCCGTACCGGCACTTTTTTGGTAATTCTTTCCTGCAGCTCCAATGTTAAAATAAGAGGCTGTACTTTTTGTACTTCAATACGCGGTATATTCATCTGCTGCTGTACCTGCGAATAAAGGTTCACCTGTTCATCATTCACATCAACATTAATCACGGGGGGATTGTTATAAATATTGATGAGTTTCCAGCCTTCACCCATCACACTTACAGTTGCCGATTCGGGCAAATTCTCAGCCAGCGCGCGATCTTCGGGCACAGCCCCTAAAGAAACGGGCAGCTGGATATTCAGGTTATAATCCCGGCTTAAATTAACCATCAGCCAGAGACACAACGCCAGAATTAGCGATACGATAAAAACAACCATACGCTCGCGCCCCATATCGGCAGCATCTTCATCCGTTTGGGTGGTGATGTTGTGCCAAACGTCAGAGATTTTTTCTTTAAATTGTTCTGATTTTGGTGTTTCCATAGTTATTTAACCAATATACTCTGGGCTAAAATGTTTTGCAATAATTTCAAGAGCGGACAACCATTTCTTTAATCACTTTTTCATCTACCTTATCATTAAGCTTTTTAGTGATGCTAAAGCGTTTCATGTGAATTTCCTGCCGCCAAACAGGATTTTTAACGTGAATAACCAAATTTCCGTGCTCAAAATGAACATTTTCTGCCTGTTCAGCTATTCGCTCTCCCACCGTTTCTCTCCACAAAGATAAAATCATTCCTCTCTTTAAACGCTTTCGATGCGGATAATCATCTAAAAAATCTTTAAGAGCGTCTTTGAGCGGTTTTGGAGTATTTGATCGGTATCGTGCCACTAATTAATGGTTGATTTGTTGAATGATTGAATTATTGAATGAGCTACAGCAAGGTAACAATTCCATGTTCCACTTTGAACTTGCGATTTTTCTTTCCATCGAAGGTCAGGTAGTCATCAAAGGGAATGGGGTTAGCGGCGGTTACGAAGGTTTGTCCCGCATGCTCGATTAGCGCATTGAGTAATACTTCGGTTCGCTGCGCATCCAAATCTCCGAAGACATCATCCAGCAGAAAAATGGGCAGATCATCCAGTTCATCCGAAAAATACAAAAGCTGGGCCAGTTTCAAAGCCAAGGCAAAAAGACGATGCTGCCCTTGCGAACCAAATTTGCGAAGCTCAAAATCATCGAGGTAGAAAACGATTTCATCCCGATGTGGGCCGACAAGCGTTAACTCACGCTCAATTTCATGGTCGCATTTTTCTTCGAGCTTCGCCAGGTATCTCTCTCGAACTGTTTCTTCATCTTCTGATGATTGGCAAAACGTTTGATATTCTAAGCGCGGTTCATGGCGCATACCTGAGATCACTTCATATTCACGTGCGAGGTAATCCTGAAAGCGATTGAGTACTTTGGTACGTTTGGCAACGATGCGTGAACCATATTCTGCAAGTTGCGCGTTCCACGGCTCAAGATAGGCCAGCAATACATCCCGGCTGCCGCGGAACTCCTGCAAGAGCTTATTTCGCTGCCTGCGCACTTTCCGGTACGATAGCAAATCCTGAAGGTACCGTGGTGAAATCTGGCTGATAAACGAATCGATAAATGACCTTCGTTCAGCCGGACCTTCACTGGTCAGTTTTTTATCGCCCGGCGCTAAAACGACTACCGGCACCATGCCGATGAGATCCGACAGCCGGTCAAGCGGGCTTTCGTTCACAAAAATCTTTTTGCCTTCGCCGCGGGAATACGAGCAGCTTACATCAAAGCTGGAGCGGATATTTCCCTCAAAATGCCCTTTGATCATAAAGAAAGTGGCATCTTGGTTGGTCACATAAATGTCGCTGTTTGAGACGAAGCTGCGGCTCATGCAGAGGTAATGAATGGCATCAATCAGGTTGGTTTTGCCCATACCGTTTTGCCCGATGATGACGTTCATGTGCGGTGCCCATTCCACCTGCGTCTCGGTGTGATTCCGGAAATTTTGGAGTTTTAGGCCGGTGTTTTGCATGAAAAGATTCTAAAAAAGGAAGAGAGCTGTTACTATCGTTATTGAAGATATTGAACAATTTTTACACTCACTGCCACAAAAGGTCATCCCCCTGCGCCCCCTTCAAAGGGGGATGTATATTCCGCTGATTGCATCAGCGGAGGATGATTTTCAAACCATTTACAGTACTTTAATCAATCCAAAAATAGGATACGAAAAGTTCTGAATTATCGCAGATATTCACCAAAAGTCCCCCTTTTTCCGAAGGAATCCCTATGGGAGAAGGGGGGCGGGGGATGGCTGGGAAAAACTGGAGTTAAAATTAACCGCCTAAAACGGACGGTTAATCTTTCTATTTTCCCAATCAAACCTCGAAAGCGTCGCGGCCGGGGAAGATGGCGTTGTCACCGAGCTGCTCTTCGATGCGAAGCAGCTGATTGTATTTAGCGATGCGGTCGGTGCGGCTCATGGATCCCGTTTTGATTTGTCCCGCGTTGGTGGCCACTGCCAGATCGGCAATAGTAGTGTCTTCGGTTTCACCTGAACGATGCGAAATGACAGCCGTATAACTATTTTTGTGCGCCATTTCAATGGCATCTAAGGTTTCGGTGAGCGTACCGATTTGATTTACCTTAATAAGGATAGAATTGCCTACACCCTGTTTAATGCCCTTTGCCAAACGCTCGGTGTTGGTTACAAAAAGGTCATCGCCCACCAGCTGCACTTTGTCGCCAATGGCATCAGTCAATTTTTTCCAGCCATTCCAGTCATCTTCAGCCAAAGCATCCTCGATAGATACGAGCGGATACTTTTCAACCCAGCTGCTCCAAAATTCTATCATATCGTCGATAGTACGTTCACTGCCATCGCTCCATTTAAATTCATAGACTCCTTTTTGGGCATTATAAAATTCAGATGTGGCGGGATCCAGAGCCAAAACCACTTCATCGCCGGGCGTATATCCTGCTTTTTCGATGGCATTGAGAATCACTTCTACGGCTTCTTCATTTGATTTTAAATCGGGTGCAAAGCCCCCTTCATCCCCCACCGAAGTATTATAATTTTTACTGCTTAATACTTTTTTAAGATGATGGAAAATTTCTGATCCCATCCGGACGGCTTCCGAGAATGAAGCAGCTCCGCACGGCATAATCATAAATTCCTGTAAGTCTACATTATTATCCGCATGGGAGCCGCCGTTAATGATGTTCATCATCGGTAAGGGCAAAACTTTCGCATTTACCCCGCCGATATAACGCCATAGGGGTATATTCATCGCATTTGAAGCGGCATCCGCGGCTGCCAGAGAAACACCTAAAATGGCATTTGCCCCAAGATTTGCTTTGTTCTCGGTTCCGTCAACTTCAAGCAAAGTGTTGTCGATTTCTACCTGGTCAAAAACTTCTTGTCCCCGCAATTCATCAGCGATGATGGTGTTTACATTTTCAACCGCCTGAGAGACTCCCTTTCCTAAATACCGGTCTGATTCTGAATCACGAAGCTCTACCGCTTCATGCTCTCCAGTGGAAGCGCCCGAAGGAACAGCTGCACGTCCCATTACTCCGTTGGTCAGCACTACATCAACCTCTACCGTGGGGTTTCCGCGTGAATCTATAATTTGACGCCCGATGATTTCGTCAATAAAGCTCATGTTTCTCTGTCAATTTTTAGGGTGAAATAATTCAAATTAAAGTACAAGGTTTTTATCTATTGATAAAGGAGAAAAAAAGTGAAAAGGCAAAAGTGAAAAGTAACCCGAAGCGCCTGCTTCCGAAAAATATTTTGACTATCGTACGCGCCACAGAGCGACGGTACGAGATGAAGCAGCTTTAAGGTATAGTACACTTTAGAAAGGGTAGGTAGTTAAAAAGCATTCCCAAACAAGAGACCACTCAAAACATAAGTGCTATTACAAAAGTGTGCTATACCTTTTTTAGAGCCTACCTACCCTGAAGGGCGTCGAGCAGTACTGCCTGGGCAATAAGCGTTTGCCAGCCGATTTTTTCCAGCAGGGATTCATCTTCAATATCCAGCCGGTAATGATCGCGCCACAGCAAAGTTTTTGAATGAGAGCCTAAAACATGATTCAATTGAGGATGAATGAAATCGAAATGATATTTAAAGACAAAGGGGATATCTGAGAGTACGGGTATAAAATTCCAGATGCGACGAAAGAGGGCCATACCCACAGAACGTTCCTGAATAACAGCCGCAACCTGCCCGTTATCTTCCATAATTTCCCATGTGCTGCGTAAAAGTGACTTTTTAAAAGCTTTTCTAACCACTCCAATCGGCTGATTATCAGCATCATTCACCACAAAATGCCCGTGAAAGTCCAGCATTTTTTCTGCTCTTACGTTAAAAGCCGGCTCTTGTCGTTTTTCATCGGTGAAAAAATCAACCTTTTCTTTAAATGTAAAACGTTTTTGATGAGCGAAGCCTATTAAATCACCCTTCTGGCCGTTTACCGTTTCATAAACGCGGTACTGATTAGCGAGCAAGGTGAATTTTTGCTCAATGATGAAAGAGATCATAGCTTTAAAATGGGTGATATGATATAGCCAAATACGAGTTTTGTTTCTATTGTAAGAGAAAAAATCGGGAAAGGCAAAATAGAAAGTAAGCGGCACAAGCGAGACGCTTGCGTCAGTTAGAGTGAAAAACGATAAAAGGAAAAGTGAAACGGCAGATGTGAGATGTGAGACGGTGTCCGCTCCTGGATGAGGTTGGCCGTTTCATGTCTCACGTTTCACGTCTGATCACCACATGCCGCCAAAACTGACTTTGATCACTGGAGTGCCAAAGTATTTTTGAGCTTCGTAGAAGGACTCGCTCCCCGAAACATTACCTTGTTCATTATAGCCCGTTGCCCTTCTTGGCTCCATAATTTGCAATCCCTGTTCGAAGTAATAGAAAAAGTAGCCGAATTCAACGGTCGTTTGCGATGCAAAGGAACTGCCGAAATCGATACCTATTTTTATCTCACCATTAAAACCCCATTCCCAATCGCCTTCACCCCAGCCTGAAAAGAAATCATTAACTCCTTCTGTGGGATACAAGAATCCTCTCGGATCTACGCGGAACGTTCGAAAACCATTTCCGTCATCATCATCCACATAAGGATAGACAAAAGCAACGGCAGGCCCGGCAGCCGCCCCTACAAAAAGACGAAAATTATCATCAATTTTTGAAGCAAAAAGGCGTTGCTTTAAACCAAAGAGGAATGGAAAACCGAAAGCACGCTTATACTTATTGGGAACGATTTGCTGGCCGGTAAAAAAGTTTTGAAAGGTTAACTCGCTTACATCTCTGATGCCGGTAATGCCGGTCTGAAAAGTGATTTGGGTTAAAGGGCCTACCACCCGGTTGTAATTAGCCCCAATGCCGAAGCCAAAATTATTGAGCATTATATCAAAACTAAGGCTGTTGTGGTAACCCTCACTCAAAGGTGTTTTAGGCTCGGGTAACTGAATTACCTCGGGCTCTACGAGCTGAGCATAACTGTTATTGTTAAACCCGCCCCATACTAAAAGAACTATTACGAGGGTAAAAAGTTTTGCTTTCATTGATTTAGGTCCTAAAAATTCTTTACTGTCTATGATTTTGCGGCGGCATCCATCTATTAATACAAGAGTTTATCATTAAAACATTCCTTTTGCCAATAAATTATACAAATTTTTGCTTCCCATAAATAATTTTCTTTATATCTACAAGTAAATTTGACAATTGTTCAATAAAGGCGTTTATTCAGGCTCTTTAAGTTCAACCCATTAGAAGTTTAGTTTTTTTTATGACAAATGTAAGCAAGTATCTTGTTTTTGGCCCTGCAGATACATTAAAGCGAATGCCAAGCCAATTATTTAATAGTATAGAACCGAAATACTTGTATAAATATGAATCTTCAGAAACCCCTGATGAAGTTCATGTAGCCGTTTACGAGGAATATGAAAAACAAATTAATGCCAGCGTAACGCTTACATGCATTGCCGAATTTACGGGAAAGCAAAGCCGTTTCGAGCTTAAAAAAACCGGCGGACGCATGGGATTTCGCGGAAGTTCACTGGACGAAGAAAAACGCACTATTGATGATGAAGTAACAGATTTTATTCTTGATTTCTCCAAGCGATTCGGGCTCACCATCCAAGAGGAGAAAGAGCAGGAAGAGTCTGAAGAAGATCAGTCGTAATAACTTATAGTCGAGAGTATGAATAGGAAGCCCGAGGATTGGACTGTTCTTTCCATGTTGGAATGGGCTACCGATTATTTTAAAAGCAAAAATATTCCCGATCCCCGGCATAGCATCGAATGGCTGTTGGCGGAAACGCTTGATGTTAAACGGCTCGATCTTTATCTCCAGTTCGACCGCCCGCTTTCACCCTCCGAACTCGACCGGCTGCGTCCCCTTGTAAAACGTCGCGCCGGACACGAACCTCTGCAATATATTACCGGCTTTTCTGATTTTATGAATGCCCGGATTTCCGTCACCCCCGATGTACTCATCCCCCGTATTGAGACCGAACAGCTGGTTGAATTGATTCTTGCTCGTCATACCGATGAAAAACTTTCCGTTCTTGATATCGGCACGGGATCGGGGTGTATTCCTATCGCCCTGAAAATGGAGCATCCCCACTGGCAGCTTTCGGCTATCGATATTTCTGAAAAGGCGCTCAGCCTGGCTCGCGAAAACGCCCGGCAGAATGAGAGCGAAATAAACTTTTCGGAAGGGGATATTCTGTCCCCCGAAGCAATTCATTTTGATGAACTGTTTGATGTGATTGTTTCCAATCCACCCTACATTACTCCTGATGAAAAAGAAATTCTGGAACCACAGGTTCGAGAGTTTGAACCTCATACAGCGCTCTTTTTTGATGACATCGAAATGATGTACAAAAAAATCATCGAATTTGCTTTAAGTAACCTTAGCAAAAGCGGCAGTCTTTACCTTGAATTGCACGAACATTATTCATCGGAAATCCTGGCTCTTTTTGATGACGAAAAATGGGATTCCCGCATTTCAGAAGATTATGATAAAAAGCCCCGATTTATCATAGCTGCTCGAATATAAATTACGTGAATTCGGGGAAAGAATAATGATTTCATTATAGCTAAGTCAAAAAACAGTCTTTTCTGCCCAAAGAGACCCACCCCCGACCCCTCCCTATCCCGATAAAAACCATCGGGACAAGGAGGGGGTTTGCCACTTCATAAATTCTTTTTTTTCGTCTGTTAAAGTCCCTCCTTGTCCCATGGGTTTGCGTCCCGAGTATTCGGGAGGAGGGATTTTCCCAAAGGGATGCTTTACGGCAAGGGTGGGTCCGAAATAGCAAAGGACGTAAACATAGTTGCTATACATATTTTCATCTCGAACTCACGGTAAAGTTACTTTTCTTATTTCTTTTATCAGCTGCTAAAATTCTGTTGTTCAGACGTGTGGAAAACTTGTGGAAAACTTTTTTTCTGTTGATTAAGACAACTTAATAAAAGGCAAAATCATTGTTAGCAGAGTATTATTGGCTGTCAATCATTTCCTGATAGAAAACTGTTAAAGCTATTAACTTGTTGTCTCCCATTAGATTGTTCTGTTTAGGCAAATGTGGATAACTTTTGAATAAGATTGTAATATTTTTTTGACATCTGTCTCTGAAATTATCATCTTCGTTTCACCCTATTTGCAAAAGATCCCTTCAAACGTGTGGATAACTATAGGGGTGAGGTCACCAGCATTTATAACCTTTAGAGGAGATTATCAAGCTTTGAGTAAAATTTCTGCCAATACTGCATGGGAGCAGTGCCTGGAAATTATTAAGGATAATATCAGTTATCAAAAGTACAAATCGTGGTTCGAACCGATTGACCCTGTTAAACTCGAAAACGATACCTTAACCATACAAGTGCCGAGCCAGTTTTGGTACGAATGGCTGGAGGAGCATTATTATGGAATGCTGCGATCAACGCTGGCAAAAGTTTTGGGAGAAAACGGCAAACTGGAATATTCTGTAGTCGTTGAAAAGTCTGATAATAAGACAGACAATCGGTCCATTCGTTTACCCCAGCAACCCATGCCGCCCAGCCAGGACCGGGGGCAAGAGGTGAACCGGTTTTCCGAAAGCCCCGGCAAGATTGAAAACCCTTTTGTAATTCCCGGCATCCGTAAAACCAAGATTGATTCCAACTTAAACTCCAGTTACGTTTTTGAACGTTATATTGAAGGCGACTGTAATCGTCTCGCCCGTTCTGCCGCAATGGCTATTGCCGAAAATCCCGGTAGCAACTCCTTCAACCCTTTCTTTATTTACGGCGGTACCGGCCTGGGCAAAACACACCTTATTCAAAGCATCGGTAATAAGGTAAAGCAGGAAAACGGCCATGATTTAGCGGTACTTTATATCTCATCTGAAGGTTTTACGAACGAATTTGTTCAGGCGATCCGTAATAACCGGGCCAGCGAATTTACCATGTTTTACCGGCAGATTGATGTGTTGATTGTCGATGACATCCAGTTTTTTAGTGGAAAGGAGAAAACACAGGAAGAATTCTTTCACATTTTTAATGCCCTGCACCAAGATGGAAAACAGATTATTTTAAGCAGTGACCGCGCTCCCCGCGAAATTCCCGATATTGAAGAACGCCTTATTTCACGCTTTAGCTGGGGATTGAGTGCCGACCTGCAGATTCCTGAATATGAAACCCGTTACGCTATTTTGGAACGTAAAGCCAATGACAACGGTATTGAGCTGCCGCATGATGTTCTTGAGTTCATCGCTCATAATTTTAAGTCGAATGTTCGCGATCTCGAAGGCGCTATCATTAAGCTGCTGGCCTTTTCTTCACTTCAGCATGTGGATGAAATTGAACCTCAGATGGCCAAGCGCGTGTTAAAAGATATGATTAAAGAATCGCATACCACAATTTCTATCGACCAGATTCAAAGTTACGTATGCGAGTATTTTGGGATTGATACCAACAAGGTCCGTGAGAAAACCCGAAAGCAGGAAATTGTAGAAGCACGTCAAATTGCTATGTATCTCTCGAAAAAATTTACTGATTCAAGCCTAAAAACCATCGGCCTTCATTTTGGCGGCCGTGATCATTCAACCGTAATCCATGCAATTTCAACCGTTGAAGAACGTATGCAAACCACGGCAAAACATAAACGAATGGTCGAGGAACTTCATCAAAAAATTGAAGTAGCTACTTTATAAATCAATGGAAACACTGACTCTTAAAGGCCTGTGCTTTCATGCATTTCACGGATATTTTGAGGAAGAACGCCGTAACGGCAATGATTTTGAAGTCGATTTAACTTTTTCGGCAGATTTTCGCAAAGCCGGCGGCAGTGACAAGCTCAGTGATACTATTGATTATCAGGAAGCAGTAGCAGCGGTAAAATCGGTAATGGACGGTTCATCCGTAAAATTAATTGAAACGCTGGCTAAACGAATAGGCGACCGGCTTTTTGAGAGCTTTCCCTCAGTTAAAGAGTTAAAAGTAGTCGTTAAAAAACTTCATCCTCAACTTGACGTAAAAACCGCTTATTCAAAAATTTGTATGACATGGCAACGGTAGTGGTAGCGCTGGGTTCTAATATCGGGCGGCGTAAGCAACATTTATCAGATGCTAAACAATTTTTAAATGATCTTTCACAAGAAGAAGTTCGGGCATCATCTATTTATATCACCGAACCGGTTGGTCCGCCAATCGATGATTTTTATAACGCCGTAGTTGTTATAAACACATCGTTAAATCCAAAAGTGCTGATTAAAAAGTTCAAAGGCTTTGAACAACTGCACGGGCGCAGTTCCAAGCATCCGAAATGGGGAAACCGCACCATTGACCTTGATATTATCTCTTACAACGACTTGGTGATTCAAACAGATAACCTTATCATTCCACATCCTGAATATCATAAACGGTTATTTGTGCTAATGCCTCTTGAAGAACTCTTCCCACAATGGATTGATCCCAAAACGCGTACTCCTGTCGCACAACTTATTTCTGAGGCACCGGCTTTGAGATACAAGAAAACGACTCTGCGTTGGTAAACATGGCAAATACTTTCGAATTTATCGCTATTGAAGGCGTGATTGGCGTAGGAAAAACATCTTTAGCCAAACTGCTGACCGAGCGCCATAATGCCCGCCTCGTGCTGGAACAGTTTGAAGATAATGCCTTTTTACCTAAGTTTTATGAAGACCGTGAGCGGTATGCTTTTCCTACCCAGATGGCTTTTTTGGCCAGCCGGTTTAAACAGCAACAAAATATGCTGAGTAAAGATCTGTTTCAGCAGTTAACCGTTTCAGACTATATTTTTGAAAAAGACCGCATTTTCGCGCGCCTCAACCTTGAGGATGATGAATTGGCACTTTATGATTCCATTTTCAATATTATGGCAGGAATTTCTGCCCGCCCCGATCTGGTCATTTACCTGGAGGCCAATGTGGACCGGCTCATGGAAAATATCCGGCAGCGCGGCCGCGACTACGAACGGCAGATGACGCGCCCTTACCTGCAAGATTTGAGCGATGCCTATAATCATTTCTTTTATCATTACAATAAATCACCCCTCATAATCATTAATACATCTAAGATTGATTTTGTAAATGAAGAAAAACACTTAGATTATATAGAGGAGCAGATTTTCAATCAACCTATTCGCGGCAATACACACATTCACATCATTCCTGATTAATTAAATGATTTTTCGCACCCTTTTATTTTTTGTATTGATGTACCTTCTGGTAAAGGTTATCAGCCGGCTTTTTCTAAATTCTTCGCAGAAAAACGGACAAGGCAGAAAAAGTTTTATTTATCAAAATTTTAAGAATTTTTCTCAGCATCAGAACCACCAGCAAAAGCACCGAAATTCTGCTACCGGCAATTCAAAATTTGACGGCATTGAAGAGGCTGAATTTGAAGATGTAACGGATGATAAAAATTCGAGCGCAAAAACGGCTGACTAAAGCTTTAACTTTCCTTATCTTTGTTAGTGAACTTCCTGAAAAGCTCTATGTCATCCTGTCCGCCAGCTGGCGGATCAGGATCTATAGTGAACAATTATGCTTTAGCTCTAAAAGAAGCCGGCTAAAGATACTGAAACTCCCGAAGCGATGCCTACGGCGAAGTTCAGCATGACATAGTAGATTTTTTCAACGGTTCTTTTTAGTACTATTCTTTCAAATACTTAATTTCAAAGCAATTATTACACATGAATTTTGAAGAGCAATTAGAAGAAGGATTAGCCGTACTCCGGGATGAAGATTACGATCATGCCCTGGATATCGCGCGGGACCTTCAAAAAATGGAACCCGAATCGGTGGATGGTTACCATCTCGAGGCTATGGTGATGCAGAAGCTGAACCAGTGGGAAGAGAGCATTAAAGCATTGGATAAGGCTATTAGAAAGGATACTGAAAAAAGTGGCTTGTACAACCTGAGGGGGTTTGCCAAATTGCAGCTTGAGAATCTTGAAGCGGCCAAAAAAGACTTTGAAAAGGCTATAGATTTGGATGATTCACCCGCGGCGCACCGGAATATTGTGCTCTACAAGATCATGAGTGATAAGGGAAATGAAGCCATCACTTATTTGCTGGATCGCATCAGAAGTAATCCCAAAGATGTGGAAAACTGGATTTTAATGGGTGATTTGATGCAACGCGCAGGACAAAGCGCCAAAGCCAGGACCTATTATGAGCAGGCTCAGAAAATGGATCCTGATAATGAGTATGTAAAGAAGCAATTGGGTGGTTAAGTTCAAAACTCGAATGACTCAAGTCAAACGTTTTGTTTTGAATTTTGAAATTTTGAGCATTCGAATTTCACTTATTTTTATATTATTGCCTGTCTTTTGAATATAGAATACTCTATATTTAGAGCCTTTAAAATTCGACGTTCTTTTGCCCTGGTGGCGGAATTGGTAGACGCGCTGGCTTGAGGGGTCAGTTCCCGTTTAGGGAGTGCTGGTTCGACTCCAGTCCAGGGTACTAAAGGTTAAAAAATGCCAAGCTTTTAAAGCTTGGCATTTTATTTTTCGAAACTTTTTTGCCCGGCAAAGCTATAAATAATACAACAGAAATCGCTAATCACATCACGAGGAGGATGTTTATGAAGATTTCAACCCGTACTCATGGCATGCTGGACTATACGATGGGAATTATACTTATTATCGCCCCCTGGTTATTTCAATTCGAAAGAGGCGGTACTGAAACCTGGATATTCATTATTTTAGGAGCAGGCGTTATTTTCTACAGCTTGTTAACGAATTATGAATTAGGTGCGGTGCGTATACTGTCTATGCCAACTCACCTTTGGCTGGACGGAATTTCCGGTGCGCTTCTTGCACTCTCGCCCTGGTTATTCGGATTTGCCGATTTGGTTTATCTGCCTCACCTGATATTTGGTATTTTAGAAGTAGGGGCGGCATTGATGACCGAAACTACGCCCGGTACATCTTATACCAGAAAACCGGTAGCCTAAGAGCTTTACTTTAGGAATTTTAAGCAGACCGAAAACTATTTATTCTGACGATTTTAGAAATAAATAGGTTTTCGTATGTAATACCCTTAACTTACGCTGTTATATATAATCAAATCCACCTATTCAGCAAATTTCTGGAAAGAGGCGTTAACCCAAATCCTTTCATTACATGAAGCCATAGGTGCATAAAATACATTTAATACACATGGCACAACAAGGCACAATAAAATTTTTTGATACTCAAAAAGGTTTTGGGTTTATCAAACCTGACGACGGCGGTAAAGACGTCTTCGTTCACAGGAATAACATTGAAAACTTAGATTATAATCAAGGTCTGGAAGACGGCGAAGCTGTTGAATTTGATGTTGAAGAAACACCAAAAGGTTTAAGCGCTACAAACGTAGTAAGTCTGGACTACAAATAATCTGAATTGTTAAAATTCAAAAGCCTGTTTCTTAAAAGAAGCAGGCTTTTTTTATGTTTAAAAATTAGTTATATGGTTTTTATTTTATAGTCAGCTATTACACCTCTTCATTCACAAAAGTCTATGACCTATCTTTCCACAGAAGATCTTTCTAAGAATTACGGCATCAAAGTGCTATTTGAAGGACTTTCTTTTGGCATTTCCAAAGGTGATAAAACCGCCCTTATTGCCGAAAATGGAACCGGAAAATCAACACTGTTGCAAATTTTAGCAGGCAATGAACCGCCGGATGAAGGAAAAGTGATGTTACAAAACGGCATTGAGGTTGACTTTCTGGAACAAGAGCCCGATCTGGATGAAAGTTTATCCATCCGCGAGTTTATTTCTCAGAATGATAACAAAATGGTTCAGCTTATCGAAGCCTATGAAAAAGCGGCCCAAAAGCAGGCGGATAACTTCAATGAAGAGACACAGAAAGCTTTTGAAGAAGCTTCAGCCGCTATGGAAGCGGCCGATGCCTGGGGTTATGAACAGCGCATGGAGCAAATTCTCGGCAAGTTGAGTATTCATGATCTCGATCAGTCCATTGCTACACTTTCCGGGGGCGAACGCAAACGGGTAGCTCTGGCTTTCGTGCTGCTCGACAAACCCGACCTGCTCATCCTTGATGAGCCTACCAACCATCTCGATGTTGAAATGATCGAATGGCTGGAAGACTACCTGATAAAAACCAATATGACGCTGCTGATGGTGACGCATGATCGCTACTTTCTGGATCGTGTTTGTGATCATATTCTGGAGCTGGAAGGCGGGAAACTCTATCATCACACCGGAAATTACCAGTATTTCCTGCAGAAACGGGCCGAACGCCGGGAGGTTGAACGGAAAGAACTCCATAAAGCCAATCAGCTCTACAAACAAGAGCTGGAATGGATGCGCCGCTCGCCCAAAGCCCGTACCAGCAAATCAAAATCACGCATTGACGCTTTTCATGAGACCAAAGAGAAAGCAAACGCCAAGAAGAGCGATCCCAAGCTGCGCCTTGAAATTAATATGCAGCGATTAGGCGGTAAAATTCTTGAGCTCAAAAATGTTTCTAAAAGCTATGGTGATCAAAAAATTATCGACAGCTTTTATTACACGTTTAAAAAGGGCGAACGGATTGGAATTATCGGCAATAACGGGGTGGGAAAAAGTACTTTTCTCAACATCATCACCGGAAAAGAGGCCGCCGATTCGGGCAAGATAAGAACGGGAGAAACCGTTGCGTTCGGACATTACCGGCAGCAGGGCATCGAGTTTGATGAAAATCAACGCGTTATTGATGTGATTGAAGAAACCGCCAAAGTGATTGAACTGGCGAATGGTAAAAAGATTTCCGCCTCGCAATTTCTGGAGCACTTTATGTTCACCCCGGAAATGCAATACACCCTTGTTTCAAAGCTCAGTGGCGGAGAAAAACGTCGCCTTGGCTTGATGATGGTACTCATTCAAAATCCCAATTTCTTAATTCTGGATGAACCCACCAACGATCTGGATCTGCTCACGCTGAATAAACTTGAAGAATTCCTTAAGAATTTCGGAGGTTGTCTGATCATTGTCTCGCACGACCGCTTTTTTATGGATAAACTGGTAGAACACTATTTTGTGTTCGAAGGCAATGGGAAGATCGGCAGCCATCACGGCACTTATCAGGAATACCGCGAAAAGGTTGAAAAAGCCGAATCAGAGCGTAAGAAAAAGAAGAATAAAGCGGCGGATAAAGGCCGGAATAATGGCAGGCAGCAACCGGCGAAAAAAGAGAAGCTCTCTTATAACGAGCGCAAGGAATATAATAAACTGGAGGATAAAATTGCGGCCCTTGAGGAAAAGAAAGAGGAACTTGAAGCCGAGATCAGCAGCGGGAATCTTGAACATGAAGAATTACAGGAGAAATCAACCCGCTATGGCGAACTGACTGAAGAGATCGAAGAACACACTATGCGCTGGTTTGAGCTATCAGAAAAAGCATAAGCAATTTTAAATGATGAATTTTGAATTATAAATTTTGGATCGATGATCCTGAACTTGCCTCAGGATCTATCCTAATTCTCAGTCAATAAAAATAGAAATCTGCACCGATCCGTGCAGATCTGTGGCCAAGTTGGTCAACCCATTGCCCGCAGCTTTTCAATTAGCTCCATCGCGGGTTCACGTTCTTCAGGCGATACCAACCGGCAGTATTTGTCGAAAACCTCGATTGCTTCATCATACCTGTCCGCCTCCGCCAGGCACAAACCAAGATTGAAATAGCTGTTAGAAAACTCTGGTTTAATTTCAGTACAAACTTCGTAGTGCAGTATTCCGAGGTCTAAATTTCCAACCTCAACGAACAGATTTGCCAAATTGAAATGTGCCTCTAAATGGCGGGGATTATGTTTCAAACTTAATGTAAGATAATTTATAGCTTTTGCCGTATTACCCGCCTGAGATTCCAAAATTCCAAGATTGCAATAGGCATCAGCCGGCATATCGTCCGCTTCAACCGCTTTGTGATACAAACTTTTCGCCGCCGCTACATTTCCGTTTTCATCCATTTTCAAAGCCTTTTCGAAGGGGGAATGCGGATGCAGTTGCAAAATCCGCCCTACAGAAAACAGGTTAAGCTGCCGCTCCTTTTCAGGATTTTTATCCCCATGATCAGCCCTTTTAGAACCGAATTTCTTGGAACCTGAAGCCGGATGTTCTAATATTCGCATGAACTTTCGATTATCGGATTTATCTTCCTATAACTTAGTGCTTTGTTGAGTTCTCCGAGTGGAGCAACTGGTATCACCAAGTTGCACAAGAAGACACAAAGGACCACTAAGAGGAACTACTTTTGAATATAAATTTAACGCTTGGTAACTACTAATGTTGCTAACCGGCCTAGAAGATGTAGGACAGCTTGAAGGTGTGCTACATATTTTTGTTAACCGGTCTTTCCTTTGGATGCTTTTTTCTCCTTCTTGGCTTCGCCCTTTGCCTTTTCCATAGGCTTTTTCGATGATTCGATACTTTCCTTCAGCGCCGTCATAATATCCCGCGGCTTTGCCTCCTCTTCGGTAACGCTGATAACCTCTTTGCCTTCCACTTTAGCCTCTATCATCTCCTTCATGGCATTGTAATAATCATTTTCCAGATCGATTTCCGTGAACTTCCTCGACATGGAATCCACCAGCGTTTGCGCCATTTTTAACTGCTCCTCATCCGCCTGTCCGTTGGCTAAATTCGGTACATCTTTCATGCTTCTCATCTGATTGGGATACCGCAGCTTGTACATCAAGATCCCGCCTTCATGAACGGTAAGCAGCGCAGGAGATTCTTTATTACGCAGCACTACCGTCCCCACCCCCACCTTGCCACTTTTTTCCAGCGTCTGACGAAACAGGCTATATGTTTTTGCAGTTGTTTCACTGTCCGGACCGATAAAATAAGGCTTGTCGTACAAAGCCGGGTGCGCTTCATTTTTATCCACAAATCCCCGAATTTCAATCGCCTTCGACATCTTGGGCTGCACCTTTTCAATATCCTCTTTCTCGATGATCACATACTGATCCGGTTCATATTCATAGCCCTTCACGATGTCCTCCTTACTCACCGGCTTACCCGTGTTTTTATCTATTTTTTGATAGCCCACGGGGTGATGATCATTCCGTGTCAGCAGGTCAAAACTGATTGATTTTGCCGAATCGACGGCGCTGTATAATCTGATAGGAATCGTTACCAGCGAAAATTGTATATGTCCTTTCCAAATAGTTCTCATAATGTTTTTAGTCTTGAGTGATAAGTAGTGAGCAATTCAAGGCTCACCAAGAAAACTTAGTGTAGCTCCGAGCTTCTTCGCGGTTCTTAGTGAAACAACCCTCTACTATTGTTTGTCATTTTTCAATCCCCCTTAATCCCCCTTCTCCAGGGGAAATTCTTCCTTTTCGTCAAATTATATCCATAAACAACGAAGTTAGTTCCATCATTTATATTTCATACAAATCGGGACGCAGTCGCACGAAAACTGATTCTTTAAATATCTCATTACTCGACATACGCGCATAAGTAATTTCAATCACTACTTTTGGCTCTACCCAAACAGCTTTTTTTTCATCCGGGACTTTGGGATCGGAAGGTTTCTTAACGGTATCGAGTTTTTCAAGTTCTTTATAAACCTCCTTTATCGACTCCTCGTTAAATCCGGTTCCAACCTTTCCGCGATAAACAAGCTCATCATCCTTTCTCTCTGCCATATACAAAGCTCCAAAATATTCTGCGCGGTCACCCTTGCCTTTGGTATAGCCGATGACCACACAGTCTACCGGGTGACTGACTTTCACTTTCTGCCATAAATCGGATCGCTTGCCCGGCAAATATTTGCTGTCTTTTTTCTTCGCCATGATGCCCTCCAAACCATGTTCTTTCGCCGCCCTGAACAAAGCCTCACCGTCTTCAATCATCTCGCTTACCCGGTAATTCGTCCCTTTTTTCACTGAATCATTCAGCCATTCATACCGCCGTAAAAGGGGTTCTTTGGTGATAGGACGCCCATCCAGATAGAGGCAGTCAAACACGTAGCAATAGGCAGGCTGCGTTTTTGATAGTTTTTCGATGGTTGATTTATCCGATCGCTTCATCCTGTGAATGACCTTTTGAAATGACGGCTTGCCCTGTCCGTCAAGGCATACGATCTCCCCGTCAAGCAGTCCGCAAGTACCACGAAAAGCACCTGCATCCTGTAATTCCGGAAACTGCTTCGTTATGTCGTGTTGATTACGACTGCGTATACGAATTTGGCCATCTTCTAAAGCAATCAGCGCCCGGATTCCATCCCACTTCACCTCATAGATATAATCACCCCGGGGCGGCTCATCCACACTTACCGCCTGCATCGGTTCGATCTGGTCATTCAGCCAGTCCACCTGGGGCTGCTCCACTTTCTCCATCAGCCACTCCTCCCCCTTCATTTTGTGCATCCTGTACTCGCCGCTCACCTCCGCACTTTCCAGCCTGAAGTACATCCCCCCCTTCTTTTCTTTGGTAACTTCATACTTGCCCTGCGCGTAAACCCACATATCACCCCCGCCGTACTCACCCTTGGGGATTTTTCCCTCAAAAGTTAAATATTTTAACGGATGATCTTCGGTCTGAACCGCCAGCCGTTTTACTCCGGGGCGCGGAGGCAATCCCTTCGGCACCGCCCACGATTTCAGCACACCGTCTTGTTCGAGGCGCAAATCGTAATGAAGTCGTGTGGCATGATGGCGTTGAATCACAAATCGGTTTCCCTCACCCGTCATTTCCCCGGCACCCGGCTCCTTCGTCTTCATGAAATCTCTTTTTTGGGCGTATTCATCCAATTGTTCTGGTGTTTTTCGCCGGGGGGAGGCATCCAGCTTTTTGGGGGCGCTTTTTATTGCCCGTTTGGTGTGAAGAGCAGTGGCATAACCGCCGATTCCTTCCCAAGCATCACCGTCATCCATTACTTTTTGTACGGCATTTTTCAGATGATATTTCGCTGAACTTTCGGTCTCTGCCAGTTCATCCCAGCTTAAAGGCATCGAAACAGGAGCTCCCGGTTTTCCCCGTAAACTGTAGGATGAAACGATGGTCTGGTGGGTACGATTGCGGTAAATGTCGATCAAAATTCTGCCCTTGCGTGCATTTTTTTTGATTTGGAGAGTGGTTTCATCATTATGCTCGTTCACAAAAGGCTGGGCAACTTTTTTGGCAGCATCCAGCACCTCCGACATATCCGCCCGCGGCTGTAGCGGCACCACGATATGAACGCCTTTCCCGCCGGTAGTTTTAACGAAAGTATGATAACCGAACTGCTCAATATGTTCCTTCAAACGAAAAGCTGTTTCAACCACTCTTTGAAAATCGGCGCTTTCGGGAGGGTCTAAATCAAAGACCATATAATCCGGCTGATCGTAATGCGGTTTCCGGCTGTGCATTTGGTGCAGTTCCAGCGCCGCGAGATTAGCGAGCCAGACGAGTGATGCGGGTTCGGTAGCCATCACGTAATTTTTTTCTTCCTCCGAACCCAGCAAAATCGTTTCAACCCATTCAGGAGACCAATCAGGCGTATTTTTTTGGTAAAAGCGCTGTTCATCTATGCCCTCCGGGAAGCGAACCAGCATCAGCGGGCGTCCTTTCAAATGGTAAAGCATGGTCGGCGCGATATTCAGGTAGTACTCAATCACCTCTGCCTTGGAGATCCGGTCATCGGGATAGAGTATTTTCTCAAGATTGGAAATCTCCAGTTTACGTTTTCCAATTTCAACCAGTTGGTTTTTACTTGCCATAAGAGAAATATGCTGTGAAATTCCGGCTGACTTCTTAAACATCAATTGAACGGTAATAGTTGTGGGTTAGCAGATCTGCGCGATTGGTACGGATGTTTGGATTCGCCAGCTCATAACTTCTCGGTCCCATAAGATCCATTGATGAACCAGTGGTCTGAACCGTGAAGCTTGTTTAAGCAAACTTTTAAACTGTAACCTGATGATTTATCATAAGGCGAAAATGGATTTACCATGGAAGCTCCCACTCTAAATCCCTCCCTATCCCATTCAAAAAACGGAGGTGACAAACAGGGACTTATTAAGCCACCAAAAATTGTTATTTTATCTTTTATGGAAAAGAAAGAATGTCCCTCTTGTGCGGTTGAAGTTGATGCCGATGCTGAGGTTTGTCCCATCTGCGGTTATGAATTTCCGCGGCAGTCCACGGCTGTGAAAATTGCGGTGTGGGTGATGATTGCTCTGATGTTGATTTGGTTCTTTTTTTAGGCGCAGACCTGCCGGTAGTCGGACAAGTTTTACATGGATTGGAACGTATGAACCTTCAAGCTTCCTCTTGAACGAACTTTTCTTTTTGATTTATGGTGTTGAGCAGTGAAGTGGCGACCAATGCGCAAATCACCCCGAACGGGAGGTAGCCGAAATATCCTGCCAGCGGCATTTCGAACAGGTGGAAACGATCCAGGGCGGGGATGCTGTACACCCACTTGGCCTGACTGTACAGGTTCCACATCTCCCAGAAGAATCCGCATATCAATCCTGCAAATGCTGAAGTCCACAGCAGGGTGAAATCTCCTGTCGAGACATCCCTTAACATTGGATTGATGTAGTCGTTCCGCCTTTGATAGACTACCCACAGCAGGCCCGGAATAATCCAGACCAGGGGATAAGTTATTTCCGGTATCCAGCCGACAGCAATCAGGGCGATGACAGACATCACTCCTATCGCCCTCCATAATGTTCTTGATGTGAGCCGGGGCGCTTCGGGAAAATTCCGGTAGGCCTTTGCAAACGGGCTGGTTTGAAGGAGGATAAGCCGTATGCTCATGACGGCCGGAAGAACGATCGAAAAAGCCAGGGAAGCCTCTACGAAATATTGCCATCCCCCGATTCCGGAAGCGCCAATATAATACCAGTTGTTGACGAAACGATTCAGGTATTCGAAAGTCCACCAGAAGGCCGCGCTGGTTGGAAAAAGCAGTACAAAATAGAGCGGGCGATGGGTCATCAGGCTTTTGCCGGACATCCATACTGCCGCGCCGTTCAAAAAAATGATGAAGCAAAACCAAATAGGAAAAAAAGTGAGCCGTTGAAAGGGCTCGAACCAAGGGAAGCGATTCCATGCCAGCACCCAGAATAAGGCAACACCCGCTGCGGACAGCCATCCCCACCATGGCATTCTTTTTCGTGAGTGATCTGGTAAAATTCTCCATGGCCTGCCCGCAAACCGCCTCCAAAAAGGCCAGGTTGTAATGAATACAAACAAGAGAACAACGATGAAAGCAATCCATGAGAAGGAAGATTGATCAACCTTTGTGGTAAGCGGGGGGAATTGAAGGTAAGGAGTGATGGGCTCTCCGCTTAAGATTACCCCAGTCACTGGTGCCACCAGAAAAACAACCAGCAATGCCAGTGATGAGATTATGCGTGATGAAAGATTGGAGCTTTTCATGGTTCTCTCAACCTGATGTTTCAACTTATATTGAATTTATAATGTAAGATATTATTTAGATTTAACATCTCTAAAAGTTGGTTCGGTTATGAGTGCAATTGGAAATTGAGGTCCTACATTACTTCTAATTCTCATTAACTATAAGAACTAAAGTATGGAAAGGAGAAAATGTTACAAAACGAGGCTTGAGACAGAGGATTATCTTTTTCAAGAATAAGACAAAAAAAAGTCCGTGATATTCTAAAATATGGCATAACTTTTCTTGCTCTTTCTCTTTCTGACTGAATGATTCGAGATTCAGTAACAAGTGTGCTAATTCGTGAAGAGCAGTGAAGCGATAATGATCCAGATCAGTTCGTTTATTACTATTTAGCCCTATTACAGGGATTGCATTATTAATCCAAGTTGAAAAATCATTCAGTAGCTGATTTGTCTGTATGGTTTATTGCAGATAAGAATGAAGGTATTTTACTAACTAGTGATGGAACTCTTCGATCTATGGCCAAACTTCATGATATCCAGACACACGGTCTTTTATGGATCTTTGATGAATTATTTCAAGAAAACATTCTCCCACCGGAAGATCTTATCTCAAAATTACAACATGTTTTTGATACTAATGCCTATTATAGAACTGATAGTAAGCTGTTTAAAGCATTCAATCAGTTAAAAGGAAAATGGAAGGAATCTCTGTCTTAAAGATCTTAGCTCTAAGATAACAGTACATCAAATAACTCCACAAGTCCTGTCTTTCTATTCATTAACTTTAAACGTCACAAAATGAATAAAGAAAAAGATGATCAGAAGGAGAAGCCTTCTTCAATTTCCTACAAATACTTTCTGATTCATTTTCCAGTTCTGTATTTTATAGCTAGTTATAGCAAAAGTACTTACACGAATTCTAACATTAGTAGTGACATGCTTTTTTACCGGTTTAAATTGATCTTACATCAAAGCAATAATTTTTTCATTCCGCTTAATATTCTTTCCAATCCCTCTTTTCTATTGCTCGAAGGTAAATGAGCAGCTATATATTCTCTGTGAAATCTATCATCAATTAAATTTTTAAACTCGGTTTTCAAATAAGATTTAACTTCATCTTCACTTCTGCTAATCTCATCTATCCAGTTTTCTCGATTATCCAGGAAATAAACAATATCTTCAAAATCATGGCTAGTCCTTCTATCATCTCCGCGATCACTAAAAGCTTCAAATTTGGACGCAAGAAAGTAGGAGGGCTCAAATAGGTTTATATGAAGATCTTCTGCCAGTTTGGATCTAATAACATGTTCCATTCCTGTTTTATGCCACCGATTGGAAAAACCTAATATTTTTTCATCTGTAGGCATTATATCTACCTTAATTCCTTTAAATCTATATCTGCACGTAATACTGCTTTCAAGGTCATGATAAAAGGTAAGCTTTGATAACTTTCCTTCCAGTTCTGCAAATTTACCATAACCGACAACCTCAATGACAATATCGATATCTGTAGTTGGGCGTAGAGGGGCGGATGCCGATTCATCAGCATATAATTCTATTATAGCTCCCCCTGTAAATACTACCTCATCAAGCAGCGGAGTTAATCCGCGAGCTACTTTTTTCACGGTGTCTATATTAACGGGACCATTCATCATGGATAATTCTTTTTTCCAGTTCCTTAATAGCCATCTGTTGTTCCCGTGCTCTGCCTATTCGCAGAGCATCAGCCAAAGCAAGAAGCTCATACAAATGATTATCTTGCTTAGCAGCTTCAGGCATTGTTTTATATAGCGGTTCTACAAGTAAACCACGTACTTTCCCTTTGTTGTCCGGCCATACATAATGTTCATTGGCAGAGATCATTTCATTTAACGGGGGTGCTGAATGGGCAGTAGCAGTACCTCTTCCCAATCTTCCCGGTATAACCGGGAAAACATGTTTCAAGCCATAGGATAAAAATTCCATTAGGTTTTTTCTATACACGCCACGCTTATCGTCATCTATTAGCTGCCCCTGCATTGAACGATATAAAGATTCGCTGATTTCAGAGTTGCTTATTTTTAATTCAACAGCTAAATCTTTGTTATACCAACTATCTTCTCCTTTGGCTATTATTTTAAAAAGAATACAAATGTCCTGTGGACGCATTCCCTTATGTTCTTTCATAGTATACTTTGCAATTTGCGATTCGCGAATTACAAACTAAATAAATCCTTTAAGGTTTACAACAATCTTAAAAAGAGTTGAAAAATATTAATTCAAAGCAGAGCCTGTAGTATATGCTGCTGTGGTTTGTACGTTGGATTCGGCAGCTTATCAAATTCTTCTCTTATCATAGCCCTGTTTTAAATTTTAAAAAATGAGTTGAAGTAATTATTTTATGTGCAATTACACATTAATATTATGAAACAGCTTACACCAAAGCAACAGGAGTTCTACGGAACACTGATAACTTATATCAGAAAGCATTTCCGGTGGCCGACTTACAGGGAGCTTGCTGATCTTCTCGGTTTTAATTCAGAAAACAGCGTTACTCAATACTATAATGCACTGGTTAAAAAGCAGCACCTGAAAAAAGACCGGCAGGGAAATTACACTTTTACTAATCCGACTGATGTTTGGTCCGTTGACAAACAAACTTCGAAATCCATCCCTATTTTAGGAGAGATCACAGCGGGGGCGATGCAGGAAGCTATCGAAGCCGATCTGGGAGAGGTTACGATTAATGATTTCTTTCCGAAGGCGGAAAATGTATTTGCTCTGCGAATTCGGGGATTAAGTATGAAGGAATTAGATCTTTCTACGGGTGATATTGTAATCCTTTCAAAAACCGAACTGAAGGACGGAGATGTGGGAGCGGTGCTTTATAATGGAGAAACCACGCTGAAACGAGCTCATATTGAGAAGAACGGTCTTCGTCTTGAACCGGCTAATCCCGATTATGATGATATTGTTATTGAACCGGGTGAGTTTGAGGAGGTTACGGTTATTGGTAAGTATCTGGGGCATGTGAATGATAGGGGACTGATAAAGTCTCCTTACTGAATTAGTTATTCGTTGATTCGTTATTGGTTTAACCGCAGGGGGCGCTGAGTTCTCGCAGAGTTCGCAGAGAAAGCGCTACACGTTTTATGAAATGTTTTGCGCCCTTTGCGATTCCTTTGCAGCCTTTGCGGTTTCCCCTCACTCCAAAATCATCCCCGCCTCCTCATAAACCAAATACCAACCGATCTTTCGGGTATCGAACACAATATCCAGGTAACAGTCATCATGGGTGACCAGGGTAATATGCACCTGCTTGTGTCCGTGTCCCACCGGCTCATCGTGGCACTTGCGGACCTCCTTTACGCGATGCTTTCGCCCGTTTCGGCGCAGAATTTTAATTGGAGTGAGGCGAGTATTGATGCCATGCTTTTTATCAGAAAAAGAAGCTACGGTGGTGATTACAATCAGCGGTTCCGGTTCTTTTAGTTTGCTCTCGCTGCCACTCATTTCACTTCTCCGAATTTATTTTGCTGTTTGATTATTGCTTCAACCTAATTATGTTTATATGCAAACACACATATAATATAATTTAATTCTCTGAGTCCTGTCAAGATGAAAAACGCCCCTTTAAATCCTTTGCCGAAGCTCCCTGATCCAGGGAAATATCAGCTGCAAAAGAATGTGCATAACATCACCCGCTATCAAACGATTGCTGCAGATATGCAGCACATGACTTCTAAACCCCGCCTCTATCTGCATATCGATATGAATGCTTTTTACGCCCAGGTAGAACAACTTTGCTACAACCTCTATGGAATGCCGGTGGCGGTGGGCGGATGGCGAAAGGATGATGGCACGGTAAAAGGTATTGTGGCCACCAGTTCATATGAAGCACGTAAATGGGGAGTAAAAACAGGCATGAGCGCCTTGGAGGCCTATAAGCTATGTCCTTATATCGTCTTCAAGCAGGTGGATTATGAAAAATACCGCGCCTTCAGTAAGCGCATCAAAAAGGTGCTGGATACTTTTTCTCCTGATGTGGAGGCCTACAGCATGGACGAGTATTTCCTGGATATCAGCTGGAAGCGAGAGAATTCGTATGAACAGTTAGTAGAATTTGGGCGGGCTATTAAGGAAGCTCTCTTAGAGGAAACAGGTCTGAAGTGCAGCATCGGCATCTCTACTTCAAAGACCTATGCAAAACTGGCTTCCGATCTGGAAAAACCGGATGGACTGACGGTCATTACCAGAGAAAAAGAGATTCAAGAAGATATCTGGCCGCTGTTGCTGAACGAGGTTTGGGGTGTTGGATGGCGACGATATGCCAAGCTGAAACTGCAAGGGATATACACTATTAAAGATGCCATTGATAAAGGTTATCCTGCCTTTCAAAAGCTTTTTGGTGCCCATTTTGGCAAGATGCTGTGGATGACGGTGGCAGGAAAGGATCAGGCTGTTGTGATGGATGAATCGGATTATATACCGGAACGCGTGGGCTATGGACATACCTTCTCCACTTGGACGGGAGACCCATGGGAAGTAGCAGGGGAATTTGCCAAAGCGACCAAACAGGTATGTTACCGGCTTCGGGGCTATGGTAAGAAGTCAGATAAATTCTTTGGCAAGGTGCGCTTTCAAAGCGTAAAAAAGGAAGGCTTCTCCTTTAGCTTTCGTCCCCCGGGACTTACCAATCTGGATGATTACGTACTGCGAAGTTGTCTGCAAAAAGTACTACCAATGCTGTTTTACTATAAAGACCGGGGAAAGAAATTCCGATCTATTATTCTCGGTACTTCGGAGTTGAATCTGACCACTCAAACAGAACTATTCTTTCAAGAGAATCCCAAAATACAGCGCATGTATGGAGCGGTGGACTATCTTAATAATCGCTTTGGACTAGAAACCATTGGTCACGGCACTGCCCGGTTTGACGTAAAGGGGAATACGCATTTTAAGGAGCGGTCTATTTAGGGAATTATGGATTTTAAATGATGAATTATGAATTGTTTTCTTTCCACCTGATTTTCAACCTGATTATTGTTTTTGCAGAGATCTTTTGATCTTAAGGAGACAGGCAAGAGTTCATCGTACATCTGGTCTTGATATGCAATGAATGAAAAGGGCAGTAAGCGAGGGGCATGAAATAGCTATGTGTTCTGCGGTTAGGCTAAAAACAACCTGTAAGTGTCCGCCAACCGGCCCGGCCTGACAGCGTTGTTTCCCAAAGCTGTTAACTTCTATCCCGCCATAACTTCCGCAAGCAACCGGTGCGACTTGATTCGCTGCTCATGATCATAAAGGTAAGACGCGATCATAATTTCATTAGCATCCGTCTTTTTGATAAAGCTGCCGAGCTCTTCTTTAATCGTGTCTTTGCTGCCGATAAAAGAGCAGGAAAGCATCTGCTGTACCGCCAGCTTTTCGCGCATATTCCATACCTGATCCATATCATCAACGGGAGGAGGCATGGGTTTTCTATCGCCGGAAACAACGCCCATAAACATCTGCTTCATGGATGTTGAAAGGTATTCAGCTTCTTCATCCGTATCAGCGGTCACGATATTTACACAAGGCATCACATAGGGTTCGGAAAGCTGCCCGGAGGGCGAAAACTTTTCGCGGTATATCCGCAGGGCGGACATCAGTTGTTGGGGCGCGAAGTGACTGGCAAAAACGTACGGGAGCCCCAGCGCGGCCGCTAAGTGTGCGCTGTCGGTACTTGAGCCCAACATCCACAAAGGGATGTTGGTGCCCTCACCCGGGATGGCACGCACTTTACTGTTTTTATTATCAGCGGAAAGATACTGCTGCAGCTGCCTCACGTTTTGGGGGAAGCGTTGCACGGCTTGTATTCGATCGGGACGGATGGCATGTGCGGTCGTTTGATCGGTTCCGGGAGCACGCCCCAGGCCCAGATCAATGCGCCCGGGATAGATGGTTGCAAGGGTTCCGAACTGCTCGGCTATGATGAGCGGAGAATGATTGGGCAGCATCACTCCGCCGGACCCGATCCGCAGGGTACTGGTAGCTTCAGCCACGTGCCCAAGCAGCAGGGAGGTAGCCGAACTGGCGATGTTTTCCATGTTATGGTGCTCGGCCATCCAGAACCGGGTGAAACCGAATTTTTCAACATGTATGGCTAAGTCGCGACTGTTTTCGATAGCACCGGCGGCGGTTTGTCCCTCGGTAATAAGGGCAAGGTCTAACAGCGAATAAGGAATTTTCTTTAATGCTTTAGCAGCCATCGGGTAATACTTTAATGATTTAAACGAAAACAAGTAGGCCCTGCTGAGCCAATAGTATTCTTTTAATGTAAAGATTGTATAAATCCCCCTGGCCCGGCATAGTTCTGTTGGATTGGGTGAAGAGCTTAAATGTTAATACAGCTTGAAATAGAAAGGCCTGAAAAAAGAAACAAATAACGAATTGAATTTCTGAGAGTTATGATGAAAATAATCTTTTTCCCCAAGCCATAACAGAGGCAAAAAGTGAACAGATGAAAGGAAAGTAATCTACCTCTTCCTAAACAAACATCTTAAGTATAACGAGAATTATAAATTGCCAATTCCTTGCTGGTTTACTTTATAGTTGAAAGCTCTATTTAAAATCACTCAGTTCATCTACAGAAATTACATACTCTTTAAAAAATTCTAAGAGATAGCCAAAGTAGTTTTCGAAAGTATGGCCACTTTCCATTCTTTTGTGGCAAGCGTTTAACTTACTGATGAACTTGCTATTGTTAGCTCCATCAAACTCTCCCCACCTTACATAGCAACCAAACAAATTCAAGTAAGTTGATACAAGAACTCGTCCAATCCGGCCGTTAGCATCATAAAACGGATGAATATAAACGAAATGCTGATAAAATCTTAAGGCACTTTCAACCGGTTCATCAGGCTCATAGACTAAATGAGAAAATGCTTTATCTAATTCAGCATTTATCAAAGAAGGTGCCGTACCGTAAAATTTTGATCTCTGCTGCTGATGCCTTAGTCCGCCAAATCCGATTCTTCCATTATTAGGATCAGAGGCTTTTCTTGCTTCTCCTGCATTTGAAAGAATACCATCAAACAGATAGGTATGCAGCAAAAAAGCTCCCCGTTTAAGCGCCGCCGCTAAAGTCTGATCTTTCTGTATGTTTTTTAGGATAAAATCCGTTGCCACATGATGAGATTGTTCAAGGCCTTGGTATCGAATGGCAATTGTTTGAAAAGCATGCGGAGCATCTTCAGGAGGAATATCAGCCGGGAAATCTTCAATAAGCCTTTTTAAATAAGCAATTTCCTCACTATGCCGACTCAAAGGAGAAAACTTTTTTTAACTCTTCCTTCGACTGCTTCATCATTTGCTTATACTCGTCAAATGAATCAAAAACAATTTCTTTGGCCTCATCATCTTCTTGAAAATCAAAGATAAATGAATACATGAAGTCAGTATAGACTGGATGGTAGGGCTTATTATCAGCTAAAGGGAAATTTTTTGCAAATGATTGCTTGCTATAATATTCTTTGATGATTTCATCCC
This sequence comes from Balneolaceae bacterium, assembly GCA_036381435.1. Lineage (GTDB taxonomy): Bacteria > Bacteroidota > Rhodothermia > Balneolales > Balneolaceae > Fodinibius. The sequence continues at coordinate 57,779 of DASVCW010000004.1, read as the reverse complement.
CTATCACTTCATTCTTTGGAGTAACCTCCCAGGGCTGTTCTTCATGAGTCATTGCTGAAAGGGTAAGCGCATCGAAGTAAACATAACTTTCTAAAATAAAATCAATCAGTCCTTTCTCTTTAGCGGGGACAGGACCTGCCTCATTTTTTACAGGAATAGACTGATCACCATATTCTTTAAATTGATGATAAATATAACCATTCACCGGCCCGTTTTTCCAGGCTTTGAATTGACCATTGACCAAATCCTCTCCGGCTACCAGTCCCCATGCTTTCGTATAATACAGCAACTTCTGTAACTTTAACGGAGTTATCCCACCTTCTATAGAAGAATATTTTTCTATAATATAATATGCTAAGTGAGATATTTTCATTTAATCTGGCTTTAATGTAGCTATTTGCCTTATTACTACGCATGAAATATACAAATAGTTTACAGATTGGAAAATTTAAGAGTTTTTCTGTAATAAAAGAAGGTTTCTTCTCGAATGAGATTATAATAACCAACTGACACCATGCTGTCACTACCCTTCCTTATTTTACTCCAAAACTCATATAACCCCTTTGATTATCCGTCTGAATAACGAGTTTGCTAATATGAGCGAACAGAAAAGAAAGGAGATGTTTAATCGTGAAGCGTGGGAAAGGATCCTTGATTCAACTGTTAGCCCCAAAAATATTTCAGCCAATCCTCTTGTTCAATGGTTTGAGATTAGTCCGCTGGAAAAAGTAGAAGACTACCTGTACGACTACTATGGGGATGAAAAGGAGCTGGATAAGATTAGAACAACTTATGAAGACCTTCCTAACCATAAATTCTGAAAACATGGAATTGGAGAAGTCAAAAATAATACGTTTGTTATTCGTGATGAAGATGGGAAGTTGGTGGGGATTTATCCTTTGGGGCAGTATTGGGTGAAGGTAGTGGGGTGAATAACTAACAAATGAATGATTGGATATTTCTTCTATCTACTATCCTTTGTAAACCTCATGCTGATGCCATTCTAAAAATCCAGAGGAGGGCTGTTCGTGCAGATCGGGTGGTATGTTTGATAATCTTTTGCCGTGATAAGCATAGTATTCACGTCCATTCTGATACTCCTCTTTAATGCGGCGACTAATTTCTACATTCAAATCATTATCTAGAGTCATATAGCCCTTATCAAAAAGGATATGCATATCAGATCGAAGCAGTAAACCATTGCTAATTGAATTAGGCCCTGATTCAGCATAAGGTTTGATATGAGCAGCCTCTAGTACAGGCAGTGTCTTTTCTCCAGTTACGGCGCAGCGACGTTGATAAGCATCAGTCACCAGTACGCGGAATGCACCCTGTCCGATGCGTGAGCGAATCTCGTACTTTTTGCCGTAGCGCACCTCGTCTTCATAAACCAGCTCAGGTTCTTTTCCTTCCTGCCTTTTATCATCCATCCGTTCCTGAACCCGATTCCACAAATTTTCACCTATTACATCTTCAGTACTGTAGGTTTTTCCCTGTACAATATTTTTGCTCCAGTTCGAAGGCACTGGAATCCAGTCTTCCCGGGCAAAGAAAAAAGGCTCCGTTAGAATTGTGCAACCGATAGAGGGATTAAGCCCGTCCTGCTGACGCAAATTCATAATAAGCTGGCGAAATCGATCGTAAGTTGCCGCCCCATTCTTGATCCCGAAGGCATCCCAAGCCAGCGAAAGAGGAAGGATTAAGTGTTTGACAAAAAATCCACCGCCAACTATATAGTTGTTGGGAGCTTTCAGCTTGAATAAAAAAGGAGCTCCAGCCCGGATCGCCCTGAAATTCATAGTACTGCTCGGGCGCCAAAAGTTCGCCTCGTCAGGCTCATAATGAGCCAGAAAACGAAACCAATCATTATCTGTAACACCAATATAAAACTTCATTCCATGCTTATATAGTAGTTCCTTCTTTTTAGTCTTATTTCTCGTACATTTTAATCTTTATCTTACTTTCTTCTAATTATTTCTTTGCTGAGGAGACAATAATTCCTGTAGTCAATACACCCACTCGTTCAATTTCTCCTTATGCTGCCTCCATTGGGGCATAAAGTGATCCATTAAGGCTTTGAAACGCTTGTTGTGAAGGCGTTCCAGCAGGTGTACCATTTCGTGTACCACTACATATTCTAAGCATTTAGATGACTTCTTTGCCAATTCAAGATTCAGCCAGATCCGCTTATCATGAGTGTTACAGGAACCCCATTTGGTTTTCATCTGCCTAACGCCCCATTCCTCAACGTTAACGCCCATCTTCTTTTCCCACTTTTCGATTAACAGCGGAATTTCTTTTTTTAACTCAGTCCTATACCATTCTTTAAGAACGCTCTGCCTTTTTTCTTTATCACTGCCCTCCCGAACATACAAATCAATGTATTTCTTATTTCGAATCTCCACTTTGGGTGGAGCGTTGTGATAAATCACATTCATCAAATAGCGGTGGCCCTGATAGTAATGGCTTTCTCCGGTGATATACTCCCTCTCCGGATGGCGATTTTGTGATCGAAAATTTCTTATATGCTTCTTTATCCAACTCAATTTGGATATGGCAAAAAGCCGAATATATTCTGTTTTAACACTTTTAGGACTTGATATACGCACTTTTCCCGTCGGCGGATAAACCGCTAAATGAAGATTTTTAATGTCCTTTTTAATGACATCAATCTTTATATCCGAAACTGATATTTGTGATCTGCTAATACTCACTTTGATTCCTAATCACATTTAAAATTTCATCTACATCAACATCGTCAGGTAGCTTTTTCTTAATGGCTATTTCCACTTGCCGCTCTTTAATCGTATTTCCGCGCCAACCGTCTTTGGCTATATATTTAACCGTCTCATCAACAACTTTGGCCAGCTCTTCATCCTTGTTCAGGTTATCATATAACGCTTTTTGACCTGAACTATGAAGAGAAGAAGGATATCCGTTTTCTTTAAGTTTTACTCGTTTGGTTAATTCAACCAGCTTTGCCAAATACCTTTTGTAGTTATCGGCATCCTTTTTTCGCTGTCTGATTAGCTTATCCAACAACTCAGACATCTTTTCATAGTACTTGGGATTTGATGGCTTCTGTTCAATGATAACTTTTCGGAGATTATTCTCCACTGTTTCGGCCATGGCCTCAGGATCTTTTTGAATGTTTTCAGGCAGGCTTTTTATAGCTTCTTCACCTCGTTGTACAATCAACTCAATTAAAGAAAGGTCATCAAACTCAGAAATTGTTTTGCTTGGGTTAGCACTGATATACATATCAACAAGCTGGCGCATTCCCGGCTCGTAAGCCTTTAGGTCAATATAGTCTCCGCTGGCATGTTGTATCTCCTCTCTCAAATCGGAATAAAACTGTACCTGTTTTTTTATTCTCTCGGCTTCCTTCTTAGAATAACCTGCCCTTGACATCTCATTGGCAATATCACTGTAGGCGCGAATCAAAGAAGCAGTGAGTTTATAAAGCATGACCCGTGTTTCTTCCTTTTCTTTGATCTCTTCTTCATTCTCCGAGTCCCCGCAAAAGAAATGAATAAAGTTTTGTGAGGTTTGAGGATATACCGGCTCGCATAAGGCAACAACCTTATCCAAAGCTTCATCCAGCCGTTCCCTGGCCTGTTCAAAACGGTCTTTAAGTAGTCCTTTTACATCCTCCTGATCGTAGCCTTCGAAGGCCTCGGAAGTATAATCCTCAATGGACTTTTCCAGACTTTTAAACAAATCTTTATAATCAATGATATAACCATATTCCTTGTCCTCACCGTCCAGTCGATTCACCCGACAAATAGCCTGAAAAAGGCCATGATCCTGCATACTTTTGTCTATGTAAAGGTAGGTGGCAGAGGGAGCGTCAAAGCCTGTTAGCAACTTATCCACTACGATAAGAAGCTTCATTTGCGCCGGCTCGTTGATAAACCGCTTTTTGGTTTCTTCCTCAAACTGCTCAGTTGTTTTACCGTCAAGCATATCCTGATAGATCTTATACTTATGCAGTTCTTCGGTTTCACCCGCACCTGTTTCTTCTCCTTTAATTTTATCTATGCTTGGCGAATAAGAAGTAATGATAGCACAGTGATCGGCTAAATCGGTAGTCTGGAAAAGCTCATAATATTTACAAGCTTCATAAATACTTCCGGCCACCAGCAAGGCATTCCCTTGTCCATCAGCAAGACGCCCCTTCATTTCAAAGTCGAAAACAATATCATTCACGACTTTCTCCAGCCGTGATTTGGAACTCAGCAATTTCCGCAGGGTTCCCCACCGTATTTTCAGGGCTAACTTTGCCACATCGGTAAGCCCTCGGGTTTTGATTTCAAACCACTCGTCTATCTTCTCTTCATCCTCAATCCGCTGGTCGATATCCCTTGCTTCGTAGCGCAGATCAAGTACTACATTATCTTCTACGGCTTCATCAAATTTATAGGTATGAATGTAGGGACCGAAGACTTCAAGACTGGTCTGCTTATCTTTTTTGAGCAGTGGTGTTCCGGTAAAACCAATGAACATGGCATTAGGCAGAATGGCCTTCATGGCTTTGTGCAGCTTGCCGGACTGCGTGCGATGACATTCATCAACAAAAACATAAATATCGCCTTTGGCTTTAAAACCTTTGGGCAGGTTCTTTCGGATCTCCTCAATATACTCCTCATATTCCCCTTCGTCCTTATGGCCGAATTTATGAATCAGAGAGGATATTAACGGTTGATCATGTTTGTTTAACTTCTCAATCAGATGAGCCCCGCTGGTAGCACGCTCCATCTTCTCACCCACATCATTAAAAACACGAGTGATTTGTTTATCCAGCTCCACTCTGTCGGTGATGATGAGTACGCGCGAATCGGTAATCTGCTCCCGAATCCATTGCGCCAGCCACACCATTGTCAGACTTTTTCCACTTCCCTGGGTATGCCAGATAATCCCGTCTTCCAGCCTTTTTACTCGTTCCTGAGCGGCTTTAACTCCGAAATACTGATGCGGACGGCAAACCTTCTTCGTACCTGCATCAAACAGCACAAAATTGTATAAAAGCTCCAGCAATCGCTCCTTGTCACAAATCTGGAAAAGCTGCTTGTCCAGCAGATATTCAAAATCTAAGTAGGACGTTTCTTTCCACTTCAGGTAATACTTTTCGGGTGTTTCAGTAGTGGCATATCGAAGTCCTGCGGTATCGTTTCCGGCCATGACCAACTGCATGGTATTAAAAAACGATTGTATGAACTCCGGCTTCTGATTGTCCAGATTCTGTCGGATACCTTCACTGACCGACACTTTTGACCGCTTCAGTTCAATAACCCCTACCGCAATACCATTTACATACAGCACTACATCGGGACGCTTATCATGCTGGCCTTGAACTGTAACTTCTTCGGCTACCCCAAAATGGTTATTTTCGGGTTGCTCCCAGTCAATAAATTTAACCGTCTGCTTCTTACTGCCCTGAGCCTCACGTACATCCACCCCATAGCGTAACATACTGTAAACAGCTTTATTAGCATCATAAAGGGAATCGGTCTGTGTTCCTGCCGCTTTCTGCAAATCAAAAACCGCTTTATCAATAAGCGTTTTGGAATAGCCCTGTTGACTCAAATACCGGCGCAGCAGTTCCTCTTCTACATTACTGTTTCCTACCCGATCCTCCCAATTTCCCAGGTAATCATACTCCAATCGTTCTTCGAATAGCCTAACTACCCGATCCTGAGTATTTCGTTCTATCTGGCCAACGTCACTCATTCCTGTTAAACTTATTAATACTTACTTGATCTTACCCCTGTAATTAATTGAATGTACAAAATTTAAAGAAGTATAATTTGAGGGAAAAATTAGAGGTAAATGACCTATAATTTTTTTAATAAAGATTAGAATGTAGCATATCCTTTGAAATATTTTCGATGGTCAACGTATAGGTTGTAATGAGAATCTAAAAAAACTTATAGAAAGTGGTTATCTCGATACAAAAATTAAAGACACTATTTGAGGCGCAACGAGTAAAAGCGAAACCCACAAAAGAAGAAATTGAATTTGTAAATAAAAGATCTCAAATAGAAGAGGAGCTACCAGACTTTCTAAGTATCGAATTATTTTTAAATTACTATGACTTGTTTACTCGCTTTGGATTAGAAGATATAATGTTAACAAGAACCGAGAATGATATTTTTTATTTAGCAACTTATGAACCTCATAAATTCATTAATAGTGACTTCTATAGGCGATTCAAAGATAAACGAGTGGTACAAAAGCATTTCGATATAAGTAGAGTAAACAGCAGAGGAAATATTAATTAATAAAGACAGTATGAGTAACAGCAAATATTCAGAAATAAATAAATGTTTTGAAGAATTGGATGATGGCACATTAGAGGCCTATAAGTTATATAACCACAGAATGGTTAACTGGAGCGGTCCGCGGGGGAATAATAAAACCTTTTACACCGAATTCATCGCGGAACAACTTCTTAAAAGAAAAGATCTGTTCTCAAAAATAAACAAAAGTGGAAGGAATGATTACTTTGTTCCAGGACATGATGGCGTCACGAATAACCATTCAAACCGCACAGAAGAAATATTCGCAAAATCTTTATTGGGTCATCAGCTGGAACATTTAGGAACGATCATAGGATATCAGATGCCATTGAAAGCTACGCAAGCCGATGACTATGGAAAGGTTGATCTGATTAGTTTTAAAGACAACACAGCATTTTTAATAGAGTTGAAAATGGCCGACAAAAAAGAAACCCTGTTAAGGGCCGCTTTGGAAGCTGAGACTTATCATCAACTAGTTGATAAAAAGGTATTTCAGCGGTTTGTTGAGGAAAAAGTAAAAGATAGGTTTGGGGAAAAGGACATAGAGATGCTTGAAATAAAGAAAGCTGTTCTTTTTGCAACAAATAAATTGGGCAAACCCAAAGAACTAAAAGCCGGAAATGCAGATAATTACAAGAACCTCTATAAGCTTTTAGAAGATTTGGAGATCGGTGTTTTTACAATAAATCATACCTATCCGGTTGAAAACCATTTTATTTCATGAAGGTAATTATTCATCAGGGAGCTTCAACGATAGGTGGGAATTGTGTGGAGGTACAAACTAATAACGGATCTATTTTAATAGATGCCGGTATTCCTGTTAAAAGCGAACCCAGACTCAACAAAGAGGAATTTAATAAAATAGCAAGCCGGGTAAAGGCTATTTTCATCTCACACCCCCATCCTGATCATTATGAAATGCTAAAATATTTGGATAAAGATATTCCGGTATTTATGAGCCGCGGCTGTAAAAAGATAATTAGCATTGCTCACAAATTTGGCCAAACTGATTACAATCCTATAGCGGCTCAATTAATTGATAGAAAAGCAGTTAAGATACCTCTTAATACCGAGTCCTATCTCTCAATAAAGCCTATTACAGTTGATCATTCGGGATTTGATTCAAAAGCCTTTCTGATAACTGACGGCAAAACAAACTTACTCTATTCCGGTGATATCAGAGATCATGGAAGAAAGAAGTATCTTACTGAAAATCTACTTGATAAACTTCCGGGTACGATAGATTATTTAATCTTGGAAGGTACACTCTTAAGCAGGAACTATAGGGGTATTCAATCTGAACAAGAGGTCGAGCAAAAGCTTTCAAAGGTATTCGAGCAAAGTGAAAGCTTCTCCATCATTGCCTTTTCTTCTCAAAACATCGATAGGTTAGTCAGTGTTTATAAAGCCTGCTTAAAAACTCATAAAACACTGGTTGTCGATCCTTATACGGCTTACATACTGAATGAGCTGAAGGATATCTCCGAAAACCTTCCCCAATATTCATGGAATAACATGGGGATATTATTCGCCTCAAATAGTTATACCCAAAACATTAATAAAGAAACTCTTTATCAGTTTGCCGGAGCAAAAGTTTCAAAAAAAATGATTCGGAATAATCCTGGAAAATATGTTCTTAAATCAAATAGATATGTGGAAAAGATGATCCAGAAAGAAAATCTACTTGATACAGCAACTCTCATTTATTCCCAATGGAAAGGATATGCAGAAGGAATATGGTTAAATAGGACTGTTAGTCACATTCACTGTAGCGGTCATGCTCAAACTGAGACTTTAGAGAATTTAATTAAAAAAGTTAATCCATCTACAGCCATACCCATTCACACTGAAAATACAGCTGCTTTTGAAAAGCTTGTTGATGGAAAAATGAAAATCTTAAACTGATCAGTCAGTGCTACTTTCCCTTTATCGCTCCTTACTATAGCTCTATAGCTCTATAGCTTAAGCAGAAATTTATAGTAATCGTAATTTATCATACTCTTTTTGGCATGACTCCAAGTATTCTTCAAAATACTCGGTCATTTCTTTATGGTGGATTTCAATCTCTTCTTTTTGCCAATCATCTTTATCGCTTTCAAAAACCTTTAGCAGTTTAAGAGATTCAATTCGATTACGGATACCTCTCGATTCATAAAACTTTTCTTTTTTTACTTTGTAAGCTGAATTACTAAGTGAGGAGTTCAGGCTTCGTGAAACCAGAGCTAAATTGCCGAATGAATCAAGCAATTCTTCCGGCAATATATTTTTAGTTTTACCTCCTCTTGGATTTTGTGGTGCAATATGCTCTACTGAATTTTTTGCTGTTATTTTGAAAGAAGTAACTTGCTCAACTTTATATTCATCTTTCATTGCTCGCCACAAGAGGTATTCCAATTTATAGAACCAGTAATGTGGAAACCCTAGGCCTAAAGACTGCTTTAGGAGATCATTCGTTGGTTTATATTCTTGCTGGCCTTTAATATCACCTTTTTTAACTTCGTCCGTGAATACCGCTGTTCGTTCAATCAAAGGCTCATCTACTTCATAAGTAACTATATTCAGCAAATGATTATCCAGATATTGTAAATAGATAAGTTCCAACTCCTCTTCATTTCTATCTTTAATTTGCTGAAAATATATATGGAGAAAGTATAGAAATGGGGTAAGCCAGTAGAAAGTACGCATTTCCTGCGAATGATAAAGCTGACGCTGCAATTGGCTTAATTCCGGTTTGTATTCTTTGGATTGCCGATAAAGATAAATTTTATCCTTATCCTTTTTTTCATAAAGCTTACAGAGTCTTAGAATGTCTGAACTTTCATCCTTTATCCACTTAACTACGTATTCGTCAAAGACGAAGCGGACTTCCCAAAGCAATTGGATAAAAGCAGCAACCTTCTTGGCATATTGTCCCTCACTCTCAGCTTGGTTCAACCCATCAAAGAAATAATCTTTAAATGTGTCCAACAACTCTTTATCATGAATTCTATCGATATCGTCCAAGCCATGTTTCTTCAAAAAAATTCGTAAGGTGTGTTGCAACAGCAAGGGGAAGTTGATAATACTCTTGATCTCCTGTGAACGTTCATCTAAAATATTTTCACTCGAATTATCAACCTGCTTTTCTTCTGAAAGGTCTTTATTGAGGGCCTCTTGAAGATTCAATCCTCCCCCTTCATACTCAGTACCGCTAAGCCCATCCAACTCTTTTAGATCACTTAATATAGTTCTGGAATCCTTATAAATTGTGTACCCATCCGTATCTCTTACATAAGATTTTAGTTCAGTTAGGCGTTTTCCGGTTGCATCTTGAAACCCTTTTTCGAGATATTCATTCATACTTGAACAGCTATCCCAAAGTGTTGCATAGTGCTCAATACTAAATTCCAATTCAGCCCTTCCTTTATGCAAAATTTCAAGCATCCGCGCTTTTAAAATTTGATGATGCTCAAGTTGAACACCTCTATTATTTAAGACCTCAAACAACTTGTTTAAATCTGCATTTTCCGGGACAATTGTTTTAACAAACTGGACCTGTTCACGAATATATTTACTTAACTCCTCTCTTGATATTTTATCAGGGTGATTTGTAAAGAAGGCATCAATCTCTTTAAAAGCGTTTGCCAAAGGTTCCAGTGTTCCCGTATCGAATCCTTTTTTAGGATTTTTTTGAACTAAATATTCTAAATTAATTTCATGTGCATCTTTATAGTCCTCATAATGTTCTATGATTTCTCTCATGAACTCAGTTACCTGATCTCTAATATCAAATTCAATTCGCAGTAGTATTTGATCTTCACCTTTAGATATACTGTTTTTTGGGAAAGCATATTCCTTAAGATCATTCTGCAAATAGATAGATAAAAGCCATAATGTAGTAAACCTCTGCTGACCATCTATAAGTTCATAGAATACTTTTCCATTTCTTTCGTCCTCTTGAACTATAACATTCCCCAGATAGAAGATAGAACCCCTACCCGTATCATTTTCCTTATAATTAGCAACAATATCGGACAGAAGAGCGTATATCTGTTCTTTTTTCCATACATATAACCGTTGATAGATTGGAATCTTGAAAAAGATTCTGTCACTAATGATTTGATCTATTGTAACTGTTTGAGATTGGTATTTAAGATTTTCCATGAATCCCGTTCTTTTGACTTGTAATCACTTTATCGGCAAACTTTTTCAGATCAAGCTTATCTCCGGCTTCATCAGTCAAATTATTCCAATGAATATTATAATATTTATGGAAAGCATTAAAACATTGCTCTCTGACACCAGCATTATCTAATATCCCGTCATTATCCTTATCGGTCAGATCAACATGTCTCGTAAGTCGTTCTTTCTGATTAGGAAGAATGTGGTTTTTGAGGGATTCAATGACTTCTATCGGACGGAAAGAATAAGTTATAACATCTATAAGGTTATATTCACGTATATATTTCAGAGCTGATTGCCGGAATATATAGTATTGTTCCAATCGTTTTATGCCATGTGCCAGTCCCACCAGTTCCGCAAACTCAGAAAGTTTTTTAGACCCATACTTGTCGTAATAAGTTAACGAACAGACGAGAAACAGTTCCATAAGGTAGTACCCATTCTCCTTGACTATTACTTCAACATACCTCCTGAATCTTTTTATTTCCTGATCCTCAGTTTCTCCCCGAAACAGCTCGTATAATAGTTCAGCATATTTTTCAGCAAATAAAAAATAATGAAGCCCCCTGTATATAGGTTGTCGCAATGTGAAAGGTAGCAAAGAACTTTTTTCGGATACCTTAATACGACCTCCCACCCTTTGTAAACCATTCTCTTTAGATTCTATCAGCTTATCACTAAGCATATTTTGACGAGTAGGATACAAAGGAATTTCTATCTTTTTGGATCTGACTGAACCATCTTGAAATTCTTCAATTACCAGGTCCCGATTTTCTTTTTCAACATCTTCACCAATCCATCTACGAACACGCCAAAGGAGCTTATGAAAGAGTTCAAAGGCAAAATCATGCTCAGTATTCAATATGCCTTTAAAGGTCTGCAAATGTTCCCAGCGCTTAGCACTATTTTCTTGAAGATACTTTTTATTCTCATGTCCTTTAACATCCAGCTGATTGATCTCGCGTAAATGGAATGATTTTAACAGGTCAGTAGACTTTAATCGTACACCTCTACTGTTCTGACTATCAAAAAATGTAAATGCCAGATCAATATCATTGGTTTGTATTATTGTAATCTCTAGTTCATTTAGCGATTCTCGAATTTCTTGCTCATTATCTCCACTAGACAAAAATTCCTGAATAAGTTTATTTGCCACTTGAATATTTATAAACGACTCTTGATGATAATAGCTAAGTTTCAAATTCTCTGCATCGACCTCATATTCAGATAGCGTATGATAAACTAATAACAATGTTGTTAGCCTCTGTTGACCATCAATTATAAAAAGGCCTTCTTCCTCATAATGTTCATGAAGCAGAATGCTCCCCAAATAATAAGCACCTTTTGAATGATCTTTAAGATCATGAAGTAGTTGGGCTATCTTTTTTTCATCCCAAACATAAGGCCGCTGATAACGGTCAATTTTAATCGGAAAATTAAATACTTTCGCACTATGTAATTTTCCCGTAATAAGAGGATGTGTTGTACAGGTAAAGGCCTCAACCTTTGTAGTAGCCGTATTCATTGAAAAATATTTACTTCCCAAATAAATTGATAGATTTTCTAATTGCTTTCTTGATATTCCCATCCGAAAAAATATCCCGTTCCAGCTTTGGCTTCCATTCTGGATGAGACTCAATTACATCTTTTATCGTAGATAGCGTTACGTCCCGAGCTTCTTTTTTTAATTCTACTCTTGCCATATCTACCGTGGTTAACAGTTCGAGATCTTCATTCTTTGCGTATTTAAATCGCTCTTCTAACCAGTCAATTGCTTCCATCCCATGCCACTTTTCAAAATATGATAGGGCTTTCTCTATATTTTCATCAGCTATCAATCCACTGTACTTGCCATTACCCCATTCCTTAACATATCCATTCTTTAAAGCTATTTTTTCAGGCCCTCTATATCTTGTCTCAGGGTTATAAGGACCGGCTGCTTTATTTAAAAATCGATCAACTTTACTCTCAAGAAATCGTCGTACCAGATAATTAAATTTAGTACGTTTAAATCGGCCTAAAGGATATTTCTTAGACCCAAAACGATCTGTAAGTACGGAAGCAAGAACTGCTTCATCAAATTCCCAATTGTGACCTTGTCTATTAATTTCAGAACTATCCTCTTGTTCTTCTTTTACCAATCTCGTCTTCCCCGTCAGCAGCTCCTGCATCATGCCCTGCTTAATTTTTTGGTACTTGGCTCGCTTTTGCTGAAGAGATTGTATTTCCTCATCCATATCACCAAGGATTTGGGCAATAGCTTTTTGTTCTTCGATCGTTGGAGGCAATAAAATATCAACCTGCATTAATTTGCTTTTTGAAATCCCATAAACAGTAGTTCCTGTAGCTACTTCAATTAGAGATTTTTTTACTTTCTTAATTGAAGTGATGTAAGCTTTAAAACCATCAGCGAGACAATCATCCTTTGCCCTTAATAAAATTGTATGTAAACCTGCTACTATTTTCCTTCCATTTACATTTCTAACTTCTATCCCAGCACCTATTCCTTCATAATCTTCAGATGCATCTGCTAGAATTAAGTCCCCCTCTTCTAATTGAGGTAGATGCTTTACTTTATTCTGATTAATACAGGGGATACTATCATTATCACAATCTAAAACACCTGTCCATTTAGCATGAATATCACCATAATGTATATATCCAATGGAACCCTTATTTGATAAATCACTTCTTGAATTAGTACCACTCTTTAAAAAATGAAAACACTGATAAAATGACTTCTCCTCCCACTCCCTTCTAAATCCAGGCAACCGTTTCTTACCTGTCAGTAATTGTTGCATAGTGCCTTTTTTGATCTTTTGCTTCTTTTCGATAAGGGTATCGAGGGAGGCGATCAGTTCATCAACACCGCTCAGGGCTTCGGCGATGACGCGTTGTTCTTCGAGGTTTGGGGGAAGAGGGACTTTAATCTTCCGAAGGTTTGTAATTGATATAGCAGGTTGCGCACCTGTGGTTTTTATATCATCTATACCACCAGTTTTATATAAATGAAATAGATATTGCCAAACGAAGTACTTTGAATATTTTAATTCGTCTATAGAAATTTTCAATGCATTCCCAGACAATAATCCTATTTCGTGTCCATCAGGCATTATTGCTGATATGCCACACCTTGCGCCAATCTTAGCCATCACTATATCACCAGGTGCAACAGCGCTTCTTTTCTCTTTTAGAAACTTACTCTTATCTACAAAATTATAATCACTGCCCTCAAATCTGCCTTGTGTTACGAAACCACTGCTTATAACCGGGATACCTTTTTTTCGATAATGCTCGCTTTTTAAATTTGAACCAAAAGGACCATCAACAATACCATATTTATTTACTTCGGGTGTTAGTTCCACCAGTTTTTTGACTTTCCAATCTTCAGGAATTAAACCCACTTCCGTTCGTTTGTATCCTTCCGGAACTGTTTTTTTAGTCAGTTCTTTTGTCGCTACTTCCATACAATCTCCATCGCTTCCAAATGCCCGTTTACTTTCTCTTCCAATGCTTCCACTTCAGCGTCAATTTCAGTAACCGCTTTTTCGTAACATTCAGTCAACTCTTTAAGTCGCTGAGTGAGGCTTCGGGAGATTGCTTCAACCTCATCATCAATTTGCTGCTTAATAGACGGAAGCCATTTGTCGTCCACTACCAGACTTTTTACTTCCTCCTCGCTTAGCTCCGGGTATTTGGCGATCACTTTTTTATCCAGTTCCTTCTCCGCCTTTTTCACTGCTTTTTTGGCTTTAGATTCCGCGTCATAGGCCTTTTTGTAGATGTTTAGCACTTCATATTCTTCGGCAAACTCCGGCTCCTCTTTGGTTTCTTTAAGCCGCTTATTCAAATTGGTTTTGGTTACATTCCCCGCATCACTCATGGCCTCACTCAGCAAGCCCTCTTCGCCGGTGTGTTCTTGCTCCAGTTCGTCCATCATTTGAGAAGCCTCTTCCTGCTTTTGCCGGAGTTCTTCAATTTCCGCCTGCTCCTCCCCAAAATATCGGTCAATTATCAGCGGCTTGGGCACCAGCTCGCAGTCAAACTGTCCCTTTTTAATCTTGCCGTTTTTGCTTCGCACAGGCTCCAAAGTAGCCTTCCAGCCGTCTTCCACAATCATATACAGATCATCCTTCATCGTTTCGGACCAATAATCCATCAGATGCTGGTAGATGTCGTATTTGTCAATCAGGTCCTTGCCCGAATAGGCATTCAACAGACTTTCGGAAAGCTCCCCAATAAAGGCTTTAGGACGAGTGTCTTTGGAAATACTTTTTAAATCATCATAATGCTTTGCCTTCCAGCCTTCAAAAACAGTATTCAACTCTTTGCCATAAAGGACGAACTCTGAATGAGAAAAGATGAATTCCTTGATGTTATCCTTCTCCACATTGATCTCGCAATAGCCTTCCCTTAGCGGTTCAAAAAGCTCCTGCTTCAAACCGGGATAGACCTTCCAGAACCGTTCCAGCCCCTCAATATCTCGTTTAGGAATGCCGCCTTTCAAATGAGCTTCCAGATCCTGTATACCCTCCTCTTCAGTAGTATCAATATAGCGTGGAATGTTCAGGTTGTATTCATTATCACGAATCTCCTCAAAGGGAACCATTCGGGCATACCCTTCGGTCTCCGTTTGACTGCGAAAATAGTCCACTATCTTATGGATGTCCCGCTCCCGCAAACGATTTTTATTGCCGTCCTTCTTATAGCCCCCACTGGCATCAATCATAAAAATGCCTTCGCGCTCATGCGCTTCTTCCTTGTCCAATACCAGCACACAGGCGGGGATGCCAGTTCCATAAAACAGGTTGGTGGGAAGTCCAATCACTCCTTTAATATAACCGCGATCTACAATATTCTCTCTTATTCTGGCCTCGGCATTGCCCCGAAACAGCACCCCGTGCGGTAAAATAACAGCTGCTTTTCCGGTATTCTTTAATGATTTGACGATATGCAGCAGAAAAGTATAATCGCCATTACTGGTAGGTGGGATACCGAAACCATCAAAACGGTTAAAGGGATCATTTTCAGGGTCAAGGCCATTCGTCCATGCCTTATAGGAAAAAGGCGGATTGGCTACCACAAAATCAAAGCGTTCTAAAGAACCATCCGCTTGGGTAAACTTCGGAGAAGAGAGCGTATTGCCTTTTACAATGTCATGCACTGCATCAGCTCTGTTGTGCAATACCATATTCATTTTCGCCAATGCTGAGGTAGCATTATCCATCTCCTGCCCGTAAATCGTCAGGTCAACATCCGCTTCATCCACTACTTTCAGAAGGAGCGATCCGGAACCGCAAGTAGGATCATAAACGGTTTGTGCAGGTCTGTCAGCATTTTCAACGCCAATGACTTTAGAAAGGATACGCGAAACTTCAGCCGGCGTATAAAATTGGCCTTTACTCTTACCCGACTCAGTAGCAAAGTGTCGCATCAGGTATTCGTAAGCATCACCCAAAATATCATCACCACCAGCCCGGTTATCGGCAAAATCGAGGGAGGAATCCTGAAAAATACCAATCAGTTTGGTAAGGCGATCTACCTTTTCCTTGCCGCTGCCCAGCTTCTCATCATCATTAAAATCGGTCTGGTCAATCACCCCTTTCAGTCCGTTGGCTTCGGCAATAGGCGCAATAATATGTTTGTTGATCCGGTCGCCGATATCCGACTTCCCTTTCAAAGCCACCATATCATCAAAGCTTGAACCTTCGGGAATCTTCAGCAGGGCGTATTTCTGTCTGGCGTACTTATCGGATACATATTTCAGAAAGAGCAGTGTCAGCACATAATCTTTGTACTGAGAAGCATCCATACCACCCCTTAGCTCATCACAGCTCTTCCAGATGGAACTGTAGAGCTCACTTTTTTTGATAGCCATAAAAGATTGTACCCCGAAATTTACCCAGAAATAGTGACGAATTTAAAATAAGATAAAATTGAAAATATTAAAGAACTGAATTCGAGGTGCTAAGAAAAAAATTCTAAATATTGTGGTTTTACCATCTATTTCTAACCAGTTTGAAACCATAAAACCTCACTCCCTCTCCCATTTTCTTACTCCTTTTACAAAGATTTATCCACATCCTGCCGCTTTTAAGTTTATTATATTCAAAAAGGAGAGAATAAAGGGGCCATCAAGTGACGCCTTTCATCATTAAGGTAAGGTATAAACATTCATTAAAAAACAAGAGGGTATTATTATGAAAACTAATTTTTCTCGGAGTTCTGTTTGGTGTGTACTGATTTCAACGATAATTTTAATCGGACTTGCGGGATGTGATTCGGCAACCAATCCGATAGAAGATACTTCAGAGCCGGAACCAAATGTCAAGCTTACCTTAAATACTATCAACCCGGGCGATATTATACAAGTAACATCAGATCCGGCCGACCAGACAAATCCGGATTTTTCTGTAGATCGCGTGGTATATGATGATAATCGTAACGGCAATTCTGATATTTATACCTATTGCTTAAAAACAGGAACAGAAACGCGCATCACCTCTGATCCCAGTGATCAGTTTGATCCGAATGTTTCAAACGGACAGATCGTATGGGTAGATGAACGAGTTGAAAGCGGGCAGGACATCTTTTTCCTTGATTTAGCTGATATGCAGGAAGTACAACTTAGCAATACCGCTGAACCTTACAATGATAATAACCCTGAAATTACCGGAGATTATGTTATTTGGCATCGAGGGTTTCAGCCTTGGTTATATTCGGTATATGTAGTTTCTGAAGACACCACCTTTTCTATTGAAATCACCGGTCCCGGTGATGGAGGATATGGTATATCAGGTGACCGGTTAGCCATAACAGGATACGATTTAGATGATACATCGAGCCTGTGGCTTTGTGATTTGAGTGGACAAACAGAAGACTGTGAATATCTTTTGGATGGAGGCAGCGTGGCTTATCCGGATATCGATGGGGATCACATAGTCTGGCAAGACGATCGCAATGGCAATAATGATATCTTTTTGTATGATCTGGCTACTAACACGGAGACACAAATTACCTCGAATTCTGCCGAACAACGATCGCCGCTTATCTCCGGTAACTATATTGTTTGGGTAGATACCCGCAACGGAAATGATGATATCTTTCTCTATAATTTAGAAACCCAAACCGAAACCCAACTTACAACGGATTCATCTGATCAGAGAAATCCCTCTCTTTACGGTAATTATATCGTTTGGGAAGATAACCGTAATGGTAATTGGGATATCTTTCTTTATGAAATACCCGGGAATGAATGACGGGGGCCGAATGATCGTCAGGTGTCAGGCATTTGGCAAGTGCCTGACACCTTTTTCACCTCCTCCCCTTCCTTACATTCTGGTCATAGCATCAATCAGATCATCCACCGGTACACTGGCAAGGGCCGGTTGCGTATCCGCTACCGCATAGGGAATAATAAGCCGGTCATGATGAATGATCGTTCCGCAGGTATAAACTACATTCGGAACATATCCCGAACGCTCATGCTCCTCGGCGCTCAGCAAAGGTTCCTCCAGATGGCCAATAACCCGGGACGGATCTTCCAAATCTAGCAAAATGGCACCGATTGAATAAGTGCGGACCGGTCCCACTCCATGAGTAAGTACTAACCATCCTTCGTCGGTTTCCACCGGCGAGCCGCAATTACCGAGTTGAATATACTCCCAGTATTTCCGGGGGCGTTGGATTATTTTGGACTGTTGCCAAAAATAGATTTTATCAGAGAACATAATGTGATTATTCTCCCCGTCCTGTCGGGAAAGCATCACGTATTTTCCTTTTATCTTTCGCGGGAATAAAGCCATCCCTTTATTGCGAACTGCATTTCCATTTAGCGTGCGCACCCTGAACTTCCGAAAATCGCGGGTTTCGATCATTTGAGGCAAAATGGAATTACCATCATAGGCGGTATAGGTGCCATAATAAATGGTTCCTCCGTCCTCCTCCTTAAATTCCACAAACCGTGCATCTTCAATGCCCCCGCTTTCTTCTTCTGAAACCGGGAAAATAACCCGTTCTGAAATTTCACTATTCTCCGGGAATTCCACCTGATAATTGGAATCAGCCAACCGCAACATATTATGGAAACACCTCAGTTGCCGCTCTTTGTAAAAAAGCGGGTTTTCACTTAAGTAGTTAATTTCCTCTTTCAGTTCCTCCAGGTTAAATATCTCCGGCAACCGGGAAAGGATATGAGTAGAGATTTCATTGTTTTTACCCATTTCATCCAGCTTTAACTGAAACAGGTGCCGGTCATAGTCAGGGTTTAACTGGACGGGGGTGTTGGCATATGGACTCTCAGGATCAAAAGACAGATCACCATTCTTTTCAATGATACCACTACGAAATACCAGGGAAGAGATATGTCCTTCCCCCACGGCACGAAAACTCATCACAAAACGCTTGCAACCTTCCTCTACTCCTGCCTGATCCGGGTGAGGAACAATAGAGGGATTAAAAAGAGCAGCTGACTCGATGGTATATTCCATCGTAAAATATGCTCCGATTAATTGTTTCCTGCTTTCACTTATAGATGAATTCTGTATTGCCGGAAGGAAGCTTTGCACTTTCTGAAAATGATAATTAAAGATCTCCCGGATATTCTTATGGCGCGATATAAAATTATTCAAGACCTCCTCAAGCATTTGCTCTGTTTGCTGCTCGTCAAGCTGAAAAATACGTTGAACAATATTTTTTATACGAGTGGGATCTCCCCCATGTAATAAGGGACGACAAATCACCCGTGATTCGTCCCGTTCAATAACCTGATCCTGACGGCGGACGTCTAATGTTTTTGTCTGAAGTTCACTGGACATAAGCAGAAGCCTTCTTATTTCTCTTTTTCTTTTTTTCTAATACCGATTCATACACCTTAACATAATTATCCACCATATAATCTACGATAAAATAATTTTCTACGTGAGTACGGCAATCTTCCCGGCGAATATTTTTCAACTCTCCCACTGCTGCTATAGCCTGCTCGATATCAGATACTAAAAATCCATTTTCGCCATGGTTGATTAGCTCCGGCATACTGCCCCGGTTAAAGGCAATGACCGGCGTTCCACAGGCCATGGATTCAATCACGGAAAGACCGAAGGGTTCATCAAAGAAAATGGGATGAAGCATACCCTGAGCCTTTCCGAGCAGTTGATTACGTTTTGAGGGACCGACACTCCCGATATACTCAACTTGGCCGGGAGACAGCTGCGGCGCTACAAATTTCTCATAATACGTTTGATCCTGTATGATACCGGCGATAATGAGCCGCTTATTACAGGATTGCGCAATTTCAATAGCCTCCCGCACTCCCTTATCGGGATGTATACGGCCAAAAAACAAAAGATAGTCATCCGGCTGCGACTCAAATTGAAACTGTTCTAACTGGATACCGTGATGAACCGTAGCCTCATAAGTCAAATCCGAAGCCCGGTCAGCATCACTGATAGAAACGTAATGGGTGCTACTGTCATACTTGCGATAGACGGGCAAAATACCGGGGGAGGAAAATCCGTGAATCGTTGTGATGACGGGGGTCCGGGTCATCCCGGAGTAAGTGAGAGGGAGGAAATCAAAGTGATTGTGGATGAGATCGTACTGATCGGCTTCCTCAAACAGCTGAGAAATATGCAGCGATTCCCAGACTTTCGGTATGATGTCCGGGTCCTCCTCATAACCCCGGGGACATACCGATTTTACCCTTGCCTGACTAACTGAGTCTCCGGTGGCATATAAAGTAACGTCATGACCTCGTTCTACGAGACCTTCCGTTATATTCGAAGCCACACTTTCCCAGGGCCCGTAATGACGGGGGGGGGTGCGCCAGGCAACCGTTGAGAGTACTGCAATTTTCATATCTATTTAAAGTGAATTCCACTGTAAGGTGTACCTACAGTAGAAATAAGATTTAAGCCTTCAATAGCATTCATTGCCGGCATTTCATTTTGTCTGTTCATTTTCTTTGCTTGCCCAAAGCAGATCCTTCGGCTTCGCTCAGGACAGGCTACCCAAAAGAAAGAGCACTTTTTCTAAGGTGTTTTTTCTCCCGACGAGATCGGGGACAAAAATCGCCCCGAATTCTCGGGGCTACACTGAAGAAAAAGACCAAGATTCTCTGTTTTAAAATACAGCATAGTTTTATGCTTTTACTTTATCTCTATCGTAGGCATAGCTACGGTGGAAACTTAGGTTATTAGCTTTGATTAGAGTACGATGAGTTTAAATGAAGCTCGTTATTGGCAGGTTCTTTTTCTTCCTTTAGGTGGTGCATGGCCGTCAAAGATAACAGCCACGCCAAGGTGGACTCGGCGCCCTGGTTTTCATTGACTTTGTTGTATTCCAGACCGTCCCGGCAGCCACCGGTCCGGCTATCATATAAAGGTAATTTCAAGTCATTTTGTCCTAAAAACCAGTTGAAACAGATCCCGGCCGAGTCACGCCAGTATTCTTCTCCACTTACCTCATGGGCCGCGATACAGGCCTCCACTAAAGCATTCGCATCAAGAGGCTGCTGGTCAAAACGAGCTTTGCTGCCATTGTGTTGATACCACCCATTATTGCCAATCGGAGATAAATGTCCCGCTTTGGTTTGTATCTTTAGAAGCCATTTTAACGCCTTCAGCCCCATAGTTGTCAACTCTCGCCGCCGACAAAACTCACCCGCCAAAATCAGGGCATGAGGCAGCCTGGCATTGGAATAGGTAAGTACTTCTTCCGGCCACGGCCATTCCTCTTTTTTATGAGCCTCAAATTGCCGGTACAACCTTTCAGATAATTTTTCACCGGTGCGACGAGCCGCGCTGTTACCGGCATATCGCTTCAAATATCCGGACAGCCCGATCAGTGTGAAGGCAATAGCGCGGGGAGACTTGAAAGATTGAGCGGCATCCAGCCCCTGTGTAAACAAGGTGGTACCAAGAGTTTTATCGGAACTTCTATTCGGAAAGGCCACTGAAGCTCCCAGTGCCCATAAAGCCCGTCCATGAGCATCCTCTGAGCCCATCGGGTCCAGCCACTGCCGGGAATAGCTCATAAAGTTGCGAAATCTTCCATTGTCCGGATTAAAGGCATGGGCCAAAAAAGAAAGATACCTGTTTGACAAGCCTTTCAGCTTTCCAGCATCCTCCGGAGCAATATTTTCAAGCCGGAGAGCCTGTTGGGCTACCAGCAGCGCCCGGGCATTATCATCGGTGCAGTAGCCATGATGACGGTTGGGGATATTATAGCTGGCATGCTGCAATATTCCTGTATCATCTGTTAGTGCCAGCAGGTGATCAATCTTAAAGGGGGGCAGGCTCCCTCCCTTTTTCAATAAATATCTTGGGCGGTGGGAGTTCCTTGGTTGCGGATTTATATATTGATTCGCTACTACCTCCCGGAACAGCCGGGCATACTGAGAAGCCACCTCCTTCCAAACCGCATTCCGGCTAAAATCATATGCCCGTTTTTGCATATGCTTCAGATCCTCTTCATTCTCAAACAGGTTCAGGAGTGTACCCGATATCGCTTCGGCATTTTTAAAAGGCACCAGCCGGCCCCGCCCGTCTGATAACATCTCCTGAGCGTACCAATAAGGCGTGGATACTACCGCTTTGCCTGCACCACAGGCATACGCCAGGGTACCTGAAGTAATTTGTTCCTCATTATTATAGGGAGTGATGTAAATATCAGAGGCCAATAAATAGCTGCAGAGCTCTTCGAAGGGTACAAAGTGATTTTCAAAAACAACATGCTCCTCCAGTCCCAGATCCTGAACCAACTCCTGCAAATAATTGCGGTACCTTTCTCCTTCATGTTCAAGGACTCCCGGGTGGGTGGCCCCAAGTACGATATAGATTATATCAGGAAACTTTTTTACCACCTCGGGCAGTCCACGGATTACATATTCAATGCCCTTATTTTCCGATAACAAGCCGAACGTCAGAAGCACCTTCCGGTCCTGCAAACCCAGTCTTTTTTTATCGGCAGGGGTATGATCGAAAGGGATGTCAGGGATTCCATGGGGAATAAATGCTATCTTTTCTCCCGGAATATCATAGAGAGTTTGCAAAATCTGTACTGCACTCCGGCTCATTACCACCAGGCGAGCAGAGTGCTCACTCAGGCGTTTCATGATTTCTTTCTGTTTTTTTGACGGTTCTACCAATACCGTATGCAGGGTAGTCACTATCGGTATCTCCAGCTCCTTCATAAGAGTCAGGATATGTTCTCCGCAATTACCGCCAAAAATACCGAATTCATGCTGCAGGCATACCACATCCGGCTGTTTCCGGTTAAGAAATTCGGCCGCCCGTGAATATTCATTCAAATGATCCCGGCCAATTTCATATTGGACCACATCGGGATATTCATAGCCTTCGGGGCGATCGTTCATGGCAACGGTGAAACAACTGCTAATGCTTTTATCTTTGCACAGAGATCCTGCCAGGTCAGTGGTGAAAGTAGCGATACCACACTTGCGGGGCAGATAGTTTCCAATAACGGCTATCGATTTTACATCCCGGTGCAGATGATTTGCTATTTGATTCATATCAGCTCTCTTGTTAACTGCCGCCCACATCATACTCTTATGAAATAGGAAAATTAGTATCTAACAGACTGGATAATAAAGACAGAATCGTCTTTATATAATTCTGAATGATCTGACCTTAGGCGGCTGTAGAGTCAAAGAATATCAGCTGATCTATTAGAGTAATTACTTAGCTAAAATTAACGTGAGTTCGAGATAAAACAGAATCACAAATTGCTGTAATATTGAGAATATATGGTTTAAAATGTCGCCAATAGCGCGGGAACTAATTTCCGTACTATTTAATGGAGATTTCCTTGTTATGGCTGATGATGAATCATCACCCTAAAAATAACCAGCTTGTTAAAACAAGCTGGTTTTGAAAAAAGAACGAGCCTGTTTTAACAGGCTTTATGGGTTAGCCTGATGATTTATCATCAGGTGTGAAGAAGTCTTTCTTATCTCGAACTCACGTTAAGTTATTTTTTCTCTTTTGTACGGATTACTTTCTATGTACAAAATTTTGCCGATTTTGTTCCTTTCAAATAGCTGAGGATTGATATAAGATGTTCATTGCAGGTTTTAGCCCAATTATTATATGGCTAAAGCCACTTCTTTTTTATTGTTCACTCGTCAGTCAGCTAAAGCTGACTGCAATAGATATATTTTTAGCCATTAAAAAAACAAGAAAACCATTATCTCCAACTCACCTTAACGTGTTTACCGAATAAAAATCATCCGCCAGCCGGCGGATGCTATGTTGGTAGAAAAATCTAATAAGCTTCTTAGTTGTGTCCCTTAGGGACATAATATTTGGGGGGAAGCAACTCTTGTCATTCCGTACCTAACGGCACGGTGGAGGAGGCTATATATTTTCTACCAATAGATTGCCCTCTAAACGGGGCAAAAGCGAAAATATAACCGGTAAATGCATTCACCTTAAACAAGTTCTATAACTTTCGCCTCCCATGGCCGCAGCTCCCAAAATGTGCCCGGGTGAGCATAGTTATGGACTCTCACCTCAGGCATACCTTCCACTGGCGGTTCAAACCGCACGCGGCGATCGGAAAAATTTAACAGAATCAAAAATCGGTTGGTATCATCCCATCGTTCAAAAGCATAAATATCCGGGTCTTCTTTAAGCAAGCATTTATACTCTCCATAAGTAAGTGTAGGGTTCTGCTTTCGGAAATGAATCATTCTCCGGTAATAGTTCAGGATGGAATTCGGATCCTCTTCCTGGGAAGCCACATTAATCTCTTTATGATTGGGATTCATTGGTATCCAGGAAGTCGCCTCCGAGAACCCACCCTGTGCGCTATCATCCCATTGCATCGGTGTACGTGCATTATCGCGGCTGTTATAATGAATGACCTCCAAAAACTCCTCCTCTGATTTTCCGGCGGCCATTGCTTCCTTCCAGCTGTTAAGGGTTTCGATGTCCCTGTAGTACTCAATGGCCGGATAAGCTACATTAGTCATACCGATTTCATCCCCCTGGTAGATATAAGCAGTACCGCGGAGGGTAAACAGCAGCGTAACCAGCAGCTTAGCAGATTCCTTCCAATATTTTTTGTCGTTCCCAAAGCGGGAAACGATGCGGGGATAGTCATGATTTCCCAGGAAAATACTGCCCCAGCCATCGGCTTCGTGAAGCTTAGCATCCCATGTATTAACGATTTTCTTGAACTCCGGCAGCTCCCACTTCACCGGATCATTCTTGCCTCCCGGCCCGTAATCAATAGACATATGATCAAAATGGAATATCATATTCAGTTCTTTTCGTGAGGCACCCACATACTTCACCCCCTCTTCGGGATGAATACCGGGCCCTTCTCCTACCGTCATGATATCATAGTGACTTAGCACCTCTTTATGCATTTCCTGCAGGAATTCATGCACCCGGGGCCCGTTGGCATAATACTGATTTACAACCTCCCGGAACTTCCCCGCCTTTGCATCCGGATATCCCGCTCTCTTGGATATCAGAGAAATCACATCTATCCGAAAGCCGTCAATGCCCTTTTCACACCAGAACTTCATAATGTCATAGATTCCCTCTCTGACAAGCGAATTTTCCCAGTTCAGGTCCGGCTGCTTTCGGGAGAACAGGTGCAGGTAGTAATCCCCGGTGGCAGGATCTTGCTCCCAGGCACTGCCCCCAAAGAAGGAGGGCCAGTTATTGGGAGGACCTCCGTTTAGAGGCGGCTGCCAGTGGTAGTAATCCCGGTATGGGTTTTGTCTGGACTTGCGGGATTCCTGAAACCAACGATGTTCATCTGAGGTATGATTAGGCACCAAATCCATCACCAGTTTCATTTCAAGCCGGTGAACCTCCTCCAACAGCCGGTCAAAATCATCCATGGAGCCGAACTCCTCCATAATTATGCGGTAGTTGCTGATATCATAGCCGTTATCATCGTTAGGGGACTCGTAAATGGGGCAGATCCAGATGACATCCACTCCCAATGATTTGATATAGCTTAGTTTTTCGATAATTCCGGGAAGATCTCCGATGCCATCCCCGTTGGAATCCTTAAAACTTCTCGGATAGATTTGATATACAGCACTCTCTTTCCACCAGCTTTCTTTCATCTGTCCGTAACTAAATTAAAAATCGCGTTTCTCTTTAAAGAAGCAGGATATTGTTATAGGTCAATACCGGGGAATATGTTTTCAAGTAAGAGGATATTTTGGGAAAAAATTCTTTTGCGCCTTCCATTCGATTATGAGTGTAATGCAAGATTGTGTTTAATAGATATAATCGCGCTTTTTTAGGTGCTATGTACCAACTGATGTACCCACTTTAGGTATCACTGGTGAAGGGGTGTAATGGGAGCTCTACAAATAGCATTCGCTGATCTGATAGCTTTTCCTTCTTTTGGATATTATCGAGACAATGGTTAGAATTGATTGCTTAGATAAGTATATATCATACCAAATTTTATGGGAAATTGGAATCGAGGTAATTTGCTTTTAAAAAAGGACTAAAATAATAGATGACTATTACTAATTACACAAACGATTGTCACATAACATGCCTAATATTACTTTAATTAGTACAGTTCATAAGGAGATTGGTAAATGCAATGCCGATGAATTATGTGAGATTATAGAAAAAATAAGTCCAGAAGTTATTTTTTTAGAAGCTCTTGAAAAAACGTATTCAGATTATGAAAAATCGATGTTCTCATCATTTGGAATATTTCATAAGAAATTGGAAATAAGTGCAATTCAGAAATGCGGCGTCAATAACTCTTTTAAATATATTCCAGTGCTTGATAATGGATTGTCCGATTCTTTCGAAAAAAAATACAGTATAGTTTGTGAAAAAAGAGAAATGCAAAATTTGATTGAAAATTTTGATTCTTTGGCCGCAGAATATGGGTTTAAATTTCTTAATAGCGTTGAAAGCATAAAGCTTCATGGCGAAATGCGAATGCTAGAAAAGCGACTTTTAAATGAAAGTGAGATAAGTAAAGTGGCTAATGAAGATATTGATGCATATGAAAACTCAATGATTCGAAATATCTATTCTTATTGTAAAACCAATAAATTCAATACGGCAATTTTCATGTTTGGTGTAGCTCACAGAAAATCAATTATTGAAAAGATAGAAAAATTTAAAGCGCAAGAAGAAATAGATCTGAGTTGGATAATTTTTGGAGAATGAAGCAGCTTCTACACAATTTCGTACAAAATGTGGCATAACACCTTAAAAAAGGAAAATGTCAAGCAAACAGTCCTCACCTACGTACTTAGATATTCCATTTCTATAATCCTGGTTCAAACTTTAGCTGGTAACCCGCTTCGCTGATTACCAGCGGCATCCAAAGTTCCCACAGCGGTCGGAGCTTCTTCGTCAATGGACAGCTTTACCTTAATATTGCATTGTATAAGCTTTTACCCAGCAAAAATTCTGATTATATATGTCGACAGTTTCGATATATATAATAAACATGTCGAAGTATACTTATTCTATCGACATGTTTTACTAAATGTCGTAAAGCCACCTGGTGAAGTGGAGTAATGGGAGCTCTACAAATAAAAATTTTATACATCTACATTATTTGTACTTGATTGTAACCTTATTATAAATAGCATAATGAAATATCCGTCTGACCTGACAGCTTTTCCTTCTTTTGGATATTATCGAGACAATGGTTAGAATTGATTGCTTACAGATAAGTATATGTTAGGTTGCATTCGTTCAAATCCCAAAATTATTAAGACATGATTTCTGCTAATTAGAATAAAAAATATTAGTAAAAATGCTAGAAATAGATCAAAAAGATTCTGAACCTAAGCAATATTTAAAATATTCTAAGAGAAAAGGTAACGAACGAATTATAAGGACGACTACTGCAAGAGTCTTGAACTCTTATTTAAGAAAAAATCTTAGCATTAATAAATTTAAAAAAGTGTCACCGTTTACTGTGACATATACCCCTAAAGATGGCGCTGATAAAATTGTTTCTAAGCCAATCTCTTTCACCGATGTAGAGAAACACCTTACCTTAAACAATGGTTTTGACCATAATTCATTTCAATTACCTGAGATTAAATGTCCATGGTTAGATGGTACAACAGAAGTTGCGTTGCATCAACATCTTGTTGGTAATGGTGGCGGTGCTGTAAAAATTAATCTACCATTAACATTAGGAGGTAATTTTCCGATAAACCCAACATTAGATAGAGAAGGTGCTTTATTTAATTCCTTTCAGGATGCGATTGCAAAAAGAATAATTTCATTGCACAATAGAATAGTTGAAAATTCTCAATATTTTCAATCAGCTGACTGGCTCTTCGACTTATTAACCTTAATTTCAAATTGTATTTCTATTGTTGACATTACCCTTAATCATTTATACATCAAAGCAGAATTTGACCCTTTGAAAGATTGGAATTTTAATGAAAAGAAGCTTGGTAAAAGATATGGCAGAAGAATGACCGATAAATTTAAATGGGTTTACCAAATAACAGGCAATCACCTTGATAACTTTGCGCGGGAGAAAAAATCGTTTAAAGTTTTAAAAAATATTAGGAATCATACTCAACATTTTGACCCACCCTGTTTTGGATTTACTCTTGAAGAAGTAGCGAACTGGTTAAATATGGTTAATGACATTGGATCACTTTTATTAAAAATTAGGGATGCAATACAATCACCATATAACAAGCATATAATCGGAATACTGTTATTGCCTAATGTTTCTTTTCACGGAAAAGTCCTATTCGATAGAAAAAGAGAAGCACATAATAATGTTGGATATGAAACCACAACATGGCCCCCCAAATGATAAATTTCTAGCATCCAATTAAAAATGAATCAAAATTAATATGACATGAGTGAAGTTTGGATCGGAGCAATTTCCGCATTACTTGGTTCTATAGTTGGAGCAATTGTTGTGATGTTTCAAACATACTTCAGCTACAAAGAAAAACAAGAAGAAAGAAGAGAACGAATAATTTTCAAAGGTATTGATAGACTAAATCGGGATGAAGTTGAAAGAAGTATTGGAATATCAATAATTGAAGGGCTTAAAATAGAGGACAAAGATGAATTGGATATAGTTATCCCAGCTTTAGCTTCGCAAGCCTTATTTCTATTACTACACACAAAAAAAAACAAGTCAAGAGTTGAGTTTTCTAATTGGCTTAGAATTATGGAATTGCTAAAAAGTCCCGAATGGTTAGATGAAAATTATCCATACTTATGGGAAGAACTAGCAAATGCTTTTGTCAAGAAAATGGATAATGATACTGAATATGGTATTGAAATGGCCTCCCAAACTTTAAATATGTGGGCTAGCAGTTATGGTGTAGATGTTGAAAGTCATGGAGCTTTTATCAATCGTCCTAATGCAACCTAACCAGCGCATTAAGCGGACGTGCCTCGCCCTCTCTTGCCAATTTTTAGTTATTCAATATTCTGTAGTACATTTTGTTTTTAAATCAGTGTCAGCCTGCACGCAGCTTATGCGCAATGTCGTTAGGTAACAAAAATAAATCCAATGGGAAACAAAGCAATTTTAAAAAAGGCTATTGAAGAAGATCCACTTTATCATAAAAGAGAGTATGATGGAGACTTCCTTTCTAAAGAAAGTGAGTTATTAGTAATAGAGCACCTTTGTCCAAATTGCAATAAAGTCAAAACATTCCATCGAAAGAATAATCCTCCACAGCGAGGATCAGATTTTGGTAGTCCAGGTAGATCAACTGGAGAACCAACTCTTATTTCGAGTACAATTCATTATAAATACCAATGCACTTACTGCGGTACCAAAATTAACTTCTGGGTTGAGTTAAATTCTGACAATAATTGGTTAAGAAAGATTGGACAAAACCCGCCTTGGTCAATTGAAATACCGAATGATTTAGAAAAGTATTTACATGAAAATGAAGAGTTCTATAAAAAGGGACTGATTTGTTTGAGTCAATCATTTGGATTAGGGGCGTGCACATATTTTCGAAGAATAATCGAAAATGAAATTGATCCTCTCCTGGCTTTATTAATTGAACGGAAAAAGCTCGAGGGTGAAAATGAAGATAAAATTGAGGAGTATAAGAGTATAAAAGAGGGCAAATCATTTACTGCAAAAACAAAGCTTGCATATGAAATTACCCCTCAATCATTGATAATAGATGGAATGAATCCATTCAAGGTACTTCATGATTTTTTCAGCCAAGGAATTCATTCAAAGAATGAAAAGGAATGTGTTAAAATTGCTTTAAAAGCAAAAGACTCCCTAGAATTTGTAGTTATAGAATTGAATAGAGAAAAGGATAATCGGGAGAAATTTAGGGATAGTATTAAAGATATTAACAGTTAATAGTTACCTCCCTTTAAAAAGGAAAATGTCAAGCAGACAATCCTACCTACCTTATGTATCCCATTTCAATAAATCCTGGTTCAAACTTTATCTGGTAACAGGCTTCGCTGATTACCTGCCGGTATCCAAAGTCCCACAGTGGTCGGAGCTTCTTCATCAATGGACAGCTTTACCTTAATATTGCATTGTATAAGCCTTTACCCAGCAAAAAATCTGATTATATATGTCGACGGCTTCGACACATATAACAAACATGTCGAAGTATACTTACTTTATCGACATGTTTTACTAAAATGACGTAAAGCCACCTGGTGAAGAGGAGTATTGGGAGCTCTACAGATAAAAATTTTATTCATTTGAATTATTTGTATTTCGCTTGACCTGATAGCTTTTCCTTCTTTTGGATATTATCGAGACAATGGTTAGAATTGATTAGTGTATGTAATATAAATTAATTTAGTTCATGAGTTTTAAACCACGCATATTTATAAGTTCAACCTTCGATCTAATAGAGCTTAGGGAAAAAATATCTGACTTTTTCAAAAGCATAGGTGCCGAACCTTTACTTTATGAAGAGAATCTTACTCCGTCAATTAATAGATCTACTTATAGAAAAGATTTACTAAATGCAGATTTCGCAATTTTCATATTTGACAAAAGATATGGTTCGGAAACTGACACAGGTCTTTCAGGAACCCATGAGGAATGGTTAATATCAAATAAAAATGATATTCCTAGTCATGTATATGTAAAATTTGACAATGATGACGATGATTCCTCAAAAGAAAAAAAGTTAAAAGAATTTATTAATGATGAAATTGATAGCAATTTTGTTAGCTATTATTTCTTTAAAGATGAAGATGACTTGTTAAAACGATTGAAAGAAACAAGTTTGACAATTGCACATGATATAGCTTTAACAAATATCGAGAAATCAAAGTTAGAAAAACGTGTAATTCGAAATTTATCAATTAATCAAGATTATAAAGAGGCGCTTAGTTTTATGCGCCACATGGAAGAAGTTATTCATCTCCACCAAATTGCAAACGGTCCAGATCTAACAAGAACTTCTGTTTTAAATTTTATTTTAGGTACATGGGCCTCATATTCTGATAGTCAAAGAAAGTTATATATAGATGAAAAATTAAATGATCTATTTCATAATATTTTTATACCATATCAAGAATTTATTGAATATCAATCACAGACCTTGCATCCAGGTAGGACAAAAGAAATCTACCTGAAAAGTGTAGGCATGGAAATAAATTATGAATATATGAAACCTGTTAATCACTCAGTTGTAGTTGATTGGGATTTATTAGAAGGCCATATAAGATCATTGATTGAAGAATATCAAAAGTTTAAAAAAGAAGTTATGAAACAGAAAAATCAAAATGATATCCATTTCAATTACTAAAATTGTATAACCCCTTAAAATTTCAATATAACAGTAAGCACAAGATTTTTTTCTTTCTTATCGAAATTTGCAATTAACCTTTTACCAAAAACAGGCTTTTGGATATTATCAAGACATTGGTTAGCATTGTTTGCTTGGAGATAATATATGTTAGGTGGTTAATTCAAATCAAATAGTTCAAATTGAATTTATCTTTCCAATATTCTAGAGTAACAAACTTCATAAAGTCATATCTGAAATATATCGAAGAGCTGCATCCTCTAGCAGTTGATCCTGATAAAAAGCTTATAGATTCATCAAATAGATGGATTCCATTCAAGGACCTATTCAATTTGTTCTATATGATCTTGAGAGGGATTAAGATGATTTTAAATATAGACTTACTAAAATGGAAACACTTGAGCCCGAAAAGCCAGAAACAAATTGAGAAACAAGCCACTTCAAAACAAAAAAATGATCAATTCTATGATATAGCATTATCTGATTTTCCTGACCACGAAATTTGCAAACTGCTTAATAAAAAATTTGACCAAATAGATTATGAAGCTTTATTAGAAATACATGAATCACGGGAAAACTCAATACAAAAATTTAAATTTAAGAAAACTGCTGCTATATGGTTTGGCACTTTCGGTTATCTATTAACAGTAATACCACCAGAATTTGTAGAGAGGTTTGTCAGCTATGAAAATTACGTAATCAGCGTAACTTCGTATCTCATATTAAGTTCAGCAATGAGTATTATTTTTTTAGCTATCATTTTTAGAAAATATTATAAAGAAAGAAAGTATAGCAAAGATATAGAGTATCTTTTAAAGTATTCAAAAATGCTTAAAACCACCTAAAAAGGTGCATTAACCGGACTTGGCTGAAACTTCGGTTTGGTGTTTTGCCTTATTTCTGGATTTTTGCTTCTTTTAAGCTCGTAATATTCAAGCCGCTTATGCGCTGGGTCGTTACCCTGCACTAATAAATCCAAGACATCTAATTATGATAAGAAGAAAATCAGGGGATGAAACTTGGCATAGATTAAAAGAATGGACTAAAGGTAGTAAAGTGGCGGAACGTCTGGCTGCACAAGTCTTAAGATATGAAGGATTTAAATTTTTAGATCCTTCCCATCCTCTTGGTGGTCCTGACCAAGGAAAAGATATAATATGCTATAAAGATGAAAAGGCTTTTCTTATTGCAGTATCATTTTCTAAAAACCAACTTAATTGGTCAAGAATAAAAAAGAAATTTGATAGTGATTTTGGAAAGATATCAGGCCAAGATGGATTTGTATTTTTTATAAACCAAGAGGTGACAGTCAAGAAAAGAGAGAAATTAAATGAATTAGCTGAAAATGTTGAAGTTGAAATTTATCATTTAGAAAGAATTTCTCAAGTATTAAATTCTCCGTCCTGTTATGGAATAAGGCTTGAATTTCTTGATATAGAAATGACAAAAGAAGAACAAATATCCTTCATAAATTCAAGAGATAGTATACTCCATGATATAAATGAAGGAATTGAAATAGTCATTCAAGAAAGCCAAAGTAACAGTATTCCAACTGAAGAACTTAGAGAATTTCAAAGTATTCTAAATCAAATAACGGGTTTTTCTCCTGCTTCTCATATTCATGGCGACGGGGAAGGATATGTATCAAAACTCAGAGTTCCTTTAAAGGATCTAAAAGAGTTTCAAAATATACTTCACTCACTTGCAGGTTATGGCTTTCACACTAGTGCAATCTTGAATTATCCAATTAATAGATTAGATGTTCCACTAGATGGAATTAAAGAATTTAAGGAAATACTAACATCAATTGTTGGACCAGGAATTATGGGAATTACCAATTCAATAGCCTTCAAGAAGTACCCAATAGATAAATTGAGGGTTCCTCTTCAACAATTAAAAGAGTATGAAGAGACATTAGATCGTATCCTCGAAAAGAAAAATAAAATTGAATAAAACCTGTAGACGAACAGAGCATATTAACGCGGATTGGACTCAAACCTCGGCTTAACATTCTGCCTTATTCATAGATTTTAGCTTCTTCTAAGCTTGCAATTTTCAAGCCGATTATATGCTGGTTCGTTAGCCATACTATTTTAAACTTTACTTCATGAGTCAAGAAAACTTTGATATTGCAATTTCATTTTTAGCTGATGACGAATCATTAGCTCAAGATATCTCTAATCGATTAAACCAATATTTTTCTGTTTTTATTTATTCGAAAAGGCAAGAAGAAAGCAGGAACGGATGGACAAAACTCTTTTTCTGATATTTTTAAGAATCGCTCAAAAACTGTTTTGGTCTTATATCGAGAAAACTGGGGTAAAACTAAATGGACAAGGGTTGAAGAAAATGCGATAAAAGATCGATGTTTTAACAAAGGGTTTAATTTTCTGTTGTTTGTTCCGCTCGAGAAAAATGATTTACCTGTGTGGATACCGGAAACATTAATCTATTATGATTATCAAAATTTCGGTTTAAAAAATTTAATCCCGGTTTTACACAGCCATTTAAAAAGAAATGGCGTCGAAGAGCAGAAAGATGATCTTGATGGCTTAGTTTCAAAAATCGATGATGACTTAAGTTACCAAAAGAAATTGGAGTCATATGTTTGGGACGAGCAATCTGTCCAAGATTTTAAGAATGGAGTCCGAAAATTCAAAGAAAGCTTATCACAAAAAGCTGAAAGCTTAACCGAGAAATATGAAAATATTCATGTTTCGGTAAAAGAAGAACGCGATCATCTCCGAGTTATTTACAATGGAAATCAGTTAGTTATCTACCATAGACTTGGAGCAACAAATACTATTAGAAAATCTTATATAAGATTTCGTTTAATGAATGGAATACATACAGGTTATCATGACCTAGGGACTGAGCCGAAATTAATTAGAGAAAAAGAATATACACCTTCAATTGATAGACTCGGTAATTTTGTATGGAAATTAAATGAAAATAAAAATTTTACAACCGGAGAGCTTCTAGAAAAGCACCTAAAAGAATTGATAAATAGTGCCCCAATAGACCAATAGCGCTGGCTAACCAGCGCTTCAAGCGGTCGCACCTCGCTGAACCTTGCTACTTCCACTGGCTTTTTGTTTCATCTTTCATTATTTAGCAGATCAACAAGAATGCGTGCGCCGCTTAAGCAGCCGGGTCGTTTATAGAGCTTGAGCTAACAATCATTTAGGATGAGTAACTCAATATTTTATATGATCGATTATCTATTTCCAGAAAAATCAACCCTTATCTATGGTTTCTGAGAATTTATACTCTGCTGCTGAGCAAGCTCTTGGTTATGTCTATCAAATTCGTTTTGCTCTTCTACAGACTTTCAAGTTAAATGAGAATACAGTCTGTTTTATCGAGAAAGATGATGATATTGACTTTAGTGATCCTGAGGAGGGAAAAATTCTAGCCTCTCTTAAACATAAGGCAGAAGGAGATTCACTAACAGACCTATCACCTGATTTTTGGAAATCAGTAAGGATTTGGTTGAACTACTATCAAAAAGAAAAA
Source organism: Balneolaceae bacterium (assembly GCA_036381435.1). Lineage (GTDB taxonomy): Bacteria > Bacteroidota > Rhodothermia > Balneolales > Balneolaceae > Fodinibius. The sequence continues at coordinate 23,045 of DASVCW010000004.1, read as the reverse complement.
AAAGACTTCTCAAAAAACCACTTGTCTTTTTTCCTATTTACTACAGGTAAAATACCTGAAGGTTCGGTTCTTAAAAAGTTCCTCCCAACTTCTGAACGAAGTACTGATTATGCTAATGAAATGAAAACAGTACTCGGAAAATCAGAATCCAAAACTTTAAATAAAATCTTTGAATTAATAGATAATGTACCAGATGATGATCTTAATCATTTCTTTAGTTGCATAACTATTCTTGATTCACAAGAACGCATACAGGATATCCCACAACGGATAATTAACCAAAGGTTAAGAACCGTTCGCCCTAGCTTTAGAGAAAAAGTTTATGAGAGGCTTGAGGGGTGGTGGTTTGATGAATGTATTGATTTACTGGCTGGCAAAAGGAATGAACCAATTAGTGTACAAGAGGTATCCGGAAAGCTCTCTTTTATTGCGGAAGAATATCATGCTGATAATCTTCCAATTGAGTTCGAGTTTGCTAAGCCTGACGAAGATATTTTTCCAGAATCAGATGAGAGACTGTTCGTAAAACAGTTAAGAGCAATAGGACTTAAATCTGATCGAATAAAAAGGGGTATTCTAGATTATTATCGTGCATTTCAACAACGAAATTCTTGGATACGTGAATTTGCAGACCTAAATGGTGAGTTAGAATCTTATGATGACAGACTTGTTGATGAGTGGAGTCGACTTAAAGAAATAATTTTTGAAGAATTAGAAGAGGATTCACCTGAAAAAGTAATTCAAGCAACTGCTAGAAAATTATTAAATCAAATTTCCACCAGTAATCGCGCTAATTTTAGAATTCGACCAAAGGTTACTGCGACATTTGTACATATGGGCAGTTATCATATTTTAGCAAATGAAAGTTCTCCAAGAATATTTTGGCACCCTCATTTCGAGGAAAGAGTTAAAGAAATATTAGATGGAGTTGAAAAATGAAAAATTGGAATGTTAGGCCTCCTGAAATACGAACTCTATTTAACCCTGCATTTTGCGGACTAGTATTAGCAAGGGGTATTAATGGGTTTAATCAGGAGACAAGTGAATCGATGCCCTATTCTCTATCACTTTTAATGTTACCTCTTTGTTTACATAAACGAACAAGGAATCAAATTCTCAATAATAATCGATCTTACTTGACAAAAATATTAGAAGCACATCCTGAAATCAGAGTAAACTTTGCACAAAGGACACGCGGCCTTTTACCTTACTCAATGGAAGCCTTAGCATTCCTTATGAAATGTAATTCAATAAAAGTAGACAAAAATGGTTCACTAATCTTAATTGAGGATGGTATCAGAAAAACAATAAAGGGGAGCCAAGATACACAGGATTGTCAAAGGGCAGCTAAACTAATTGGAAAAAAATTCGGAAAGATTAATGATAGAGTAACTATTTATACTTCTTTAGGGGTGAAACCATGAATATCAAAGAAATCATTTTATACAGTCATTCTGGTGAAATCAGACAAATAAAATTTCATGTGAATGGTTTAAATATAATTACTGGTCGTTCATCTACTGGAAAGTCCGCTTTATCAGAGATTGTTGAATATTGTATGGGTAGAAGTACTTTCAATATACCAGAAGGCCCAATAAGAGATAAAGTGTCTTGGTATGCGGTAATATTTCAGTTCCAAAGCGAACAAATTTTAATTGCAAAGCCGACTCCAGCCCCTACTGCTTCTAGTTGTTCTAAAGCGATGATCAGAAGGGGTAATGATATAAAACCTCCTTCTTTCGAATCCTTAGAGCAAAATGCTGACGATGATACAGTTGTATCACTACTGTCAAATAAATTAGGAATCCCATCTCATCAAACAGAGGTTTCTAGCTCTCATAGTCGCGATTCTTATAAACCAAATATAAAACATACACCATTTTATCTATTTCAGAAGCAAAATTTAATAGCAAATAAGGATCAACTTTTTTACCGCCAAAATGAAAGTTTTATCCCACAGTCAATTAAAGATACCTTACCAATACTTTTGGGGGTTTCACCTGAAGGTAAATTAGAATTAGAGAGTAAACTGCGATCATTAAAACGAGATTTAAAGATTGCTGAAAAGAGACTTGCAGAAAAAGAAGAGTTTGATACTCAAATTGATGTAAGAATTAATGGATTGCTATCTGAAGCAAAGCAAGTAGGCATATTATCAAACACCTATGAGCCAGAAGATGCAAATCATGCAATTAGTACATTAGAAAACTTAATGGAATGGAAACCGACTCCAATTCCCGAAAGTAATGCCCAAGAAATCATAATTCTTGAAAATGAATTAAGGGATTTGCGAAAAGAGAAAAACGAATTGAAAGAAACCCTACGGACTACTCAATCTTTTTTAGAAAAAAAAGTCGGTTTTACAACTGAGGCCGAAGAACAATATAGTAGGCTTCAATCTATTAATGCCCTTCCTTATAATAATGAGGGAGAGTGGCAATGGCCATTTGCACCAGAGAACTTAAATTTAGAAACACCGATTGCTGATGCACTACTAAATGAGTTAGTCTCTTTAGAGGAAGAGTTGAAAACTGTAGCAGGTGAGAAGCCCAACTTAGATGAGTATATAGTAAGTTTGGAGGAAAGACTTCAAGAATTAAATCAATCCGTAAGAAGTAAAGAAGAAGAGCTGGCTTCAGCTATTTCAGCAAATGAAGCAATAGCACAAATGGATAATCTTAATGCTGCAGCTGCGAGAACCATAGGTAGAATAAGTTTATTTCTTGAGAATTATAATCCCGTAGATGACAAATCTGACCTCGTTAGAAACGTTGAAAATATTCAAGAAAAGATAGAGACAATAGAATCTGAAATAGGAACAGATAATTCTGAAGATAGACTAACTTCTATTTTGAACATCATATCATCAAGACTTGATAAATATGTGAAAGAGTTAGATGCTGAGTTTTCTGAATTTACATTCAGGTTTGATTTTAAAAATTTGACTGTCGTTGTTGATAGACCAGATCGACCAGTACCAATGCAAAAAACAGGTGGAGCATCAAATCATCTTGCATATCACATAAGTGCATTGCTCGCTATTCATCATTTTTCTTCAAAAAACAATAGACCTATACCATCTTTCTTGTTCTTAGATCAACCAACTCAGGTTTATTTCCCTTCTGAACAAGTCTATAGCAGTGCATCTGGTTCGATTGAAGAAACAGAAAGAGATTCAGACATTAATAGAGTACGAAAGCTATTTGAGATTCTATACAGATTTGTGACAAATGAATGTTCAAATTTCCAAATTATCGTAACTGAACATGCAAATCTTCGCGATGAATGGTTCCAAAATTCAATGGTCGAAGAGCCATGGACTAATCCTCCAGCTTTGGTGCCCAATGAATGGAAAAGCTTACAGTAGCTCCTCTAACAAGCAAATCAAGCGGGCGCGTTTGCATTTAGTTCGTTATAAGGCTTTTTTAACCTGGTTAGCATAGTTTAAATATTTCAATGGACGATTCATCCGCCTCTTTGTTGATGTTATTAGTGGTAATCGGTTCTTTTTGGCTAATTCCACTAATCCGCAAAAAGATAATGAGCCTATTTAGAGGTTGGTTTGGCGAAAAAAAGACTACTTTCTATCTGTGGCTATTGCTCAATTCGAAAGTCTACCGAAGATTTCATGATGTCATCATTCCATCAGGAAATGGTACAACACAAATTGACCACCTTCTTGTATCACCATATGGACTGTTCATAATAGAAACTAAGAATAGGAAAGGTTGGATATTTGGGTCTAAGGGACAAAAAAGATGGACGCAGTCACTTTATGGAAAGAATTATTCATTCCAGAACCCGATAAGGCAAACCTTTAGGCAAAAAAAGATTGTTTCTGAATTTTTGGGAGTCAATGAATCAACCGTTCATACAATTATTTATTTCGTTGGTGATTGCAAATTTAAAACAGAGTCGCCAGATAACGTTATAAAATCCCGGTTAGGAAAATACATTAAGCAGTTTAAGGATCAAGTTCTTACGTCTGAAGAAGTAGATCGGGTAGTCGGAGAACTTGAATACTATGTTTCTGAGTCTTCTCTCACCACTAGAGATCATATGCGATCATTGCGTAAAAGACATAATTCTAAAACTGTTTGCCCGAAGTGCGGTTCGAAGTTGGTTGAGAGAACAGCGAAAAAAGGTTCTAATGCCGGCACGAAATTTTTAGGATGCGAAAACTTTCCGCAATGTCGATTTACAAGGGACGCATAACTCCTTTAAAAAGGAAAATGACAAGCAGATAGTTTTCAATCTACATCTTGGTTATTCCATTTCTATAAATCCTAGTTCAAACTATTTTATAATGGGGATTACAGGAGAGTGAAGCAGGGCAGTTGGCTTTGTTTTATTTGAAATAGGAAGGGTTTAAGTTTAATGATTTGTTTTTGACGTAGACCAATTCTACATTCAATAGTGTTTTATAAATAAATAATTATTATCGATGGCAGAATTTCTAACCACCTTAGGTATTTCATCAAGATTGGAAGAAATTATTAATTATTCTAAGAATGAGCTCACACTGATCTCTCCCTATTATCAACTTTCTGATACTTTTTATAATCGTATGCGTGAAGCTTCTGAACGAGGAGTGTATATCACAATTGTATTTGGAAAGGAGCGCTTAAAAAATTCTGACTTTTATGCCTTTGCTGAAATACCCAATCTGGAACTACTATACTGCCAAAATCTGCATGCGAAATGTTACTTCAATGAGAATGATATGGTCTTAGGATCTATGAATATGTATGCCTATTCTCAGCGAAATAATAGGGAGATGGGAATATTTATTCGAAGAACTTCCGACAGAGACTTATTTAACAAGGCAAGCCAGGAGGCTTTGTCAATTATTCAAGCATCAGAATTGGTCAATTCTAACCGATCATATTCTAATAAGGTTCATAGCAAACAGACGAGCTATAGCACAAGTAGGGGGTATTGCATTCGTTGTGATTCTCCAATTCCTTTAAACCCCGACCGACCCTACTGTGAAAATTGCTTTTCGGTTTGGACTGAATTCCAAAATCCTGATTACCAAGAGAATGTTTGTCATTCATGTGGAGGGAACGAGCTAACAACACTTCGAAAACCATTATGTTATAATTGTTATAACAATGCTATAAGGAATTGAATCTCTAATATTAGGACTGGTATATGTTTTCTTGGTGCCACTCTAAGAAGGTCGCCGAAGGCTGTTCATTCAGTGAGGTAGGAATTTGTGAGAGCTCTTTTCCATGAAAAGCATAATACTCCTTTCCATTTTCATATTCTTCTCGAATGCGCTGACTGATCTCAATATTCAGATCATTAGTTATAGTCATATACCCCTTATCAAAAAGGATATGCATGTCTGACCTCAGCAAAAGGCCATTACTGGTCAGGTTGGGACCTGATTCTGAATAGGGTTTAATATGGGCGGCTTCCAACACCGGTAACGTTTTCTCACCGGTTATAGAGCATCGGCGGGAATACGAATCCGTTACTAATACGCGGAAAGCTCCCTGCCCAATACGAGAACGTATCTCATACTTTTTACCATATCGTTCGCCCTCTTCCTGGAAAACCAACTCCGGTTCCTTGGAATTAGCCTCTATGTCAGTCAGGCGCTCCTGTACCTGACTCCAAAGCCGGTCTCCTATAACATCATTTGTATTATAGGTCTTGCCCTGCACGATATTCTTACTCCAGTTAGAAGGAACAGGTATCCAATCTTGTCTGTCAAAGAAAAACGGTTCGGTGAGAATCGTACAACCTATGGAGGGATTTAAAACATTATCTTTTCTCAATTTGACAATCAGTTCTCGGAATCGATCATAAGTAGCAGCACCATTTTTAATTTTAAAAGCATCCCATGCCAGGGAGAGAGGAAGGATGGAGTGTCGGACAAAGAATCCACCACCAACAACGTAATTATTCGGGCTATGTAGCTTAAGTAGAAAGGGAGCACCTTCCGGAATAGCTTTAAAGTTTGTGGTACTACTTGGCCGCCAAAAATTCACCTCATCCGGCTCATGATGAGCCAGGAAATGAAACCAATCATCGTCTGTAACGGCCAGGAAGAACTTCATGATTAATTGATTTCATAACTCTTTAAGATTAGAGGCTCAGCCTTTTCTATATCTTCTTGATTTCTGATGGTAATTTCCAAATCTCCTGTTCCATAGTGACCGATGGTACGAACATCTCTGGTAAAACCTTCCACTAGATCTATATCTTCTGGATTCACTTTAATAAAAACGAGTAGTTTTCCCGATTGTGGATGAACTTCAACACAGGCAAAGTTCTTAATTCGTTTATAGGCGATATAATATTTCAGTGTTTTTTCCTGAACATCGTCGCCAAGGCTCATCATATAATCTCGTAGTGAATGATATAAATTGGTCAATTCTTGATTGGCAGCTTCCAAATATTCGCTTACGGTTTTGTATTCTTGCTTTTTCGAAGTAGTCGATGCAGTAGCAATGCCATTTTGGGCTTCAGTAACATTAACCAATTCGAGAAGCAACAGATCATCTCCAAAGTTACGATACCGTATTAGTTCAATATTTCGATTCATCTGTTTTACAGCATGTTCATCGAATTTGGTGAAATCTCCAGCAATACATAACAATCGAGGACTGCTCCATTCTATATTTTCAGATTGCTCCTTGCCAAGATTCTTAAGAACCAAAAGTTCAAATTCTGCTTTATGATCCATCAGCCAATCAAGGTAAAAAAGACCTTGGTTGATGACATTCTCGTTCATTGCTCGCTTGTATTCAATGATTACAGGGCTACCATTTTCATCAATACCAAGAGTATCAATTCTACCGCCATGGTTTGAGCCGGTTGAATATTCTGTTGCTAAAAAGTTAACTCCAATATAAATATCAAGATTTGACTCTATTTTATTTTGAAGAGACTTTTCAATTTTGGCTGAGGTACTTTGAAGTTCGGTAACCTGATTGCTATTAATTTGAAAGAGTTTTATATCTGACATTTAAATGTATGTTTTTGTAATCTAAGAGTAGCTAATATTTAATATTTTGATCTAAAAGTGAAATAGTAAATAGATATGATGGAATTTCTTAATCTAATAGTTGAAAAAATTTTCTCTGTTTTTCCTAAAGTTTGGAGATGGATCCGATACCAATGGTTTAAACTTTTTGTTAACAAAACTCCATATACGAAAAAAGAGGCTAAACAAATTGCTTATGGAGTATTATCCGGCCATATCGACAATGCCATCTCTTTTAGAAATATTGATGAAAGAAGGCCATATATATTAGTTGAAGTGCGAAGCTCAGTTGAAGATCATGATTACAAATTTGTTCTTTTAAAGAAAATGGGGAATACTTTTATCCAGGATTGGGAGTTCGAACGAGTACTCTTAGTTACTGACTATGAGATTGTAGATATTCAAAAAAATGGTTATCACAATTTTGCTTTTATAGAACAGTCTGCTGGATCAGGGGCAGATACTAAGATTTTAAACATCGTTGATCTAATTAATAAAAGGCATATCAAAATCATTGAACACATTGATCATACCTCTCCTAAAAATCCTCATTCCCCAGAAGTCACCTTCGAGCCAAATGACATAGATAAAAAACAACTTCCTAAGATTGAAGAATATGCTGCTTCAAAAGGTTTGTTTAATCAAAATAAAGTGGATTTTTCAAAACCTGAGCATGCTATTCAAAACTGGCATCGAATGAATGGAGAAATTTCAGAAGGAGAAGTGAAATTACGTTTTTATTCAGGGGAACCTGTTTATGGAGCCAGTATTTCTGATACCCTCGATTTTGAACATATTAAGTGGACAGCCTATTTCAAAGGTCCACTATTTGGATACTTAAAAAATGAAGACAAACATTTTGTGGCATATTCTCCTTCCTGGACCTATAACTGGCCTAAAAGATTAAAGGGAACCCCAAAAAAGGTGCATTTTGAGATACATTCTGGCGAGGTTAAATTAACATTCGAATTAGATGGAAAATCAGGAAGATTAACTAACTGAAATACTACCCATTATCACATCAAACTATACGCCATCAAGCCTCGACCAATTCTTTGGCGATCATCTTTGCCTGCCGGAGTACAGTTTCAGTAGCCAGCTTTTGCATATCCGGTGGATATCCATATTGGCGGAGCGTTCTTTTTACTACAACTCTTAACTTTGCCCGTGCACTCTCTTTAATGGTCCAGTCTATAGAAGCATTATTTTTTACGCGTTCGTACAGCACAATGGCCAGTTCTCTCAATTTATCTTTCTGCATCACTTCACGGGCGCTGTCGTTGTTGGCTACGGCTGTGTAAAATGCATATTCAAAGGTGGACAAGTCCATTTCATCGGGCTCTTCATCCATTTCGATGACGGACTTGCAATGTTTTACCAATTCATCGATAAACTCTGCTGCAGTAAGCACCTTATTCTGATATCTCTTAATGGAATTCTCCAGCATCTCCATTAACGTTTTACCCTGCACCAGGTTTACTTTGGTACGCACTTTTATCTCATCATTGAGTAGTTTTTTGAGCACCTCCATAGCGATATTTTTGTGCTCCATGTCTTTTACTTCGAGCAGAAAGTCTTCCGATAAAATGGAAATTTCCGGTTTCTTAATCCCCGCTGCATCAAACACATCGATTACCTGTTCAGATACCAAAGCTTCATCAATGACCTGACGAATTACAGATTCCATTTCTTCACCTGTTTGTCCGGCTCCGGCCCCATCAAACTTAACTAGCCTTGCTTTGACGGCCTGAAAGAAAGCAACTTCATCTTTAACATCCATTGCCTGTTTATGCGGAAGGGCTATAGAAAAAGACTGAGACAGGGCACTTACCTGGCTGATGAACCTCTTCTTGCCATCTTCCAGCCCCAGGATATGATCTTCTGCAGCTAAGATGAGATTCAGTTTTTCAGAGGTTTCTGCATCGAAATAATCTTCATAGGGAAAACCGTGAAACATGTTCGAGACAATTTCCAACTTTTCCAGCATCTGCTGAACCGCCTTCTCCTGAGCTTCGGCAGGATCTCCTTTACCGCCAGCCTCAGAATAAAAAGAAAGTGCTTTTTTCAAGTCTGATGCAATTCCCAGATAATCAACAATCAGCCCGGCAGGCTTATCTTTATATACCCGGTTAACCCGTGCGATGGCTTGCATCAAATTGTGCCCTTTCATCGGCTTGTCAATATAAAGGGTATGCAGACTTGGCGCATCAAACCCCGTGAGCCACATGTCGCAGACAATCACAAGCTCTAATTCATCATGCGGATCTTTCATCCGGTCGGCCAGCATACGCCGCTGATCTTTGGTGGTATGATGCTTCGCCATTTTCGGGCCGTCCGAAGAACTGGCGGTCATCACAACCTTAAGCACTCCTTCTTTAAGGTTATCGGAATGCCACTTCGGTTTCAGGTTGATAATTTCTTCATACAGATCGGCGGCAATACGGCGTGACATCATCACGATCATTCCTTTCCCGCCCTCGATGGTATCCCGTTCTTTCCAGTGCTCGACGATATCTTTTGCAACTTGCTGAATACGCTGTTTACTTCCCACCAGTGCCTCAAGCTGAGTCCATTTTGCTTTGGCTTTTTGGGAATCGTTAAGATCATCAAGGCTCAGTTCCTCATCCACTTCTTCCACCATTTTCCGCCCTTCTTCGCTCAGGCGAATCTTGGCCAGGCGGCTTTCATAATAGATCTTCACCGTGGCCCCGTCTTCCACCGCCTGAGCGATATCATACACATCAATATAGTTGCCAAAAACGGCCGGTGTATTGATGTCGGTTTTTTCGATGGGGGTGCCGGTAAAGCCCAGATAGGTCGCATTCGGTAAGGCATCCCTCAGGTACTTGGCAAAACCATAGACTGTTTTCTTGCCAATCACATTGCCCTGCCCGTCCTTATCGTCAATGGTCTTTGCTTTGAAGCCGTATTGCGTTCGGTGGGCTTCATCCGCCATCACTACAATATTGCTTCGTCCCGAGAGCTCTTCATATACATTACCCTCATCCGGCTGGAACTTATGAATGGTGGTAAAAACGATACCACCGGAAGCAACTTTAAGCAGTTCTTTCAGATGCTTTCTCGATTCCGCCTGCTTAGGTTCCTGCCGCAGCAATTGTGTGGAAGAAGCAAAGGTGCCAAACAACTGGTCATCAAGGTCATTGCGGTCTGTGATGACTACAATGGTTGGATTGTCCATAGCCAGCACCACCTTTCCGGTAAAGAATACCATAGATAATGACTTCCCGCTACCCTGGGTGTGCCACATCACGCCTCCTTTCCGATCGCCGGTATGCTGCTTTTCGACTCCTGCAACGCCGTATGTTTCAGGATCAACTTCAACTCTGTTATGGTCAGAAGAATACAATTCTTCTTTCGATACGAAACCGGAAGCTCTTAGTGTAGATTCAACAGCCCGGTTGACTGCATAATACTGGTGGTAGGCCGCTACCTTCTTTACTGTTTGTACGGTGGTGATTCCGGTATCCGGATCTTCCTTCTTAGATTTTTCAAATACCGTAAAGTGCCCGATTAAATCCAGCAAGGTTTCCTTGTTAAGCATACCCTTGATCAACGTTTCCAGCTGACCTACCAGCGGTGAAGCTTCCTCTTTGCCATCAGCCGTTTTCCATGCCATGAAGCGGGCATAGCCGGCTGATAATGCCCCCGCCTTGGCTTCCAGTCCGTCTGAGATAACCAGAATACCGTTATAGGTGAATAAAGACGGGATGGTGCTTTTATAGGTTTGCAACTGTTTGAAAGCCGAACGGATGGATGCCGACTCGCTGGATGCGTTTTTAAGCTCTATTACCGCTAAGGGAAGCCCGTTTACAAACAATACCACATCGGGGCGTTTTGTCCGATTATCATCGGTTATGGTGAATTGATTGACAGCAAGAAATTCATTGTTTTCGGGATGATCAAAATCCACCAGCCAGATTAAATCCCCCCGTTCTTTCCCATCCTTTTGATAACTGACCTTAACACCTTCGGTTAAGTATCGGTGAAAGGTTTCATTGTTGGTGATGAAGTCCGGCGCATTAATCCGCCGGACTTCTTTAAGTGCCTCCTGTATGGCTGTTAACGGAACCCCCGGGTTAATTCTTCGAACGGCCTCTTCCAATCGTTCAGAAAGTACAACCTCCTCAAATCCCTTCCGCTCAGGACGCTCCCCATCCGGCGCGATCTCGGGGCCATAGATATATTGATAACCCAGCTTCTGGAGAAGCTCGATAGCAAATTCTTCTATGGCGTTTTCGTTAATAATCTTCATTTTTTACAAAACTTAAACCAATTCATTTACTGTCTCTAAAAGCAGCTCTGCATCTTCCCGGTTCAATTCTTCTTGTGTTCCATCTTCTGCAATCTTCTTTTCAATGAAATTTATATCATCTGAATATTCATCTAATATTTCATTTGTGCCACCTCTTGTCCGGCAAGCACAAATTACAATCCCACACTCTCTTTCATTGAACATTTCAAGGCGACTATTCAAGACGTCTTCTGTGTCGCCAGAACTGGTAATTCCAATTAGCACATTATTCTTCGTTACAATATCATATATATCTGTTCTTCCTCCAAAACTACCCGGTTCTTGAGCAAAGCCATCACTCAACATAATATCATAAAGATTACGGATCGTAGTGGTTTTACCAATATTACTTTTTCCCCTTAATGCAATTATCTTCATTGTATTATCCCCCAGTGTTTCTTTAAATCCATTATATTCGGTGGCATATGCCTGATTATCAACATGAAATAGAACTTCGCTTGCTGGATAAGAATAATCACCCATAGAAAACTCCCCAAATGATTCATCCCAGGATTCATTAAAATCTTCGCAGGACGTATATTCTAATGTCCCCATTAATGTAGTGGAAGGTATTCTCGGATTTTCATTTTCTATACTTCTTATAAGAAAAGCCGAAACAATCTCCACTGAATCAATCAGAAATTCTTTGGTTAGAGCATCTACTTTATTATTTCTTTCCCTAATCTCTTCCAAAGATCTCCCATGTGAGGTAGCCCCAATTTCATTTCTCAAATTGCCAACCTGTTGACCGATAGTGGCTAATGCGGAGGAAATTTGATTAACCAAGTCCGAATTGGTATAACCCAAAGAGGAAAAAGCATTTCTAAGAATAGAATTTATACTGGCAGTAGAATTTAATTCAGCTCCTCTTATTTTACAGATCTCTTTACCTATTGATTCGAGGAGCGCTTTAGCATTTTCAAGTGAATGACTAAAGTCTGATTCAATATGAGCCTCAATCCTTTCAACATAGATAGAAAGTCCCTGCCATCTTCCATATTCTTGAAGCAAGTTCTTTAACTTTTCCATATTGAACTGACTTTTTGTTTATTTAGAAAAACTGTATTTGTTTTTTCTCTTATTAAAAGCCTCTTCTCCACCCTCAAGTATTTCACAAATATGCTCCTGTACTCCCCGTTTATAGAGTACCTCATCAATATCATCATTTTGTTTCTTAGTGAATTCTATAGAGCCTGACACATACTCGAAGTGATATTTTCTATTTTGTGTATCATTTCCTTCCTGATTTGCAACAATTATAAGCTCAGCATCTGCTCCTAAAACTAAATTCGGATTATGGGTAACAATGATTATTTGTCTCTCTTTCTTCTTTTCTCTCAAAAAATTAACGACCTGAGTATATATTGATCTATTATCCAGGTCATCCTCAGGCTGATCAATTAAAATCGGGCATTTACTATGGTCTAAATCAATTAAAAGTCTTAGCAGCACAAATGATTTTTTCCCAGGGGACATATCCTCTAATTCATCACCTTGATATACGACTTGATAGTCATGTGAAAACCAATTTCTTAAGAAAGAATCCAAAACCTCTTGTTTTTCTATATTTCCTCTAATAGGTAGTTTGCCTGAAATAGTTTGATTGATAATTTTTTTAACAAAGCCTCGATATTCTTCTTTAGACTTAAATTCAAATTGTGTTAAAAAGTCCCATTCTTCACCTCTCAATTTTCTTCCATCAAAAAATTGCTCAACAAATCGTGATTGAAAAGCAGACTTGCTAAATACAGTTAGAATGTCAAATTGTAATTCCTCATCAAAGCTTTCTAAATCAACGTGATCTTTAGCTTTTATCATGATTGAATAAAAGTGGCTGACAAATTCAGCTAATTTACCTGTAATGCTTTTAATGTTTTCAGCTATTTCCTCTCTTTCCTTATTAAGTTTTTTAATTAAATCTTCTCTTTTTCTTTCTTCGTCAAGCTCATTAGTTTTTTGTGCTAAGGCTTTTCTATCTTTTACTTTTGCCGATAATGAATCAATATCACTTTTATCAGTTTCCAATTTTTTCCTTTCTGTAGACAATTTTTCTTTTAAAGAACTTATTTTTTTACCTACAGACTCTTTCCAATCTTTTGAATATTCTTTCTCTTTTTTCTCAACTAATTGATTTATTTCCAATCTAGTTTTAGAAAGTTGGATTAATTCATGAGAAGATGTATTAATTTCAACAGCTTCCTCTTTTATCTGTTCTATAACTTTTATATCGCTCTCAAGTTGTTCGATGTATAACCGACTTTTCCTAATCCGTTCTGATAGCTCGTCAAATCTTGCTAATTCTTCCTCTTCTATATCAGACTTTTCTTGTAACTCTTTTACTTCTTTTTTGAGTTTAGAAATTTGTTTGGCTATTCCTTCCCCATCTCCAACTTCCTTAATTTCCTTTGTAAGGTTTTTAAATTGTTCAAAGAGTTCGAATAATTTTGATACCCCTGACCTTATGGATTGATTATTCTGCTTTAAGTCTTCTCCTAATTTATCATTCCAGTTACTATAGTCCTCATCTTGTAACAATACATCCTTAATGATTTCATCAACTGCTGTATTTGTTTCATCACTCTCAACAATTCTATTTAGGTATGATTGAGGAATATAAATAACCCTCTTATCTGGATTATTTTGATTATTGAGTTCACTTATTTGTCCATCATTCCAAAAAACCTTAAACCCTCGAAGCGGTTTATTTTCAGTGATATTTACAGCCTTATTTCTATTATTAAATTCTACTTTATCAATGGATTTGGCAATATTTCTTATGAGGATAGATTTTCCTGTAGACTTCCCTCCAATAATTGTAGTCAGATTATTATTAATTTGAATTTCCGTGGGCATAAAGCTGTCGGTATCTTCAAATTGTACCTTATCAATTACATCGTAAAGCTTTTTTTCATCCGGCTTTGTTTCTTGTATAACTACTCTTTCTGTCGGCTCATAAGCAATTTGCTTCAACCCTTCGAATGTTGGATCCGCCTTAATCCAAGTATGACAATGATAAGCTTTTGAATCTAAATACTCTCCATCTTTGTTTTTTTCTGCAGTATCTAAAATATCAAAACCATGTATATCGCAAGAATGGAGAAGAGCCTTATCTCCATATTCATCCAACCATTTCTTTGATTTTTCTAATGTCTGAGAGTTTGAAGTAAAAAAGGCTGATACTTTTTCATACAAATCCTCTTTTAGTGGCTTTAGCTGATTATTTTTTTCTAAGTTGGACCACTCTTTATAGCCTAAGAGTAGAAAAACTTTATCTTTCCAAATTGTATTGTTTACTAATTCAAAAACTTTTTCTGTTGGTGGAATCAAATCACTAAATCCTTTATGTAAGTCATTTCCTCCTTCAATTATTAAGTTTTCCTTTGATAGACATTTAGTTTTATGTTTTTCAAGCTTGGTGATAGGTATTTGTTCAATAAATTCCTTTTTAATTTTTCTAACTTCATCTTCGATTTTACTTTCATCTATATCAAAAATAATATGAAGATTTATTTTTTGAAGTTTGTTTTCATTTCCACTTCCAAATGTATCAATCCTAAATTCTAAGACTGGAAAAATTTTATCTATATTATCCAATCTTCCTTCTCTCTTGTATTCCATCACCTTTTCATATCCATCGATAAAATAATAGTCATTTATTCCAATGACTTTTATCTCTTTGGGCAAATGTTCTAAAGCATCAATAAATTTATCCCATTTATCAGGACCACCATAATTTTGCTTTATCGATACAGGGGTATGAATATGTAAATCCCATTTCCTCCACTCTGATCCTTTTGGATATTTCGAATAATTCTCCATAATCAATTGTTTATTATTTTTACTTCTCCACTCATCAACTTCGGCAACAACGTATCCCGTAATTTTCGAGGCTCATATTTGCTGGTTGTTTTCAGTGATTTTATCAATTATTGACGTTCCATAATATTCAACTATTCTTCTAAACTTTCCGGCAACTCATATGAAATAGATTTGGCATCAAATAAATAAAGTGTTTTCGAAGGAAATTTATTTTTTGCTTCATCTAAAACTTTTTCCTTCTCACTTAATAAAGTTGAAATATATATTGTGTCTATATCTGAATTATTGATCTGTTCAAAAATATGATTATCATTATCTGCTAATGAGCTACCTATAATTACCATTTTCCCTGAAAGACTTGCTAATTTATTGAAGCAATTTCTAAGATAGTCACTTTCGTTGATAGCATTTATTTTGTTTTCAGACTGGAAAACACAGACAATCTCTTGTTCTTCGTCGTTTAAAATGTTTTCTAACCTATCATAAAGAGCCTTGTCCGATTGTTGAGTTATTTTCTTTATTCTTTTTCCTTCTCTATAGATATGAAATGCCCCATGTAAAAAAAATAAATTTTGCGTTTTCTTATTAAGATAAATGGATTCTCTATTTCCAAATAATGTCTTTTGCCTGTAACCGTCATCGATGTTATTCAAGACTTTTATTCTTTTTTCCTCATCAAATATTTTGTCTACAACATTTCTAACATCTTTATCTTTCCACCCTTTATCATTTGCACTGGAATATTCTTTTATTATTGCTGTAAAACGAGTTTTAGTTGACTTACTAAGAGATCTTTCTGTTGAGCTATCACCGCCTATGTTTATTTCTAATATGCCCTCTCGCCTCGCACGATTGATCTCAGCATAAATATTATCCTGTTTTTTATTCAGGTCCTCTTCTACAAATTCAATTGACTGTTGAAATGCAATGGATTCTTCAGTACCGTCATTCGATTTAAAATTTAATAGAAGCAAATAAAGAAATAAATCGAAATTCAAGGTGAAATAATTGGTGAAATTTTTGAGTAATAAAATTACACCTTCATTTTTCTCTGCATAAACATTTTTGATTTCAGACTTCACAATTTTATGCGTTGCTTTCATAAAATCGAATTTAACTTTATTTCTAATATATTTTCTCAGGAACTGATTATCTGCATTAATATCGTCTTCTAACCTTCCAATAAATCTCTCTAAATCATAATTACAATCCTTAGCAATTGCTTTCGCTTCTCTATACAAACCATGCCTATTTTCGATCATTTCTTGAAATATGGATTCATAACTTGTATTCACACACAATGAACGGTTAAATCCATTTCCGAGCAGTAGATGACATTCTTGGTTTTCAATACTTTCAAGTACTTCTTGATATGTAAGCAGTGTTGCTTCCTCTTTTTCCATAACTTCTTTTTTTAATATTAATCGTTACCTCTCCGCTCATTAACTTCGGCAACAACGTATCTCGTAATTTTTCAAGAATTTTAATTTGTTGCTGATTACCCAACATTTTTCGAAAATAGGAGCTTATTTCTTTTTCAAAAGTGAGTATATCATCTTCTGAAGGAATTTGGATTGCATGGTTTTTAAATGTTTTAGTTGTGATAGTATCAAAAACACTTCCATATGCTGCCGACCTTAGTCTTTCAACAGAATGAGCTATCAAGAGGTAAGTAAAGAAATAACATTCGGAAAATTTAGGCTTTATTCCATAATTCGATTGACTGAAAGCCATTTCATCAGATAATAGGCAGTATTTCCCCACTGTTCCTCTTGCTGAAATTACTGTAGAATATTTTGGTAAAAGTCTTGCGGAGCTATTTTGTAATCCTACCTGTGTAATTAACCTTTCGGTATTGGTTACAAAGTTTTTGTGATTAGAAGCAATATCTCCACCAGATAACCAATTAATATTCCCATTCCAATATTCATCAACAGAAGTTTTTGGTGTTCCTCCTCCAACTAAGTCAATAGCATCATGCAGGCTTACTTCCTCCCAATCCTCTTCCGCCTCCTCCACAAACCACTGCTGGAAGAGTGTTTCGGCCATGGCTTCCAGGGTTTGGTTCTGGCGGTGGAGCAGGTCTATTTTATCATCCAGGCTGCTAAGAACGGAGGCAATGGCTTTTTGTTTGTCAACATCATCGACAATACAAACTTCTAAGGAATTCAATAAAGTTTGGGTAACAAGCGGATGGCTGGAACCTCCGGCAAATTGGTTGAGATTCAGATCTTTTAAGAAATAGTATAAAAATTTTGTGTCATAGTTCTTTTTAGGTTTAGCCGATAAGGCATTATCAGAAATCCAGACAGGCTCATCTGCATAATAAACTGAACCACAATAGGCACCGACTCTTCCTATAATTATAGTTTCCCCATCATAATTGTTTTCCGAGCTATATCCTAAAATGCCATTCCCTCCATAAATAGGAATCTCCCCTTCGGATTTTGGTTTTCTCTTCCCATTCCCAAAATCTAAGACTTCCCCCAATTTATATTCCTTCCACTCACTCATCGATCTGAATCTTTTGGAGGTTGGCAAGAATACGCTCGTTTAATTCAGCTTCTTCTTTAAGCTGGTCCTCGAACTCGCTTTTCAGCGAGGTAAACCGCTCTTCGAAATCAAAATCGTCTTCCTCATCCGGCAGTCCCACATACCGGCCGGGGGTCAGTACGTAATCCAGTTCCTCTACCCGCTCAACAGGTGCAGCATTGCAAAAACCGGGGATGTCTTCATAGTCCCCATCTGGGTTCCGCCAGGAATGGTAGGTATCGGCTATTTGAGCAATATCATCCTCAGAAAGCACGCGGGTTCTGCGGTTTATCAGGTGCCCCAGATTACGGGCATCAATAAATAAAATTTCATCCCGCCGGTCCCGAAATTTGTGATTACTTCGGTCCCGACTCATAAACCAGAGGGCGGCCGGAATTTGTGTGTTCAGGAACAGTTTGGCGGGGAGATTTACAATGCAATCTATCAGACCGGCTTCTACCAGCGCCTTTCGTATCTCGCCTTCCCCCGATGTTTTGGAGGTCAGCGATCCCTTGGCCAGCACCACCCCGGCCTGTCCGCTGGGCGACAGGTGATAGATGAAGTGCTGCATCCATGCAAAATTCGCATTGCCGGAAGGAGGTACTCCATATTTCCAGCGGCCGTCTTTTCTCAGTAAATCACCGCTCCAGTCACTTACGTTAAACGGAGGGTTGGCGATGATGTAGTCCGCTTTTAAATCTTTATGAGCGTCATTCAGAAACGACCCCTCGCTGTTCCACTTCACCTGCGAACTGTCAATCCCCCGGATGGCCAGGTTCATTTTACAAAGCCGCCAGGTGGTCAGGTTGCTCTCCTGCCCGAAGATAGAGATATCATGCACATTCCCCTGGTGGCTTTCCACAAATTTCTCGGACTGAACAAACATGCCCCCTGAACCGCAGCAAGGATCAAATACCCGTCCTTTATAGGGTTCCAGCATTTCCACCAGCACCTGAACCACACTTCGGGGTGTATAGAACTGCCCGCCCTTTTTGCCTTCAGCCAGTGCAAATTCTCCAAGAAAGTATTCAAAGACCTTTCCCAACATATCGGTAGAGTCTTTGGAGGCCACCTTCAAATCGATCTTGCTAATTTCGTCAATCAGTCCGCCCAGCACAGTAGTATCTAGATTTCTCCGGGCATACACCATGGGCAACACGCCTTTCAGGGAAGCATTTTCACTTTCAATGGCATCCATGGCATCATCCACCGTTTTGCCAATCGTTGGCTGTTTGGCATGGGTCTTCAGAAAAGACCAGCGGGCAGAAGGAGGCACAAAGAATACGTTTTCAGCCTTGTACTCGTCTTTGTCTTCGGGATCAGCGCCAACGTACTCGCCTTCCCCTTTTTGCAGTTTTGAGTGTAGTTCCTCAAAAGAGTCGGAGATGTATTTTAAGAAGATGAGTCCCAATACGATGTGTTTGTACTCGGCCGCATCGATGTTCTTTCGTAGTTTATCGGCGGTTTTCCAGAGTTGTTTCTCTAGTGGTTCGTCTTTTGTACCCTTGTTATTAGCCATTTAACGTTATTATTGTACTTTATGAAATTTTTTTAATTGACCTAATCCTAACAAAATTGAGCAATAAGTACAAAGGAAAGATTAGGTTATTCACAAAATAACCTTCAATGAAAAGACCGTTACAAATCATACTAGTCAAGTAATTTTGACAGTTTATGATGAATTAGAAAAAGATTAGTATCTTACTTCCGTTATTATTAAAAAAAGAGGAACACTTTAGCTTATTTGAATAGTAAAAAGCATCATATCATCCTTAATGATTTCCCTTTAGAGAAAGGGAAAATATCATTTAATGCCATGCGGCAATTAGCAGAAATGTTACAGGCTGTGGCCGGTGGCTCTCTTCGTATTGTAGTTGAAGGAATTAGCAGTAAAAAAGGTCCTAAGCCAAAATGGCTGGAGGAATCGGTTAATTTCCAACTAACAGACATCCGTGAAGGTTCTACTGATTTAATTATTGAAGCCCCTTTATTGGAGGAGTCACTGCATCAGCCACAAATTCCCCTGTTTGGACGAAGTCCGGAATCACTTCAAAAATATACAGGCATAGACCTTGCTCTTGAATCCTTCAATCAAG
The DNA here is from genome assembly GCA_036381435.1 of Balneolaceae bacterium. GTDB lineage: Bacteria > Bacteroidota > Rhodothermia > Balneolales > Balneolaceae > Fodinibius. Next base: position 3,289 of record DASVCW010000004.1, on the reverse strand, counting down.
CTTTTCAATCAAATCAAGATGATGATCTGTTGGATAAACACCTTTTAAAGGAGATGGAAAAGCATCAATCACTCTTTGAAAATACAAGCGGGACTATCCAAATATCCGGCTATGTTTATGAGGAACCAACAGAAATTAGCTATCAATCTTTTGAAAACATAAAAAAGCTGGAAGAACAAACGCCTCCTCCAAGCCGTGCCCGAATTACCGGCATATTAGACCTTATGCAATACAGTAGAGATTTGATTCAAATTAAGACTGAAGGCGGAACAACACGGGCTATACTGACAAATGAGATTAAATTTGAAGAGATTTCAGCCTACTTAGGTAAGAAGGTAACCTTAGAAGGTATAGCTAATTTCAAACCTTCTGGTGCCATAAGTGTTATTGAAGTAGCTAAAGTCAGACTTGCCACCGAAGAAGATGAATGGTTTACAAAGCAACCATCTCCGATAAAAGAACAGCTGGATTTTAAAGAACTTCGTGCCAAACAAGAGTATAAGGGAACTAAGTTAAGCAATGTAGTAGGCAAATGGCCGGGAGATGAATCTATCAATGAGCTACTTGAAATGCTTAATAAATGACGGTTACTATAGATACCAATATCCTGCTTCACCTGCTTCGAGAGACTTATCTTGTGCCTGATATTCGTGAAACCCTGGATAGTTTAGGGGCCGAAGATACCATTATTCTTTCCATCACAAGTATTGGTGAAATTGAATCTATTGCACGACAGCGAAACTATGGAAAACGGAAGAGAAATTACTTAAAAGAGCTATTAAAGGATTTTTTAATTATACCCATTGAATCGTTTGATCTTGCAGATCGATATGCGGAGATTGACGCTTATAGTCAGGGAAAGCTTACAGCAAAACCACTGCCGGATAGTCTTTCCTCTCGAAATATGGGAAAGAATGATTTATGGATTGCTGCTACAGCATCGATTACCAGTTCTGCCCTACTTTCAACCGATAAGGACTTTGAACATTTAGATGGTGAATATCTGGATTTTATATACATTGATCCGAAGCGATGAAAAAAACGCTTTTGCATTTCAGGGGAAATAAAGAACTTTTTATAGAAACTAGTAAGAGGGCAAGTTTCCGAACTGTGCGTCAAGGTAATGAACTGATGTTTGAATTAGCCGATGATATTATGCTGGCTTATGCTTCTAAAAGACGCTCTCTTAAAAATTGTTCCTAAAATGCAATCATTAAGAAAGCTACTTATACTATAGATTTTAACGGCAAGGGTTTCTTTTTACTTAAGAATAGCTTTGTTAATTACAAGCATTTAGAATATGTTTCCAAAATGAAATAATTAGCCCCGGATTAATTTCCCTATCCTTTATTCTTTTCCAAAAATCAATCAATTCCCAAGTTCTTTTACTGAAATTTTGCCCGCCTCCCCCACCATTTGATCGAGATGGGCAATTTCCAAAAGGAAATATCATATTTACATCTTTGTAATGAACCTCAAATTCAACGCAAATAGCTTGCCCTTCAGCTCTACGATTTTGAATTTGTTCTCTTATCCATTGTTCTTCGATATTAGAATTAGTCTGAGAACTGTTATTAATTCTTAGTGTAATCATGTTGCTCTCCTTTCTTAAAATTTATTGTTTGAAAATACTATAGAGAATAGTACTGACAACATAATGTCACACCAATTTTGTTAGTTTTTGTGGTTTAACAATTACCAAACTTTCTATCATTAAATTCATTTCACCACACAAACTCCCCATCCACCAACCCACTTTCGCCCCACCGAAATGCAACTAATATAATCCAAACACACCGCTTTTGAATGGTTCAATTCGGGTAACCCTTTCAGCCAATAATGGCCAAAAAAGACAGGTTTATCACCTGTATGACTGTAAAAAGTGTCAGACGAATTGATTTCGTCATGCGAAATGGCATCTGGACATTCCATCAACACATCGTCATACGTTTTTCGGTATTCCGAATTGGTCCACCACTTAACCCTGCAATCGAATCGTTCATGGCCGTCCTTATCAAAAAAGGATATGCCATCTGGCAAGGTATGTTCTTTTCCTTTCAAGGTTTCCTCAATTACACTATACGCTTTTTGGGTTTTATCAGAGGCGGCATGAAGAAATTCAGGAGTAGCACTGCTGTAATGTTCGTCTAACCAATCGATATGTTCCTCATCCCAACAGGCATGTACTACACGGAAGGGGTCTAAGTCCAGGTATAACGGCAGATCTTTAAACCATTCCAGGAATTCATTCCATTCATCCTCATAGTTTTTGAACGCTTCCAGGGTCTCCTTGTGCTGTTTCCTGTTTTTGTCGGAATGTTCTCTCAGATATCCGCCCTTTCCATCAGGTGTGTGATAACAAAGGGCATTAAATTCATGATTTCCCATTACCGCTTTGGCTTCACCGGCATCACACATATTCTTTATTATATATAGCGTTTCCCTAACTTTGAGGCCCCGGTCTATATAGTCACCTACAAAAACGGCCTTTCGGTTAGACGGATGAGAATAAACACCATCCTTTTTCCGGTATCCCATTTTCTGAAGAAGCTGTTCCAGCTCATCCGCATGGCCGTGAACATCACCTACAATATCGTACATCTATGACAGATCTTAGTTCTCCTTGTTTTGCTCATAATATAACAGATAATATGCCAACCGCAGTCGTAGATTGGAATGTTCTGGGATAAGATGAAAGGGTTTGAAACTGATTGGGACTAAAATGCATCATTCGGTAGACGGTTTAACACAAAAACATCAAAATGGTTTAACACAATGACTAAAAGAAGATGGAATTGGAGCTACTCTACACTTTGTTTCATATTTTGTCATACCGATTCTATCTGCCAAACAGATTGTCTTTAGCCATTTCGTATAACGAAAACACGATTAAAGAGGGTAAAACTATTATGAATCCTAATCTAGAGGGCTTATGAACCATCTTTTAAGGTTGTTTGCTAACAGCTAAAAAGGATTGACAAAAAATGGTATAACCAATTTGGTTTAACGGAATGGCTTAACTCTCTCATTATCCATCATTTGGTTAGATGAAATGTAATACAGCAGCGATTGTATAAATGAAACGGTTAACACAAGTGGTTTTGTGGTAAAACGTTATACCATCAGTAACTTCTGCCTGTAATTTCATCGGTAGTGTAAACTGAACTCTGTCCGGTTTGTGCTATTTATCAGGTTTATGGGTTAAATCCAGCGGCAAACGGTCACCAAATTTAATGGCCAGCTGTTGAACAGTCAATGCCCAGTTTTGCAGGGGCGATGTCCATTTCTT
>DASVCW010000003.1:0-43713 GCA_036381435.1 Balneolaceae bacterium | reverse complement strand
ATTAGCTCTTAGTACTGCAATTTTTTTAAATTCCATCTCACTTAATGATCTTTGTGAATTACAAATTTCTTGATTCAACTAAAAATTCTAAAAGACTTTAATGATTTTGCACGCTTGTCATCTCTTTGAATTTTCAGTTTAAAAACCAATACAACTTTTTATTCTCTGTGTTGTAATTTTTCAGGCGCTTCTTCGTCTCTTTTTTATACCGATTAAGCCCTTCTTTGTTTCCTTCTCTTACCGTTCTAAGGGCATACTTTATTCACACTTACTAAATATTGTTCAGTTTTGATCATTTTTGCAGCTCGAAATTTATTTCGAGAAGCAATTATATCAAAAAGAATTAATCGAGATAAATCTCGATCTACATAAGGCTGAAAAGAATAATGACAAAAATTTTATTTATATTATAAAGTATTTTATAATTGAATGTAGTTTAAATATTATTCTTAAATAATCTCTGCTTTATGGCACATCAACAAGAATCACTAAGCGAAAAAGAAAGCCTAAACATTATTCAGGAAATGATCGGAAAGGCTAAAGGAGATTTGCGGGGCAGCTCCTTTTATATCTTACTCTGGGGATGGGTAGTTTTTGCCGGGAGCATCATCCATTATCTACTGCTTACCTTTAGTACAATAAGACATCCCGAATGGGCATGGCTCATTATTGTAATAGGCATTGCAGGCTCAATCATTAAAGGAATTATAGATCGAAAGAATGAGGGAGCATCAACCTATTCGGGACATTTACACACCGTAGTTTGGGTTACTTTTATGGTCAATTATTTCATCATTCTTTTCTTTATCGCTAAAGTTAATTTTTACATCATGCCGCTGGTTTTGATTATGGCCGCAAGTTCTACCTATCTCAGCGGTTCCATCATTAAATTCACTCCGCTAAAACTGGGAGCCGTTTTTATCTGGTTGATGGCTATAGCAGGTTTTTTGCTGTCTCTGCCCTATCAACTTCTTGCCGGTGCCGCAGCTCTGTTATTTGGATACCTTGTGCCCGGTTATATGCTAAAATACAGCGGTGAATAGATATGTCTTTTGATGAACTGAACCCTTTACTGCACTCTCAGCTCCGGCTGGCCATTATGTCGCTGTTGATCAGTGTGAAAGAAGCCGATTTTTCTTTCATCAAGAAAAAAACGGAAGCTACTTCGGGAAATATCAGTGTACAGATAAGTAAGCTTGAGGATGCGGGCTACCTGGAAGTGACAAAATCTTTTATAAATAAACGCCCCAATACTTCTTATACCGTCACCGATAAGGGAATTAACGCTTTTGAAGAGTATGTAAATACTTTAGAGCAGTATTTGGATATTTCAAACCCCTCAAAATAACACCTATGGAAACTCTTGTTTACGATACCGCCGGTTTGGTTCATTTTATAGCCTCAATTATTGCTTTGATCACGGGTAGTTTGGTATTAGGAATGAAAAAAGGAACCTGGGTTCATCGAAAAGTCGGCTATATCTACGCTTCAAGCATGCTTGTACTTTTAATAACGGCTTTTATGATTTACCAGCTTTTCGGGGGTTTCGGAATTTTTCATATCGCAGCTGTAGTCAGTTTAGTAACGTTGATAGGCGGTATGGTTCCGGTAATACTGCGAAAGCCGGAAGGTTGGCTTACACTCCACTTCAGTTTTATGTATTGGTCGGTATTAGGATTGTACGCAGCTTTTGTGTCAGAAGTTTTAACCCGTATCCCCGAAACTCCCTTTTTTAATATGGTAGGTCTTGCAACGGGCATTATCATGTTTTTCGGCGGCGCTTATTTTTATTTACAAAAACATAAATGGGAAAAACAATTCGGGGATTCTTTAAACCAAAAGTTCAAAAATCGCATCAATTAGCCACACAAGCAGATAAATCAACAGAAGAACTACGGCTATTGAAATTACAACAACAGTCCAGACGATAACTTTGCTTTGTGATTTTGTTTTAGCCGGACTGTTTTGCAGCTCATCCAAAAGCCGGGCATTTCGAAGATTGGCTTTCCACCCGAAGTCAAAAACTTCACCTAAAAGAGGAATGGCACCGATGAGGATGTCAGCTAAGATATTCAGCAACATGCGAGCCAAAACGGAAGCGGAGGCATCGTGAAGAGCGGCCTGAAAGATGAAATAAAGAGAGACTAACCCACTGAGTAAATCTCCTGCGCCGGGAATTAATCCCAAAACAGGATCAATCCCAAAGCGAATACTCGTGCCGGGAATAGTAAATTTACTATCCAGTAGTTCGGCAAACTGATGATGTTTTGATTGTTTCTCTGACATATTGAACACGGATTAACGCTGATAATGCTGATTTTCACAGTTTAATAACAATATCTTATTCCGCAATTATCCGTTGAATCCGTGTCATCCGTGTTCCATAATAACAAGCGCTCCGAGGGAGTTGTACTCCCGCTATGTTCAGGAGTGGCAACTCCTTCCCAGTATTTTAAACGGGCAGGATCGTCCTACATTACGCAAACTCCTTCTTCTTTTCTGCCCGCTTGCGTTCGTTATGATCAAGATACATTTTGCGGATTCGAAGACTCTTGGGTGTCACTTCAAGCAATTCATCATTATCAATAAACTCAATGCACTGCTCGAGACTCATTTTTCTAGCCGGCGCAATTTTGACAGAATCAGCAGTTTGAGTAGCCCGGTGATTCGTCAAATTCTTTTTCTTTACTACATTAACTACCAAATCATCAGCACGTTTGTTGATACCGACTACCTGCCCTTCATAAACAGGATCTCCCGGTTCAACCAAAAAGGTACCACGGTCTTGCAAACCTTCAAGGCCATAACCGGTTACTTCTCCTTTTTCCAGAGCGATAAGCGCCCCACTGTTGCGTCCCGATATTTCTCCTGCAAAAGGTTCATACGAATCGAACTGCTGATGCATAATTCCCGTTCCACGCGTTTCAGTAAGCATCTCACCCCGAAAACCAATCAATCCACGAGAAGGCACTTTGAAAATGAGCCGGTTGTTTTCCCCTTCCTGCGTCATCGAGGTCATAATTCCTTTTCGCTGCTGCAGGTTGTCGATTACGCGGTTGCTATAATCCTGGTGAACATCAACTACCACTTCTTCGAAAGGTTCGTGCCGTTGGCCATCAACTTCGCGATACAGTACTTCGGGACGTGACACAGCAAATTCATAACCTTCGCGCCGCATGGTTTCCGTAAGAATCGCCAATTGAAGTTCACCCCGACCCGAAACTTTATAAATATCAGGGTTATCGGTTTGCTCAACACGGATGGAAACATTCGTCCGAATTTCACGCATCAGCCGATCTTTAATCATGTTTGATGTCACATATTCGCCTTCTTTTCCGGCAAAGGGTGAATTATTTACCCGAAAAAACATAGCCATTGTGGGCTGATCAATATCGTAATATTCGATGGCAGTCATGTCAGTAGCAGCAGTCAGTGTATCACCGATATCTACCTTTTCATATCCCGCCAAGGCAAAAATATCTCCGGCTACAGCTTGCTCAACCGGTTCACGCTGTAATCCGTTAAATGTAAAAAGCTTCGTTGCCCGTGCTTTTTCTTTCAAATTCCCTTTCTTATCCAGCAACGCAATTTCCTGATTTTGCTTGATGGTACCTTGCTCTACCCGTCCGATAGCAATTCGTCCCACATAATCATTCCAGTCGATGCTGCTCACCAGCATTTTGAAAGGAGTATCTATCTCCTGCTCGGGACCGGGAATGCGCTCGATAATTGTTTCAAAGAGCGGAGCAAGATCATCGTTGTCATCTTCAATTTCATATCTGGCAATACCGTTAATGCCTTCGGCATAGATGATGGGAAAATCAAGTTGTTCATCGGAGGCATCAAGCGTCACAAACAGATCAAAAATTTCATTCAAGACGGCATCAGGACGAGCATCTTTACGGTCAATTTTGTTGATGACCACAATCGGCTCGTAACCTAAATCCAGAGATTTTCGCAGTACGAATTTTGTTTGCGGGAGCGGTCCTTCGGCAGCATCAACCAAAATAATTACGCCGTTTACCATCTTTAAGATACGTTCCACTTCACCGCCAAAATCAGCGTGCCCCGGTGTATCCACAATATTTATTTTTGTTTCTCCCCACTTGACAGCCGTATTTTTTGAGCTGATGGTTATACCCTTCTCGCGTTCAAGGTCACCAGTATCCATCACCCGGTCCTTTACTTCTTCATTCTCTCGAAAAGTGCCGCTTTGGCGCAGCATTTGATCAACCAGCGTTGTTTTCCCGTGATCAACATGAGCGATAATTGCGATATTGCGGATATCCTTGTGCATAAAATTGGTTAAGTTAAATGAAACGACGCCGGAAATTTAAATCCGGCTTTTTACAGCCTGCAAAGATACGGCTTTATTTATCCAATTCATTATGAAAGTAAAACCTTTTTTCATCGCCAGGCGTAATATACGTATTGCGCGTCGTCACTCGTTCTAACAAAAAGTACAGCTTGAAATCAAAAATTTATCATCAATATGGACTTAGAAATCAAAGATCAGCGATTTATCGTATGTGGGGCGAGTAGTGGGTTTGGACGGGCTATTGCGGAACTTCTGCTTGAAAACGGGGCCCAAATTATTGCTGTAGCGCGGCGAGAAAAGGAGTTAACTGAACTGGAAGAAGCCTTCCCTGAAAAAGTTGTTACGGTAACGGGAGATCTGATTAATGATGAAACACATCATAAAATTGAATCGGCCATCGGTAATGAGCTTTTACATGGTGTAGTGGTAAATGCGGGTGGCCCGCCGGCACTTTCACCGCTCGAAACAGCTATATATGATTGGGATGAAGCTTATCAAAACGTTATGCGCTGGAAAGTTGAACTTGTTTTACGCCTGACATCTTACTTCACCGCCGATCACTATGGGCGTATTCTATTTATTGAAAGTCAGTCCGTGAAGCAGCCGATACCGTCTTTAGTTTTGAGCAATTCCTTTCGAGCAGCTGTAGTGGGATTTGCCAAATCACTCTCACAGGAGGTTTCTAAAGATGGTATTACGGTAAATGTGATAGCTCCCGGCTCTCATAATACGCCTGCTATCAAACGGGTTATTAAGAAAAAGAGTGAAGAGACTGATAAGTCTATGGATGAAGTCCGCCAGGAAATGGAAGAATCTATACCGGTTGGACGAATGGGCGAGGCCGAAGAATTGGCATCACTGGCCGCGTGGATTTTATCTCCTCATGCAGCATACGTGACGGGACAAACTTTCAGCCATGCGGGAGGAAATATTAAGGGATTGTTTGGGTAAAATTGGAGTAAAAAGTAAAAGGTTGTCTATCCCTGAATCAATCAGGACGCTCTGCGTCCATAACTAAGTTGAACTTTCTCTGTGCCCCTCCGTGCCTCCTTCGTGTAACTCTGTGTAATAATGAAAAGTCTTACTTCAAGTCAACTCTTTAAATTCTCGAACACCCCGGCCGCACCCATGCCGCCGCCCACGCACATAGTAACCAAGCCGAATTGCTTGTTAAGCCGTTTCAAATCATACAAAAGCTGAGTTGTTAATTTCGCGCCGGTACAGCCGAGCGGATGTCCCATCGCAATAGCACCACCATTAATATTTATGGTCTCTTCGTCCAATCCCAGTTCACGAATAACTGCTACCGATTGGGCAGCAAACGCTTCATTTAATTCAACCACATCAATATCACTCAAATTGAGCCCGGTTTGCTTGAGCACTTTTGGCACTGCCTCAACCGGACCAATGCCCATAATTTCAGGAGCTACTCCCGCCACAGAAAATCCATGGTAACGTGCCATGGGCTCAAGTCCCAGTTCTTCAGCTTTTTCACGGCTCATTACGATAACCGCTGCGGCCGCATCATTCATTTGTGAGGAATTCCCTGCCGTAACTGTACCGCCCTGTTTAAAAACCGGTCTCAGCTTTGCCAAAACTTCTTCCGATGTATCGCGCCGCGGACCTTCATCGGTATCAAATAAAAATTCATTTTCTTCAATTTCACCATCAGCCGTGACTTTCTTTTCCTTCACTTTAACAGGCGCAATCTGATCATCAAAAAAGCCTTCATCCCAAGCCTTAACCGCCTTTTGATGGCTCCGATATGCAAAAGCATCCTGATCTTCACGGCTTATCCCGTATTTTTCAGCTACATTTTCTGCCGTCAATCCCATGTTGATATAAATTTCGGGATAATGTTCAACTAATTCAGGATTGGGACGAACCGTATAACCGCCCATTGGTACTAATGACATTGATTCAACTCCACCCGCAATGATCACATCTGCTCCGCCCGCCATAATACGTTCGGCTGCCTGGGCAATGGTTTGGAGCCCTGATGAACAAAAACGATTTACGGTCGCGGCGGGAACAGAAGGAGGCAACCCGCCCAGTGCCGCAGCCTGACGCGCAATATTTAATCCCTGCGCCGCTTCCGGAAATGCGCAGCCTAATATCACATCATCTACCATTTCGGGCTGCAGGCTTGGTGCCCGCTCCAGCAAAGACTTTATTACTTCTCCCCCCAGTTTATCAGGAGGCGTAAATCGGAGAGAGCCTTTATTGGCCTTTCCGGTTGCAGTTCTTGCAGCAGATATAATTACAGCTTCGTTCATAGAGTTATTCGTGTATTCGTTATTCGTTTATTCGGGTCCATCATCAAAAGCAGTAGCCACATAAGGAATTTGCTCCTCCCGAACCTTAGAACTATTCTTAGCTTTTTTTAAATATCTTATATATCCATTGATTATCTGGATACAGCGGGTTATCTGACTTTTATGATAATTTAATTCTTCATCTGTGATATAGGAACAGTCGCGTGCAGTGATAAGATGATTTATCAATTCATAAGCCGATCCTCTGGCAATACGGCAATATTGAATATTCTCCTGATAATGAAAGCGGCCATATCCTTCGGAAATATTATCAGCAATTGACCGGGATGAACGAATCATTTGATCCGATAAACGATATTTTTCTGTTTTGGGAAATTTTTTAACAAGCTCAAAAATTTCGTTTCTGATTTTTCGGGCAAGTTGCCAAACCTCAAGATCTTCAAATGTCTGTATTTGAGTTTTCTTTTTATTCATATAATTCATAACAACTGGTTAACTGGCTAATAACAACAAATATTCGAATATCCGAATAACGAATACCACGAATGCCACGAATAACAATTAACAAATAACTAGTTTCTCAGAGGTTTTCCCGCCTTTAACATATGCTCTATTCGTGCTTGGGTTCGTTCGTCCTCTAACAACTCTAAAAACGCTTTGCGTTCGAGTTTTAATATGTAATCTTCGGATACGTACTGCGGCTCACTCAGATCTCCGCCGCTCATAATAAAAGCTACTTTTTCGGCGACCACTTTATCATAATCCGTGATAAAATTTGCCTCATGCATGATATATAACATCAGTTTCAATGAACTGAGTGCTGTTTTTCCCAGTACTTTTATTTGCGGTTTTTTCGGTGGGTGATATCCTGCATCAGCCATTCTTCGGGCTTCAGCTTTGGCGTTGGTGATCAACAAATCGCGATTCATTATTACAGAGTCAGAGTTACGCAGGTAGCCGAGCTCCCGGGCTTTTGGTGCACCATCCGATACCTTTGCCATGCCGATCGTTTTAAATGCTTCTTTGATATAAGGCATGGGATTGACCTGTTCATCATTCATCAGCTGCTGCATTGCCCGGTAAAGCATTTCTTTGGTTCCTCCCCCTGCCGGCAGCAGTCCGACACCCACTTCCACCAGTCCGGCATAAAGCTCGTAATGAGCTACCACTTTATCGGCATGAAGAATAAACTCAACGCCTCCGCCCAGTGACCGTCCGAACGGAGCAACAACTACAGGAAACGGTTGATAACGCAATCCCACTACAACATCCTGAAAGTTCTGCGCTGCTTCCTTCACCTGATCTTTGTCTCCTTGCTTCCACGCCTGTATCGCTTCCACCAGATTAGCGCCGTAGGTGAAATTATCACCGTCGTGACCAATGACCAGCGCATCAAACTGCTCTTTGACGGTTTCACAGGCTTTTCGCAACGACTGTATTAGCTCAAAACCAAGTGTATGCTTGGGAGTGCGAAATTCAAATAAAGCAACACCATCACCCAGATCGTACAATCTTCCACTGTCGTTCCCTGTCACTTCTTTAAAATGAGATTTAAGGACCGATATTTGAATTGCATCTTTCGCGGGCGGCGTCAGCTGTGGCGTTTCACCCATTTTCAAATCATAAACCGTTCGCTCACCGTAGTCGTAAAACTGCTCCCGGCCCGATTCCAGCATTTCAATCACCGGCTGTGGAACTTCCCGTCCTTCTTCCGTCATACGCTGCACCGACTCTCTGACACCAATGGCATCCCATCGCTCGAAAGGACCTAGTTCCCAGTTAAAACCCCATTTCATTGCGCGGTCAATAGCTTCCACCCCCAAATTACCCGGTGCTATTTCAGGAACACGATTGGCGGCGTACAGCAATAGATCGCAGTGGATTTCCCACAAAAATTGTCCGGCTTTATCATCCTGATTCACCAAATATTTCAGCCGTCTTCCGGGTGAATCGAATTTCTTTAAAGCTTCCGCAGCACTTTCAAACTCCGGTTGATTCTGCGATTCATATTCCAGCGACTCGGGATTAACCACCTTGTACTCATTTCCCGAATCGGTGCGCACTTTTTTATAAAATCCTTCGCCCGCTTTGTTGCCGAATTTTTGCTGATTGATCATCGTATCGAATCCATTCGGAAGCTGGAAAATTTCCCGCTTTGCATCATCGGGAATCGCGGGATATAGATTCTTAGTTACATGATGAATAACGTCTAATCCCGCCATATCTGCGGTTCGAAATGTGGCGGCTTTGGAATAACCTGTGAGCGCGCCGGTCAGGAAGTCAATCTCTTCAGCTCGAAACTTGCCCTCAAAAAAATAGGGCATCATACTGGCCATCGAAAAAATACCGATACGATTGGCGATAAAGTTGGGCGTATCGTTACAAAGAACAACTCCTTTCCCGAGTGTTTTCTCACAGAAACCGATCATGAATTTAGTAACCTGTTCTGAAGTAGCTTCGGTTGGAATGATCTCCAGCAGTTTCATATAGCGCGGAGGATTGAAGAAGTGCGTGCCTAAAAAGTGCTCTTTAAATTCATCAGAACAATCTTTACTGATTTCATTAATTGGAAGCCCTGAAGTGTTGGAGCTGATGGTTGCATCTGGCTTGCGGAGTTTCTGAATATCAGCCATCATTTTCTTTTTGATATCCATATTCTCGACAATAGCTTCGCAGATCCAATCGGCTTCTTTGAGCACATCAAAATCATCTGAAAAATTGCCAACCTTTATAAGATCCGCATATTCAGGTAGTCCAAAAGGAGCCGGCTTCATTTTTTTGAGCTTGCTAATGCTGTCAATCACCCGTTGGTTTGAATTTTTGCTTTCTTCGTCTTTTAAGTCCAGCAGCCAGACCTGAAGCCCCGCATTCACACAATGAGCAGCAATTTGACTGCCCATTGTCCCCGACCCAAGTACAACTACCTTTTGAATAGAATATTTATTTTTACTCATAAATTATTAGTAATACTTTTTGCCGCGAATTTGCACGGATTCAACGGATAAGTTTAGTCTTCGGCTAAAATATCAGTGTAATCTGTTAAATCAGTTTAAACCAGCGATTATTTTTTTAGCCACAGATTCTCCCTGATTTTGACAGATTAATTTGAGCCTTTATCAGTTATAATCTGTTGCAAATCTATGGCTTTAAGTTAATTGATGACTTTTTCCTGGTTTGCGTACATCGATTCAATTTCATTTTTATATCGTTCCTGCACGACAGGACGTTTCACCTTCATCGTCGGTGTTATTTCTCCCGATTCAATCGAAAACGGTTCTTCCAGCAATGCAAACTTTTTAATCGTCTCCCATGGAGAAAGACGACTGTTTACTTTATCCACTTCCCGTTGAATAAGCTCGCGAACCTTTTCACTTTTACTTAAATCCCCGGTCAGCGGCTTACCTTTGCCCGCAAGCCGTTTTTTAACATTATCATAGTTCGGAATGATGAGAGCCGAACAGAATTTGCGGCTATAACCGATTACAACCGCCTGATCAATGTATCCGCTTTCAGCCAGGCTATTTTCAATCGTTTGCGGAGCGATATATTTACCGGTGGAAAGCTTAAAGACCGACTTTTTCCGATCGGTAATAAACAGATATCCATCTTCCATTTTGCCAACATCTCCTGTTTTAAACCAGCCACCTTCAGCCATCACTTCTTTCGTCTTTTCCTCATTATTGAAGTAACCAACCATTACATGAGGACCTTTAGTCCATATTTCGCCATCATCCGCAATTTTGACTTCTACATTCGAGAGCGGCTTTCCTGAACTTCCAACCCGAAGATTATCCTTATCATTCACTGAAATTACGGGTGATGTCTCTGTCAATCCATATCCCTGCAGGCAAATCAGACCGATACCGTTCATAAAACGAAACAGTGAGGGCGATAAAGCTGCGCCACCGCTCACTACGCCCAACAAATTACCGCCAAAAAGATCACGTATTTTTGAATAAACCAGTTTATCAGCAATCCCTCGTTTAACAGCAGCTAATCCCTTCGGTGGATTTTCGGGTTCATATTCTTCTGCCATATTGATAGCCCAATAATAAAGCTGCTTTTTCAACCCGCTCAATTCCTGCCCCTTCACCTTGATTCCGGTATAAATTTTTTCCAGCAGTCGGGGCACTGTGGCAAAGTAATAGGGCTTTACATGCTCAAAATCTTCACGGATCTTTTCGATTTCTTCAATATAATAAATAGGATACCCCATACTCAGGTACATATAGGTAATCAGCCGCTCGAAGACATGCGAGAGCGGTAAATAAGAAAGCATTCGTTCCTGTTCACGTACCTCATCACCAAAAGGCACGCGCTCCAGGGATGCCAAGAGATTAGAAGCGATATTATTATGAGTTAACATCACCCCTTTAGGATCACCCGTGGTTCCCGATGTGTAAATGAGCGTAGCAAGATCATTAGGGTGAATATCCGACTTTAACTGCTCAAAAAGCTGTGGATTTTCCTGATGCTTCTTCGCTCCCTTTTCGAGAATTTCATCAAACGTTTTGAGCTTCTTATGCCTGGAACCGAAAATAGAGATCACCGCTTCAATATTGGTAATGCTTTTCATCAGCTGCTTGGTTTCGACAAAAAGCTCATCATTAGAAACGATATGAACCCGGGCAGCTGAATTCTCAAGAATGAATTTGATCTGATCAGCCGGTTGCGTAGTATAGATAGGTACATTAACAGCCCCAATCGAAAGAATGGCTTGATCACAAATCACCCATTCTGTATTGTTCTCGGAATGAAGGCTGATGCGGTCACCTTTACGCAGGCCGAGTTCATATAAACCCAGCGCGAAATTTCTGACCTTCTCCTGGAATTCCTTTTTGCCTGTTTCAACCCACTTGCCCTTTCTCTTTGTGGCAATCAGAACTTCTTTGTCATGTTTTCTTAAACCGTTGTCGATTTCGGAAATGATGGTGGTCGGTTCGTATTTCATAACTGTTCCCCGTTAAATGAATGGATATATTAAACTATATAAATTTACATCTTTGCAGGTTATTTAAAAGCCTTATTTTTTTAACGCTTAAGAACTCTTTCGATTAAAATAATGGATTCAATTCCTCTTATTTTAAGTGTCACTCCAATTGAAGAACGAATGATTTTCTCGCTCGTGATGACGTAAAAGGTGCTTTAACTGCTTATTCTGCCATTAAGCTAATCGTCAAAGCATTCTTTAAGAGAAAAATATTTATCTTCCTTCTTCTAATTAATTGTACAACATTCTTTTATGTATATCCAGTCCCAGTTAAAAGACCGCGTAGCAAAGCTCCTGAATCGTGATGAACCTCATATGGGTGATGCTATGAACATCGAATTCACTTCCTTCAAAATCGATGAAATAAAGGCTACCATGCCGGTTGATGAGAATACTGTTCAACCCTTCGGACTTTTACATGGCGGGGCTTCGGTTGTGCTGGCTGAAACGCTGGCTTCGGTCGGTGCCTGGCTTAATATTAAAGATGAAGGCAAAATGGCGGTTGGCGTGGAAATTAATGCTAACCACATTCGTGCTGTTAAAAAAGGCAACTCTGTTAAAGGAATTTCAAAACCCATTCACAGGGGACGACAAATCCAGGTCTGGGAAACCAAAATTTTTACGAATGATAAACTTGTTTGCGTTTCGCGCTGCACATTGGCAATAGTCAATGAGTCGTGAGTTTTGAGCCATGAGTACTCAAGGCTCACAGCTCATGACTCAAAACTAATCTGCTTTAGCAGTTTTCGCTTGGTTACGGGAAAAATCGTTTCATTAAAAGGGAAACTCAAATCCGTATTGAAGGCAAAGGTGGCGGGATTAGGTAGTTCTTTATTTTCGCTAATCAAATGAAGCTTTATAGTGTTGGGTGAAAGATGCGCTCCGCTTTTTTCTAAAGCCTTTAAAAAGGGCGTTTTCAGCGCACGATAGGTATCTTTCGAACTTTCGAAGATAGTCACTTCATACTGAAAGAGCAGCAGCTTCGACTCCTTATTATCCGGAACAAAAAAGTAGCCTTCATCAGTGTAGTTAGGCATAATACCCACTTCTTCCAGCTTAATCTCATCATCAACGAACTCATAAATGGCCTTACCCTCTTCAACTTTTGCTTCAATATACGGCAGCGCCCATTCAATTAAATCCTCCACTTGTGATAAATCCGATCCATCTACAAAAACCACTTCATGTTCGATCACCTGATTAACAAAATCGATTTTTTTGATACGCTTTGGGAAATCATTACGGAGATCTTTCAGTCGATTTCTAATTTCAGCCAGAGTGGAATGCAGTTGAATCAGGTGACTTAAATTGGGATAGATTTTATTATGCTTAAAGTCTTCGGAAATTTCCTTTAATGCTGCCAGAATTTTGTACTGACTAACTTCAAAATCCGATTGAACTTTGGTAAACAAATCCAGGCTAAGTGGCGAATTGTGCATAGGAGCCTCTATTTCAATTAGTTGCCATTGCAGCTTCTACTTTTTATAACGCTAAAAAGATCCTGTTTTATTGTGGATTCGATTCGATACGTAATAAATGATGAGTAATGCTAACATTCATCACTCATTACGCATTACGGCTTCTTAAACTGGGTTTCCTCCCATTGTTGAAACAAATGCGTTACTTTCCGGCGCTGGTACTTTCCCGTTGAAGTGACAGGAATCTCGTTTCCGAATACAACTATCTTAGGTGATTTGCTGAACGGCAGATGATTGCGACAAAAGTCAAGGATCTCATCTTCGTTTTCTTCAAAACCATCATCGAGTTGCACATAAGCACCCACTTCTTCCCCGTACCACTTGTTTTCAAATCCAACCGCAATGCCTGCTTTCACTCCGGGAGCCTTGCAGATCACTTCATCAATTTCAAGTGGTGCCAGGTTCACTCCGCCACGGATAATTAGTTCTTTCAAGCGTCCGGTGATAAAAAAGTAGGGCCTTCCTTTTCTATCATTCATATAAAAGCCTTCATCCCCGCTTCTAAACCAGCCGTGTTTGAAGGTTTCTTCATTCGCTTCTTTATTGTTGTAATAACCGGTCATCACATTTACTCCGCGAACAACAATCTCCCCTCTCTCGTTTTCTGGCACCGCATTTCCATTTTCATCATGAATAGCCATTTCGTTAGCGGGAATCGGAACGCCAATGCTGGGATAACCATAATCGCTTCGCCATTTGTTATGCTCATCTTTATTAATATCAGTGGGCACAAAACAGGAATAACAGGTGGTCTCTGAGAGCCCATAGCCGTGGATGACAGGAATCTTCATCTGCTCTTCAAAGGTTTCGGCAACCTTAACTGTAAGGGGACCTGCCCCACAAATAATGTGCCTTAATGATGGCGTTTCAGGAAGTGTTTTATCCTCGTAAAAATTATTCAGAAACTGCAGCAAGGTCGGCACTACACTCACAATATGCGCCTTTTCTTCCGCTATGACAGGAAAAAAACGATCCGTTCGAAACCGCTGGTTTAGTACCGCCGATCCGCCGGCAAAAAAGGGAGTAATCATTGTTACTACCGTGCCGTTTACATGATGAATGGGCAGTTCACACATCATTCGTGTTTTCTCATCGATATTATGCCAATCAGCGATAGCTCGTGCGTCTTCAAGCAAGTTTCGTTGTGTGAGTACTACACCTTTTGGCGCGCCGGTGGTTCCGGATGTGAATACAATCAGGGCATCAGATTCTGCCAAAGATTCATCCGGAAGTTTAAGCTCTCCTTCAGTCTTGCTGAAATTTTTGGTACTTTCTTCGCAAATGACGGTTTCAATATGCTTCAGATCGTCATATAAGGATAGTATTTTTAGAATTCGATCTTTATAATCCGATCGTATAAACACCAGTTCTACCTCTCCTTCTTCAAGTATGTAAGCAATCCGCTCGTCGTCCTCCCCCAGGTTTACCGGCACTACCACCAGTCCCAGCAGCCATGCTGCAAAATACTGTACTACCGTTTGCCAATGATTGTGTGAAACAGTGGCGATGCGGTCACCGCGACGAAGGCCATGTCCGTTCAAAAATCGTGCACATCCCAGTACTTCATTACAAAATTCAGAATAAGTGAATTCAACCCGATGATCACTTTCATCAATATAGGTGAGATAGCTTTGGTCATCATCCGTACGCTTTTGCAGCAGTTCTTTGAAATCCTGAAATGGAAGCGGGGACAGAGGATTTGCTAAGCTGCGCGCATGATCAATTTTTTCCTGAAGCTCTTTGAAATCCATAAACCAACGTTAAGATTTTAAATTGGATAATCATTCTTATGTTAGTTTATCAATTCCGAAAAGGCAAGTTATGTGTTTTTAATTTGATTGCCCTTAATAATTAATATAAAACCCTGAGGGTTTCTCACCGTCCCTAACTCACTAACACTCTTTTAGTAACTTAGCGCTATGGCAAATAAACCCTCAGGGTTTTTATTGGAATCAATTTGAAAAAGCTTTCCTACTCCTCAGCCTCCATCTTCTCCGGCTCTTTCTCTTTGTTCCATGAATACGGATAGCTGTCATCATCCAGCTTTTTAGCTTCGGTAGTCAGATGAAGCGGATGGAAGGTATCGATCATCACTGCGTATTCATCGGTAGCTTCCTTGCCGATACTACCCTCATATTTTCCGGGATGTGGTCCGTGCGGAATACCCCCCGGATGTTGCGTAATACTGCCAAATTCTACACCTTCACGACTCATAAAATCGCCTTCCACGTAATACAACACCTCGTCAGAATCAACATTTGAGTGCGCGTAGGGCGCAGGAATAGACTGGGGATGATAATCAAACTTACGCGGGCAGAAAGAACAAACCACGTAATTAGGCGCCGCGAACGTTTGGTGCACGGGTGGCGGTTGGTGAACGCGCCCTGTAATTGGCTCGAAATCTTTGATGTTGAAAATCCAGGGATACAGATAACCATCCCAACCGACTACATCGAAGGGATGGTGCTCGTACCAGTATGAAGTGTACCGTCCCTGTTTTTTAATGCGTACTTCAAACTCGCCTTCGCCTTCAACATAAACAGGTCCTTCGGGGCGACGAATATCGCGCTCACAAAACGGACTGTTTTCGGCAAACTGCCCTTTTTCGGTTACATATCGTCTGGGTACATCAATCGGTCCGGTAGAGTCAACCGTTAGCATGCGGTTTTTCTCCGTTTCAAAAACCATCCGGTAAATAGTACCGCGCGGAATGTAAATATAATCTCCGTAACCGAAATCCAACCGGCCGAACATAGTCTCCACGTAACCCTCGCCTTCGTGGATGAAAAGCAGTTCATCGTGCTCGCCGTTTTTGTAGAAGTAATCCATTGGTTCGGTAGGACGAACAACACCGATTTGAACATCATTGTTGTATAACAGCACTTTTCGTCCCATTACCGGATCACCGCCTTCAGCTACATTCCCCGTTCTCAAATGATGATGGCGAAGCATTTCATCATCCCATTTCTCAATTTTAATCTCTTCGCCTTTTTCAACCTTAAAAGTACGGGTTGGCGGATTATGATGATAGAGCAGCGAAGAACTTCCATGAAATCCTTCGGCTCCAAAAAGCTGCTCCTGGTAGAGTTCTCCGTCGGGACGCCGGAATTGTGTATGCCTTTTATGTGGAATCTTTCCGAGTTGATGATAAATCATGACTGAATCCTCTTTTTAAATTATAGAACGCGGATTAACACAGCTTTAGCTGATCTACAACAGATAAATTTTATAAAATCAGTGATTATCTGTTTTATCAGCCCAATCCGCGTTCTATTTTACAAATTTCCTCTCAGTTCCTGTTCGCGTTCAACCGCTTCGAACAGTGCCTTAAAGGTTCCTTTTCCGAAGCCGCGAGCACCTTTTCGCTGAATGATTTCAAAAAACAACGTGGGACGATCACCCGCAGGTTTTGAAAAGATCTGCAATAGATAACCTTCGTTATCACGATCTACCAGAATTCCCAGTTCTTTCAGGTCATCAATATTTTCATCGATCTTGCCTACCCGCTCTTCAAGTACATCATAATAGGTACTGGGAATACGCAAGAATTCCAGTCCCCGCTCCTGTAATGTTCGCACCGTTTTCACAATATTATCGGCCAACAGGGCTACATGCTGAACACCGGGGCCATCATAGAAATCAAGAAACTCCTGGATTTGCGATTTCTTCTTTCCCTCAGCCGGTTCATTAATCGGGAATTTAATCATGCCACGTCCGCCGGCCATCACTTTCGACATCAGTGCAGAATATTCGGTGGTAATGTCTTTGTCATCAAAATGGATGTACTGCTTGAAGCCCATTACATCCTTATAAAAATCAACCCAGTGATTCATTTTGCCGAGTTCCACATTACCTACGCAATGGTCCACAAAATGAAGTCCCGCCGGTTCAACATCTAATTTTGATTTACGTTCTTCAAACTTTGGCATGAAAAATCCATCATAATCAGCCCTATTAATGAAGGTGTGAATAGTATCACCATAAGTTTTAATCGCCGCCTTTCGAACGGTTCCGTTTTCATCAGATATATCATGTGGTTCTTCCACGCTTTCGGCACCGCGCTTCATTGTTTCTTCGTAAGCACGATCCACATCTTCCACATGCATGGCGATGTCACGGACGCCATCTCCATGTCTGGCTACATGATCAACAACGGGTGAAGAACTGGTAACGGGGGCGGTGAGCAAAAAGCGAATATTTCCCTGTTCCAGATAATAAGAAGCTCGATCGCGAACACCGGTTTCGAGCCCGCTGTAAGCTTTCAGTTCAAAGCCGAAAATAGTTTGAAAATAATGAGCTGTCTGCTTGGCGTTATTTACATAAAATTCGATATAATCTACATCCTGAAGCCCCAGATAATCTTCAAATTTTTCTTCAACGGGACGTTCTAAAGTAGCAGCTTGTTCACTCATGATTGCTTTTATTTTGAGTTAAGAAAATTCTTGTAAAAATTAATATAGTATGCTGGAAACTATGTCTCAAGTGCCATTTTTTCTTATTATTTAAACCTAAAACAATTGCAGGTGCTAAACCGTTTAATTATTTGAATGCATTTGTTTAACTTCCTGTTCTCGTATATGTTCAGACTATAACTATTTTCACGAAATTTTCATCTCATGGACAACGAAAAGTTTCAACAGCGTATTGATAACGGCGAAACCATTGAACCTAAGGACTGGATGCCTGAACGCTATCGCAAGCAGCTTATTCGGATGATGTCTCAGCATGCCCATTCCGAAATTGTGGGAATGCTGCCGGAAGGAAACTGGATTACTCGTGCTCCTTCCCTGCGCCGGAAAATGATCTTGCTTTCCAAAGTGCAGGATGAAGCGGGACACGGCCTTTACTTATATAGCGCAACCGAAACTCTGGGAGCCAGCCGTGAAGAAGTGATTGACGACTTGTTGAACGAACGCGCGAAATATTCGAGTATTTTTAACTATCCAACGCTTTCGTGGGCTGATATCGCAGTGATCGGCTGGCTGGTTGATGGAGCTGCGATCATTAATCAAACTATGCTGGCCCGCAGTTCTTACGGACCTTATTCTCGTGCCATGGTTCGTATTTGTAAGGAAGAAAGCTTCCACAAAAAACAGGGCTACGAAATGGTTGCTACGATGGCGAGCGGAACTCCCGAGCAGCAGGATATGATTCAGGATGCGGTGAACCGATGGTGGTGGGCCACAATGATGATGTTCGGTCCGCATGATAAAGATTCACCCAACAGCGGGGAGCTGATTAAATGGGGGGTGAAATCCAAAACCAATGATGAATTGCGCCAGAGTTTTGTAGATCGCCATGTTGAAGAAGCAAAAGCAGTTGGTATTGAAATTCCAGATCCCGATCTGAAGTTCAACGAAGAAACAGGACATTATGATTTCGGTGAAATTGACTGGGATGAGTTCTGGAGTGTGGTGAAAGGTAACGGTCCGATGAATAAGGAACGACTTAAAGCTCGTCGCGATGCACACGAAAACGGACAATGGGTGCGTGAAGCGGCTGAAGAATATGCACGAAAACAGCGATTGAAAAAGGAAAAGGCGTCATAAGAATGGAACGCGGATTAAGCGGATTTAACAGATTATCACAGATTAAAATTTATGAGTAAGGATAACGGACAGAAATCGAACGACACACAATGGCCTTTGTGGGAGGTTTTCACCCAGGCCAGACAAGGAAAGCCCCATGAACATGCGGGAAGTTTACATGCCCCGGATGCAGAAAAGGCTCTTGAAAATGCGCGTGATGTATATGCCCGCCGCAAAGAAGCGGTGAATTTATGGGTAGTGCCAAGTGATCAGATTGTAGCTTCATCACCCGAAGATGAAGGACCTTTTTTCGATCCGGCTAATGACAAGCCCTATCGTCACCCAAAATTTTATAACGTTCCACGAGCAGTTAAGAAGCGATCATGACCACAGAAGCACCGACATTGACAAAACAACAAGCTTTGTTTGAATACTTAATTCGACTGGCTGACGACCGCCTGATTTTAGGCCACCGCCTTTCTGAGTGGTGTGGACATGGCCCTATTCTGGAAGAAGATATTGCCCTGTCAAACATCGCACTAGATTACATCGGTCACGCCGCTTCGCTTTATGAGTATGCCGCTGAAGTTGAAGGTGAAAGCCGCCACCGCGATGATATCGTTTATTTTCGGAATGATGTAGAGTACAAAAACCTAAAAATTACCGAGCTGCCGGTTGGTGATTATGGTTTTACCATCGCCCGTCAGTTTCTGTTTTCTGCCTTTAGTTATTTTCTATATGAACGGTTATCTGAGGTCGAGGATGAGCAGTTTCGGGGAATGGCTCAAAAGCATTTTAAAGAGGTGAAATATCACCTGCGTCACAGCCGTGAATGGGTGCTGCGACTGGGCGATGGCACGGATGAAAGTCATCAACGCATTCAAAAAGCCTTTAATCAACTCTGGACTTACACCGGTGAATTTTTCTATATGAATGAAATTGATGAGCTACTTTTAAATGAAGAATTAGCTGTCAATACGGAAGAATTTAAATCCGACTGGAAAAAACTGGTAACAGAAACGCTTGAAGAAGTAACTTTAGAAGTGCCGGATTTTGATCAGTTTATGGCCACGGGTGGACGAAAAGGACTTCATACCGAGCATTTGGGTCCGCTTTTAGCTGAAATGCAGCATCTGCGGCGTTCGTATCCTAATGCAAATTGGGAGTAGCTTCAGCCGAGGATTTGCACGGATGAACACGGATTTTTTGTAGTAATATATGAATCAATCTGCGGACATATTAAACAAAGAAGATATTTGGCGGTTGCTTGATGAAGTGACTGATCCGGAGATTCCCGTACTGACGATTGTGGAGCTGGGAATAGCCCGTGAAGTTAAGATTGCAAATGATAAAGTGATTGTGCGAATTACCCCTACCTATTCCGGCTGTCCCGCTATGAAAGCTATTGAAGATGAAATCAGTAAGAAGCTCCAACTGAACGGAATAGAAAGTTTCGAAGTCAAAAAAGACTTTTCGGAGACTTGGACTACCGACTGGATGCCGGATGAGGCGAAGCAAAAACTGAAAGAGTATGGCATCTCCCCTCCGGGAAAAGCGAACTCCGGTGAGGATTTCCTCAGCAGTCTCAAAAACAGCAGTCGAATCATTCCCTGTCCCTACTGCGATTCAACCAATACTAAATTACAAAGTGAATTCGGCTCTACAGCATGTAAATCACAATATTACTGCCATAATTGTGATGAGCCTTTCGAGCATTTTAAATGTATATAGCCACAGATCTGCACAGATAAAACACAGATTTGAAGCTAATCTTTCAAAAAAACAGTTTTAATCTGTGAAAATCAGTGGCTAAAAAAATAGGATATGGAATCATTGATTAAGACTGAACTCAAAGAAAGTATTTTAACCATTACGCTTGATCGTCCCGCTAAGCTGAATAGCTTTACTGAGCCCATGGCTCAGCAACTTCAGAAAGCGCTTAATGAAGCAGGGGAAAACGAACAAGTTCGATGTGTTCTGCTTACCGGCAGTGGGAAAGCTTTTTGTGTGGGACAGGATTTGCCTGAAGTGGTTGGCAAAGGAGAAGATTATGAGCTGGGTGAAACAGTTAATAAAAGTTATAATCCCATCATCAAGGCTATTCGTTATCTTGAAAAGCCGGTGGTTTGCGCGGTTAACGGAACGGCTGCAGGAGCAGGTGCCAATATCGCTTTTGCCTGTGATATTGTGCTGGCTTCGAATAACACCATCTTCATTCAGTCATTCAGTAAAATCGGACTCATTCCCGATAGCGGTGGTACGTTTTTTCTACCGAAATTAGTCGGCCTGCAACGGACAAATGCTATGTATCTGCTGGATGAAAAAATCACCCCGCAAAAAGCTGTGGAAATCGGACTCATTTACAAAACTGTGGATGACGATAACCTGATGGATGAAGCTCAACAAATCTGCCAAAAGCTGGCTTCACTTCCTACCAAAGGGTTTGGGCTGTATAAACAGGCCATCAATCAATCTTTGACTAATACTCTGGATGAACAGCTCGAAGTTGAAGCCGATCTGCAAACCGAAGCCGGAAAAACATATGATTATCATGAAGGAGTTCAGGCCTTCTTGAAAAAGCGAAAGCCGGAGTTTAAGGGAGAGTAACTCACTCTTTATCCCAAATACTTTTAACGTAGCCGCTCAACGTAGTATTCGATAAACCATTTGCCAGTCGCTGATCTGCCGTATATAACACCGCATGATTTTCAATCGCTGTTGCAAGGTAAGTTGCATCATACAATGTAACCGCTAATGATGTCGCTAATTCACAAGATAATCCGGAGATATTCTCATATCTGATAAGTTTATAAGGCAGCCTTCTCACTTGCTGAATTTTATACGGTGCTTCACTTACTTCAATCTTCCTCTGACGAACTTTTTTTGTAATTACAGCATCTAATTCAATTAAAAATAAATCCGGTACAAAGAAGAATGAGAACTCATCAAGAAGTTTTTCTGACCGTTCTGACCCTTTTTCGAGAAAAAGCCATTTAATGGCTACTGATGCATCAATAACAAAATCTTTCACCGATCTCTATCCTCACGGATATCTTTTGTACTATCCGAGAACATTCTTCCTTCGGCTCTGTATTTTGCAAGGTTTTCGCGCACCATCGCACGAACTTCCTCAATATCGGGACCGGCATAGTCTTCAAGCAAAGACTTTAGCTCTGCTTGCAATGAACGATTATTAGCCGCAGCCTTGTTCTTGAGCTTCTTTAGAGTTTCTTCATCGATATTTCTGATTAATACATCTTTAGACATAATTACCTCTTTAATTTTTAGATATCACCATGATATCATTTTGTTTTTTAAATTTCAACAAAATTTTCAACAGCATCTGTTACGTTGGTTTTCGCTAATTATTCTTTATTTTCAGGGATGAAAATCGGAGCGTAAATATCTTTCAAAGTAATGGATCAATCAGCAGTTATTGGTGTAGTTGGTGCGGGAACGATGGGTACAGGAATCGCCCAGATCGCTTCCACTTTTGGGCATGAAGTTTATTTGTATGATTCCTACTCAGAACAACTTGGAAAATCGGAACATGGACTTCGAAAAATTCTACAGCGCCAGGTTGAAAAAGAACGAATGACGCAGGATGAAGTGGACGGAATTATGGAGCGAATTCACTTTGTCGAAGACCTCACTGATTTTAAAAAGTGCGGCTTCGTGATTGAAGCGGTAATCGAAGATTTAGAAATCAAACAGGATGTCTTCAAGCGGCTGGAAGCCATTGTACCAAGAGATTGTATTTTAGCTACCAATACCTCTTCCCTGTCCATCGCTTCCATTTCATCAGCCCTAAAAAAGCCTGCCCGCTTTTTGGGCGTTCATTTCTTCAATCCCGCTCCGCTGATGCCGCTGGTTGAGATTGTCCCGGGAATCTCTACCAAGAATGAATCAACTCAAACAGCCAGAAAGTTAATTGACGATTGGGGAAAAACCACGGTTCTGGCAAAAGATACGCCGGGATTCATTGTAAACCGGGTAGCACGCCCCTTTTACAGCGAAGCCATCCGTCAGCTTGAAGAAGGGGTTGCTGATGTGCCGACGATCGACTGGGCAATGAAAGAAATCGGCGGCTTTCGAATGGGGCCTTTTGAATTAATGGATTTTATCGGGCATGATGTCAACTATAAAGTGACAGAAACAGTGTTTAAAGAATTTTTCTACGATCCACGCTTCAAACCCTCCTTCACTCAAAAACGAATGGTTGAAGCGGGTTACTTAGGCAGAAAATCGGGCAAAGGATTTTATGATTATGAAGATAAAGCTCAAAATCCCGAACCTGATAAAGACCAAGAATTGGGACAAAAAATCGTAGATCGCATCGTGGCCATGCTCATTAATGAAGCGGCCGATGCTGTTTTCCTGAATGTGGCTACAAAAAAAGATGTGGATTTAGCCATGACCAAAGGGGTAAATTATCCTAAAGGGCTTTTAGAATGGGCTGATGAAATCGGACTAACTAAAGTTTTGGACCGTCTGACTGCACTTCAAACAGAATATCGAGAAGACCGTTACCGGCCAAGCCCCTTGCTCAAGCGAATGGTTCGTAACAATGAAACCTTTTATTGAAATTAGCCACAGATCTTCACAGATATTAACTGATTTATCTGTTTAGACCTGTGTAAATCAGTGGTCAAATGGACAGACAAAAGCTTGCTGAAAAAGTAGTAGAAAAGATGATGGCTGATGACGCTTTCAGCCAATGGCTGGGCATTGAAGTCATAGACATCAAACCGGGTTTTGCCGAGTTACAGATGAGAGTTCGACCGGAGATGGTGAATGGATTCAGTGTTACTCACGGAGGCATTGCCTACTCCCTGGCTGACAGCGCGCTTGCTTTTGCTTCCAATGGTTATGGACGGGTGGCTTTGGCTCTTGAAAATAATATTTCATATATGAAAAAAGTAAACACAGGTGATGAACTCACCGCTACCGCCCAAGAGTTAAGCCTCGGAAATCGTATCGCCGTTTATAATATTGAAGTTCAAAACCAAAAAAATGAAAAAGTAGCGGTTTTTCGCGGCACCGTTTTCCGAACCGAAGAACAACATTTTTAATAATAGTCTTGAGTCTCGAGTCGTGAGTTATGAGTAAAAGCTCAAATCATGACTCAATACTCATGACTCACAACAATACTAAATTATGTCTCAAGCTTATATTATTGACGCCATTCGAACACCTATCGGTAAACTTCGGGGAGCCCTCTCACCTATCCGGGCTGATGATTTGGCTGCCCTGCCAATTAAAGCATTGATGAAACGGAATCAGAATATTGATCCTGCGAGAATTGAGGATGTAATCCTGGGTTGTGCCAATCAGGCGGGAGAAGATAACCGGAATGTTGCCCGAATGGCTGCATTACTCGCAGGACTTCCGGCTTCTGTACCGGGCGAAACGATAAATCGCCTTTGCGCATCAGGAATGAGCAGTGCGATAATGGCTTACAAATCGATCAAAGTTGAAGAAGGAGACCTGTTTATCGCCGGTGGAATGGAACACATGACCCGTGGTCCCATGGTGCTGGGAAAAGGAGCCGCTCCATGGTCGGGAACTACTGAAATGCATGACACCTCCTTCGGCTGGCGTTTTGTAAATCCTAAAATGGATGAACAATACGGCAGCGAAGCTATGGGCGAAACGGCTGAAAACATCGTTGAAAAGTATGGAGTGAGCCGTAAGGATCAGGATAAATTTGCGACGTGGTCTCAAAAAAAAGCAGGCCGGGCTACTGAAAACGGACGTCTGGCAAAAGAGATCATGCCCGTTCAGATTCCCCAGCGGAAATCCGAACCGATCATTTTTGAAAAGGATGAGTTCATTCGTCCCGATACCACGGTAGAAATTTTAAGCACTTTACCGGCTGTTTTCCGTAAAGGCGGTTCCGTAACACCGGGTAATGCCAGCGGACTTAATGACGGGGCTTGCGCTATGCTTATAGCGGGAGAATCAGCCATAAAAGATTTTGATTTAACACCCAAAGCACGAATCGTTGCATCGGCTGTTGCGGGTGTCGAACCGCGAATTATGGGTATGGGTCCGGTTGACGCTACCCGAAAAGTGCTTGACCGAACGGGCTTATCTTTAGATAAAATGGATATTATTGAACTGAATGAAGCATTCGCCGCTCAAAGCCTGGCCGTACTGCGGGAACTAGGCATTGATGATGCCGATGAGCGCGTTAATCCAAATGGCGGAGCGATTGCACTGGGACATCCACTTGGAATGTCAGGTGCCCGGCTGCTTCAAACCGCTGCCATTGAACTTCACGTACAGAATAAGAAGTTTGCTCTCTGTACCCTCTGCGTCGGTGTGGGACAGGGAATGGCAGTGATTCTTGAGCGGGCATAAAAATTCAAATAAACTGAAAGCACAAAATCCGAATGACTAAAGTTCGAAACTTAACTGTTTTGGATTTTGAGCATTCGAATTTAGAATATTTCCATATAATGGCTACTTACGAGTTTGACGGATACAAACCTGTTGTTCACCAAAGCTCTTTTGTGCATCCACAAGCTGCCGTAACCGGCAATGTGGTGATTGGCAAAGATGTATATATTGCTCCCGGTGCTGTTATCCGCGGTGACTGGGGGAAAATTGTGATCAAGGACGGTTGCAACGTGCAGGAAAACTGTACCATTCATATGTTTCCGGGCGTTACAGTGGTGCTTGAAGAAAGTGCACATATTGGTCACGGAGCGATTATTCACGGGGCCCATATTGGACAGAACTGTTTAGTAGGAATGAACGCGGTAGTGATGGACCGTGTGGAACTGGGTGATGAATGCATTGTGGGAGCCCTGACTTTTGTACCGGAAGGCATGGAAATCCCCGAACGCAAGGTGGTGGTTGGAAATCCCGCAAAAGTAGTGAAAGACGTATCTGATGAAATGATCAAATGGAAGACCGAAGGCACGAAGTTATATCAACAACTGCCGGGGCAGCTTCATCAGACCCTTAAAGAATGTGAACCGCTGCGGGAAGAACCGAAAGATCGTCAGGATCAGTCAGTGAAATATGAAACCTGGGGAAAACGAAAATAGTAGAATGGCCATGGATTTTCACGATAAGCACAGATAAATCCGTGTTACATCTGTGAAAATCTGTGGCTAAAAGACAATCAATTATGAAGGTAAAGAGTTTTATTAAAGGTAAATGGATTGATAAAGGCAAAGCAATCAATCTCATAAGCGCGGTGACAGGTGAACCGGTCGCACAGATAGTGGAAGCGGATCTGGATTATCGATCTGCATGTGAATATGCCCGCCAAACGGCCGGACCAAAACTCCGCGCAATGTCCATTCATGAACGTGCCTTTAAAATCAAGTTTTTGGCGCAGTACCTGATTGAGCGCAAGGAGGATTATTACAAACTTTCCACTCATACAGGAGCCACCCGTCGCGATTCATGGATTGATATTGAAGGCGGCATCGGCAGCATGTTTGCCCTTTCGAGCAAGTCACGCATCAATCTTTCTGATCTCCCCTACCATGTAGAGGGTGATACGGAAAGGCTTTCTCGCAACGGCACTTTTGTGGGACAGCATATTTGTGTTCCGCGTCATGGCGTTGCCGTTCATATCAACGCCTTTAACTTTCCGGTATGGGGAATGCTGGAGAAGCTGGCTCCTTCCATCATTGCAGGGATGCCGGCCATCATCAAACCCTCACCTATAGGTTCTTATCTCGCCTATAAAGTTTTTGAGGATATGATCGAATCAAAACTACTGCCGGAAGGTGCTATTCAGTTCATCGCTGCTGATAAACCCGGCGATCTTCTCGATCATCTTACCAGTCAGGATTCGGTTTCATTTACCGGTTCGGCTAAAACGGGACAAAAACTGAAAGCCCATCCAAATATTATAGCTAATAATGTCCGCTTCAATCTTGAGGCTGATTCACTGAATGCTTCCATTTTGGGAAAAGATGTCACCCCGGCTATGGAAGAGTTCGATCTTTTTGTGAAGGAAGTGGCTAATGAAATGACGGTGAAAACGGGACAAAAATGTACCGCTATTCGACGGACGATCGTTCCTAAAAAACGGGTAAATGATGTAGTTGAAGCACTCAAGAAACGGCTCGAAAAAACTACGATTGGTGATCCTGCTGAAAAAGAAACGCGAATGGGTCCATTGGCCAGTTCGCTACAGGCTGAACGTTTTGATGAACAGATTACTTCACTACTGGAGACCACCGAGTCAGTTTACAGCAATGGCCATGGTGAATTGAAAGGTGCTTTTGCAGGGCCAAAAATTTTGCTTTGCCATCAGCCTATGAAAGTGGACGAAATTCATCGGGTTGAAGCTTTTGGTCCGATGACAACCATCATGCCCTATGAATCGAATGAGGAAGCCATAAATCTGGCAAATAAAGCGGATGGTTCACTAGTCGCTTCACTCTTTACGACTGATGATAACATTGCCCGTGAAATCACGCTCGGTTGTGCCCCTTATCACGGACGTTTTATGGTAGTGAACCGACATTCTGCTGAAGAATCAACAGGACATGGTTCACCCATGCCGCAAATGGTACATGGGGGGCCGGGTCATGCTGGTGGCGGGGAAGAACTGGGCGGTGCGCGAGCGGTGCTTCATAATATGCAGCGGGTGGCTTTGCAGGGATCTCCTACCACTTTAAAGAATATTACTAATCAATATATTAAGGGAGCGGAAACTAAAGAGGCTGATAAGCATCCATTTCAGCAATATTTTGAAGAACTGGAAGTGGGAGAAGCCTTAATAACCGAGAAACATACGGTAACTGAAGAGGATATAGAAAAGTTTGCCGATCTTTCCGGCGATAAATTTTATGCCCACACCGATCCTGATGCTGCCTCACGTTCGCTTTTCGGTGAAATTGTAGCTCACGGCTATTTTGTGCTTTCAAGAGCGGCCGGCCTCTTTGTTCATCCCGATGAAGGGCCAGTGATGCTCAACTACGGCCTTGAAAACCTGCGCTTCATAGCTCCCGTTGCTCCCGGCGATACTATTCAGGCAAAGCTAATTGTAAAACGAAAGACAGTGCGACAAAAGAAAGCAAAGGATAAGTTTCCTTTCGGTATTGTTTACTGGGATGTGGAAGTCACCAACCAGCATGAAGAACTGGTGGCCGAATATACGATTTTGACACTGATTAAGCGCCGGGAAGTGCTGGATATGGATATTTTTGAATAAAAGCGGTTAGCTATCAGCAATCAGTCATTAAATAAAAAAATAGAAAAATTATTTCACGAAGTTACGCTAAGAAGCACAAAGGGTCACAAAGAAAAGTTAGCCTTTGTGTAACTCCGTGTCTTCTCTGTGTAACTCTGTGCAATAGCCAAGAACAATTACGAAACTATGAGTAAAGACGGATCAGTAACAGTTGATATTGAAAATAACATCGGCACTATAGAATTTTATCACCCAAAAGGGAATTCACTGCCGGGAGAACTTCTTCGAAAGCTTGCGGATACCATTACCGAAGTGGGTGACAATGATGAAGTAAATGTTGTGGTTCTCAAAAGCCGGGGCGAAGGTGCATTCTGTGCAGGAGCTTCTTTTGATGAGCTGATCGCCATTAAAGATTATGAGGAAGGTAAGCATTTCTTTATGGGATTTGCCCTGGTACTCAATGCTATGCGAAAGTGCCCAAAACTGATTATCGTGCGAATACAGGGCAAAACCGTAGGCGGCGGCGTGGGACTTGCTTCGGCGGGAGATTATACGATTGCTCATAAATCTGCCTCAGTGAAATTAAGTGAGCTTGCACTTGGCATTGGTCCGTTCGTAGTGGGTCCGGCGGTGCGAAGAAAAATTGGGGCATCAGCGTTCAGTACCCTTTCAACCGATGCAAGTACTTGGCATGATGTTGAATGGGCTCGCGAGAAAGGGCTTTTTTCTAAACTGTGTGAAACCCATGAAGAACTGGATGACGAGGTTGATCAGCTTTCCCAAAGGCTTTCAAATTATAGCCCCGAGGCAATGAAGGAGTTAAAAAGGGTGTTCTGGAAAGACACGAATGACTGGGGTTCTCTGTTAGAACAGCGGGCAGAAATCAGCGGGCGATTGGTACTTTCTGATTTCACCAAAAATTTTATTGAGGAGTTTAAAAAGAAGTAAGTTGAAAATCGATTTCTTGCCATGTGGCTTTTCAAATAAGATTTAGAAGGCGTTACTCAAATATGCAAAAAATCTTAAATACCATGTCATGCTGAACTTGTTTCAGCATCTGTAGATAATATCCGTATTACCAGTATTTAATTAAATTTGCTGCTTGCAGATCCTGAAATAAATTCAGGATGACATACTATTAAAACAAACCTTTATGCCGCTTTGGTTACAAGCCACTTTCTGGGGATTGACAGCCGGTTCAGCCCTGCTGATCGGGGCAGTTATTGGCTACAAAAGTAATATTCGGCAGCGCTATATAGCTGCCTGTATGGCTTTTGGAAGCGGTGTTTTAATTTCTGCACTGACCTTTGAGTTGATGGCAGAAGCAATTACAAAAGGCAGTATGCTTTCCGCCGGCGTTGGATTTTTGGGTGGAGCCCTGATTTATACCTTTGCCAATGAATGGCTCAACCGCCATGGAGCAAAACATCGCAAACGCTCGGGAAAACTACAAATCTCAGAATCAGAAGACCCGGGAAGCGGCACAGTGATAGCCTTTGGCGCACTTCTGGATGGCATTCCCGAGTCCATTGCCATCGGCATTAGTATGCTCGAAGGGAGCACCGTTAGTATTGTTACGGTTACAGCTATTTTTATTTCTAACATTCCTGAAGGCCTTTCCTCATCAGCGGGCATGAAAAAGTCAGGGCGTTCTGCAAAATATATTTTTAGCCTGTGGATAGGAATTGCACTCGCATCCGGGCTTGCCGCATTACTCGGTTATACCGTATTCAGCGGTCTGTCACAAGAAATTACAACCGCTACACTGGCTTTGGCGGCCGGTGGCATTCTGGCTATGCTTGCTGATACGATGATTCCTGAAGCCTATGAACAAACTCACAATTATACGGGGCTTATTACTGCAGCCGGTTTTCTTATCGCTTTTATTTTGAGCAATACCTGATAAACATTTACAAGAGCTATCTCGCCTGATTTTTAGGGGGATACCAAGGTGAAATATAAAAGGATGATTTACACATTTTCACTCTCAACCCTGTTACCCTTTTTATCCACTGACCGATAACTGCTGTAAATTTTTCTCTTTTAAAAACTCTACAGTAAAACAAGTTCCCTTTTCAAGCTTTTTAATTGTCAGCTTGCCTTCTAACTGCTGGGTTAGTGTTTCAACTAAAATAATGCCCAGCGATTTTGCTTCGGCTTTGGTACTCTCGAAATCAGATGGCAAACCTATTCCGTCATCTGCAACGCTAAATTCAAGCTTGCCGCTATCTTCCTTAAATTTTATGGTAATCCGGCCCTCTTTCTGATCTTTAAACGCATGTTCGAAAGCATTACTTAACAGTTCATTGAGAATGAGCCCACAGGGAATACCTTGATTTACGCCTAATTTAACATCATCAATAATCGTTTTGACTTCAATTTTTTTATCAGGATGGCTATGGGAATCAGCGATAATTTCAATCAATTCATCAATGTAATCAGCAAAATTAATTTCTGAAAGCCGTTCATTCTGATATAACTTCTCATGAATCATAGAAATTGACTGTACTCGGCGCTGACTTTCTCTTAGAATTTTAGCGGCGAAGTCATCATCAGAATAACCAACCTGAAGCTCCAACAAACCGGAAATAACGGCTAAGTTATTTTTTACCCGGTGATGAATTTCCTTTATCAGCACCTCCTTTTCCTCCAACGCCAGGGTTAAATCTTTTGTCTGCTCATCAACAAGCTCCTTTAACCGCTCTTTTTCCAATACCTGAACCCTCATCTGAATATAGCCATATACCAATCCGCCAAAAGCCAAAGTAACAATAGTATAAAACCAGTAAGTCTGCCAATAGGGATCATCAACCGAAAAGCTAACTGTTGCTGTTTTCAGAGGCCAGTATTTCTGCCGGCTTTTTGCCTGAATTTCAAAAGTATACTTACCGGCATCTAAATTAGTGAACGTAGCTGAGGTAGCTGATGTGGGCGCAGACCATTCATCATCAAAACCTATAAGCCGGTACCGGTACTGAACACTTTCCGGATTTTCATATTCCAGGGCAGTAAAATGAAAGGTATACGAATGTTGTCCATAAGGGAAATTAAGATCAGAAAAGAGCATGCGCCCGAATTTATAAGCCATAGAATCAACATTAGGCAGCTCTCTTAATGAACGGGCATTACGCTCAATTTTGGTAATATATACGGGAGAAACTGTACTGTCCGGATTAAGCCGGGAGGGGTTTATTTTTAAAACCCCATTCATTGTTCCAAAAAGTACTTCATTTTCAGAAACAGGAGTTACAGCTTTATGATTGGTTTCAATACCAATACCGGCATTAGACAGTCGATAATGTACGAGTGACATTTTGCCGCTTTCCCAATAGCCGGGTACATCAAGCCGGTGAATACCTCCGTTGGTTCCGTGCCATAAATGACCGGCATTATCAAACCAGACAATCTGCGATTTCACCAGCTTCATACCAGCATCTTTGTCGAAGTTCTCTATTCCCAGCAAATCACCCTGCTTATCGAGCTCCAGTAGTGTTACTCCACCCCCCGTTCCCAACCAGATATTACCTTTAGAATCTGAAGTGATATGAGCCACCCCCTTATGCTGCAACCCGTCTTTCACAGTGATATTTTGGAAGGAATGCCCATCAAACCTGCTTAAGCCGTCGAGCGTACCAATCCAGAGATAGCCTTTGAATTCATAAATACACTTAACGACATTTCCGGTAAGCCCGTCCTGATTAGTGTACTTGGTTAATTCACCATCCTTGAAATGGAAAAGCCCTTCATTTGTGCCAAGCCAAAGGGCATCCTGTTTATCCACATAAATATCGTAAGTAAACCACTGTTTCAGTCCGTTTTCTTGTGAGTAGTTAATAAGCTGTTTTCCGTCCCATTTATATAAAGCATCATCACTCATTAAAAACAGCATATCGCCATTTTTAAATTCAGCCATATCCCATACTTCACCCGCTTCATGGTATTTTTCGGGAGTAGGAAATCTCTTAAAACGATAGCCATCTTTATAAAAAATTCCATCCCGGGTTCCTGCCCATATTCTGCCGTTTTTAGCTTTATGAAGGCTTATAATAGCGGTTGAGCTCAATCCGCTCTCAGTTCTAAAGAATTGAAAAGCTTTCCCCTTTAGAATACTCACTCCATAAGTATCGGTGGCTATCCACACATTTTGCCGGTTATCTTCATACAACTCATAAATATAGTTACTGCTAAGCCCGTTTTCGGTGGTGAAATGGGTGAATGATTGATTCTCATAGATAAAAAACCCATCCAGTTCAGTGCCAATCCACATGGCGCCGGTTGAAGTAACCAGTAAATCAAACACATAGTTAAGAGGCGTTCCGTTTATTTCAGTAATGGTGCTGAAATTTTCTCCATCCCAAATAGTGATACCATTACTCGTCGCAAACCAGACCTCGCCGTTTGAGTGAGTAGCAATTTGAAATATTTTATTGCCGCTTAAGCCGTCGGCAGCAGTTAAATTTCTAAAATTTTTGCCGTCATAAATAGAAATACCGCGTTGCGTAGCGATCCACATTTTACCGTCGGGCGCTTTCCAAAAATCCCACACCGTGTCACCGATCAAGCCGTCTTCTTGGGTCATTCTGGTCAGCTCTTCAGTTTTATAATCGTAAATAAAATAGCCTCCTTTAGCAGTACCGAACCAAAGTTTGGAATTGATTTCTTTAATTACTAACACTGAAAGGGAATCTAATTCGGAATTTTTGAACGGGTAAATGAAGCGCCTCCCCTTCATCCTGGCCACACCGCCGTTATAAGTTGAAACCCACAAGTTGTGCCTGGAGTCTTCAAAAATAACTTCAATACTGTTCGTTCTCAGGCCATCTTTAATGTTAAATATTTCAAATGAACGTCCGTCAAACTTTGCCAGTCCCCCGCCAAACGTGCCAAGCCAGATATAGCCATCGTGAGTTTGAAAAACATCATGCACCTGGACATGTGGTAGCCCTTTATTAACAGAATAAATTTGAAAATTGTATTGCTGCGCAGTGAGGTGAATCGGAAAAAGAAATACCGGTATGACCAGAATAAAGTAGCAATATTTTTTCATAAGCAGCTTTTTGATTCGTTTTTCCGATAATACTGACTATAATTATTTAAGACGGGTAACAGGGGACTATTCTATTTTCGCTTAAATGAAAAAGCAGTCGCCAATCAATCGCCGTTGGTCAATTAAAATATTTTTAATACTACCGGTAATCTCCTATAGGATAGCGATAAATACTTTAAGCCGCGGTAACTTCTTCTCTTTTAAACTTTACCGTTACTATAGCACCACTGTTGTTTTTAAATTCTAACTGTCCGTCAATCTGTTTACACAAAGTATCAACCAGTGACATACCCATAGATTTAGAATCCCCTTTAGTACCGGGAAAACCCTTGCCATCATCTTTAACTTTAAGCACAACCTGATTTTCTGACTGAGTCATCGAAATTTCTATACAACCCTTTCTCTGTTCACCAAAAGCATGTTTCAAAGCGTTAGAAACCAATTCATTCAGTAATAATGAACACGGAATGGCCTGATTAATATTCAGAACAACACTTTCAAGATCGGTAATAATCTTAATATCAGAATCATGGCTGAGATAGGTACTGCTTACTGCCTGTAACAACTCTTGAATATATTTATCGAACCGAATGTAGGAAAGGCTTTCTGATTGATACAATTTCTCATGGACCAGTGCGATACTTTGTACCCGAAGTTGGCTCTCCTGAAGCGCAACTGCAGCAAATTCGTTATCAGCCTCCCAAATTTGCATCTGTAAAAGACCTGAAATAACGGCTAAATTATTCTTTACACGATGATGGATTTCCGCCAGCAGAATTTCTTTTTCTTTAAGTGACTGTACAATTTTTTGCCGGGCTTCTTTTTCAGAGCTTATATCACTTGCTACAATTACATAGCCCTTCACTTCATCATTTCGCCCTTTAATTTTACCCTTGGAGGCACTCACCGGAATATCACTTCCGCCCTGCCTTTTTATGGCGGTATTGCCTTTAACCAGTTCAAGCTTTTTATTGGTGCCTTCCCTGAAAATGGATTGCTGGTCATTTTTAAAAATAAAATGAGCCTGTCTCCCCAGCACTTCTTCTTCAGTACGATTCATCATCAATAAACCCGCCGAATTCACCCGTGTAATTTTATATTCCTGATCTGTTACGATAAGCAGGTCAGCCATCGACTCAATAATGCTGTCCACATAATCGCGGGAGACCGTGGTCCGGCTCAGACTTTCTGCCATACGGTTAAAGGTGCTGCTTAATTGCCCCAGTTCATTGTTTGAGTGATAATCAATGCGATCGTCTAAATTGCCGTGAGCAATATTTTGAGCAGCGCGGGCAAGATTTTTAAGTGGATTTGCAATAGATCGATATAAAAAGAAAGTTAGCGAAACAGCAATTATCAAAGCAATCAAAGTTGCTATACCCAGCCATCGGCCAACTTCGGTAAGCTGTGTATTAAGGGCAGCAATTTTAGTCTGATGATTTAGCTGAATCTCCTTCCGAACGTCTTCAATCAGGGGCAATAAAGTAGTGCGTACATAGGGCTCAATCGTGATAGTAAAAAATTCCTTCCCATCTTCATAATCCTCGCTGCTTAGCAGCTGAAGCTGCTCAACCAGTGAAACATAAATATTAAACTTCTTTTCTAAATGTTCTAATTGTGCCGTAATACGAGCAGATTCAACCAAATTCTGAAGAAAATGCCTGTGATCTTTATCAATAAACGTCCTCATTTGAGCGATACTTCGTCGAAAACTTTTATGAGAACTGTCAATTTTAGCAATTACCGCCTCATTCGATAAATTGCTCCGGCTTAAATTGGCTGATAAACTTTGGCGGTATCCATCTTCGAGGAGATACTGAGTTTTAGTGAAACTATGGTAAAGTTGCATACCCATCTCACCCGCCAGCTGGATTTCTTCAATAGCTTGTTTACTCTCTGTTATTACCTCATCTTTTACCGATTTAGTAATATAGGACGAAGCCAGCCCGATTCCGCCCACCAGCAAAATCACCACCGAAAAGCTTAATATTAATTTTGTGCTTAGCTTCATTGTTGAAATAGCTTTCTATAGATGCTTTTTACATTCAGCCAACTAATTATATTTAATTTTTCTCTAAGATGTGCTACTTTTTA
This sequence comes from Balneolaceae bacterium, assembly GCA_036381435.1. GTDB lineage: Bacteria > Bacteroidota > Rhodothermia > Balneolales > Balneolaceae > Fodinibius. The sequence goes on along the minus strand of DASVCW010000003.1, from coordinate 8,819 downwards.
TCAGTACGGAATAAATAAAAAAATCTCTTAACTGTGCTTCCGAGAAATATTGAGTTTTTGATCGAAATAATTTGAAAGAGGCCTTTGAAAAGAACCACCCTGTCATGCTGAACTCGTTTCAGCATCTGTAGCTGATAGCTCTTTAGAAGCTGTTAACATGGTTTTTGCTTATAGATCCTGATCCGCCCCGGCTGGCGGACAGGATGACATAGGTTTTGCGAAGGCCTTTTAATCGAGATTGCGGTTAAAACGAGACTAACATCTCTATTTTTTGAGTGATTTTTTTAACATCAGGCAAAACAGAGCTCATCAATTCCACATTATAGGGAACGGGAATATCGGGCATCGTTAACCGCTCAATGGGTGCATCCAAATATCCGAAAGCCTCCTGTGAAAGAACAGCACTGATTTCGGCTCCGAAGCCGGCCGTCTGCGTGTCTTCATGGACAATAAGACAATGATTCGTTTTTTGAACTGATTCCAGAACTGCTTCTTTATCCCATGGCATAATGGTCCTCAAATCCAGAATATCGGCTGAGATACCGACCTCGCTAACAGCTTCTTCGCACTGCTCGCACATTGCTCCCCAGGTTACGATGGTCAAGTCGTCGCCTTCTTGCAGTTTCTTCGCTTTGCCGAAAGGAACAATAAATTTATCACCGGGATAAGGTTTGCGAGCATATCTGGCATCCAGCAGATTGCGGTGTTCAAAGAAAATAGTGGGATTATTGCTTCTCATCGCAGATCTGAGCAACCCTACCGCATCCTGGGCATTGCTGGGAAAAGCCAACTGCCAACCCACAGCATGAGCAAAAAATACTTCATTACAGAGACTGTGCCAGGGATCACCGCATTTAAAAAAACCTCCGGGCATCCGTACCACGATAGGAGCCGCAAATTTATTGGCCGTTCGCCAACGAATGGTACCGCAGTTGTTTAACTGCTCGGTAGCGGGGTCAGCATATTTTCTAAACTGAATTTCAGCAACAGGCATTAGCCCGGAATACGCAAGCCCTACAGCCCGGCCGATAATTCCTTCTTCCGAAAGACTGGTATCAAAAACCCTGGATTCTCCATGCTTGGTTTGCAATCCCAATGTAGCAGCATGAACACCGCCTTTAACCGCCACGTCTTCACCAAAAACCGTTACCTTGGGATTTGTTTCCAATTCGTAATCAAGCGTTCTGCGGACTGCTTCAACAATCGTAATTCTCTGCTTTTCGGGTTCGGGAGTTTCAGAACTTTCGGGAAACTTATGTCCGGATGGAGCTAATCCTCCGACTAACTGCAAATCTATACTACCGTCTTCTTTCTCTTCAGAAAAGGCATAGCGGGCAGTTTTTTCAGTATCGGGAGCGGGACGGGACAAGGCTGCTTCGCTGGCTTTTTCAATATCATCCGTAGCTTTTTTCTCAAGTGTGCTCCAATTCTTTTTGGAAATTTCATCGGGTACTAAAAACGACTTCACCGAATCAAGCGGGTCATTTTGCCGCTCAGTTTCTAAAAGTTCTTCCGTCTTATAAGCCTGATTATCCTGATATGAATGTCCGTTAAGCCGTGGTACGGTTAAGTGGATCAACGCCGGACCTTTTCTGCCGCGCACATAATCAACCGACTGAGTGATTAAATCTGCCGCTTCAGCCGGATCGGTTCCGTCACCATCAAAAATGCGGATATTTTTAAATGAGTAAAGATTTTTAGCAATATTTCCGCCGGGCGTTTGCACATCACCGGGAACTGAAATTCCATAACCATTGTCTTCAATAAAAAACAGAACAGGCAAATTCTGTGTAGTAGCTATGGTTAAAGCTGACCAAAATCCATTGGTTGCGACCGATCCGTCTCCTCCTAAAATCACCGAAATGGCCCCCTCATACTCTTCTTCACCCAGGGTTTCCAGGTGGTACTGAATGCCCTGCGCCCATCCGATTGCGGGAGTATACTGCGAACCAACATCGCCGGCCATAGGCAAAACAGTAGGTCCGTCGAGACCGGGCTTATTGCAAACAACACCAATATCCCGACCGTCACTGTAGCCACCAGACTTTCCCATCGGCCCGGCCATCGCATCCTCAAAGCTCAAGCCCAAAGATAGCATCAGAGGCCGTGACCGATAGTAGGCGCTGGCAGCGTCATGCTTATGGGTAAGTTGCGAACCAAGCAAAACCTGTCCGAGCTCATGTCCCCGGGCTGAAAATTGATACAAAACATCTTTGTTCGGAACCAGTTCGTTTTCCTCCTTGTCATCCATCGCACGGGAAGCGAGCATTAGCTCAGCCACCTTTTTCCAATCGGTTGATGCTACAGCTTCGGGAATTTCCTGTTCCGTTTGTTTCTTTGAAGGCATAAATTCTTATGTGCTTATTAAAATTCTTGTACGTTCATCACTTTTTCAAAACTGCGCTCAAAGTGCTCCATCTCTTTATCTCGTCCCACTGTAATTCTAACACAGTTTGGCAGTCCAAAAGCATTAATCCGGCGTAAAATCACCCCTTCTTCAAGCATAGCTTGGGTAAAATCGATAGCTTGTTGTTCATCAGGCAATACCATCATCACTGAATTTGCGATTGAGGGAATATATTCAACCTGATGCTTTTCAAAAAAATCATACAGACGTTTTTTTGATGTTTCAACGGCATTTCGGCTCTTTTCCAAAAATTCAGTATCTCCCAATGCGGCAGTCGCGGCCGCCTGTGCCGGTGTTGTCGGTTCGAAAGTCAGTTTCGTCTTTTTCATATTTCCGATAATTTCTTCCGAACCGATAGCATAACCGATTCGAAATCCCGCCAATCCATATGCTTTAGAAAAAGTTCGAAGGGTGATGACATTGTCAAAACTGTAATCTAAAGAGTGAGGATAATCGGGCACATCTTTGGCAAATTCATAGTAGGCTTCGTCCATCACCACTAAAACATCACCCGGTACTTTCTGCATAAACCGCTCAAACTCTGCTTTAGTGATATATGTGCCGGTGGGATTGTTGGGGTTAGCGATATAAATCATCTTGGTGCTCGGAGTGATGGCATCAGCCATGGCGTCAAGATCAAAACGATAATCACTCGTAACAGGAATTTTTTTGAGAGAGATACCACGAATATTTGCCTGAACAAAAAAGCCGACGAAAGTAGCGTCGGCAGTAATAGCTTCTTCATTATTCAGGAAAAAGGTGCGACATAAAATGGCAATAATGCTTTCAGAGCCGGCAGCGACTACAATATTCTCCGGCTTCACCCCATTCTTTTCAGCCAGCATTGCGCACAATTTGCGTGAAATGGGATCGGGATAATCCTGAATTTCCTGAAGCGCTTCAATTACCGCAGGTTCTACTTTTGGGCTACATCCCAACCTGTTTTCGTTAGAAGCCAGTTTTGATATTTGGGACGGTCTATATTCGGCCTTCACTTCAGCGATCGTTTTACCGGCTACGTAGGGAGATAAATCACGAATATTGAAAGGAACCAAGCGGCGATCACCTGTTTTAGACATAAATTCTAACCTAAACCTTAATAATTTAACTGTTCATTTGCTCAGAAAAGCTCTTTGTTCAAGCCTTTGAAATATGCTTAAAATAGGCCACTTTAACAATGAATTTTGGCCTAAAACTTTTAGGATTTTCTACTTTGTGAGGTCAAGTTCACTTCTTACATTTACAGAAAACTTGCTATAGAATGATAAAAGTTGCAGTTGTTACCGGTGCGAGCCGGGGGATTGGTTTCGAAATTTGTAAAAAATTCGCTGAAAGTGGTCATCATACCGTTGCTGTTGCCCGCTCCGAAAAGCACTTGAAAGAGTTGGAAAAATGTAATGAGCAACTTATTCATGCTATCCCCGCAGATCTGACTGATGAAAAAGCAGTAGGCCGTTTAGTTAATGAAGTCGAAAACAAATTTAGCAAGGTAGATGTTCTTATTAACAATGCGGGAGCCCTTATTAATAAACCTTTTAAAGATCTTGCACTTAGCGACTGGCGCTCGCAAGTCGAAAGTAACCTGATTAGTGCGGTAAACATCACCCGCCAATTACTGCCGCTTTTCAACAAAAACGCTCATATTGTAAATATCAGCAGTATGGGCGGCTTTCAGGGAAGCGCGAAATTCCCGGGGCTTTCGGCTTACAGCGCTGCCAAAGGCGCTTTGAGTATTTTAACTGAATGTTTAGCGATTGAACTGGCCGACAAGCAGATAAAAGCGAATGCTTTGTGTTTAGGAGCGGTTCAAACCGACATGCTGGAAAGTGCTTTTCCGGGAATTGAAGCACCTGTGAATCCCGAACAAATGGGAACTTATATTGCAGATTTTGCTCTAAATGGATCAACTTTTTATAATGGAAAAATCCTGCCGGTCACACTGCAAGATCCTGAATAGCAGCCCATGGAATTCGTATTTTATATTTTCTACATTACTTCAAAAATTTAAAACGGCAATATTGTGAGAAAACATCTACTGCTATTACTTTTTTTAGGCCTGTCTGTGTCCGCTTTTCAAAAACCACTTAAGGCCCAGACTCTTGAATTACTGGGGGGAAATACGTTAAATGGAGCGATAAACGGGGTGGTTTTAGGCGGAGCAACTATGGCTCTGCAAAACAGTACAGATTTTGAAGCCGTAAGAATAGGTTTAGGAGCGGGAATTCTTTATGGCCTGGGGGTAGGAATTTATGATATCTCCCTGGTAGAAAAAGGCCAGCAGTTTTATATCTCAGGGACTTTTAATGACGGGACTAATTCTTCCATTCTGGTGCTCCTTGACACTTTTTATGGTGCGGCAGCAGGAGCCATTGTTGCTTCTTCCCTTTCTTTAATTGTCCAGGAACCACTGGTAGATTACCTTCAATATGGTACAGGAGCCGGTGCCTGGCTGGGATTTGGCTATGGGTTGATTGATGCTTTTGTGCTTGCCAAAGGCCCTGACTTTGGGGCAGCTGCTCTCACAACAACTTCAAAAAATGAAGTCAGTGGCTTGATAACTTATAGTAACGCTTCAAGCTCACTTGAAATTGGCATGCTAAATCCTGCCCTTTTTGAACTTACTGAAATCACTCAATCCTCAGTCAAAACCACTTTTCAACCCTCACTGAATGTCATTCAGGTGAATATTGATTTTTAACCTTCATCAAAATCATCGGGTGTTTCCAGGCTGCTGCCTTCTTCGGGATCTTTGGCTAAAGCCAGAAACCGAATCAATTCTTTAACTGTGTTTGTATGCCCCGATAGTGAAGGGTGAAGGCCATCACTCAGATAATTCCAAGCCGCCGGACCGCTGATTTCTTCATTTTCTGTCTCATCTTCCTCATCATTCATTCGCTCACCCAATGGATCAACAATATAACCTTTTTTACCAGTAAGGATTTCGCGGAGGCTGCTTAAATCCTTTTCAAAAAGATCAAAATTGAACAGGCGGATTTGCTGTAACATTTCTGTAATAACCGGTGGTGGGGTGACCCAGATAAGCGGATTATCGGTTACCTCAGCTACGGCTGATTCAATGGTATTTAGATTTTCCCAGTAATCGGCGAGTGAAACAAGGGGACGATCGGGAGCAACATGTAGTCGCTGAGCATCAAAAGTGCCAAGGGCGACAATCACCCAATCAGGATCATGATCCAGCACATCACGGTTTAAGCGTTTCAGGGCATCGGTAGAAGTATCATAGGAAACCCCACTGTTGATGAACGTGAAATCTGCATCTTCGAGCCCTATCTCCAAAACATTTTTAAAAATATTGAACCAGCCTTGCAGATCATCGGTTATAGAATCACCCAACGCAACAATGGTATCACCCTTTTCGAATGGCAACTCTTCTATCCAATCAGCAATTTCCCCATCTTCCAGCAGCTCAACAGCAGCTTCTTTTGCGTTCGTTTCAAACCGGTTTCGAAGTTTTTTAAATTCATCAACTTCCAATCCCATCAAACCTGCCAATGCTTCTTTATTATTGATGCCCGGAAGCAATGGGAACCGCTTTTCAAGGTTCAAAAACTGCAATAAATACTTTTCCAGAACTTCTTTTTCTTCTTCGCTTGCTTTGTATTGGGTCATGCTTTTATGACACTAAGGAAAATTAAAATTAGTTTTAACTTTGTAAAATATAGAAATTAAATCTCCTGTTCATTCAATAACTTTTCCACTAAGGCAGGCGTACCAATGGCGGCTCGTTCCTGAATATGTTCCCAGCCGGAATAACTAAAAAGTTCAGGAACAGCCGGGTCAATTACATATTTTGGAACATCCGGTGCGGCCAAATCAACAAGTCCCGCGGCAGGATAAACAACCAGTGAAGTACCGATCACAATTAAAATATCAGCTTGAGAAACTATCGCAGCAGCTTTTTCCATGTTCGGTACCATTTCACCAAACCAGACCACATGCGGCCTTAGCTGTGCTCCGTCTTCAGCGGTATCTCCCACTTCTATGGCATCTCCACCTATCTCATAAACCAAAGAATGATCTTTTTCACTCCGCACTTTCGAAAGTTCTCCATGCAGATGAATTACATTTGTTGAGCCCGCCTCTTCGTGGAGGCTATCAACATTTTGGGTAATGATAGTTACATCGAATGTATCTTCGAGACGGGCTAAGGCTTCATGACCCACATTGGGAAGAGCAGTATGTGCCTGTTTTCTGCGTTTATTGTAGAAATCTAGCACAAATTCCTTGTCGCGTCTCCAGCCTTCCACTGATGCCACTCTTTGTATATCATGGCCTTCCCAGAGGCCGTCAGAATCACGAAAGGTTTTGAGTCCGCTGTCGGCGCTCATTCCGGCACCAGTTAAAACTACGACTTTAGCCATCGTAAACAAGTCTTAATTTAACAAGCGTTAAACTTTAGGCATGCACATATTGGGGAGTGATAGAATCCAGCCACGAACTTGATTCCTGGTAATTTTCAATTACTATAGGAGACTTCTCATTAATAAATGCCGGTAACATCCGTTCTACATCAGCAATTAAAGTCTGAACAGCGTTGTTGATTAAGTTTTGGTTGAACCCTCTGTCGCTTAAACGCAGGGTGAACTCCAGAGAAATAACGTGGCACAAAATCCGGCCTAACTCAACCAAGCGCTCTTGCCCAAGCTGATTATTGATTTTAAAATCAAGCAACTCGCTAAAATATTCCGATGCTCGTTCGGTGAGTTTAAATTCACTCAAAAACTTATGCAGGTTCTCTAACTTCAACTTCCGCATCTTTTTAATGATTGATTCTGAAACCTGCTGGTAAAGAATATCATTAGAACCTTCAAAAATTTGGAACGGACGACTATCAATCAAAGCACGCCCTGCGATATGATTCAACCGATAACCCTTAGCACCCATCAGCTGGAGCAGCGACTGTGCCGCTTGTTGCATTAAATCAGTGGTAATCGTTTTAATGGCATTTGCAGAAATATCCATTCCCGCAACATTTTTAGTAATGGGTACATTTTCGCCGGTAAATGCGCACATGGCAGAACAGATAGTAAAAGATGATTGCAAACGGGTGATGCGTTTTTTCACCTGGTCATAATTCAACAGGCTCTGTCCCCCTACCGAACGCTCTTTACAGTGCTCAATAGCCTCAACCATCATTCGTTTCAAAAATCCAATCCCCATACCCGGAAATTGGAGACGGCTTCTATGGAGTATATCCAGCATCATCTTAATTCCGATTGATTTTGGCTGCAATTTATACTCCTCGGGGACAGTAATATTAATCTTATTTCGTCCATAAGGGAGCATGTAGAGGCCTAAATTTTTATAATACTCTTCAACTTCTATTCCTCCCCGTTTACTATCGTGAATAAAGAAGCTAATATCCCGGCCAAGTTCATTATTGCCGTTAGCCTTTCGAGCTGCAATAAGCCAGAAATCAGCTGCTCCCGTTAAACCTGCCCAGTGCTTCGTACCAGAAACATTATATTCATTTCCACTCTTTTTAAATGATGTTTCCATACGGAGAGCATCCGAACCATAGTCGGGTTCGGTAATCATCAGACCACCCATGTTATTTTTTTTCATAAACCGGCTGAAAATAGGGCTTTTAACTTCATCACAAGCATAATTTGCTACCGGCTGCAAAAAAAGAGCTCCGTTAATGCCCATCATTAAAGAAAGGGGTAAGGATTCATAAGAACTAACCTCCAGCATTGATAAGGCTTCATGAGTTTTCACCCCGCGCCCACCATATTCTTTAGGGATAAAAGTACTGAGGGGCTTACATTTCATTACTTCCTGAAAAATATCATGAGGCAAGCCCCGCTCAAGGCTTATCTCATTAATGTCATCTTTTTCATTAAATAACTCTTGTAATTTGTCCTTATAATTTTTGATAAATTCAGGAAATTCCATGTGTATGAATCAGTTTAAAAATGGTAGCGTCAACCGAGCTACTTCTCAGGCAAGTGATATTTTAAATATACTGAATAATATTCCTTCCTAAAAATTGGGGAAGCGAAAGGAAAGATAACAACTTTAGATAAAATATACTCATAATAAAACAGGCCATCCCTTTGAGGGACAGCCTGTCTAAATAAAAATAGAGAGCAGTCGGGGACCTACGCTTCCTCCTTATTGGAAGTACCATCGGCGCTGCAGGGCTTAACGGCCGTGTTCGGGATGGGAACGGGTGGGGGCCCCTGCGCTTGACCCGCCTGCTCAAAATGTCAAAATTTTAGTCTCCGAAGCCTTGGCGTAGGAGACAAGGTGGTCTTTGATGTAGGGATAGCTGATGGTGGTAAGATCGGGCTTGCACTAGCCCCTGAGAGGGTCGTGCAAGCCATATAAGAGAAAAAGCCGGTGGCCTTATTAGTACGGCTCGGCTGAGCGCGTTACCGCGCGTACACCT
>DASVCW010000002.1:0-8755 GCA_036381435.1 Balneolaceae bacterium | reverse complement strand
AAACAATAAGTAACGAATCTTCAACGTATGAAACGGCTTAACTTTACACTGGATGAAGATACTGTCTCCTTACTGGAAGAATTAGCAGGTAAGTTTTATGGCGGTAACAAATCGCAAACGGTGCGCGCTGCTCTTGAAAGTTTGGCCGCTCATACAGGACATGAGGGCTGGGTTATTGCGGGATATACACCGAAGGAGCTGGATGATGCGGTAAACTGTCACAGCTGTGGTGATGCTCACGAAAAAGGAGAGGTTTTATACAGGCCGGTATTTGAAAAAGGTAAGAGTCCCACGGCTCTGCCAACCATGCCCACAGAAAACTGGTTGGATTGTCCTCAATGCGTTGAAGAGCAGATGATGTAATGTAGGACGGGCATTCTTACCCCCGTCAATACAGAAGGTTAGGAAACTTTAAAAGAAAATGTTCACCTTTTTGCTCGTTTCAAAAAGGATTATTTAGCTGATTTTATTTGTGTTCTTGAAAGTTTCCTAAGCCTTAAAAAGTTAATTTTTGTTCTAAAATAGCAGGGTCGGGCAAGATGCCCAACCTACAATGCATGCAATAACTTTTTCTTTAACTCATTTGAATCGTACTGAGACTCCATTTCTTCGACAATCTTGAACGCACATCCCCATGAAAGGCTTACGCCAGCCCCGCCATGGCCGTAATTGTGATAGATAGTTTTACCGGATATCCTTTCTTTTTCGAGCCGTAATCCATTGCTTTTGTTTCGGATGAAGCGGTAGCCTACAGCGGCTGAAAAATCATCCAAATCATCGAAAGCCTTTCCGAAAGTGTGTTCAATAATTTGTCTGTTTAAGTTGATAATTTGGGAAGGAAAGCCAATATCGCCGATCTCATAAAAGGGAGCTTTTATTTCTTCACCTTTCCATTTGCCGGTCTTTGTAACCGTCCCGGATTGACGACTGCCCCCTAAAATCCATCCGTCTTCACGGGGATAGCAATAAACATCGCAGGCTTGCCCGGCAGAGTCGCAATATTCCGAAGCTTTTGGAGTGTAATTGTAGGAGATGACTTCCTTCTCCGAATTTGAAATCAGGGGGGCAGACTTGGCGCGGATGAGATGACCACGCATTAGTAATGGTTCTTCCAGGTCATTAAAAAGAGCAAAACTTCCAAGCCCGCTGCAGTTGATAATAGTTGAAGCCGGAAGTTCAGCAATATCTTTTGATTTCAGTTTTCGGGTGATGATTTTCCCTCCTGCCTTTTGATACTTCTCAACTAAAGCAGGAAAATAAACCGGCCAATCGGCAAACATGCAATCAAAACTCCAGCCATGTAATGGAATATCGTCTGATCGGCGGGGAATCTCATTTAAGTTCAATTCGTCGATGAATCGAGGATTCATCATCCACTTTAAATACCCGGGCTGTTCTTTTTCAAATTCGAAAACTTCGAAATGTTTGTGAACAGAAAGACCGGGGAACTGCGCTTTCATCAGTGCATAAAAAACCGATTGTGATTCTTTGAAAAGCGGTTCCAGTTCATCAGAAAAAACGGAGTGGGGAATGACCGAAGCGGAAGGGTAAAGGCTGGCAAAGGAGGGATCATCCGAAGAATCAGAAAATTGCTTTTCAGTATAAATCGTAGTCCTGTAGCCCAAAAGCTGCAAAACAAGAGCCGTCGTTATTCCACTGACTCCCGCCCCGATTATGATTACTGACTTTTGCATGAGGAATTAAAAGTGAAGAATTAAAAATGAAGAATGAGTTAAACTTTTAATTCTTCATTCTTAATTTTTAATTGATTTAGTTCCATGGTAAGTTATTCAAATCCACATTTCCCCCCGAAATTATAATGCCCGTTTTTTTGCCTTCCACATCAACCTTTTTATTAAAAGCAGCAGCGACCGGTACGGCGCTTGAAGGTTCAATAATAACTTTCATGCGCTCCCAGATAAATTTCATCGCGTCAATAATTTCTTCTTCCGAGACGGTGACAATTTCATCCGTATATTCACGAATACAGGCAAAAGTAAGCTCACTGAGTGATGTCCGCAGGCCGTCTGCTATCGTTTCAGTACTTTGAACCGGCTGTAAGCCACCCGTTTTTAATGACAGAAAAGCATCATTGGCCACTTCAGGCTCCGTCCCGATAACTTTTACTTTTGAGGATAGATTTTTGGCTGCGATGGAAGTCCCGCTCAGCAATCCGCCGCCTCCGACGGGAGTTAAAACAGTATCCAGATCAGGTTGATCTTCCAGCAGTTCTATAGCCGCGCTTGCTTGTCCCATAACAATATGGCGGTTATTATATGGATGAATGAAAGTTGCTCCTGTTTCACGAACCACTTCTTCCAATGTTGATTCCCGTCCCTTCTGGGTTGATTCAGAAAAAGTGATTTCAGCCCCGTAGTCCCTCACCGCGTTCACTTTTACTTTTGGAGCATTTTCGGGCATCACAATATAAGCGGGAATGCCTCGCATTTTAGCCGCCAAAGCTACCGCCTGAGCATGATTGCCGGATGAATGAGTGGCGACGCCGTTTTGAGCTTCCTCATCTGAAAGAGTATTCACGGCGAAAGTGGCCCCGCGAAATTTAAAAGCACCTACTTTTTGAAAATTCTCACATTTAAAGAAAAGTTCACCTCCCGCACGTTCATTCACTTTTTCGCTGCTTAAAACAGGAGTACGATGAACTTTATTTCGAATTTGAAGGTAGGCGTTTTGTACTTCTTTAAAAGAAGGGATTGCCAATGTTTTTTGGGACATTTTGAAATGATTGAATGCTGAAATATGATTTGATTGGAGAGTAAGGATTTAGCTCAAAAATTGAAAGGAATCTTTGCAAAACCGAACTGAAAGTTAATGTTGGATAATGTTTAGTAACCCCTAACACGAGCATAATATCCCCTTTGAAGGGGGCGCAGGGGGATGACCATGAAAATCTTAAATCTAACACTAAGTAAGATTAAGGGTAAACTTTTTCAGTATGAACAACCCAACACCTCACACCATCTGGACGATAGGCCATTCTAATCACTCTTTAGAAGAATTTTTGACTATGCTGAATTCTTTTGAGATAGAATTGCTTGCCGATGTCAGAAGTTATCCCGGTTCAAACTATGTGCCGCATTTCAATAAAGAAAATCTACAGGGGTCACTGCCTGAAAACGACATCGAATATGTGCATTTGAGAAGGCTGGGCGGACGAAGAAAATTCCACCCTGATTCCGAAAACACTGTATGGCGCAATAAGTCATTCCGCGCCTATGCCGATTATATGGAAAGTGACGATTTTAAAAAGGGAGCAGAAAAACTGGCACAAATGGGCAAGGAAAAACGAACTGCTTATATGTGTTCAGAAGCGGTCTGGTGGAGATGTCATCGTTCTATGGTCTCGGATTATCTTAAATCGAAAGGATGGAACGTAATGCACATCATGGAGCGGGGTGAGGCGCAGGAGCATCCTTATACCTCTCCTGCACGTATTGTAAACGGCAATTTAATCTATGGTTCTGAAGAAACTGCTTAAGCAGAAGCTGTGAGAAAATTGAACCTGGCGCGAGCGAGACGCCCGTGCCTTACGTTCTGTAATGATTGGCACAAGCGAGACGCTTGCGCCAGTTCGGTTCTTTTAGTGTAACAGTTACTGATTTTCTTAACTCTTACAAACCAATACAATTTTTAAGCCCCGAGAGTAAAGATTTCCACCAGTAGTTAAAAATGGATTTATGGAGAACACGTTCGTAAGAAATATCAGCCTCTCGCAAAGGCGGTTTATCCTTTTCATCTACAGCAAAGAGATTTGCCAAAAGAGTCTTGATGTCATCATCAGATTTCTTTCCCTGCTTTCCAATATCAATCATTTCAATATGCAGATTGCTGTAATCCATTTTCAGAATGCCATCCGATTTCTGAGGTCCGAGCTCCATCCTAAAGTTAATGGAATCAATTTTACCGCTGGTTATTTGCACCAGGGCCAGATACTTTAGGGCCGGATTCAATACTTCCATTTCCATAGGGCCGACATAAGCATTTATAGAATGCCTTCCGGACTGATTAGCGGGGAAACGGAATGCCGCATTCATCAATCCCACCCCCATAATTTCAGTTGAGGTATTCATAGTAATGGCTTTCTGATCCGCAGTATTATTGAGATTTCGAATGACCGCACTGGTATTTTCAAAGGTGACGGTCCCCGGTTGCGGAGCTAAATTACTTTGCTCGATATAAGTGATATCAGTATTGCTGATGATTACCGAATCAACCTTCACGGGTACATCAAGCCGCCGGAACCGAACGTGCGGAAATATCATTTTATGGATTTCACCTGAAGGTAGTATCTTGCTGAAAAAAACTTCAAGCTTCGAGTTATCTATACTAATGTGTGAAGCAAGGAGTTTTTGCTTTTCAATGAGAGCGGGCAAATCGAGTAAATGGAAAGCGATGGAATCTGTCTTTAAATCAACCCGGGTTGCTTCATGACCTATTTTTTGAGAAAATACATATTCAGGATAAAGTGGATTTACGATAAAGTTTCTCACATCAAAAAGACTGTCTGTACTCGAGAACCGAAGATGCTCAACCTTGAATTGGTACATCCCCGAAGGCTTCCACTGCAGGGAATCTGCGGAACCTTTAAAAGTAGAAGAAGGCAGCCATGTTTTTTGGGGTGATGTCGAATCAATCCGGATGTCAGAAAAGTGCAAATAAAAATTTCCAAGAGAGGCAATCTGATCTTTTGAAGTCAAAGAATCAGTAATGATGGTTGAAAAGCCTTCGATCAAGAACTCATCAATTTCCAGCACATCAACAAAAGAATTTATTCGCTGATAGAGCGATTTCTTAACCTTTTTATTTTTTGATTTAGAGCTTGATGATGTTTTAACAGCTTCTAAAAATGGCTGACTGATTGAAACGGAATTGACTTTCAAAGCGTCACTAAACAAAAAAGGCAGGATTTGGATGCCGCCGGCAACTGCCAGAGGTACTGAGAGTGAATCAATCAGAAATGGTTGGTTTTGAGGCGATGAATGAAGGGAATCTTTTTGGAAAAGAACTAAGTTTTCGAGCCTTATTTGCCGATTTAGAAGTGAAAGATCAACATCTTCAACCCGGGCGGTTAAATCCTGAGAGTTCCCCGCCAGCGCTGATGCAATTTTGTTTTTCAGCAAAGGCTCGGCCACAAAAGTCAAAAGCACCTGAATAAGCAGTAATAAGCCGATTAAAGCCAGCAGGCTAAAAACAATGATTCGCCCCGGCCGCCAGTCTCTCGAATGTTGATTATCATTTTGCATCATAGGATACAAAACGGCTTTCTACTAAGAAGGGTTCATTTAGGGACTGAGGACGGGTGACTGTTGATCGTCTTCGGTCTCCCGTCATCGGTTACTAATCCAAAGGCTGCTCGGCGAACATAAACTCCTCAACGGGATTGCCACCAATCAAATGTTCCTGAATGATACGCTCCAGCACCTTTGGTTTACAGGAGTGGTACCAGATGCCCTCGGGATAAACGACCGCTATGGGTCCTTTTTTACAAATCCGCAGGCAATTAGCTTTGGTTCGGTAGATACCACCGGCTCCGTCTAATCCCAACTCTCGTAGCCGCATTTTCAGAAAATCCCAGGCCCGCAGTCCGATTTCTTTTTTACAGCACTTGGGGTTGGTTTGATCAGCACACAAAAAAATATGCCGCTCAATCTTATCTATATGAAGTTCTTCTGCTTTTTTACGAACTCGTTTGTTCATTGTTTAAAATAGTTTATTTGAATCTGGCGCGAGCGTCTCGCTCGTGCTTTTTAATTTTGCAGAATTGGCACAAGCGAGACGCTTGCGCCAGTTAGGGACTAGAATTTCCCATCCGATGGCTGGGTTTGCCATCAGATGGGTAAGAAAGGGCTGTCCTTTCGCACCCATCGGACCGCAAAATCAGCGGTCGGATGGGGTAAGCACTACCAATCCAAACCGGGCTGAGTAATTTCATAATCAAGACTGTCTTTTGCAGCTTCAACCATTTCGGCCACATCTTTCAGCAGTTCTTCGGCATCATAAATGATACCGTCTTTAATGGTATATTCAATACCACCCTTGCGAACTACTTCATTATCTTCAGTCACGTGAATGGCCCCGGTTCCATACAAAACTTTCAGGTTTTTCAGGGGATTCGCATCCACGATCACCATATCGGCTAATTTCCCGACTTCAATAGTGCCCAGTTTATCATCTATGCCTAAAACTTCGGCCGCTTTAATCGAAGCAGATTGAAAAATTTCAAGAGGATGAAAACCGGCTTCACGAAACAGTTCCATCTCCTGAATATATCCGAATCCATATAGCTTATAAATGTATCCCGCATCGGAGCCCAGTGTTACGGTTCCGCCCCGGTTTTTATATTCATTGACAAACTCAAACCAAAGTTGAAAGTTTTCTTTCCAGGCAATTTCCTGCTCTGTTCCCCAATTCAGCCAGTAAGAACCATGTGAAATTCGGCTGGGTGCATAAAACTCCCATAGCGAAGGCAGGGTATATTTTTGATGCCATTCGGCAAGCCGCTGGGCGCTTAAATCCCGATTTGCCTCGTAAATGGTAAAAGTGGGATTTAGGCCTATACCCAGCGCTAACATCTCATTCATCACCGCATTCCATTTTTCGCTGTAAGGGTCGGCAGCTTGTTTCCACAGATCTCCCGCAGCTTCAAAACGGTGTTGCTCGTTGTTGTAGTTATAATCCAGCGGATAGTCTTGAATGGTTTGATCGGTAAACATTGCTTCAGGAATACCATACCAGTGAGTGATGCTTTCCAAACCTAACCGTGCCGATTCCAAGGCATTTGTAACGACTACTCGCGTCTGAGCGTGATGCGTCATCGTCCCCAGTCCGAGTTCATTGGCTTCATCGATAGCGGCGGCATAGACATCGCGGGCGGTGCCAAAAAATTTAATACCATCAGCCCCTTTTTCAGCAATCATTTGTACCCATTCCCTGGCTTCCTCGGGCGATGTGATCGGACCTTCATGTCCCATCCCGAAACCGATATAAGCAAAGATGCGGGGAGCGACAATCTCGTTATTTTTGCTTCGCTCTTTTTGGCGCAGCGTCCAGTCCATCCCGTTAAAAGAACCGGGTTCACGAACGGTGGTGATGCCGTGCGCCATCCAAAGTTTATACACATATTCGGCAGGTGTTCCTTGTGCTTCTCCGCCTGTATGGGCATGCATGTCGATAAATCCGGGCAGCAAGTACATTCCGCTGGCATCCAGTACTTTGGTGTTTTCATCTGCCTGGGGACGGCGTTTGGGATTAATTGGCACACCGGGATAACCGACCGATTCAATACGGGTGATGCGGTTGTCTTCAACCACAATATCAACCGGTCCGCGCGGGGGAGAGCCGGTACCGTCAACTAAAATCACCCCGCGAATAATGAGCCGGTCAAAGGGACCTTCACCTAAGGTCCGGGGCGGGGCTTCCTGAACCTGAGCCATTGCGGCAACCGCAGTAAAAGTAATAAGCAGAATGGAAAGAATAATTCGTTTGCAGATGGACATGGACGCGATGTTGAGTTTTAGATTCAGCTTAAAGTAACAATCAAAAAGTTATTTGAAAGTAAAAATATTATAAGAATATCTTCAGACCGGCAAATTTTAATCTCCCTTGATCGGTAACAACGAATGAAAGAAGTGCAGAAAGAGGAATAGCTATTAAAAAGACGTTACCTGTAGTAGTTGGTATAATAGCTGCTCTTAAGACTGTAAGCTTAAAAGAAGCGAAAGCTTACCAATAAGGTAAAAAGCCAAACCGAAGTTTGCTGTGTCGAAGCCCGTAGGTGGCAGTCAAGTTCGGTTAATACGCCTTTAGGTATACAATAATTTTAGGATTTAATCTGTTTTGTGTATAAATTTAAATAAAATACACATTAATAAAATGCTAAGATTATGAGAACAAATGTAGTAATTGATGATGATTTAATGGATGAGGCTTTGAAAGTCAGTCATTTGAAAACAAAAAAAGATGCTGTAGAAGAAGGCTTAAAGTTGTTAGTACAGCGTAAAAAACAGGAAAATATCAAAAACTTGCGAGGAAAATTACATTGGAAAGGTGATTTAGAAGAGATGAGGACTGATCAGTCGTGATTTTAGTTGATACCGGTGTATGGATAGATTATTTCAACGGTGTAGAAAATGGAAAAACAAATAATCTTGACAGTGCTCTTTCTGAACAATCAGTTCTGATGGGAGATATTATCCTTGCAGAAATTCTTCAGGGCTTTGACAGCGATAAGGACTTTAAACAAGCCCAGAAAGCACTTGGCTACTTGGATTGTATAAAACTTGGTGGCAAACTATTAGCGATTAAAGCAGCTACTAATTTCCGGTTTTTACGATCAAAAGGAGTAACGATTCGCAAAACAGTAGATATGCTGATTGGCAGTTGGTGTATCGAACATGAAGTCGAACTGCTACACAACGATAAGGATTTTGATCAAATGGCTATTCACCTGCCACTAAAAATATATGTGAGCTGAAAATTGAATTCTACACCTAACGACCTTGAGCATAAGGGGGCTTGAAAATTGTGAACTTAAAAGAAGCTAAATTTCTCGAATACGGTAAAATACCAAACCGAAGTTTGCTGCGCCCACCGAAGCCGGTAGTGTAAACTGAACTCTGTCCGGTTTGTGCTATTTATCAGGTTTATGGGTTAAATCCAGCGGCAAACGGTCACCAAATTTAATGGCCAGCTGTTGAACAGTCAATGCCCAGTTTTGCAGGGGCGATGTCCATTTCTT
>DASVCW010000001.1:0-141631 GCA_036381435.1 Balneolaceae bacterium | reverse complement strand
GGATTTGAAGTTGTTAGTCCATGTTGGAAATCCATTCCATCTACTCCTAAAAAAAGCTTATCAAAATAATAGTTTTGCATCATTTGCTCTGCTTCGGGACCTACTAAAGAGAACGATTTATCCCGTAAAACACCGCCGGTAAGCATCAGGTGCAAGTCGGTAGAACCGGCCAGTTCAAGCGCAATATTGATCGCGTTTGTCATTATGGTCAGGTCTTTTCTATCCTTCAACCGAAGGGCTATTTCACGAGTGGTTGTGCCCGAATCAAGAATGATAGATTCTCCGGCCTTAACCATTCCGGCGGCGTATTCACCAATCCGCCTCTTTTCATTTACGTTTAATTTCTGCTTTTCCTCCAGAGAAGGATCATTATATACATTATTCCGAAACAACGCGCCCCCATAAGTACGATGAATCAGTCCTTTCTCTTCAAAAAAGTCTAAATCATTTCGAATGGTAACGGTTGATACATCAAACTCTTCACTCAGTTCATCAACACGAACAGAGCCTTCACTTTGGACTTTTTGAATGATTTTGTCCCTTCTATCTACAGTGGATTTCATCTAACAAATTTATTAATGAAAATAGTTATTTCCTTTCGATCTGGTTTAAAAGATAATAAAACGGAAGCAAATAATCTTCTGTTTAAAAACACTTCAATATTCTGTTTTGCTTACCTGTGTAAAATACTTAACATCTCTTCTAAAGTACGATTGATCTCTCTTAAAATAACATCAACACTGATGGATTTACCCACAGAAATAAAACGCTCTTATAATCGAATATACCATGATATTTTAAATACTCCCCTGCTGCATTCGAAGTGGTTGAGTAATCTCTGCGGGGGGAAAGTATACTTAAAACTCGAAAGCGAACAAGTTACAGGCTCGTTCAAAGCACGGGGTAGCCTTAACAAATTGCGGTGGATTGAAGAACAGAATCTGGACGCCCTTCCCGTAACGGCTTCAACCGGAAATCATGGGCTTGGTTTTGCGCGTGCCTGCGATTTATTGGGAATGAAAGGTAAAGTTTTTCTTCCTGAAAATGCTGTTTCATCAAAAGTGGAAGCGATTCGAGAATACGATGTTGAGCTTGAGTTTTATGGAGACGACCCCTTTCAAACGGAAATGTACGCCCGCAAGGAAGCTGAGCAAAACAGCTGGATCTATGTCTCTCCTTATAATGACAGGCAGGTTATCGCGGGACAGGGAACCATCGGCATTGAAATTATGAAGATCATCAATCCTGACAACATTCTTGCTACGGTGGGCGGCGGCGGCTTAATCTCCGGAATTGCCAGCTATGTTAAAAACCAATCGCCTGAAACTGCGATCATCGGGTGTCAGCCCGAAAATTCACCCGAAATGAGTGTGAGTGTACGGGCGGGAGAATACCGGGAAGTGGAGTCAAAACCCACCCTTTCTGATGGCTCAGCCGGTGGATTTGAGCCTGATTCCATCACCTTTGAAATGTGTAAAAATCTGGTGGATGATTTTATCCTGGTTTCCGAAGACGAAATTACAGAAGCTATTCGTTCTATGATTAATCACCACAGCAAATTAGTGGAAGGTGCAGCCGGTGTTGCCATTGGTGCTTTGTTGAAACATCCGGAACAATTTGTTAATCAAACCACTGTTATTATTGTGTGCGGGGCAAATATTTCGATTGAGAAGCTTAAGGTGATATTGTAATTACTATCAAACAAGACTTCTTTCCTTAGCCTACGATAAGTTATCGCGCTGATATGGCCAAAAACCGGTAAAATAGCTAATCCCGAATATTCAATGCAGGAAATCCTTGATTTTAATATTGAAAACTTCTTCCAAAACGTCCGTTTTATTGACCTTTTGGACGTTATTTTAATTTCCGTTTTCCTCTACCTGTTGCTAAACTGGCTTCGCAGAAGTGTGTCGAATCGTTCTCTCATTGGCCTTTCTACTTTAATAGCGGTTTATATTTTTGCACGTATTACGGATATGTACCTGACAGAACTGTTAATCCAGGGACTTTTTATCATCATTCTTATTGGTACGGTCGTTGTTTTTCAGTCCGATATACGACGTCTCATGGACCGTTTGGGGACCTGGGATATTTTTCGAAAACAAACAGTATCCCAATCAAATGTAGCAACTGATATCATCGCCGAAGCCGCTTCTAAAATGGCAGAAGACAGAACCGGGGCGCTCATGGTAATCAGGGGAAAAGATCCCTGGGATCGCCATATTCATGGGGGGATAGAACTTAATGGAGAAATTTCGTTATCCTTTCTTCTGAGCATTTTTAATCCAAAAGCGCCCGGTCATGACGGTGCTGTACTGCTCGAAGATCATAAAATTACCCGTTTTGGAACTCACCTTCCGCTTTCAACCAATTTAGACAAAAAGTCGGCCGGGGGAACGCGCCATGCGGCGGCTTTGGGAATGTCGGAACATTGCGACGCTCTTGTTGTAGTGGTTTCCGAGGAGCGGGGCGTTATAAGTGTAGCCCAATCGGGACGCCTTTTTGAAGTTGGTTCAGGCAGTGAATTGAAAAATATTCTGGATGAATTCTGGAGCCGGCATTACCAGGCACAAGATACCTCTTGGATGGACTGGTGGAAAAAACGTCACCTTAAAACCGCCCTGGCTTCGGTTGCTATTGCCGCTGCCCTTTGGTTTTCTTTTGCTTATCAGACGGAAACCGTATTTCGTACCTTTTCTGTACCCATTGAATACCGAAATTTGAATTCAAGTAATGTTGTCCTGCAAGATTCCGTCCCTTCGGAAGCACGCATCACTCTTTCGGGGTCTGAACAAGCTTTTCGTTCTCTGGATCCCTCCCAGCTTGTTGTCTCCTTTGACATGGCTGAACAAGATACGAGTTCTGATGAACTGTTAATCACCCAGAATAATTTAAATTTACCGGCTGATTTAAATTTATATGAAGTAAACCCAAGGGCGCTTGAATTAGAAGCCCGTGAATTTGAGGAAGTTCAAATTCCGGTCAAAGTTTCGACCAGGGGAATACTGCCAAATCAAATGGAAATTGTTTCTCTCACACCGAGCCCCCGGCAGATTGATGTGCTTGTTGATAACTCCAGCCAAAATATTCCCGATTCAATATCTACCGAACCGGTCGACTTATCAGCTATCAATGGAACGGACACTTTAAAAGCGAAACTGGTAGTACCTGCCGGGATGAGAATTCCTGATCGCTCCGCAAACCGAGTTTCTGTTATCGTTGAAGTGGGGCGAAACATTCAATAAGTATGATGGCTAAACTCTTTTTACAACTTATTCTTCCATATACCCCAAGCGCTGCTTCGGGAGAATATTCATTACGCATTAAATGTATTACAAATAATGTTTTTCATATTCCATTAACCTAAATAAATCATTATGAACTATCTTATTATCCTCTTATCATTTTTGTTTTTAACAGGAGGCACAGAACCTGAAGAACGCGTATTATCAATTTCTGTTGAAGAACAGGTTGAAGTGCCTGCTGATATCATTCAATTCAATATTAATTTGAATGCAGAGGCCGAAACTCCCCAAGCCGCTTATCAACTTCATAATAAACGAGAAGAAGTGCTGGTAAATCTTTTAGAAAAATATGATATCGCGGAAGAAGACATTGATTATCAACCTATTTCCATTCATAAAACGAACGATTACCGCCGGAGTGAAAATGAAAAACCTACCTACCAAACCCGTCAATCTGTAAGCCTTATCCTTAAAGATTTTGAAGTTTATGAACAACTCCAGATAGGACTCATTGAAAACGGTTTTGATAACTTTGGTGGTACTTTTATGTCTACCAAAGCCGAAACCGGGAAAAGCAAGGCTTTGCAAAAAGCGATTCAAACGGCAAAAGAAAAGGCGCAACTGATTGCTGAAGAAGCCGGACTTCAACTGGGAAATATTCTTCGCATCAACTATAGTGAGCACCAATATCGTCCTATGTATTCAGTAGAAACAATGGCCGTGAAAGCAGCGCCTGACCAATTAACCCAATACGAACAAACGGTAACCTTTTCAGCCTCGGTAGCTATCGATTTTGAATTAGTGAAGTAAATCCACAAGACTAAGATGCCAGACGCTTTTGAAAGTGCCTGGCACCTTTAGAGAATTCTTACAACCATTGCGGACAAGATATCCGACCTGCAAATCTTATTCCCCTATACCCATGCCTGTCCCCTTTCGCATCTCCTGCAGAATAGGTTTTAGCACATCCCAAACGGTTTCGGCTATAATTTTATGTCCCTCGGCGGTGGGATGAATTCCGTCCGATTGGTTAAGCTCAGGATTGCCCCCCACCTCTTCAAGCAAAAAAGGAATCAACGCGACATTGTTTTCCCGTGCCAATTCAGGGTATATTTCTTTAAACTGTTGGGTGTAACGAGACCCTAAATTAGGCGGAACCTGCATGCCGGCAAGAACAATTTTTGCATCGGGATACTTCTCTTTCACCTTGTCAATAATTTTCTGCAGGTTCTTTTTCGTCGCGGCAGGATCAATGCCCCGCAAGCCGTCATTACCGCCCAGTTCAAGGATAAAAACGTCTATGGGCTGACGTAACATCCAGTCAATACGACGAAGTCCGCCGGCTGATGTTTCTCCGCTGAGCCCGCCATTCACCACTTCAAAATTCCATCCGAGCGAATCAATTTTTTGCTGAATGATAGCCGGAAAAGCTTTTTCCTGATCAATCCCATTACCGGCCGTAATACTGTCACCGAAGAAAAGAATCCGCATCGGTTTATCCTGTGCCTTAAGGGATAGCGGTATTATTGCAAATAAAATAGCTGTAACAAATAATTTCATAAATCGATATAAGTAATTGTCGTTAAAATCGTTTTCTTCATCCCATTTGGTAGGGAATGATTCATTTGTTTGCTTATGTTACCAACCCAAAATATAAAGTTTTATTTTTTGATTAGTTTGCTGTTAAATAATTTTCCCTTTAGCACCACTGCGGCTAAAATACCTTTTATTCTCCTAAAAATGTCATTTCGACTGGAGAGCGGTGGTTCTTCCGCTCGGAATGGAGAAATCTCATCCATTTTAGGTTAGCAGCGAGTTTATAACTGATGAGATCTCTCGGCTCCATCCCGAAAACCTCGGGATTCCGCTCGAGATGACCAAGAATTTTTTTACCTTAATCAATCTTTTATGGCTTCAAATCCGATTCTGAAAGTTACAAATCTTACCAAAAAATTTAGAAGTGGGAATCATGATATCACCGTTTTGAAACATTTAAATTTTTCTGTTGAAGAAGGAACCACTTGTGCTATTGTGGGTCCTTCCGGAAGTGGGAAAACAACATTGCTGGGGTTATGCGCAGGACTTGACCGCCCCACAGCCGGTGAAGTTAAGCTTAACGGAGTAAAAATGGGACGTTTGAGTGAAGATGAACGGGCTAAAATTCGCAACGAATATGTTGGTTTTATCTTCCAGAATTTTCAGTTAGTGCCTACCTTAACCGCTCTTGAAAATGTAATGGTTCCGCTTGAACTTCGGGGTATGAAAACAACCGAAGTTAAACGCGATGCCGAAAAACTACTTTTTGATGTCGGCCTTGATGATCGTCTGCATCATTATCCTTCTCAACTTTCGGGCGGTGAGCAGCAGCGCGTAGCTATAGCCCGGGCATTCATCAACAAACCAAAAATTTTGTTCGCCGATGAGCCCACCGGTAACCTGGATACTGAAACAGGTTTGACCATTGAAAAGCTGCTTTTTGATTTGAATGAAGACAAAGGGACAACCTTGATTTTAGTTTCGCATGATTTGTCACTCGCCGAAAAATGCGGGCGCATTATTCGCCTTAAAAATGGCGCTATTTTTGAAGATAAAGTGGTAGATGAAGCAAAACTGGAACAATTCAACAGTTAATTTTTTAGCTCATGACTTCATTCTTTTCAAAATGGCCATGGAAAATGGCCTGGCGAGATGCCCGCTCCAACAAAAAGCGGCTCTTTATTTACGTTTCGGCGATCATTATCGGGGTAGCGGCCCAAGTCGCCATCACCTCTTTTCGAGACAGCCTCAATCATACCGTTGATAATCAATCGAAAACGCTGCTGGGTGCCGACCTTGAAATAGAGACCGAGCAGTCTTTTCCCGAACCATTGACAGCTTATTTCGATTCGCTCGGCGGGGAGCAATCCACCGTCATCCAATTTCCGTCGATGGTGCTCTTTCCTCAAAATGGCGGCACGCGCCTTTCAAACATCCGGGCGATCAAAGGTGATTTCCCTTTCTATGGAATATTGGAAACCATTCCCCAAAAAGCGGCACATAGCTTTCAGGCAGATAAAGCGGCACTGGTTGATCAGATGCTGATGATTCAATTCGGGATTGAAGTCGGCGATTCTATCAAAGTGGGACAAGTTACCCTGCCCATTGCCGGAGCCATCACCAAAATTCCGGGCGAATCTCCCGCTGCCGCCCTAATCGGCCCAAGAGTAATTATTCCCCATTCTGTGGTGGACGAAACAAAGCTCATTCAATTTGGCAGCCGGGTAGAATATAAACGCTATTTTAAATTTGATTCCCAAAGAAATTTATTAGCGGTAGAAACCCGGCTGGATTCTCTGCAAAATGATTTAGGCATTGATATTGATTATGAAACCGTTGCCGAACGAAAAGAAGAGTTGGGCGAGGTCATAGGTAATTTAGCAAAATTTTTAAATCTGGTGGGCTTCATAGCCCTTTTGCTCGGTGGTATCGGCGTGGCAAGCTCCATTCACGTTTACATCAACCGCAAAATAGAAACCGCTTCGGTGCTTCGTTGTTTTGGAGCTTCTTCAAATCAGGCAATGAATATTTTTTTGATACAGGCTGTTGTTCTTGGCTTTGCAGGTGCTCTCGTGGGAACGCTGCTGGGAATAGGAATTCAATATTTCTTACCCGGTTTATTCAGTGGTTTTCTTCCCTTTGATGTTGAACTCGTAATCTCTCCCTTCGCCATCGGCATGGGTCTTTTTACCGGAACCGGCGTTGCCTTGGTTTTCGCACTCTTGCCGCTGCTGGCACTTAAACAAGCTTCTCCCCTTTATGCCCTGCGCAAGCTTGAAGGCTCAATTACCTCCCTTTTATCTGACAAAACTAAAGCGGTTTTATATGCTGCCGTTGCGCTTGCTGTTTTTGGGTATGCGGCCCTTTTAACTGAAAGCTGGCTGATTGGTGGCGTGTTTACTTTGGGGATGATCATTGCTTTCGGGCTTCTGCTGCTCGTGGCAAAACTGCTTATAAAGTTAGTTCGAAAATACTTTCCCTCACACTGGCCTTATGTGTGGCGACAGGGGCTTTCCAACCTATATCGTCCCCACAATCAAACTGCCACTTTGATGCTTTCGCTGGGGCTTGGAATGCTCTTAATCAGCACGCTCTACTTTAGTCGTGATATGCTGATGGAAGAACTTGAATTTGCTACCCGCGATGATGCGCCCAACCTTGTTTTCATTGATATTCAACCTGATCAGAATCAAGGGCTGAATGAACTTCTGAATGAAAATAACCTTCCGGTATTACAGAATGTCCCCATCGTTACGATGCGGCTGGATTCCCTGCGCGGAAAAAGCACCGATGCCATAGATGATGATTCTACCAATAACGTCAGCGACTGGGCGCTTCGGCGGGAATACCGCTCCACTTACCGCGACTCCCTCATTGATTCTGAAACCCTGGTTGCGGGTGAATGGATCGGCCGTGTTGATTCGGGTGATGGTCCTGTTCCCGTTTCCGCAGCGAAAGAAATTGCGGATGATCTGAATCTTGAGATTGGAGATTCACTCACTTTTAACGTTCAGGGCGTACCTATTCAGGCATATGTGGCAAGCATTCGTGAAGTTGATTTTCAACGTGTTCAGCCTAATTTTTTCATGGTCTTTCCGGCCGGTGTTCTGGAGCCTGCTCCGCAGGTTTTTGTCACCGTCACGCGAACGCCAAACCATAAAATATCAGTATCCATTCAACAGGCTGTTGTAAAACAGTATCCAAACGTTACGGCTATTGATGTGAGTCGAATTCTGGCAACGCTTAATGAATTTATAAGCCGCATTTCATCGGCTATTCAATTTATGACGCTTTTCAGCATTATTACCGGTTTGATTGTACTGGCCAGTTCAATAACAACCAGCCGATTTCAGCGAATCAAAGAAAGCGTACTCTTGCGAACGCTGGGAGCCAGCAAAAAACAAATCATCAAAATTCTTTCGGTTGAATACTTGTTTTTGGGCGTACTTTCAGCACTGGCGGGACTCATTTTATCGGTAGCCGCCACCTGGCTGTTAGGATATTTTTACTTCGATATCACTTTTGTCCCCAACCTTTGGGTGATTGTCATCGGCACGCTGCTGATTACCGCTTTGACCATTTTAATAGGCATGTTCAACAGCCGTAGCGTGTATAAAAAAACGCCGCTTGAAGTACTTCGACTTGAAGCTAATTGAAAAACTGCCATTCCCGATTTACCTACTTTTAATTACGCAGAGTACCGCAGAGAAGACACAGAGCTGCATAAAGTATTCTATTTCGGCTCTGTGCTACTCAATGCCTGCTCCGTGGTTCTCTGTGCTATAGCTAAACAATTTTTTTAAAGCATATATAACTTGTTTTAAGGCGACAGCTTCTTCATATTTACTGTAAAGGTAAACTAAAAGACTGCTATGGCTGCAAAGAAACGGCTTGGAAAGGTACTTCCTAAACTGCGATTTAAGAATATTCATCAAACTAAAAAGCCGGGATTATCACCGGGAACCGTTGAGCACATCGGGCAGCGTCACCTGGATGAAATAAAAATTACGGTTCACGAATATTCAGAAAAACAGCTTCAGCAAGTATCGGTTGATGACATAAAGGATGTGCAACCTTATATTGATGATCCCTCCCGAACATGGATTAAAGTTGATGGATTGCACGATGTTGAAAAGTTAAAATCCATCGGCAATTATTTCGAGCTCCACCCGCTCATTCAGGAAGATATTGTACATACTACTCAGCGCCCCAAAGTCGAGTTTTATGAAAACTGTGTCTTTTTTGTACTTAAAATGCTGGTTTGGTCAGAAGAAAATCAATCCGTCAATTCTGAACAAATCAGTATCGTTTTAGGTCCCAATTTTGTGCTTTCATTTCAGGAAACGGATAATAGTTATTTTAAACCTGTTTTAGAACGGCTTGCAATACAGGGAACCCGAATGCGTCAGCGGGACACCGATTACCTTACCTATGCGCTCATCGACACCGTTGTTGATCATTATTTTTCGGTTGTTGACCGAATTGCTGCTGAAATCGAAGAAGTAGAAGAATTACTGCTGGGTGATCCGGATGAGAGCGTACTTCAGGATATCCATAAGCTGCGCAGAGAGATTATTTTCTTTCGTAAATCAATCTGGCCGCTTCGTGATGCCATAAATTCCGTCATCAGGGATGAATCGCCCTTCATTACCGATCATACAAAAGTTTACCTTCGCGATGTTTATGATCATATCGTCCAGCTGATTGATAATGCTGAAAACTATCGTGACATGATTTTAAGCCTTCATGATATGTATATGTCTTACGTGAGCAACAAAATGAATGAAGTGATGAAGGTGCTTACAATCATTGCTACCATTTTTATACCGCTGACCTTCATCGCGGGCATTTACGGAATGAACTTTAACACCGAAATTAGCCCTTATAATATGCCGGAGCTGAACTGGTACTGGGGTTACCCCGCTTTTTGGGTAGTTATGCTGGTTATTACTACCGTCATGATTTTCTTCTTTAAAAGAAAGAGATGGTTGTGATTTCATAAATTGTCTTTGGGATTATACAGAGTGCCACAGAAGAACTTTGCTTTTCTCTGCGCCTTAGCGCCTCTGCAAGAACCTTTTTCCTGGTTCTTTATGTAGCAACCGCTCTTGCATTAAGCTAAAATACTGACTTATATTATTGAAAGTTCAAAAATAAACTTCATCATTATGGAAAATATTAAAATACTTGTCCCGCTCGATTTCTCTGACCTCGGCTCAAAAGCCCTTCACTCTGCCGCCGTAATGGCGAAACTTTTTAGCGGTTCCATCACTCCTTTTCACAGCTATCTGCCTTTAAATGAAGTAGATGGAGGCCCCTATACTTTTGGCATAGGCCCAACTGTTGTTGAAAATTATGAAGAAATTGAGGAGGCTTTGCATGAGCGCCTCTCCAAACTTGCCTCCGAAGAAGTCGATCAATCCCTGCTTACCGAGCCGAGAATCTCAATGGGAAATGCTGCCCAGGCAATCACAGAAGAAGCCGGTGAATTTGATATGATTGTTATGACTACTCATGGCAGAACAGGCTTTTCCCGTTTTTTTCTCGGTTCTGTTTCTGAAAAAGTCTTGCGCTCTTCGCACCTTCCGGTGCTTATTGTAAATGAAAAGCGCGAGCTTACTGCCATTGATCGAATTATGCTTACAACCGACTTTTCCGAACATTCAAAAAAAGCCTTTCCCTATGCTAAAGAAATTGCCCAAAAAACCGGAGCTGAGCTGGAACTTGTAAATGTTATTACTGTTGACGCCCAAAATCCTGAGCAGGAAGCACAAAAAAAGCAGCTTCGGAAACAACGACTGGAGGTACTTGCCAAAGAGGAACTTCATGAAATAAGCGATGCTGTTAAAACAACAATTATTGCTTCTTCAACCGCTCCGCATGAAGCTATTTTAAATTATAATTTAAGTGAACCTCATGATTTAATCGTAATGTCTACCGTCGGAAGAACCGGAATTGACTATTTGATGATGGGAAGCACTACGGCCAATGTCGTACGCCATGTCAAAAGTCCGGTTTTAAGTATAAATCCCAGAACAAACGCCGAATGACTGAAACGGCAGACGGCAAAAGTGAAAAGCCTATAATATGCAAGTTTCTTTAAATATATTTTTTATAGAACTCACACTAAATTAATCGCTTTAAAAGATTGAAAAATTTTTTTTCAGTAATTCTAAAATACGTTCTCTTAATTTCAATTCCTTTTTGGGTCTCTTGTGGCACTTCGAGCTATGAGCCTCCTGAAAAAAATGAACCGGAAATTTCCAAATCTGCTCCTGTTCCGCCTGATGGTGTTTTGGAAACCGTTACCTGGAATTTAGAATGGTTCGGGGACGGAACCTATGGAGAAAGTGGCAACGGACCTGCTGATGAGTACCGGCAGACGCTGAATATTGTGGAAATTATGGATTCACTGCAAGCTGATTTATATGCTTTCCAGGAAGTATATGGACCGAAAGCTTTGCAAGAAATCACAAAGCATTTAACCGGCTATAAAGGTTTTGTAGCCAAAGAAATCGACTGGATTCAAAAAACTGCCTTCGTTTATAATACGAATACAATTGATTCATTAGCAGCAGGACTTATCACAAATGGACAGGATGAATATGCCTGGACATACGGCCGGTTTCCGTTCTATTTTCGGTTTAAATACAATTATGGAAATAAAAGCCGGGAGTTTTATGCTATTGTTATTCACGCCAAAGCCTCTGATGACCGGGAGTCGTACGAACGCCGAAAGCAGGCCGCCCGTGACCTTTATGAATACCTGATAACCCAAAAACCAAATGCCAATATCATTTTTTTGGGTGATTATAATGATGATGTGGATGTTTCTATTTATAATGAAACACGATCACCCTATCAACCTTTCGTCACCGATACCGCTAAATTTTGGGTGATTACGAAAGCGTTATCTGAGGCGGGTGAAGTATCCACCGTCAGTTACCCTGATATGATTGATCATATTACGATAAGTGATGAGTTGTTCAACTCTTATATTGGTGGAAGCGCAGCTGTTTTTACATCACCCGAAGAATTTATTCCTTATTACGGAAATACAACTTCAGATCATTATCCTGTATGGGCGAAGTTTGAAATGACGGAATCTTCTTAAAAAAACTGTCATTCTGAGTGTAAGGAGGAGTGAATACGACGACTGGAGTCGAAGAATCCCCTTGTTATGTCTACTAACGTTTTAAATAAATTCGTAAGGAGGCAGTTGCCTTATTCAAGGAGATCTTCGGCTTCGTGTCGTAAAAACACGACATTTCGCTCAGGATGACAGTGACGCTCAGAATGACAGCTTTTTTTAAGATTACTACAGAGCCATTTTAACCCCAAACATGGCATGAATACGGCTTACATCTTCCTGAACGACTTCGAACACTCGTGGAGTGCTGTAAAGAACATTCTGGTCTTCCCAAAAGCTGTATTGTAATCCTACATCAAGAACGAGTCCTTTGGTTAACTCTGCGCTAAAGCCGCCACTGATAAATTGTCGTGCACTGCCGGCTTCATCTTGCGGAGCAGGAAAATAGGCATAACCTACACGGGGAATGAACCGGTCATTCACCTTAAGCGCCAGCCCAGCCCGTAGATTTATAACATCATTAAGGTTAGATTCAACCGTAGAATTTATTTCATTTTCAAGGGGATTAAGCTCTAACTCATTAAATTCTATTCGCCCTTCCGAATAAGGTACTGCTTCGGCAGAGGCAGAAAAAACAAAACCATCATCGCTTTCCAGTGTAAACCCTGCCTTCAATCTTTCGGGACGAACGATCGTGTAAATAAAACGTCCTGGTGCTTCATCCGAATATTGAACTCCATTATCAAAAGTGGTGGTAATTTGAGTATTATAAAGTTCATTTATTCTGAAGCTGGCAGGGAATTCATAACTTGCTCCAATGCTCAAATTTTCAATGGGTTCATAAACAAAACCAAGGCGCGCGCTAAACGCCTCAAGTTCGGCTGTTATAGTAGAAACACTATATATATTATCAATATCTGTATCAAAATCGCCGTCTCCATCAGAATCAATAAACTGGCCATCATAAAGGCCTCGCCGATCACTCTCTAAAAATTCTCGACGGTAAGAATAGGTGCCTGTCAGATATCCTATAGAAACGCCTACGGAAAGATTCTTTAAAAGCTCGGTAGCAAAAAACGCTGAATATTCTCCTATCCTCCCTTCTTCAACGACTTCAACATCCTGACTGATGCCCGGGTATGCAGAAAAAGGAAATCCTAATCTAAATATTGAAACGGAACTATCTGCATTTACATCTTCAATAGCAAAAACATTGTAAGCAGCTACATTTAAAGAATCAGTTCTTGGCAGATAAGCATAAAAATCGGTAATGGTAGAGAACTCATTAAAGCCGCTTACCGAAAAAGCACGATTGAAATCGGTAGTCTGGCTATAACCGCCGCCGATCACAAGGCTTCCCTGAACTGTAGGTACTTTATAAACGAATCCAATATTCCCGATGTTCGTCTGATTATCTGAGAAATCAGAGGTATTTCCCAGATATGCTGCTGATTCATTCACAAAACGGGTACTCAGATCAAACGAAAAAAAGCTGTCATCAAAAAGAGCCATTGCAGCCGGATTTGCCTGGTAAGCTCCGAATCCCGTAGCTGC
Organism: Balneolaceae bacterium; assembly: GCA_036381435.1. Lineage (GTDB taxonomy): Bacteria > Bacteroidota > Rhodothermia > Balneolales > Balneolaceae > Fodinibius. The sequence goes on along the minus strand of DASVCW010000001.1, from coordinate 128,206 downwards.
GCTTACCGAAGGCATCACCAAACTTACAGGATCGTATGAGGGATATTCAAGACTGTAGCGCAACACATCATCCGCACTTTGTGCTTTTACCGAAGCAGCCATCGTGAACATAAAAAGTAAAGCTATTATCCATTTTTTTGACATACTTTTAGTACCTGTGCTTAAAAATTAGTCTGTAAGATGTGTAAATGCCGTTCTTATGTAATTAGTTTCCTCTGCTGCGAGAATTCGAGGAGTCTCCTCCACTCCGGCTGCGTGATGATGTGCCACGCGAACGTGAATTGCTCGAAGATGAACGGCTCCTTACTGAAGAGCGATTGTTGCTTCTGCTTCTTCGCTGAATTGTTGGCCTATTGTGAGATGGCGTCTGCATTCGGATTGATCTTCCGTCCGAACGGTTATTTCGGTTTATAATCCGGCTGTTGTTTGTATCGAAAAAGCCCCTCAAGCGCTGAAAGAATGTAGGCTGACTACGCTCTCTTCTATCGAGATTAAGTTCGGGAACCGTCATGTTACGCAGGCGCTTTTGGATTTGATTCCTGTAATCAATTCTTTGAATGCCTTCGTAATCCGGATCAATACTTCGGTACCGAATAATATTCGAAGACTGCTGATCTCGATCCCGTTGAATACTTCTGGATCGGTTGTTGGATTGTATGCTTCGGTTATCAATTCGCTGTAAATTACCGCGGCTTCGTGTTCTTGAAGAATGCTCATTACTACCCCGGCTTCTTTCTACAGAGTGGCCCCTGCTTCTTACAGATGAGCCGGTAGTACGATCGATGGTTCCCCGGCTTCGCGAAGTACCTACTGATGGTCGGGCCTCTGATCTGCTTCGAACTGAATTAGTCCGGTTAATGACAGCACCCCTGTTTCGCACACGAGTCCGGTCTGAACGATCAATAACCCTGTTAGTACCTATGCTTCGCGGGCCATAGCGTCTGTTGCTGTCAATTACGTTGTCGTTATCCCCATAATAAAAGCCTCGGGGATTATAAAAATAGAAGTAATTGTAGGCAATGGGACGATATCCGTAAAACGGATGGTAAAAGCCGGAATAGTAGAACGGATCATAGAAGAAGCTGTGATAATACGGGCTACCCCAATGGAAAGAAAAAGCAAAAGTACTGCCGAAATAACGATTATGGAAACGCCATGAAGGCCAAAATGGATTCCAATCGTAATAAGAAAAATAATAAGGCCGGTGGGTGGGACGATAATAGTTAGGCCAGTAATCATACCCGCCATAGAAATTGTACTCTATATACGGATTACAGCCACATTCATCCCACAATTCAGCATACTCATAATCTTTATAATAAACCGGGATATAATCGTCTTCGTAATACCCATCTTCATCATAGTACTCACTTTGATCGTAATCCCTGCCCCGTTCTTCCGTAATTCGGTGCATGGTTTGCGAATATTGCAATTGAGTATAACAGCCGGTAAGGAGTACCGCGGATAATGTGACTAACAGAGCTTTTAAAGTTTTCATGGCCATCTCCATTTAAGAGGTAAAACCTGACAAGTCGAGGCTTATTTTTAATTTCTATATCAATATTAACAGATGAAAGGGCAGTTTACAATCACATATTCATGTTAGGTTGATTTCATCTCCCTAAAGGAAGGACTAAATCTCACCCTTCAGCGATTTAGCAATCACCTCTGCTTTAGAATTAACGTGTAACTTCTTATAAATATTACGTATATGAGCCCGCACAGTATCGATAGAAATATCATAACGGTCGGCTATCATTTTATAACTCAATCCGTCAACAAGACCATTTACAATGTCATGTTCACGGGGAGTGAGGTTTGATTCAGCATTTTTACCGGGAGCGTTTTCCTGAAAATGATTTATTACTTTACGCGCGATTTGCGGTGACATGGGAGCTCCGCCCTGAACCAGTTTGATCACTGATTCTTTAATTTCCGGCAATGAAGTATGCTTCAGCAAATATCCAGATGCACCCGCACGTAGGGCGTTAAATATTTTATGTGAATCGTGATAAACGGTGAGCATAATGATGTCAACATCAGGAAACTTTTCTTTAATGATGCTAATGCCTTTAATACCTGACATGCCGGGCAATTGAATGTCCATCAAAATAACATCCGGCTTTTCATGTTCTTCTAAATATTCCAGCATCTCTTCCACGGAATCCACACCTACAGGACATGAAAGCTCATCCTGCATATCCAGATACCGCTGAATAAGATCTCTTATCTTTTTATTGTCTTCAACAATTCCGACGATTGAACTCATGGGCCTGTTATTTATTTTTTGATTTCAAAGAGCAACTTTAACCGCAAAGGGCGCTGAGCTTGCGCAAGGTTCGCGGAGATAAACATCGCGTTCTTTGCGATTTCTTGCGTTCCCCTGCGGTTCCTATGCTTCAAATTTTCAATCTGACTTATTTCACTAAGGTACACTGAGAAAAAACTCTGTGAGATTCTGCGCCTCCTCTGTTGCTCAGTATAACCTTTAATCTCCTTTTTCGACTCTCACTTCAAATCCGTTGCTGTTATTAAAGTTAATACTTGCATCCACACGTTTTGCTCGCATATTCATGTTACGTAACCCCTGCCCGCTTTTACGAATATTCTCATGATTTTTGCCATTATCTTTAATACTCATCAAAAAACCGGTGCCATTGGTTGAAAGCGTAACATCCACTTTATCGGCATCAGAATGTTTGGCAATATTATTGATGGCTTCCTTAAAAATAAGATACAAATTTTCTTTCAGTGATACGTCCAGTTTTTCCTGCATATTGCCGTTAAAGTGATATATCACCTCTTTACGGTGCAACACATTATTTACATAATCCTGCATGCGGTCGGTGAGGTCGCCCATCGTATCATTCCGGGCATCTATCGACCAAACGATATCATCTAAGCTGGATACAATTTTGCGGCTTTGAGAACCAATCTGCCGGAGTGAATCCTGTAGGTTATCAGCAACATTCATCGTTTGCAGAAAATCGGACTGAAGGGCAATTTCTGTCAGTGCCGAGCCTACATCATCATGCAAATCGCTGGCAATTCGTACCCGCATCCGTTCAATTTCAATCATCTTTCTTGCACGGTAATAATTGTAGATGAACCATATTATACCCAGAAGCACTAAAAATATCAGGCAAAGAAACCACCACTGCAGCCAGAATGGTGCTAAAACCGTAAAGCTGATTTGGGCTGTCTGGGCACTCCAGATTCCATCATTACTTCGGGCCTTTACTTCAAAAATATAATCGCCGGGGATTAATGCCGAGTAACGCACCGTTCGCCGCGATGTCTGCTGCCATCCTTCACCCGAATTTTTTAGCCGGTATTCGTAGGTTACCTGTTCGGGAGCAGAAAAACTGATGCCGATAAATTGAAAAGTGATATTGTGATTGTCACTGCTAATTTCGAGTTCAGGCTTCATAGAAACCGGCTCGCCGGAAACGCTTATGCTTTCAATATGCACTTTAGGACCCACCTCGGCCGGCTCTGTCTTCCCGGGATTAAGCTTCGTCAACCCGTCGACAGATCCGAACCAAAGATTACCTTCCCGGTCTTTGAATGATGCACCTGCATTCATCTCGTTGGCAACCAAACCCTGGTCTTGGGTAATCAGCTTAAAAACATTATCGGCTCCTTCAGATTTAAAAGCTTCATAATCGAACCGAATAACTCCTTTATTCGTCCCGATCCAAAAAATGCCACTGTTATCCTGTTCAATAAAATAACATACTTCATCGGGAAGACCATCATCGACAGTAATGGTTTCAAAATTTCCGTTATCAAAACGGGCAATACCGCCAAAAGTAGCAAACCAAAGATGACCCGATTGATCTCTTAAGATATCTAAAACGCCATTATTGGGCAGGCCGTCTTCAATTGAAAAAGTAGTAAACTTGCCGTCTTTCCATCGACTCACTCCACCATAAGTGGCAAACCATACTGATCCGTCTGCGGTTTCCGCAATCGACATCACAATATTATTTGCCAAACCGTCTTCTTCTGTAATTTGGGTGAATTGACCATCTTTATACCAAAGTACTCCTTCGCCGTAGGTTCCCAGCCAGATTCCCTCGGTAAATTCAGGTATCAGTATGGACCGTATTTTGCGGTAGGGAAGCTCTGTTTCGTCAAAATTATAAAAATTTGGAGGATCATAGATGCTCAATCCCCAGCGTGTACCTATAAATAGCCGGTTTTCATCATCCGCTTTAGCGGTATAGACTTTATTGTCAACAAGTCCGTCTGCTACGTTAAATACGGTAGTTTCACCGTCATGAAATTTTACAATACCTCCTCCATAAGTCGTTACCCAGTGGTTACCGGCGGTATCCTGGGTAATGGATGTTATCATATAATTGGGCAAGCCCTCTTCAACTGTATAATTCTGGATATGATCTCCCAGAAAAAGGCTGATTCCCCCGCCGAAACTGCCAAACCAGATATTTCCTTCACGATCATAAAGCGTGGCATGAATGATATTGTTAGACAGGCCCTCATCAACCGAATAATTAGTAAATTTTCCATTGGCGAAATAGCTAACCCCCTCTTCAGTGCCTATCCACAAATTTCCAAATTCATCTTCAGAAAGTGATTGAATTCTGTTATTGACCAAGCCATCTTCTTCGGTATAACAGATGAATTTATTATTAACGATCTTGCAAAGGCCTCCACGCGTAGCGATCCATAAGGTTCCATTTTCTGTCAATAGCAGATCACGGAGGCGATTATCGGACAAACCATTTTCAGTAGTAAAAGTGCGAAAATTTCCGTCTTCAAGTTTGGTGAGTCCATTGCGGGTTGCAAACCAAATAACGCTCGCACTGTCTTCAACAATATCGCGAACGCGGTTGCTGCCCATCCCGTGAACTTCCTGATACTGGGTCAAATCGTTTTCACTATTCAGATGCCAGACTCCTTCACCGTCGGTAGCAAACCAAAACTCGCCGTGACTGTCTTGAGTGATGTCCAGAACGGTACTTGATTTCAAGGGCTTGAGCATTTCCAAAGTATAAATGCTGTCGGCTTTGATGACATTCACCCCGCCCCCGGTACCCACCCAAATGCGGTTTTCGTTATCCTCAAAAAGGGAGTAAATCTTATTGTTTAAAAGGCCGTCTTCGGTGTAGTAATTTTCAAACTGGATACCGTCAAAGCGATTCAGCCCATAGCTGGTTGCAACCCATAAATACCCTTCTTCATCCTGCATCAAATCGTTCACCACAGCCTCACTAAGCCCTTTTTCAATGGAATAGGTGCGAAAAGGGTAAACCTGTGCCTGTGAGACACCGAAAAAACCAAGAATCAATATGATTAAAGCCAGAAATTTTTTCATATAATCAGTAACGGATGAAAGCCCGAAAAAATATTCCGTTAATTGTCACGAGATACAAAAGTTACTCCTAACCCTGACAGGGTTGTGGAACCCTGTCAGGGTTATCGCAATCGTTTCCCATTCTACTAAAGTTTTGAGAAATAAAAAAAGCCCCGAAAAAAATCCCGGGGCTTTAGGAGGTCATCATGAAAACAAAATGATTAACCGAGATATGCTCTTAAAGCCGCACTTCGGTTATGGTGGCGCAATTTTCGCAGCGCTTTTTCTTTAATTTGTCGTACACGCTCGCGGGTCAGGTCAAAACGTTCACCGATCTCTTCAAGCGTCAGTGAATGTTCTCGCCCGATTCCAAAATAAAGACGAATCACTTCGGCTTCACGATTTGTCAGTTTTGAAAGCGCCCGTTCAATTTCAACCTTAAGCGACTCACCCATCAATTCAGTATCGGGATCGGGTGTTTCTTCGTTTTCGAGTACATCCAGCAGGCGATTGTCCTCACCCTGGGCAAAAGGTGCATCAACCGAAAGGTGGCGACCGGAAATTTTTAACGTATCAGCTACTTCAGAAACGGTCATATCCAGGCTTTCGGCAAGCTCGGCCGCGGAGGGAACCCGTTCATACTCCTGCTCAAGCTTGGAAAGTTCCTTGCCGATTTTATTCAGCGCGCCGACCCTGTTCAAAGGCAGGCGAACAATCCGGCTCTGTTCGGCCAGTGCCTGCAAGATTGACTGACGAATCCACCAAACGGCATAAGAAATGAATTTGAATCCACGGGTTTCATCAAAGCGTTTGGCCGCTTTAATCAAGCCTAAATTTCCTTCATTAATAAGATCGCCGAGAGAAAGCCCCTGATTTTGATACTGTTTTGCCACAGAAACGACAAAACGAAGGTTCGCCTTGGTAAGATCTTCGAGAGCGCGCTGACTCCCTTTCTGGATCTCTTTGGCAAGCCTTACTTCATCTTCGGGATTAATGAGTTTCTCTTTTCCAATCTCTTGTAGATAACGATCGAGCGATTCTGATTCTCGGGTAGAAATTCCTGAACTTCTGGCCACGGTTTTGCTGGGTTAATTAGCATTTGTGATGTATTTGACCGGTAGCAATGCGCCTGCAAGTGATCAAATTTTGTTAGGATAGTGTAACGGGAAAAAATAAAAAATGTTGTTTTGACAATCTCTATAGTATAAGATATTCTACAGACAATTGCGAACGGTTAACTACATGTTTTGAGTCGTTTTTAGCATAGTTGTTCCGGAAAATTTTGCTTTTATTCCAAAAAAATCTACAACGGTTGATGCCACATCACTAAACGTTTCTCGCATACCTAAATTTTGTGCCGGGGCTTTTGATGAAGGAAAAAGCAAAACAGGCACAAACTCGCGACTGTGATCGGTGCTGGTTGAGGTGGGATCGTTGCCATGATCTGCAGTGATGATCAGTAAATCATCATCTTTTACCTTACTGACGATAGCCGGAACCGCGCGGTCGAACTCTTCCAGACACCGGGCAAATCCTCCGGGATCTAAACGATGCCCGTACTTTTGGTCGGTGTCGATTAAATTCACGAATACAAAACTGTCTTTAGCGGCAGACATCAAACTCAAAAGCTGTGAAATTCCTTCCGCATTGCTTTTCGTCCGCCGGTACTGGGTGAAATATTGCTCCGCAAAAAGATCAACAATTTTACCGATGGAATAAGTTTTTATCCCTTTGCTCTGCAAGCAATTCAGCAAATTATTTTCTGGGGGAGCAATGGAAAAATCATACCGTTTATCAGAAATACGTTCGAAATGGCCAGGCTTTCCTTCAAAGGGACGAGCGATTACGCGTCCCACGCCATGCTCTCCGGTCATCACTTTTTCACGTACAAAACGGCACCATTCATAGAGTTTTTTAACGGGTGTTACATCAACATGGGCGGCAACCTGAAAAACGCTGTCCGCCGATGTGTAAACGATGGGATAGCCTGTTTCCAGGTTCTCTTCTCCGTAATCGGCAATGACTTCAGTACCGGAATAAGGCTTGTTAGCTAAAACCTGAGATACGCCAATCCCCTCACAAAACGCCTGAATCACTTCATCCGGAAATCCTTGTGGGTAAGTGGGAAAAGGTTTCTCTAACTGAATACCTGCGATTTCCCAATGGCCTGTTGTTGAATCTTTTCCGAATGAAACTTCTCGCATTTTTCCAAAGGCACATAGGGGATCGGATTCTTCTGAAACCGAAGTAAGCGGAATGATATTACCCAGTCCCATCCGCTGCAGATTGGACAGTTTACACCCGGTTTCTTCACACACATGCCCTAAAGTGTTTTCTCTTTCGTCCCCATAATCAGCGGCATCTTCTTGCGCGCCAACTCCCAGGCCGTCAATCACAATTACATAGCAATTTCCCATCAATTCGTTATTTATTTATTCGAGTATTCGTTATTGGTATATTCGTGTACCCGTTATTCGGGTTCGTGTTAAAAATTTTTAGAGCTAAATCCCCAAATAACGAATACCGATTAACGAATATCCGAATACCTAACTCATTGCTTTCGACAAAGCCGTTTTGGCATTCGTTAAAAGCTGATAAGAATCTTGGTAACTTTCATCTAATTGAACAAAACCGGCCTTAATGCCCGTGTTTATTTGAACATCATTTTCAAGTTCAAAAGGGTTTGAAAATTTCTTTTTTAGTGATGTTGTCCAGTTTTTTACAGCTTTAGCGTCTTTATTTTGCAGAAAAAAGGAATACACATAATCGGTGTGATAGCTAAGCGTGCCTGTAAAACCAAATTCAGCGGGATTTAAAGCCAAAAGCAAGCTGCATTGCATCTGATTCAATTCCTTAATGCGTAACTTTGTACGTAATTCCGGAAGGTTTGAAAGAGTGATCAGCCCCACCCAGGAATGAAATTCCGATTCGCCCGCTTTAATTTTTGCAAGCTCAGAATTAACGGATAGTTCAAAAATATCAGGTAAAAATGCACCGTATTCGTTAAGAAAAATGGATTTTCCAATATCCAAATTGGGATCATTACCCTGCATTTTTAACCCCGCTACGCGTACCAGGTTGATCAGCTTGTGTTTTGTCGATTCTTTAAAAATGAGCGGGTTTTTATCATACACCAGTACAATACCCTGCCGGCGGTCATTCATGAGCAGCGGAATGGCCATCGTTGCGCCTTCGGAATGCAGCTCCCGCGGCGACAAGCGCTTGGGATTTTGATTAAAATGAATGGCAAATTCAGCATTCCCCTTTTCAGCAGCCTCGTGGGCCAGTGATCGTTCTGTCATGGTCATTCCAATGGCGGGGGCATGGCGAGCTTTTTCGGAATTCATCACATTACACCAACTATTCGAACCCTGGGCAATGAAAGAAACTCCACCTTCATGCAAAAATTCCTGTATAGTGTTAAGCAAAATTTTAATCATTTTTGTGCGGTGACAACGCACATCAAGCCGGGAAAGGCACGCTTCATAATCGGTCCATTCATTTTGCTGCCCGTATAAATCGCTGATTTCAAGATAGGTATTCAGCACATTGCGTAGGGCATTGATGTATGAATAAATGACATCACTTTTGTCTTCAGTAAAAATATGACTGCCCGATTCCAGCACCGTTATCGCCACCGTCTCACCATTATTCACAAACGGAAGCAAGGTTACATAACGAACGGGTGTTTCGTTGTAATAGTGATTTAGTGAAGAAGCAGAAATATCTTTCCCAACTTCCACCGCAACAGGTCCGGTGATGTCTTTAAAATCCCTTAAAAAATGATTCTCAAAGCCGATGCGATCTTTAAACATCACATTATCGAAGACCGTTGATTTGGTTTCCATCACAAACTGCTGCCGGGAACGGTTCACCCAGTACATATAAACCGTTTCCATTTCGGATGCACTTTGCAGTAGAAAAATTAAATCTTCGAGGACTTCCTTAAATTCCCTCAGCGCCTTTTCCTGACGCTTTCTCCCCATAATCTCATTCGATTTGTTTTTTGCCCCCACCGTTTTATAGCTTTGCATACTCTATTTTAGCTGTTTTGCCAGTTCTTCTGCCTGTTCAACCATGTTCTCTATCGCTGATAATCCCTGATTCCAAAAATCCGGTTGGGTGATGTCCAGCCCCAGCTTGCCTACGATATTCTCCGGTCGGTCCGAGCCGCCCGCGCGCAGCATTTCAAGATATTTTTCAGAAAAGCCGTTTTGCGAGCGTGTGTATTCTTCATACAGTGCCAGTACCAACAACTCGCCAAAAGCGTAGGCATAAACATAACCCGGAGTATGCAAGAAATGGGGGATATAACTCCACCACAGATCATAATTTTCGGTTAACATTACCGAATTCCCGTACATCGGCTCCTGTGTTTGCCTCCACAAATTTGAGAAATCCTCGGTCGTCAGCTCGCCTTCCTCACGGCGTTTCGTATGCATCGCATTTTCAAAACGGTTCATCGAAATTTGGCGAAAAACGGTAGCGATGGTATCATCAATTTTACCAATCAGCAGTGCCAGCCTTTCTTTGGGATCGTCAAGCTTTCGCATGAGCGCCTGAAAAACGAGCATTTCACCAAATACAGAAGCAGTTTCAGCGGTCGTAAGTGGCGTGCTTGCCTGCAATGCCCCCTGTTGCCGCGATAAATACTGGTGTACGCCGTGCCCCAACTCATGAGCCAGCGTCTGCACATCCCGGATTTTCCCGTCAAAATTCATAAAAACATAAGGGTGAACCGAAGGAACTGTGCCGGCTGAATAAGCTCCTCCCCGTTTTCCCGGTTTGATGGCAGCATCAATCCAGTTTTCATCAAAAAATTTGGCGGCGATGGCTCCCATTTCAGGATGAAAGCCCGAATAGGAATCGAGCACCATCTCCTGTGCTTCACTCCACTGGATTTCCTTTTCGTTCTTCAGAAGCGGGGCATAGCGGTCGTAATCGAACATTTCATCATAGCCGAGCAGGTCTTGTTTCAAATCATAAAACCGCTGTACTAAGCTGTATTTCTCTGTCACCGACTTAATCAGCACTTCTACCGTTTCGTCGTCAATTTCGTTGGCAAGATTACGAGATGAAACCCAGCTCGGATACTTTCGCAATTTATCATTGATCTGCTTATCAGCCAGCAAAGTGTTGAAAATAAAGGTCAGCGGACGGCTTTTTTCCCTAAACGTTTCGGTTAGAGATTCCTGCGCCTTTTTACGGAGCTCGCGGTCGGATTCATGCAGTTTGCTTAGCACCTCTTGCTGGGTAAGTTCTTCGCCGTTTAGTTTGAACCGCGCGGCCCCCATAGTTTCATCGAAAAAACGATTCCAGGCGCTGCTTCCAGTCACCTGTTTGGCTGAAAGAACCTGCTCTTCTTTCTCGCTGAGAATATGCTTTTTGTAGCGGCGTGATGCCTCCAGGTAATGACTGTAATGAGACAATTCATCGGTTTCAATCAGTTTTTGTGCCTGCCCGTCATCTACACTCAGCCACTCCACATCAAAAAACACCAGCTTCTGGTGAATTTCTGAGCTGAGCTCATTAGCTTCCTGCATTAACTTTCCGTATTCAGCATTAGAGGTATCTGTGGACCAAATTAAATGAGCATAAGCACCGATTTTACCAATAGTTTCCAGCAATTCTTCATATTTCTGAAGCGCTTTTTTTAATCCCGCTGCATCAAGACTTGCAACTTTTCCTTTATAACTTGACGCAAAATCATCAACAAGTTTTCTCAGTTGTTCCTTATCATTTTGTAAAGCCGGATCATCAACAGAACTGTAGAGATCGGAAAGATCCCAGTTTACATTCTCGGCTCCGGTTTTAACCTTCTTTTCTTCACTCATAAATATTTTGAAACCTGTTTTTTAAAATGCCTGCAATTCACGATTTGACCTGACAGCGTGCCAGTAATTTTCTGGTTCCTGTCAGCGTCTTGGAAATAAACAACGCTGTCGGGTTCCCGATTCCGAATACTGGGGACGGGACTCTTACAACTTATTTTTAAAATGACTTTTACTTCACCTAAATCAACAAAGTATAACAAAAAATTATCTCCTCTGAAGAATCGTATTTTAGCATAACAATGGTTAAGTTTAGACTTGTTGTTTCTGGTTTAAATAAACCAAAAAAAACAGTAAATATTAACTTTTCGGCCGTTTTATCGGCCAAAAATTTAACTCAACATTTAAAGACCCATTTTGAAATCGCTCGAAACTGTTTTCGGACCAAATTCTGCGCTTGTTGAAGACCTCTTCAATCAATATCAGGAAGATCCTTCATCGGTACCTGATCATTGGAAAAATTATTTTCAGGGAATCGAGGATATAGATAATGCTGAGGAATGGAAAGCTGACGCACACAAAGCGGGCAATGGCGCTCATCCTTCATCGGCTTCTGCCGCTCCTTCTACCACTCTAAAAGCCAAACAGCCGGTACAAAAAGAAGAAACTCCTCAGAAAAAAGAAAGCAAAGTGGCTATTCCGGCAGGCGCTGCTCTTGAAAAAATCAAAGGCGTTTCGAGCACCATTGTTAAAAATATGGATGAAAGTCTGAGTCTGCCTACGGCGACTTCGGTTCGGGTGATGCCTACAAGAATGCTGATTGAAGACCGTGCTGTCATCAATCATCATCTTCAGCAGCGGGGTGAACCTAAATCTTCTTTCACCCATTACATTGCCTGGGCTATCATTCAGGCACTGAAGGAGTATCCGAATATGAACAATTCGTTCGCCTATCAGGATGGTGAACCATATAAAGTGATTCCGGAGCAGGTCAACCTGGGCCTTGCAGTTGATGTTCAGAATAAAGATGGTTCACGCAATCTGCTGGTTCCGAATATCAAAGGCGTGAACAAAATGAACTTCCGGGAGTTTCTCCATGCTTATACAAAGCTTATTGAAAAAGCACGGACCGGAAAGCTTGAAATTTCTGATTTCCAGGGCACTACCCTCACGCTCACTAATCCCGGAATGATCGGTACTGTTCAATCCGTGCCCCGTTTGATGAACGCCCAGGGAACCATCATCGCTACCGGAGCAATTGATTATCCCGCCGAATACCAGTCCATGTCGCAGGAGGTGCTCAACAAGTTGGGCATCAGCAAAGTGATGACGGTAACTTCAACTTATGATCACCGGGTCATTCAGGGTGCTGAATCTGGCTCCTTTCTCAAGTTAATTCACGAGCTGCTCAACGGGGAGAAAGAATTTTACGATCAAATATTTGAAGACCTTGAAATTCCGTATGATCCTCTTCCCTTTGGTGAAGACAAGTACATAGGGCAGCTTGACGGACAGGGTGCGACCCTTGAACAAAACAAGCGCGCCATTGCGGTGATGCGTCTCATCAATATGTATCGCACACGGGGACATGTGCTGGCAGACCTCGATCCTTTGACAGACGAGCCCGGCCACAGCCCGGAACTGGATTTCGAATATTATGGCCTCACCCTTTGGGATCTTGACCGTGAATTTTATTGCGGCGGCCTTGGCGGGAATGAAAAGGCCACGCTACGTGAAATTGTGAATTTACTGCGCGACACCTACTGCGGTAAAATCGGGGCTGAATTCATGCACCTGCTTGATCTTGACGAGCGAAAATGGCTGCGTGAACGGATGGAATCGACCACAAATACGCCGGAGCTGACGAAAGATCAGAAAAAAGAAATCTTGCATAATCTAAACCGTGCTCTGGCTTTTGAACAGTTTTTGCATAAAAAGTACATCGGCCATAAGCGTTTTTCACTTGAAGGAGCAGATACGCTTATCCCGATGATGCACCACATGCTCGAACAGGCAAGCGAGGATAATGTTGAGAAGATTTTTATGGGCATGGCCCATCGCGGACGCCTGAATATTCTGGTAAACATCATGAATAAGCCCTACCGCAAAATGTTTGCTGATTTTGAGGGCAACGTGGATCCTGATAGTATTCAGGGTTCCGGAGATGTAAAATATCACTTGGGCTCAAAGGGTGAATATGCCGCAGAATCAGGCAAAAAGATTGAAATTGAATTAATGCCCAATCCCAGTCACCTCGAGGCTGTAAATCCCGTGGTTGAAGGTGCCAGTCGTGCCACTCAAGATCATCTTGATGATGAGAAACCACGCAAAAATATATTGCCGGTACTCATCCACGGTGATGCCGCTTTCGCGGGACAAGGTGTGGTAGCTGAAACCCTCAATATGTCGCAGCTTGATGCTTATAAAACCGGGGGAACGGTTCACATCATCATTAATAACCAAATTGGGTTTACTACCCTGCCCGAACAAGGCCGGTCAACGGAGTACGCTTCTGATCTGGCGAAAATGATTCTGGCTCCTATTTTTCATGTTAATGGCGACTATCCGGAAGAAGCCGTTCATGCTATTCAGATGGCCTTTGAATATCGCCAGAAGTTTGGAAAAGATGTGATCATTGACTTGGTATGTTATCGCAAACACGGCCATAATGAAGGTGACGAACCTGCTTTCACACAGCCGGGTATGTACCAGGAAATCGAAAACCATCCTACGGTGCGTGATATTTATACTAAATATCTTGCTAAGAAAGGAGAATTGACCGAGGAAGAAAGCGGGGAAATTTTTAAGGAATTTGATGATTTACTCTACCAGGCATTCGAGGAAGCCAAAAATTCATCGCCTCTTGAAGTGACCGAAGAGATGACACATCGAAAGGAAACGAAGCAGGCAGATCGTCCGGAGTTTCCTGATACGACTTACCCCGAGGGTGAATTGAATGAAATCGCGGTGAAATTAAATACCGTTCCAAAAGATTTTGATGCCAATCATAAACTGCTTAAACAGTTGGCAAAACGTGCTGAGATCGTTGCCAAAAATGAACAGAAAATCGACTGGGGCTTTGCGGAAGCACTTTCTTTCGGCTCTCTGCTTAAAAACGGAACTACCATTCGGTTAACAGGTCAGGATGCCGAACGGGGAACATTCTCACATCGTCACGCCATATTGCACGGAACCGAAACCGATCAAAAGTTCACTCCCTTAAATAATCTCAGTGATGACCAGGCTCCTTTTTATCCTTATAACAGCCTGCTCAGTGAATTTGCCTGTGTAGGGTTTGAGTTCGGTTACAGTGCTGCAAGATTGGATGCTCTGGTGATCTGGGAAGCACAGTTCGGTGATTTTGCTAATGGTGCGCAAATTCCGATTGATCAGTTTATCTCTTCAAGTGAAGCTAAATGGGGGCAAAAATGCTCGCTGGTAATGACTTTGCCGCACGGCTACGAAGGTCAAGGCCCCGAACACTCTTCTGCACGGCTTGAACGCTACTTGCAGATGTGTGCCGAGGACAACATGCAAGTGGTGAACCTCACTACACCGGCACAATATTTTCATATTTTGCGAAAGCAGGCCAAACAGGAGGATAAAAAGCCGCTGATTATCATGTCACCTAAAAGTTTGCTGCGTCATCCACTGGCTACCTCAAAAACCGAAGATCTCGCGAAGGGCAAGTACCAACCTTTTATAGCCGATGAAGAGGTAAAAGATAAAAATAAACTTGACCGGTTGGTCATCTGCTCCGGTAAGGTCTATTATGATCTCTATAAAAAACGGCAACAAGATGAGCTCGAAAATGTGGCTATTGCTCGTATGGAGCAGTTCTATCCCTTTCCTGATGCTGATTTAACTAATTTGTTAAAAGAATACAGTCATGTTGAAGACATCGTCTGGTGCCAGGAAGAACCAAAAAATATGGGTGGCTGGACTTTTGTTGCACCGCGAATTACAGAACAGCTTCAAAAAAATCAGACGCTGCGATACGCCGGCCGACAAGCTTCAGCATCCCCTGCAGCAGGCCAAATGAAAATACATCAGGCCGAACAAACGAAACTGTTGAGTGAAGCGCTGAATTGATTGCTGATTTACTTTACAAGGTTTAGGGCATCTTCGACTTGAAGGTGTCCTAAACCTGCTTTCCTTTTTTATAACACGTTCCAAAATCGCCCCCCATCCTTCCTGACGGTGATCAGGATGCTATAGAATCATCTCCTCCCAAGAGGACTTTTTCCTTTGTTGTGGTTTATTCATAGCTCATATGAAACAGGTTCCAGAAAATAGCCCAAATTTTAGTCCCCCAGCCAAGGTACAGTTTTAGCCGTGGGTGGACTCATAACACCTGTTAAAACACAAGTATAGCCATGCTTGATAAGTTAATAAAAACCAATGTCTTATAAGGAACATTATTTTATATAATACTGTTAAAAAACTATATATATCCAATCAAGAGAAAAATAAGACAATGGCACGCACATATAGAGATGAAAACGATGAAGTAAGAATGATTCCTCGCATATCATGGGGAGCAATAATTGCCGGAGGTTTATCGGCTATAGCCGTTTCAATTCTGCTCAATTTATTGGGTCTAGGATTAGGCTTTACCGCTATTGATCCATTATCAGAATCACAGCCACTATCGGGCTTAGGCATAGGAACCATCATTTGGTGGGTAGTCGCTAATCTTGTGGCTTTATTTTTAGGCGGAATGGTTGCCGGACGTATGGCCGGTTTTATATCAAACACCGACGGAGGACTTCACGGCTTTCTAAGCTGGTGCTTATATACTGCCGTATCTTTATTCTTTATAACCTCTCTGATAGGATCCATTATAAGCGGTGTTACAGGCACGGTTTCGTCTATTTTCGGAGGAGGACAAAAGCAACAGGAAATTGTTGTCCGGGTTGATAACCAGCAGCAAAACAATCAACAGCAGAGCCAAAACCAGCAAGACTTTTTTAGCAATGTAAGAAGTCAAGTTATGCAGCTTATAAACCAGGCAGAACAATATAACATTCTCCCTTCTGATGCTTCGGAAAATGTTAACCAAGCAATAAACGAAGGGACAGCAGAGATGCGACAAATGTGGCAAGAGCTAAATCTTGACCAAAATATTGATCAGTTTTTAAATGATCTTTCTGTTCAGGTTGAAAATGGAGAATTGAGCATAACCGTCGAGGGGAATGGAGATTATTTCAATGAAGAGGAAATCAAAAACTATTTAGCTCAAAATACCGATTTAAGCGAGCAGGAAATAGAGCAAATGATTAATCAATGGAATCAAAACATTGAGCAGGCGATCAATGAAGTGGAGAAACTTTATCAGGAAGCAAAGCAACAGCTAGAACAGTTTAGCGATAAGTTAGCTGATACTATTGCTACCATTAGCCTGGTTTCCTTCTTTATTTTTGTAGTGGGTGCGATAGCTGCCTGGTGTGGCGGTATGATGGCTGCAAAATCAAATCCTGATCTCATTGAAGGGGAGCGTCATCCGAGAGTATAAAATTCGTTTGTTAGTCTGGGAGCACCACTTAAAAATTCAAAGACTAAAATCCGAAACAATTTAGTCTCGTTTTGGATTTTAGTCATTTGAATTTCGAATTTACCTCAAACCGTTCTTAACACCCTTGCAAATACGGCTTACGGCATCGTGGCTGTGAAGACTTTCCATATGCACACAGCGAACAAGAAAATCAACAATGCGTTTATCATCATTTAGCTCATCATAGAGCAAACGAGCGGCATCTTCCACAAACTTCTGATAAGCCGCATTCATTTCAGCAAAAGCCTGCTCATCTTCCCGCTTCACCATCACCTGCGTTTCGGTCATTAGCGCTTGTCTACAATGGTTTACCAGGTCTTCAATGAATATCTCTTCATCGAGCTCTACGGTTAAACTCGCTACACTACGCTGGCTGTGGGGAATGGCAGCCACTTCACGCGTTTCGCGGACATGTTCCGAAAGCTCATATGAACAAGGACATGCACTGCTATACTCGAAATCCAGATGCACAAACTTCCGAAACTTGCCCTGCGCATTCAGTGTACCTTCAAAAGCTACGTTATAATATTGGTAACCTTCTAATTCCGATCTGAGGCTTTTTTGCGGAATCGGATAGTTAAATGACAACCTCAAAAACGCTGATTGAGATTCTATATCCTTACAATACTTTTCAAGGACTTCTTCCAATTTATCGGGGTGAAAAACATCATCCTTAAATTTATAGAATGAGCGCATAATCCGGCTCATGTTGATGCCTTTCTTTCCGGCTTCCAGGCCTACATAACCGTCAACTGAAGTTTCCAGTGTGAGCAATTCTCCATCCGCTCGCGGATACTTAAGCGGCAGCTTAAAACCCGAAATACCTACTTGTTGAATGGGTACATCCGCTCCTTCAATCAGCGAAGCGGGACCATTCTGAAGGTCGGGCAAACTGGCCCGGTAATCATCAGAAACCGTAAATGTAGGATCGTAATATCTTTTCAATTTTGCTGAGATCATTCTTCTTTGCTTCAACTAACTGTTAAACAACGGGCAGTTTTTCACCCAAGAGAAACGGACAATATTTAGCTGAATTGCGTTCTGTTTCCTGCAATTCCACTTCATAAAGAAATCCATTGCCTTTTGCAGCTTTTTTAACAGGCCCTTTGAGTTCTTCAAAAAAAACCTTTACCAGATTCTCGGTTGAAGGAAGAATTCCCTCCAAAAAAGCCACATCTAAATTCAAATTCTTGTGATCACACTTTTCTGTAATTTTTGACTGAATAACTTCCTTCAGAACAGACAAATCAATTATATAGCCGGTTTCAGAATCAGGCTCACCCGCTACGGTAACCTTCAGAATATAATTATGCCCGTGCCAATTCTCATGATTGCACTTTCCGAAGGTATCTTTATTCCACTGATCTGACTTTTCGGGATTGTGTAAACGATGAGCGGCGTTAAAATGAGCTTTACGCGTTACAAAAACCAAACTTTTTCTATTTGTAGATTTAGGCATCGGCTTTAATAAACGAACCTTTAAAAATATTGGTTCCAGCCTCAATTATTAAGGGTTAAATTATCACTAAAAGCTATTTTTATCAAATATATGAATACTGTTGATAACTTAAATAAAGTTGATATAGATTAACCGCTTTACTATTTGATGCATTTTTTGCTCAAAGGTTACAAATTTTTTTCTATTACTTTGTTAGAAATGGCATTTATAGCTGTGAGGGAGTTTGTTCCATAGGCACTCCTGAGCCTGAAAACGGGAGTACAACTCCCTTTGAGCGTAGGTAGAAGCTCGCATTAGTTAAAAAGGAAGCCCCGATTCAACGAAGCTTCCCTGTGATCAGCAGACCTCACACTTTAGATGTGAGGATGTTTTATGAGGTTAGTTCCACCTGACCCAGCTTCCCTCCTGGGTCCAGTCTTCGGTACCAAAGGCACCGCTGTAATCTACCTGCTCAAAGAAGCCATCATTCGGAGGCTGTACACCACTGGTAAGTGCTCCCGAACCAGTCTGCAAGGCAAAATTAAAGGATGCCGGGTCTATAAATTGCGGATTTAAAGTTTGCAGCCCCAGTTGATCATAATAAGAAAGGGATGAACCGTCACTGGCATTGTTATAAGAAATATTACCGCCAAAGATTAATTCAGAACCGATACCATCGGCAGTGCCATCGTCTTCAACATAAATGGGAGCCTCCATACTTTTGCCAAAGTTGGCGATGATGATGTTTTTATACTCGCCTGTAATTCCTTCCCGCAGATATACCCCGTAAATAGTTTCGCCGTTAGCTACATCATTTCCATAGAGAGTTACATTGTATATTTGAGGGCTCGTCGGGCCGTTTCCGCCATCGCAGTCTGCCTGATCATCACAGCCGTCGTTTTCGAAGCCTCTGTTGGATGGAGTGCCCGCAGTCTGCACGCCTACCCAAAATTGCCCGCGTCCTGTCCAGCCCTGATCGTAATCAAAGGTGTCATCCTGCGCTCCTTTTACAACCAGGTATTTGATATCAACTGTACCGCCGAAAATTTCAATACCATCGTCAACCGATTGATAAATATTAATGTAGTCCAGTTGTGTAGCATTTCCTACAGAATACAGAGTCAAAGCTTGCAGTTCACTGCCATCGGCGATGCTGTAGCCCGAATATTCGATGCGAATGTAGCTTAACCGGCCGCTGTCATCATTATCCTTAAACGACTCCCTGCCATTGATATCAGCCCCGTACTGAACACCTTGTGAAAGCCCTTCAATCTCACCGAGTCCACCGGGAATATTGTTGCTTGCTTCACCCGCTAAAATGATGCCGCCCCAGCTGGCTACTTGTTTTCGCTCGGAAGTAAATACCACCGGATTACCGGCAGTACCGACAGCCACCAGACGACCCGAAGGACGCGGCTCGCTAAAGTTTTCATCATCCCCGGGCAGTGTGATGATGGTTCCCACATCTTCATTATTGTTGTTGTGGTATGCGAAACTTACAGTTACTCCGGCTTCAATCGTTAAGGTAACTCCCGGCAAAACAAATCGCGGACCTGTTAAAGTGGTATCGTTTGACCAGATTTCATCTTGGGTGATCAGCGTTCCCGGCAGGGCCTGGTAAACCTGAGGCACTTCCCCTCCCCCGTTTGCACCTTCAACGGTAAAATCACTGCTTGAAGTAACGGTCTCACCGTTTACAGTTACAGAAATCGGACCGCGTTGGGCTCCGGCCGGAACAGTAACGGTAAGTTCGGTAGCAGAAGCTGAATTGACTTCGGCTTCTGCATTTCCGGCAAAAGTTACTGTATTTCCATCGGCTGATGAAGCAAAACCCATTCCGGTTATGGTTACTGAAGTCCCCGCTGCACCCGATGCGGGGGTGAAGGATGCGATGGAAAGCTCACTGCCCGGATTTACCGGGTTGTCATCACCGCAAGCGGTAACAATTAACGCAAGGCCAAGCACAAAGAAACTCGCTATGGTTGTAAAGTTAAGTTTCATGATAGATTGATTAGGTTAGTTAATTGGGGTTAAGGTTGATTATAAAGCACAGGCTTTAAGAAACGATTAAGGTGAAATGACCAAATGATTAACTTTTCGATTCCGCATTGACTACAGCGACACCGTTACTCCAAATTTGAAGGTCATACCGAGTTTGTACTTATAAGTAGTTGCCGGACCCAGCTTGTATTCATGCACATCATTCAAAAGATTGTTAATCTCCAAGCTCAGATCGGTGGCACCTATTGAGTAGTCAATTTTGGCACCCAGATTATGAAATGACTGTTCGTACTCATCATACTGCTGACCGTTTTTGCCAACGGTAACAATGCGTTTCCCAAAGGTGTTGTAACTGAGGGATAAGTCAACATTCCACTCAGGAATCACATAAAAAGCTGATGCATTGATGATGTAGGGTGATTGTCCCACCATGGGACGTTCAATATTAGCCACACGATTGGCGGCATCTTCTCCCATTCGTGATTCCGAAAAAATGTATGATGCATTTGCTACAAGCTGCAGCTGTTCGGTAATGCTTTTTCGGCCTTCAATTTCAATACCATATAGATCAGCTTCCGGAGCGTTATCATAAAACACTTCATTGGCGTCGGTGAGACGATAGAATAACTCGATCGGATTTTCGAAGTGTTTGTAAAATGCGCTAATAGCAAACAGTTCGCCTCCGCCAGGGTAAGTTTCAAACCGGAGGTCATAGTTTGTGATATTAGTCTGCTTAAGATCCGGATTTCCGTAAACCCGCTGTCCGCCCAGGAAATTGGCAAAATTAAAGTTTGAAATCTCCCGGAATTCGGGGCGGGCCAAGGTATGGGAATAAGCTGCGCGGAGGTTGGTTTTATCTGCCAATTCATACATGATATTTACGGCAGGAAGGAAATCAGTATTTTGTACCCGGGATACTTCCACATACTCTCCAATCAAACTCATTGGCACTTCAATCGTTTGAGTTGATTGTTCAATACGGCCGCCAATCGAAAATGAAAGATTATCTATTAAATGCCACTCGGTGCTTAAGAAGCCCGCATAAATGGTCTGAAACCCATTATACCAATCTGATTGAGTGAGTCCGAATTGTGTCGTTTCGGTGAGCTCCAATGTACCGTTGGCTATATTTTCATCAC
The DNA here is from genome assembly GCA_036381435.1 of Balneolaceae bacterium. Lineage (GTDB taxonomy): Bacteria > Bacteroidota > Rhodothermia > Balneolales > Balneolaceae > Fodinibius. Next base: position 106,983 of record DASVCW010000001.1, on the reverse strand, counting down.
TCAAAACCGCTGATGGTTGCTGAGCTGCTATATTTGTTACGAAAGGAGCAATTTGATCACGGTAGGTGATGCGCCGGGCCGTAAACTTCCGGTCCTTAATGATGATGTTCCCCCCGGCTGATACATTCAAAAAAGAAAAGGGCCGGAATTCATATTTTAATTCGGCCGAATAGTTATTGTCATTTTGATTTGAGAAAAAATGGCCGTTATTATCACCAAAGTCTTCGAAACGATATTCACCACCGACCAAATTGTAACGCGTAGTTCGACGATCAGGACGAACTCGCAAAGCCCGGTTGTAACTCAAGTGCCCCGAAAGTGTGGAGGACATTAAGCCTTTGAAATATGTTTCCGCCTCAAGAGTTGCCGAAAATATAGTTCTCCGGTCGAAATCCAGCACGGTCTGACGAGTTATTCCGTTTTGGTAAGGCCCCTGGATGATGCTTTTACTGTCAGTGGTAGAATTCGAGTACAGAGTCTTAAGTCCAACCTTTGTGAACTGAGACGGCTTTATAAAGAGATTCAGCATTCCGCTCAGTTCGGCCGTTTCTATCCCCTCATTCACATTAAAATTAGTAGCAAAATCCGGCCCGTTTTCATTGAAAAACTGGACAAAACGCTGCTTTTTATTAGGCTGAAGTTTGCGGGCAAAATTATACGAAAAGTTACCCACCGCTCCGATGGGCATTCTATCTTCATTAAACTGGTTAGCATAATTAATACCCACGCTTTGGGAAGGAATACTCATTTTCCTGCTGCTTATATTCCAGTCATCATGCAGATTTTTGACAACGAGAGAAGCAATTTCATCACTTACCCGCCTATTTTTTAGAATGGAAGGCAAACTTCGCTTTCCGCTGTCATATCCGAGAAAATCGGTGGCACTTCCGGGACCGGTTAATGTATTTTCAAAGGTAGAGACGGTGTTATAGCTGGTTGAATAGCTAACTGTAAAGTTTTGTTCGTGAGGAAATTCTTTGGTTATAATTTTTACCGAGCCTCCCGAAAATTCCGCCAGCTGATCAGCGGTATAGGTTTTTTGTACCATTATGCTTTCTACCAGCCCGCTGCCCAGTAAATCAACAGGTACTTCCTTTTGATTTGGATTAGTTGACGGTAATTGAGATCCGTTCAGCTGAATATTGCTGTAACGGTTACCCAATCCGCGTATAAATATGTCCTTTCCATTCCGTACAGTAACCCCTGTCACCCGTTTTAAAGCACTGCCCACGTCACTGTCTCCTGTTTTGGAAATCTGCTGAGAAGAGATTCCGTTTTGAATAGGTACCGATTTGCGCTGTATTGATAACAGCCCTGCCACATTGCTCCTGCTTGCCTGGGCGGTTACTGTAACTTCCCCCATACCGATTGTTTTAGGCTGAAGGGAAATGTCGAGCGTTGTTGCCTCTCCCGCTCTTACCTCAACACCGGTAATTTGCTTTTCAGCATACGAGATATATGAAACGGTGATTGAGTATATGTCCGGCTTTATGCCTTGAATGATATAGCTGCCGTCCAGATCGGTTGCGGCGCCTTGTGTGGTTCCGGTGATGGCCACATTTGCACCAATAACAGGCTCTCCGGTTTCGGCATCTATGACCCGGCCGGCGATCTTACCCGTTGATTGAGCTATACTGAGCGAAGTGAAACAAAAAACAGTTGTGAATAACATCACAACTGATTTATAAAGAGTTGAAGTATTCACGATAAGTATGCTGATTTTATATTTAGGTTTCCTTAACATCACATGTCAAGGATAGCACACTTAGATTTCGTAAATATTATGCTACGATTATGGCTGTGTTATTATAGCTTTAAGAAAATGTTAACACAGCCGTTTTTAATAAATGAAGGAAGGTTAAAACTTTTCTCCCGAAAGTCCAGAGTGATTGATGTTCAGAAATCGGTTATTAAGGAGTCATCCCCCTGCGAAGGGGGAAGTAAACTCCGCTGATAGTATCAGCGGAGCAAATTCTCCAATAAACATCATTTTTCATAAAACCCAAGATGAGGCAAGAACTTTCGTAGATCTTTAATCCACGCTCTCCTTTTTTTCTTCTTCTGAAGAGTCCTCAGAATCTTCTATCTGATCCCCTTCATCAACAATTTCAGCTTCTAAAGGGGCTTCTTTTTTGCCGTTTACTTTTTCGCTGGCAAAAATACCTTCAGGATATTTTCCTTCGGGATGATCACCGAGCAGATCTTTTAAATCGTTATGATCCAGCACTTCTTTATCAAGCAATGTTTTGGCCATATTTTCAAGCTGGTCCTTATGCTTAATCAAAAATGCTTTGGTTCGCTCATAATTTTGTTTGATGATTTCATTCACTGCCTGATCAATGCGCTCGGCGGTACGTTCAGAATATTTTTTATTAAAGCCATAACTGTTTTCAGGATTTTGTGAATTCTTGAGGGAAATATATCCTAAATCATCACTCATTCCGTATTCTGCAACCATGGCGAAAGCCATATTGGTGATACGTTCCAGATCATTTTGTGCACCGGTGGATATACGTCCAAAGATAATTTCTTCAGCAATACGTCCACCTAAAAGGGCACAAATTTTATCATTAAGTTCTTCGGTAGTCATCAGGAAACGGTCTTCCAGCGGCGTTTGAAGAGTGTAACCCAATGCTGCTAATCCACGGGGAACGATACTCACTTTCAGCACCGGATCTGTATGCTCGAAGTACCAGCCGACAATAGCATGGCCCGCTTCATGATATGCTACAATTTCACGTTCATTCGGACTGATAAGCTTGTTCTTCTTCTCCAGCCCGGCAATAACTCGCTCAATAGAATCCTGAAAATCTTCCATTTCTACCTGGTTTTTACCCCTTCGGGCTGCAAGCAGAGCTGCTTCATTACATAAATTTGCTACTTCGGCACCTGCAAAACCCGGTGTTTGTGAAGCCAGCAGCTTCATGTCAATATCTTCAGAAAGTTTCAAATTCCTGGTATGGACTTTAAATACCTCAACACGTCCTTTCAGGTCAGGTTTGTCAATTACAATCTGACGGTCAAAACGACCCGGACGCAAGAGAGCGGAATCAAGCACATCGGGGCGGTTAGTAGCGGCCATAATGATGACTCCCTTGTCAGTATTGAAACCGTCCATTTCACTCAACAGCTGGTTGAGAGTATTTTCACGCTCGTCATTAGAGCCCATCATCATCCCTTTACCCCGGCTGCGGCCAATGGCATCAATTTCATCAATAAAAATAATACAGGGAGCCTGTTCTTTGGCCTGTTTAAACAAATCACGAACACGGGCAGCACCGACACCCACAAACATTTCAACAAAGTCAGAACCGCTAAGGCTGAAGAACGGTACGTCTGCTTCTCCGGCTGTAGCCTTCGCCAACAAAGTTTTACCCGTACCGGGAGGGCCTACCAGCAAAACTCCTTTGGGCAAAGTACCCCCGAGTTTGGTGAATTTTTTGGGCTTTCGTAAAAATTCAACGACTTCTTCAACCTCGGCTTTTGCCTCCTGAAGTCCCGCCACATCTTTAAATGAAACCTTATTATCTTTCTGCTTGTCGTAAAGTGAAGCTTTGTTCTTACCGATATTCAATACCTGCTGACCGGGATTCATTTTACGGAAAATGAAAATCCAGAATGCGATGGCCAGTCCGATAGGTACCAGCCATATCAAAATACCGCTGAACCAGTCTTCCTCAACCCGGGCATCATAGGTGACATCATTCCTGTCCAGAATGGGGCGAATTTCATCACCCCTGATCATGGTGGTAGTGAACCCGTTGCTTTCGGATGAATCCATTAATGACCACTCATCCTTTTTTTCAGCTGGTGGTTTTACTATGCCTTCTTCAATGGCTTTCTCACTGTACTTTCCAGTGATGTGTTGGCCGTTCCTGATGGTAATTTCATCGACATACCCTTCCTCTACATACTCCAAAAATGTACTGTATTTGATTCTTGAACCGCTCTCGGGGCTCATAAAATAGAACTGAATGCCCAGCAAAGCTAGCAACAGAACTACATAAATCCAGATAGGAAACTTTGGAGACTTACTGTCCTTCTTCGAATCTTTCAAACCGGACTTTTTATCAGATGACTTTTTGTTTTGCGACATGTACTAAGAGAATTAGCAATTTGAACTTATCAACCAAATATAAGGTAAATAAATATTAGTTTTGTGAAATGCTGAATATTTATCATTGCGCCGATTGGAGATAATAAGCCTTTTTAGGTTTTAGTAGTTATTAACGTTCCTGATATGAAAATTATTGGAGGTGTTTTAGAATCAATATTATTCCTTATTTCTATTGACCGGGGACGGATGACCAATGACCGTAGAACTATCTGTTCGGTCTCCCGTCAGTGGTCCTCTCATATTTTTAGCAATTCTGAGCAAAATTTAAAATTCGTTATTCTCTCAAACTCCTTAAGCAAGGCCTTATATCAAAACCCGACTTCATTCATCAAAAGCAATAACATCACCTTCTGCCTGCTGCATGCGGAATCCTTTATCCTGACCGGTAATTTTACCGATAACCACAAAATCTTCAAACTCAGCAGCTAACTTCTCTACTTGCTCCTCCGGCAGTGTAAACAGCAGTTCAAAATCCTCTCCCCCATAAAGCGCGTACTTATCAACATCTTCCTGCATTTCGTCGGCCACCTGCCGGGTATCAAGCGCAATAGGCAAAGCCGCCTGATAGATGTAAGCTCCCCTGCCAGACGCCTTCGTTAAATGTTGCAGATCATTTACCAAACCCTTCGTAAGATCAATCATTGCTGAAGGAATGATATCAAGTTCATCCAGTTTCTGGATAAAATCTTTTCTCGCAATAGGCACCAGCTGCCTTTTTACCACATATTCATAATTGCTCAAGTCTGGTTGAAAGGCTTCTTGTGAATTTTGCTCCTCCCAGAATTTTTTCTCGCGCATCAAAACTCTTAACCCCGCGATGGCCCCGCCGAGATCACCTGTAGTACAAATGGCATCACCTACTGCAGCGCCCTTTCGATAGGTGATTTTTTGCTTTGGTGCGCTTCCGTAACAGCTTATACTTACTCCTAAAATCTGATGAGAAGCTGTTAAATCACCTCCGACTATTTGAAATCCGTAGTCTTTAGCTGCCGCTCCGAGTCCCCGGTAGATTTCTTTTAACATCTCTACAGAAATTTTATTAGGAACTGAAATATTGACGAGCACTGCTTCCGGCTTGCCATTCATCGCGTAAATATCGCTTACTGATGCTGTTGCGATTTTATAACCGAGGTGATGAAGGGGCACATAGGTAAGGTCGAAATCTACGCCTTCCATGAAACTTTCAGAACTAAGCAGGCTAAGTTTTTCATTCCCCTTTAGTACCGCAGTATCATCTCCGTACCCTTTTATAATGGCTGAATTTTGAGCAGCGGGTATGCCTTCCATCAATTCATCAATCAGCTCTGAACGTCCTATCGATTCTATAGTTCGAAAATTTTGTTTATTCATAAAAACGGAAAGTAATAAAAAAGGCAGGCACAAAGAATGTGCTTGCCTTTAAAATTGAATGAAAATTAAGAAACAGGGCTACCTCAGTTTGTCTCCTGTTTTGTTGAGTAATTTATGCGAAGTGCTCCCGCTTCTCTCAACTCTTCTTGTATGTCGGTAACTATGCCAAACTCTGCATCCGCATCTACACGCAGTGATACAATCAGCTTTGGCTGAGCCCTTAATTTATCATACATCAAATTTTGAACGGCATTGACATCTTCAACCAACGCGTCATCAATCTGTATTCTTGTTTGTCCTACTTTATTTCCGGCAAGTTTTTCAGGACCAACATAGATATAACTGATTAATCGCTTTTGTTCGATTTTTTCAATGTTTTCTGCTCGCGTGAAATCTACATCAACCATCACTTCAACCTCACGAAATACGGTCGTTACCATAAAAAATATGAGCAGAATAAATATGATATCAGGTATCGCTGATAATGGTATTTCCTGATCTGTACTGGCTGACTTTTTCTTAAAATGTGCCATATTTTATACGTTAGGCTCTGCAATTGAAATTTTCTTCGGATATACGTCCTGTATGATCTGCTGTTGCTCATCAGGCAACTGCTCATAAGGCACACCAAATTGTGCCTGTGCAGCCTGATTCCGAAGTTCAGCGTACGCTCCCATAACCTCGTCAAGCATATCTATATAAACACTATATGGTGTTTGACGATCTGTTTTTATAGAAACAATGGCTTTGTCGGGAGAATCAGACAGGGTAGGATCTGCTCCCTGGTTGGTAATGAAATCCTTCACCTTTTGCTTCACTTGAGGCACCGGTGTCGGTTCTTCATCTATAAGCACCATTCCCTGAGCATTTACCAAAATATTTAGCATATTCCGCTCTTTAACGGGAGGTGGTTCCTGATTTTCTTCAGGTGCAGGCGGCAGCTGTAAAGCAATTCCTGTGTCGATATCGATTGTTGATACGAGCAGAAAGAAAATCAGCAGCAGAAATGCAATATCTGCCATTCCTGCGCCGCCGATTTCAGGTATATCTCGTTCTTTTTCTTTTCCAAACATGTTATTTCCTAAGCTATTATAAATTAAAGGTAGTGCGCATGCCGGATAATATAATTGCTAAAACCATAAATGCTAACATCACAAACATGGTAGCAATTCCCGCTTCGGCTAATCCACCTACAATAACATATGCAACTCCATATACTATAAAAGGAACGACCATGGTTGCGATCTTCTTCACATCTTGTTTTCCTTTAATTAGACTTTGAATACCGGAAAAAATCATTGCCAGAATTCCCAGTCCGATAAGTCCGAAGCATAATCCTATACCAATTGATACAATCATAATATTACCTATTAGTTATAATGAGTTGGTGGATAAATTATTGTGCATCGGTATCAGAAGGATTCACAATGGTTTTGCCCTCTTTTAACATAACCATAGAATCAATCAGCGTAATGGAACTTTCTTCCATTTCAGAGATAATACGGTCAATTTTAGAAACGCAATAGTTGTAGCCTAACTGCAGAATAATACCTGCGATAAGACCAAAGGCGGTTGTCAAAAGAGCTACTTTAATACCACCGGCAACAAGAGTCGGTGAAATATCTCCGGCTTGCTCAATAGCATCGAATGCCTGAATCATACCAACAACGGTACCGAGGAATCCGAGCAGAGGGGCAATAGAAATACATAATGAAAGCCATACAAGACCGCGCTCCAGAAAGCTCATTTCGATAGAACCGTAAGCAGAAATAGCTTTTTCAGCTGCTTCAATACCTTCATCAACTCGTAACAAACCTGCCTGGAAAACAGAAGCTACAGGTCCGCGTGTTTCAGCACATAGTTCACGTGCTGCAGGAACACCGCCTTCTTGAAGAGCTTCCTGAACATCAACAACAAATTTACGGGTATCAATATCGGCGAGGTTTAAAGTGATAATTCGTTCCAGGAATATGGCCAGACCTAAAATAAATACGATGAGGATGGGCCACATGTAGTTACCACCTTCATTAAATCTCAGTACCAACTGATTAAAAAATCCCTGGTCTGCTCCGCTTTGTAGAAAAAAGAGAACTATAGACGATGTCATACGATTACTCCAATTAAATTATATTAGTTTATTTGTTTATACTGGCTAAGAAAGATGCAAATTATAGATCATTTTGTTTAAAATGTCAAAGAAAGAAATGCTTTTTTTATGCTTTCTTTTTATTTAAAAACATTTAACAATATCGATAAGCATGCGCCTTTAGTTCAGCCCTGTTTGAAACCTATTATTTGTTTTATAATATTCCTGAATTCCTGCATCCAAAAATTGCCGAAACTCTTTGGCATCAGTATAACCTACGAGTTGCTCAAGCACTTTGCCATTCCATGGATTTACGATTGCATAGGTAGGCAAGGCAACGGTACCTGTAAGTTTTAGCTGAAATCTCTGGTTTTGAGGACCATCAATTCCACCATCTGTATATAAGCGTACTTGCTCCATTTTTGCAAATCGTTTTTGGATGGGGTCTAATGGAAAAACGTTTGCTTCCATGGCACGACAGTTGGTACAAGTATAGCCTGTAAAGTCAATAAAGACAGGTTTATTTTCTCCTTTGGCTTCTTCTACCGATTCTTCATAACTGCTTGACCAAACTTCCGTATCAACTGAAGTGGCCGTAAAACTCCTTTGCTGTGCGAGGGTACGCACTACGCTCACATCCGTTGACTGTTTGGGAGGAAGCCAGGCATCCCAGATTCCAAGTGACGCTCCCATCAAGCCCGGAATCAGATAAAAGCTAAATAGCAGAAAGGGAATGGAAAGCATCAACCGGCCCGTGCCAATTTTTTTAGGCTTGGTTTCGTGCTTAAGCGTATAGGACCCCAACAGGTATAGACCGGCAAGAAGAAAAATCGCAATCCATGCGGCAATTGTAAAAGGCCGTGAAATTAAACCCCATTGCCAGATCAAATCTGCATTGGATAAAAATTTAAATGCCGCCGCCAGTTCGATAAAACCTAAAAGGACTTTTACTATGTTCATCCATGAACCACTTTTGGGAAGAGATTCAAGCCAGTTTGGAAATATGGCAAGTAACACAAAGGGACTCGCAAAAGCAGCAGAAAATCCCGCCATGCCGATAATAGGATAAAACCACTCTCCCCCGGCTGTGGCCGCTAAAACACCGCCAACAAAAGGTGCCGTACAGGAAAATGAAACCGCGCTTATGGTCAAAGCCATAAACAGGATACCTATCATTCCCGAGCTTTCGGTACTTTTTTGGTTGAGCCAATTTGTTAACTGGTGAGGCAGCCGCAATTCAAAAGCACCTAACAGACTAACGGCGAATACGATAAGAACCAGGGCAATGAATAAATTCACCCATGGATTAGATGCAAATTGATTCGCCCCGGCAGCCCCGATAAAAAAAGCCAGCAAGCCACCTAACAGGGTGAAAGTAAGGATGATAGCTATCCCAAAAGCAAGAGCTTGTCCAATCCCTCCCTGACCTTCCGCTTCATTCTGTTTAGTAAAGTATGAGACCGTAAGCGGAATCATGGGAAATACACAGGGTGTAAGCAGCGCTGCGAATCCGGCTGTTAGGGCGATCCAAAGAAATGAAAATATACCGTTGCTTCCATAACCGCTTGTGGAAATTTCGATTTCACCTTGAACCGGAGCTTCATCAATCGAAGCTGATTGTCCGGGTTGAGCAGATTCAGCCGGTTCACCCACTGATCCTCCTGAATTTTTAAACCCTTGATAGGGACTTTCTGCCACCCCGCTAACAGTCAAAGCCCGGGTGATCGATTTTGTCTTTGGAGGCAGGCAGGCCTTATCATTACAAACCTGGTATAGCACTTCCAGATCAATCATCGAAGAGCCTTGCGCGCTTTTCTTAAAAGCTAAGGGAATGGTAAACACCGCTTCTTTAGAATGCCAGCCTAATTCGACGTCAAAATTGGGATCCCATTCAATGATCGGCTCAGACTCAATGATTTTCCCTGCGATTGCAAGATTGGGATTGGCCGAAGAAAATTCGGTAGGATACGGACCCGCATCGGGATCGTTGGCGAGAGAATAAAGATGCCAGTTGCCATCAATCGTGGCTCTTACTTTAATTTCAAAGACTTCACCCGCTTTGATACTTTCGGGGCCCTCGATTATGGTAAAGGTAACAGGATCCAGCATCTGGGCCTGAACAAAAAATGGGGATAACATCATTACGATGATCCCCATCAGTTTTTTGCTTGATAATTTCATTATCGAGAATTTAAAGTAAGGCCTGAGCCTTTATTTTTTAACCACCCAAACCTTAATTTCAGGTTTGATGTCGCCAATTAAATTAGCAGTAGCGGTGTACTCACCCAACGTGTTAATATCCTGATTTAGTACCAGCTTTCGCTTATCAAGCGTGATGTCTCTTTCAGCGAGGGCATCAACCACATCCTGAGTGGTAACCGAACCATGAATTCGTTCATCTTCACCTACAGAAACAGGAATAGTTACCGATGTCGTTTCAAGCCGTTCGGCCATTTCTTTTGCTGCCTCAATGGTGAGTTCAGCACGATGTTCAGCTTTTTCTCTCATCTGTTCGATTCGCTTGAGAGCGCCTTCGGTTGCCATCATGGCTTTACCTTGGGGGATGAGAAAATTTCGGCCATAGCCTGACTTCACTTCTACAAGCTCGCCGGCATCACCAAGTTTTGGAACATCTTCTCTTAAAATTAACTGCATATATTTGTTAGCCATAAAAATAAAAAATCTTTTATCGAAGGTTTTCTGCTACATAAGGGGCCAAGCCAAGAAACCGGGCTCGTTTGATGGCGCGAGATAACTGGCGCTGAAACTTAGCGCTCGTTCCGGTAACGCGCCGGGGAAGAATTTTTCCCTGGTCGTTCATTACATGCTCGAGCAACTCGGTGTCTTTATAATCTATATACTCAATGCCCGATTTGGTAAACTTGCATTCCCGTGTTTTTATGTGTCCCTTCTTCGGGTGTGATGGATTCTTAATCATAATCTAAAATCTTTTGTTAAAAAATGGGTTAATCTTCGTCTCCTTCCTGTTCTTCATCTTCTTCATCAAGAAAAACAGCAGGAACAGCATTTTTACGCTGTAATTCACGATGTCGGAGCATTTTTGCATCATACTTTAAGGTAAGGTAACGCATGATGTTATCATCAATACGAAGCGTTCGCTCCAGCTTTTCAATAAGCTCGCCGGGAGCGGTAAAATAAGCGTTTACATAATATCCGCTGGTTTTCTTATCCATTTCATAGGCAAACTTGCGGATTCCCCATTCATCAACTTCATCAATCTCTCCACCATTACCTCTGATAAATTCGGTGAATTTTTCGACAACCTCTTTCGTCTGGTCGTCTTCTAAAACAGGGTTTATAATATAGGTTAACTCGTAATAACTTCTACTCATATAAGATATTTTCCTTTGGTTGTTTCGGTTTGAAACAGCCGGCCATAGTGATTTTCACTCGCCAGCAGGCACGCAAAAATACCTCTTTTTTCTGTTAATTACAATGGGTTGGCAATGCAAAAACATGGAAAGACTAATATAAACAATCCTGGTGCGAGCGTCAGTCAATTCCCCTATATGGCTAAAGCCACTATTATTTTTCCCTTTATTATCAGTCAGCTAAAGCTGGCTGGCTGCAATAGATAATCAGCTCAAAGGGAGTTGTTACTCCCGCTAAACGTTCAGGAGTACAACTCCTTCACAGCTATGATAGTCAAGTGACGGGCAAGATGCCCGTCCTACATTATTTTAGAAAAGCTACCCAGTCATTGGCGTAAAAAGAGGAAACCAGATCGAGAACATCGCCGAATGCAACACCAAAATAAACAGTCATAATTGCTAAAACGACAAGGGTATATTTGAATAATGGTCCGGCCTGTACTAAGGGAACATCTTTATTCGCTTTGCGAAAGTACATATAGACCATGGGACGAAGATAATAGTAAACACTCGCAGCACTTGCTAAAACCCCTACTATTGCCAAACCGATCAGGCCGGCATCAACAGCGGCTGCGAAAACTAAGTATTTGCCTACAAAACCTACAAAGGGCGGAATTCCGGCTAACGAGAAAAGAAAGAATGAAAGTACAACTCCCATAACCGGACGTTTAAAACCAAGTCCCGCATAGTTGTTGACATCAGTAAAGTCTAAGCCTTGCTGGCGTTCATAATAAGCTACCACTCCAAAAGCCCCAACATTCATAATGGTATAAGCTAACAGGTAGAAAAGAACTGCCGTATATCCTTCCGCCGTGCCAGCCGCGAGTCCCACCAGCAGATAACCGGCATGGGCGATACTTGAATAAGCCAACATCCGCTTTATATTATCTTGAACAAGAGCAATAATATTTCCCAAAACCATTGTAATGATAGCAATAATGGTTAATACCTCCGTCCAATCTGCCGTATCGGCGGGAATCATTTTTGAGAGTATCAAAATCAATGCTACAAAAGTAGCGGATTTTGACGCCGTAGCCATATAAGCGGTGATAGTGGTCGGCGTACCTTCATAAACATCGGGAGTCCACATATGAAAAGGTACAGCCGCAATTTTGAAGAAAAATCCCCCGAGCAACAAGCCGGCACCGGCTACAAATAAGAGATTTGAACTTGCAGCTTCAGCAATCTCGGGCAAATACAGCGAACCGGTAGCACCGTAAAGAAGGGCCATTCCGTAAAGCAGAAAGCCTGTGGAAAATGCCCCGAGAAGAAAATATTTTATGGAAGCTTCAGCACTGGTTTTCCGGTCTTTAATCAGTCCGGCCAGCACATAAAGACAAATAGACATGGTTTCAAGGCCGATGAAAATCATCACCAAACTATTAGCACTCGCGAGGCCAAGCATACCGGCAGTGGCAAAAAGCATCATAGCATATACTTCGCCATAGTTATGATTGATAGCACTTAAATATTCACGTGAAATCAGTACGCAAAAAAGTGATCCGAACAAAACGATGGTGTTACCAAAGGCAGCGACACCGCCATACACTATCATCCCTGAAAATGCTGTGCCGGCAGGTCCGAACATATCAATGACGGAAAGCGCGAGAGCAGCAATCAGCGACACAACGGTAAGTCCGTATATTCCGTTATGGTCGTTTTTGTAGGAATCTATCAAAAGTGCTATCAGTCCCGATGCGGCTACGATCACACCGGGCAGAAATGCATTAAGGTCGTGTAGATAATTCATGTAACTTATTTATTGTACAATGACTCGATCGTTTTTGCGAGCTTGATATCTTTCTCGGTCACTTTTCCACCGGCATCATGCGTGCTGAGTGAAATGTTGACTTTATTGTAAACATTGAAAATTTCGGGGTGATGGACCTGGTCCTCGGCTTCAAAAGCAATGCGGGTGATGAAAGCCATCGCCTCCCGAAAATTTTTGAACTTATATTCCTTGTTCAGCTTATCATCTTTATGCTTCCATTCATCAAGATCTTTAATCTTCTCAGAAACCTGGTCGTCAGAAAGTGCTTCAGCCATTGTTTTAATGATTTTTCGTTTTTGATGCTATTTCGTTTGTAACATCATAAAACGTTGAAGTCCATTCAGGCAGTTCCCGCGAAACCGCCGACTGTTTTACGGCCATTCGCTTTTCTCTGGAAGATTCAAGCAGTTCATTAATCTGAACCTCGGAATATCGCATAAAAGTAGTGGGACGAATACCAATCCAAAACATAAGAATAATCAGTGGAATCAAAATACCGATTTCACGCGCATTCAGATCAACCAGCTTTTCATTCACCTTGTGCTTGATCGGGCCAAACATTACCCGCTGGTACAACCAAAGCATATAAACAGCAGCCAGGATTACCCCGGTGGTTGCAAATATCGCGAAGGCGTTTTCAGGAATGACTGCGGAGTTAAAAGTGCCGTTCAAGATCAAGAATTCACCGATGAAGCCATTCAGCCCCGGCAGGCCGATTGAAGCAAGGGTAGTAATCATAAACATTACGGCAAAAACCGGCATTACCTTTGCAATACCTCCAAAATCTTTAATTTCACGGGTGTGGCGACGGTCATAAATCATACCTACAATCAAAAAGAGTGCTCCTGTTGAAAGACCGTGATTCACCATTTGGATTAAAGCCCCTTGCACGGCAATGGTGTTAAAAGCAAATAAGCCTAAGACTACAAAACCAAGGTGACTGACGGATGAATAGGCCACTAACTTTTTCCAGTCTTTCTGTACCATAGCTACGAGCGCGCCATAAATAATGCCAATTACAGCAAGTGTTGCCATATAGGGCGCAAACTGCACAAAAGCATTGGGGAACAGCGGCAGGCAGATCCGGAGTAATCCGTAGGTTCCCATTTTCAGCATAATCGCGGCCAAAACTACAGATCCGGCTGTGGGCGCTTCGGTGTGAGCATAAGGCAGCCAGGTATGAAAGGGAAACAGCGGCACTTTGATACAAAAGGCCAGTGCAAAAGCTAAAAATAAATAAGTCTGTTCCACCAGGCTCACTTGGTAAGCGGTGCTTGAAAGAAACCGCCAGTCTGTTGTGAAGCGGAAACCTTCCATCACCGCGCCCGCATCATAGCCGGTGTAAATGAGTGCTACAAGCATGATGAGAGAACCAACCAGCGTGTATACAAAAAATTTGACCGTGGCATGAATGCGCCCAGTGCCGCCCCAAATTCCGATCAGGAAATACATGGGGATAAGCGATAACTCAAAAAAGACATAGAAAACGACGAGATCTAAGGAAGCAAATACCCCCATCGAAGCTGTTTGCAAAAGCAGGAGCATAGAATAATAGCCAGCCAAATGCTTTTTGACAGAATCCCATGAGGACAAAATTACAATGGGGCCCATCAATGTGGTTAACATAAACAGCAGCAGGCTGAGTCCGTCAAGCCCTACCAGGTACTTAACATCAAAACCGGCAAGCACCGGGCTGCCAACAGTAAGGTACTGAGCAACATCAGAGTCAGCTATGTTAAAATTGAACAGCAGCGGCAGCGACAGCAGAAAAGTGATGCTGGTTACAATTAAGCTGATCCACTTTATAGCCTTTTCGCTCTTTGCCAGTAGAATTGCGGCAATGCCGAAGAGCGGTAAATAAATGCAAATATTTAAGAGTAACTCCATTTTCAAATCTAATTTACAGGATCAACAAACTTAAAACGATAATAACACCGAGAACAAGGGCTAAAGCATAACTGCTGGTAACGCCCGTTTGAACGTAACGAAACACACTTCCAAACAGGCGTACGATACCGCCGATGGTATTCACAAAACCATCCACGATTTTCATATCAAACTTAGCAAGACCTTTATCGGAAAAACGAACCAAAGGCTCAGAAACGAGGCCTTCGTACACTTCATCGAAATTGTACTTTTCTTGCCAGGTTTGATACAACCCGCCGAACCGGCTGGAAAGCCTGGCATCGGATTCTTCCGTAGCACCATTACCATACATTCTGTAAGCTGTATAAAAACCCCAAACGGCTACTAAAATGGAAATAATCATAAGCATCCATTCAGCTGAATGAGACAACATCATCTCATAATTTGCTGTAACAGGATTCAACCAGCTATGCAACAGGTTGATGTGGGCTTCTTCGTGGGTGAAGGTAGAAACCAGGAAATTCGGTATGCCGATAAAACCGCCAATGACGGATAAACCGGCGAGTGTCCAAAGTGGAATGGTCATGGTTTTGGGGCTTTCATGCAGATACTTTTCAGCACCCGCCGCTTCTTTAACTTTAGCGGGAAGCTTGAACTCTCCTCCGAAAGTCCCGAAAGTAAGACGAAACATGTAGAAAGCGGTGATAAATGCAGTGATCATTCCCACGCCCCACAAAATAAAGTAGAGCGGTCCGGCAAATTCACCTAATCCAGCATTAAAGGTATAGGCTAAAATTTCATCTTTAGAGAAAAACCCTGCCAGCGGAGGGATTCCCGCAATCGCGATAGTCGCAATTAAAAAAGTTTTGTAGGTTGAAGGCATGTACTCTTTCAGGCCGCCCATGAAACGCATATCCTGCGTATCAAAATGGACATCCTTTCCTTCATCATGTAATTCGTGCTCCACGTGCTCCATAGTATGAATCACTGAACCGGAACCCAAAAAGAGACATGCCTTAAAGAAGGCATGGGTGAGCACATGAAAAAGTGCTGCGGTGAATGCTCCTGATCCTAAAGCTAAAAACATATAGCCCAGCTGCGATACGGTTGAATAAGCCAGCACCCGCTTGATGTCGTTTTGGGTGATGGCAATAGTCGCGGCTACAATGGCAGTCAACGCACCGACCACGGCGATAATTATCATCAATTCGGGCGACATTACAAACATGGGCGACAGGCGTGAAATCAGGTAAATTCCGGAGGTAACCATGGTAGCGGCGTGAATAAGAGCTGAAACCGAGGTTGGTCCCGCCATAGCATCCGGCAGCCATACGAAAAGCGGAATCTGAGCACTTTTACCGGTTGCACCGACCAACATCAGCAGACCGATCCAGAATTTAGCTTCGCCGGGGATGGCACCGAGCTCGGCTAATATCGTATCAAACCGAAGACTGCCCACATAATGAAAGGTCATGAACATCGCGATTAAAAAGGCGAAATCTCCTATCCTGTTATAAATAAAAGCCTTTTTAGCGGCCGCTGAGTTTTTCATTTCAGTGTACCAGAAACCGATCAGCAAGTACGAGCAAAGTCCCACACCTTCCCAACCCAGGAACATCAGCAGGAGGTTATCGGCCAGCACGAGGTTCAGCATGGCGAAGATAAAGAGATTCAGGTAGGCAAAGAATTTCCAGTAGCCGTCATCATCCCACATGTACCCTATGGTGTACAAGTGGATCAAAAAACCGACGCCGGTTACGATCAGCGTCATCATTATTGAAAGCTGGTCTATCTGATAGGCAATATCAACTTGAAAGGAACCGGTGTGAATCCAGGTAAAAAGTTCAAGAAAAATAGGCTCGGATTCGGGACTCAGATTGATGAAAAAGTAGAAAGCGATCAGGAAGGGAATAAAAACAGCCAGGTTTGAAATCGCCCCAATCAGTGTCTTTTTTGAGCGAAAAGAATCGGAGCTTAAGCCTATGAGGCCGTTAATAAGAAAGCCCGCGAGGGGGAGTAGAATAATCAGACTTATAAGTGTTGTCGCAGAATTCATTAAAACGATATTTCAGATTTGTATCCACACAAAATTCGGCTCAAAAGTAGCCAATACTCCAAGTATTCCCAAGGGAAATTTCTCAAGTGCCAAAGATAAGAAAAAGTGATGGAAGGTAAAGGACAGAATGATGAATTATGAGTTTTAACAAATTTTATAAGGAGTAGTAAAGATTAAATTTTAAAACTAAATCTCATCCTGTATTTTAAGCAACAATTATTAAGTTTTAGCATTAAATTAATTTTGGAGACAACGTGAAGTTACATAAAATTCTTTCTAAGATAACGGCTTTTACCCTTCCTTTTCTACTTACCCTATTTGCATCTCCGGTTTTCGCCTCTGTTCAAGACACCATACATAATTTCAGCGGTGCTGAGCTAAGCATCTGGTGGATCATACCTTTTGTCGGTATTCTTTTATCGTTAGCTATCATTCCGCTCTTCGCACCGGAATTTTGGCACCATCATTTTGGTAAGGTTTCGGCATTTTGGGCTTTAACGGCCATCATACCCATGTATTTAAGTTTCGGCTTCGAAACGATGTTGTATGAAATTTTGCATGTGTACCTGCTGGAATTTATCCCTTTCATTATCCTGCTTTTGGCACTTTTCACTATTTCCGGCGGTATTCGCATCAAAGGATATTTAAAAGGCACGCCCGAAGTAAACACGCTTATTCTGTTTATCGGTACCATTCTGGCAAGCTGGATGGGAACAACAGGGGCTGCTATGCTGATGATTCGCCCCCTTTTACGCGCGAATAAAGAACGCAAGCACAAGGTACACATGGTCGTGTTTTTCATTTTTCTTGTGGCTAACGTGGGCGGCTCGCTCACACCATTAGGCGACCCTCCCCTGTTTTTGGGCTTCCTGCAAGGTGTGAGTTTCTTCTGGACCACCACCCATCTCTTCTGGGAAATGAGTTTTGTGGTTGTACTTCTGTTAGGCGTTTATTACATCTTAGACCGTATTCTATATAACAAAGAAGGCGGTTTGACCGAGGTTAATGAGGAAGATAAAATTCCGCTTGGAATTGAAGGAGGATTCAACTTTATCTTACTTGCCGGCGTGCCCCTTGCTGTATTATTTTCAGGGGTATATGATTTGGGTGAATTCACCGTTTATGGTATTCATATCACCTATCAAAGTCTTATTAGCAATGTAATATTGTTAATTCTTACCTGGCTAAGCTGGAAATTTACTTCCAAAGAAAGTCGGGCAGCGAATGGTTTTACCTGGTTTCCTATTGAGGAAGTCGCCAAAATATTTGCCGCTATTTTTGTCACCATTATCGCGCCGCTGGCTATGCTTGCCGCCGGCAGCCAGGGTGCTTTGGATTTTGTAACAGAATTAGTATTTAAACCGAACGGAGATCCCAATAACGTAATGTTTTTCTGGGTGACCGGCTCATTATCTGCTTTTCTGGATAATGCTCCTACTTATCTTGTTTTCTTTGAAGCAGCAGGCGGTAATGCCGAGATATTGATGACTACCCTTTCGGAAACTCTAATGGCTGTTTCTTCGGGGGCGGTATTCTTTGGTGCCGTAACTTATATCGGCAATGCGCCTAACTTTATGGTGAAATCCATTGCAGAAACTTCTGGTGTGGAGATGCCGAGTTTTGGAGGTTATATGCTGTGGTCGGTTGGGATTCTGGTACCTACTTACCTGCTGGTAACCTGGATATTCTTATAAGAGATTAAGAAGTAATAGTTTTAGAGGCAGCTTGTAATTTACAGGCTGTCTTTTTTTGTTGAATAACTTTCATTTCATCTTGTACCGAAACTCTGCGGTGTTGTCACCCCTTTTGTGCTCCCTTTATTAAGGGTTTTATAACCCTCACTTGATACTTGTTTTAAGAACTTAAATCCTGTAGGTCGGACAGCTTGTCCAACAAGACGGACTTTTTTGTACTACCATATGTTAGAGACAGGGATTCACATTGAGTTGACCTGCAATAAGGGGGACGCGGAGCATCAATCTAACGTTCCTCAGCAGGGCCATGGAACGAGATAACTCTTATTATTGGAAATGATTTCGAGAGAAGTACTTTCCGAAGCAGACGCTCCGGGTTATAATCAGATTCTATCAATACCGCAAGTTTTAACTTATGGGGTCAGAACAAGCAACTCTTAAGTAAAAGTCGGTAAGATAGCGACTTACAACTGTAATCAGTAAAAAAGGCATCTCTCTGCCTTATGATGGGACTTAAGCAACGGTGTGGAACCCATTGAACGAATGCTCAGATGTCTAACACACTAACCAATAGCTGAAACCTATGAGACATACTATCCAAATAGCAATGATGATGGCGGCGGCGACGTTACTGGTCGGTTGGGCAGAGGCTTCGTTTGCTTTGGCACGACTGTCCTCAATAACGATTTTGGGTGTTAGTTTGATGACCAAGGTAATACTAAGTGGCAGCAGAACTATATCGTCGAGATAACCAAAAATTGGAATGAAGTCAGGGATAAGGTCGATAGGGCTAAGCGCATAGGCTGCAATTGCAAGTGCGAGCATCCGAACAATGAATGGTGTTCGACGATCACGTGCGGCAAAGTAAACGGTTATTGCGTCGCGCCTAATCTGTCTTGCTGCCTCTCGCAGCTTGGCAAGTATTTTCATAAGCGCATAACTTAAATTTCTGCGCTAGTTATAACTATTTACAGAAGGTTAAGATCCACCAGTTAGTGGGACAGAATGATCGCTCTTTTTTACTTACCAGCGAAGTAAATTGATATCGCTGATATCAACAGAAAGGTTATTTCGGAATATAGCGATAATGATGGCCAAGCCCACCACTGCTTCAGCGGCAGCTACCGCCAAGGCAAAGAATACCAGGATTTGCCCATCAATGTTACCGTAGTGACTGCTGAAGGAGAGCAACGTCAGGTTTACAGCGTTCAACATCAATTCAACACACATAAAAATGACGATCGCATTTTTACGGATCAAAACACCTACCAAACCGATACAAAATAAAACAGCGCTGAGTGCCAAAAACCAATCTATACTAATCATTTCCTACTCCCGGTTTAATTTTATGTTGTGCTACGATAAGCGCGCCCACAATGGCGGCAGTTAGCAAGATGGCCGTCAGCTCAAATGGCAACAGATATTTTGTAAAAAGAACTTCACCCACAGCCTCTACCGTTCCGACTTCAGCCATATCGGGTGAAACGGTTGGCAAGGCGCCCGACAAATTTCCGATACTGTAAATAATTTGGGAAAACACGGCAACTCCCAACAAAAAGGCCACAAAATATTTGATGCGGAACTTGTCAAACAGACTTTCTTCCTCATCCACATTGAGTAGCATAATCACAAACAAAAACAGCACCATAATGGCACCTGCGTACACCAAAACCTGTATTATCGCCAAAAACTGAGCCTGTAGGAGTAAGTAAACTCCCGCAATTGAAATCAGATTGAGAACCAGAAACAGAGCACTGTTTACGGTGTTTTTACTGATTACTACAGCAAGCGCAGATGCAACGGCCAAAACAGCCAGAAAAATAAATAAATACGTAATCATATTGGGCAATTTGTTTAGCGGCCTTCCTCAAATCTAAAGCCGGGGGAAAGGTAGATAAAATTAAAAACGCCATCAACTGGAAATACTGTTTTTTTGGCTGAATAGTTGGCAGCTTTCAGTCGTCAGCGATCAACTCTTTTTATAGCGATCAAATAATATTTCATAAACCTATTGACAAGCATTTTTTACTTTGTAGCGCTTCAACCCCTAAATCCCCTAAAAGGGGACTTGCTGCTGCTTGAAATGAAGAGTAAATCCTTACCTGTGAATGGCCATTCACTAAAGGGAATTATCTTTAATAAAGGAATCTCAAAAGTCTCCTTTAGGGTATTTAGGAGTAAAAAAACAGGCTTTCCTTACTCACTCAATATATCACCAAAAGTAAATCAATCCGGCGATGCCTACCGCCCAGCAGTACCAGGCAAAAGGATCAATGCCTTTGCTTTGAAGAAAGATGATCAAATATTTCAGGGCAAAATAACCTGAAATAAAGGAGGCCACAAACCCGATAAACAGGTTCAAAAGTGCGGCCGGTGGTATGCCTAATGCAATCATATCTATTACCTTAAGCAACATGGCACCGATGTAAACGGGAATGACCATCAAAAATGAAAAGTTGGCAATTTCTTCTCGTTTAACGCCTAAATAAAGCCCCATTGAAATGGTTGAACCGGACCGGCTGATACCCGGTATAATAGCAACAGCTTGTGCCAACCCAATGATAAAGGCGCTTTTAGCGGATAAATGTTTTGTGAAAAAATCGCGAAAACGGGTGGCGAATAAAATCACGCCGGTAATTAACAGCATGATGGAAACCATAAACGGGTTGAGAAATATATCTTTAATGGCTTCTCTCATAGTCAACCCGACAATAACAGCAGGAATCAGGCTCAACAAAATAAATCCTGCAAGTTTGATGTTACTATCACTAGCTGCTTTATTAGAAAATTCACCGGGATTGCGTAACAGACTCCAGATTGAACTTAGTATATCTCTTAACTTTTCATGATAATAAACTACAATACTGCACAGGGTACCGAAATGAACTACTACTTCGAAGGTGATGTTTTTATCAACTTCGCCTCCCAGAAACGCTTCACCCAAAACAAGGTGGCCAGAGCTGCTAATCGGTAAAAATTCGGTGATCCCCTGAAGGAGTCCTAATAAAAAAGAATCTATGAGTTCCATTTATTAACTTAGCACGTTAAAATTTTCTGCGATGAAAATAGCTATTACTTAATCAAATTCTAAATCAATTATTTTTGGTATGCCAACTACATCAACCTCTGTGGATATGCAAGCACTGGAAGAAAAAATCGCTTCATCCAGCACCTTTATTGAAGAAATTTATTCGGAACTGAATAAAGTAATTGTAGGCCAACGCTACATGATTGATCGCCTGCTCATCGGGCTTTTGGCAGACGGGCATGTGCTTCTTGAAGGCGTTCCCGGCCTGGCTAAAACACTTACGGTTTCATCGCTGGCACGGGTGATTAACACCAAATTCCAGCGTCTGCAGTTTACACCTGATTTGCTCCCCGCCGACTTGATCGGGACGCTGATTTATAATCAAAAAGAAGCGGAATTCACGGTTAAAAAAGGACCCATTTTCGCGAACATCATTCTTGCGGATGAAATCAACCGTTCGCCTGCCAAAGTACAGAGTGCCCTGCTCGAAGCGATGCAGGAGCTCCAGGTTACAATCGGTGAAACAACGTATGGGCTGGATGAACCGTTCCTCGTATTGGCTACTCAAAACCCGGTTGAACAGGAAGGAACCTATCCCCTGCCGGAAGCACAGGTCGACCGCTTTATGATGAAGATAAAAATCGGTTACCCGAGTGAAGACGAAGAGCTCGAAATTATGCGGCGAATGGCAAAAACCGGAAAAAAGGGTGAACTAAAACCTGTTATTACCACAGAAAAAGTACTGGAAGCCCGTGAGGTGGTCAACCAAATTTATATTGATGAAAAGGTTGAACAGTATATCATCGACCTGGTTTTTGCTACCCGGAACCCTGAAAAGTATAAGCTGGATGATCTTTCTGAACTTATCAACTTCGGTGCTTCGCCACGAGCTTCCATCAACCTGAATCTGGCCGCTCGCGCTCATGCTTTTATGGAACACCGCGCTTATGTTACGCCTGAAGATGTACGCATCATCGCTATGGATGTGCTTCGTCACCGCATCATGCCCACCTTTGAGGCTGAAGCAGAAAATATCACTTCCGAAGATCTGGTTGAGAAGATTATGGGAACTGTTCAGGTGCCGTGATTTTTGCCACAAATCAGAACAGGTAGAAACCTTTGAACCCAAAATATCGCCCCGATTATCGGGGTAACTTGTGATGTCTTGAAAAAAGCTTAATCACTAATAGCGAATTAATTCCTGCGCTATTGATGCGAATTTTTCACAATTCAACTGGCTCTACTGGTGCAAGCATCTCGCTTGTACCGAGTAATAAAATTACCAATAATTAGGCACGAGCGGGACGCTCGCGCCAGCCTATATTTATTAAATCTTTTCTTGATTCCTACATTTCTAGTTCAACCTGATGATGTCATCCTGAATTTATTCCAGAATCTACAAACAGAAATCTTATTAACAGCTTCTAAAGAATAATTAGCTACAGATGCTGATCCGCCAGCTGGCGGACAGCATGACATATTCTGGCTTCAGGAAAGTTCTTTAACAAAAAAGGCTCAAGGTTTAAAACCCTGAGCCTTTTCAATGCGATTAAATAAGAAGAACTATTTACTCTTCTTCATCTCCGTCTTCTGTCTCATCAGACTGCTCTTCTTGAGCTTTTTTAGCTGCTTCTTCCTTCTCTTTGG
This sequence comes from Balneolaceae bacterium, assembly GCA_036381435.1. GTDB lineage: Bacteria > Bacteroidota > Rhodothermia > Balneolales > Balneolaceae > Fodinibius. Next base: position 83,976 of record DASVCW010000001.1, on the reverse strand, counting down.
CAGCCATTTGCTCTTTCAGATCTGCAAGTCCGGACATTTCACCCAAGGTGGCAGCACCTTGTTGCGGTTCAGATGCTTGCTGCTTCTTAGCTTTAGATGAAGATTTTTTAGCTTTCTTAACATCTTTTTCATTCTGACTGAGCGTAATACTCTTATTTGTCTCATCCAGTTCGGCAACATAAGCCTCTACCTTATCGCCTTCGGCAAAATCAGACGGTTCGCCGTCTTCAATTTTACGGGCAGGAATAAAGCCTTCAAGATTATGCGGAAGTTTCACAAACACGCCTTTATCGGTGGTTTTGGTAACTTCGCCTTCAACCTTGTCTGTCGCCGCATGCTCGTTGGCAAACAGCTTCCAGGGGTTATCTTCAATCTGCTTATGGCCGAGTGTAATTCGACGGTTTTCGAAATCGATAGCCAGAATTACCACGTCAATCTCTTCATCCTTGTCGATAATTTCATTCGGATGATTGATCTGCTTGGTCCAGCTCAAGTCACTGATGTGAATGAGTCCGTCAATGCCGGGCTCGAGTTCAACAAACACACCGAAGTTAGTGAGGTTTCGAACAGTTCCTTTGTGCTTCGATCCAACAGGATAACGTTCGTCAATTTCTTCCCAGGGATCGTTTTCAAGCTGCTTAACACCGAGTGAAATTTTCTTCTCAGCATCATTTACATTCAGCACTACACACTCAATAATGTCATCCTTGCTAACTAATTGAGACGGGTGCTTGATGTGCTGTGTCCACGACATTTCACTGATGTGGATAAGACCTTCAACACCTTTTTCAAGTTCAATAAAGGCACCGTAATCAGCGATTGAAACAACACGGCCCTGAACTTTGATGTTCTCGGGATATTTGAGATCGATTTCATCCCATGGGTGCGGCTGTAGCTGCTTGAGTCCAAGTGAAACGCGCTTGTTGTCCTCATCATAATCGATAACGGCAACATTCAGGCGCTGGTCGAGCGAAACAATTTCTTCGGGGTGATCTACACGTCCCCATGAAAGGTCGGTGATGTGAAGCAGGCCGTCAACACCGCCGAGGTCGATAAAGACACCGAAATCGGTAATATTTTTGACGATACCTTCGAGCACCTGTCCTTCTTCGATGGTTGAAAGAATTTCTTCGCGCTGTTCTTCAAGATCAGATTCAATAAGCGCACGGTGTGAAACAACCACATTTTCAACGTGCATGTTGAGTTTCACTACCTGGAACTCCATCGTTTTGCCTACATAAGCGTCAAAGTCACGCACGGGACGCACATCAATTTGCGAACCGGGCAAGAAGGCGTCAATACCTAAAATATCGGCAACCATACCGCCCTTAATACGGCGTTTGATGTAACCTTCAATAACTTCGCCTGTTTCGGCTGCCCGTTCAATAGTCTCCCAGGCATGTAAAATATCCGCTTTACGGCGTGACAGAATTAATTGCCCTTCCTGATCTTCAACCTGATCAAGGAATACATCCACTTCATCACCCGGTGCCAGGTTTTCTAATACATCATTCGGAAATTCGTTCGAGTGTACAATTCCTTCGGATTTAAAGCCGATATCAACAATCACATAATCCTGGTTGGCAGAAACAACCCGGCCTGTTACAATTTCCTTCTCTTCAATTTCATTGAGTGTATCTTCATACATCTCTGCAAGCTCATGGAACTCTTCATCCGTATAATCTTCGGATGCGGCTTGCAGCTGATCATAAGTATAAGATTCTTCGTCTTCCAAATCGCCCGAAAACGATGCGATTTCTTCTGCTTCAGGTTCTACACGAACTTCTTCTTCTGTGGTAGGATCAACATCAACGGTAGCCTCTTCAGTAACTGTTTCCGTAGCCGTCGTTTGTTCTTCTTTTTCCCGGTTTTCTTCTTTTTTTAGGTCTTCGGTCATTATTTATTTTTAGTTAAAATTACCGCATTCCGTTCCCGACTACTCAGGATCTGGAATGGGATTAAAGTTAAGGTTATGATTTAAGTCTTTGAAAAATTTTACTTTATCTTTCCATTAAATGTTTCACCTTTGAGGCAATTTGTTCAACCTGCTGCTCAAAAGTTACATTTGTAGTATCAATTTCTACTGCATCATCCGCTTTCTTCAACGGATCCGCTTTTCGTTTTGAATCTTTTCGATCCCGCTGCAAAATATTTTGCTCTACTTCTTCAAGCGTAATATCCGGATTGATAGCTTTGCGTTCTTCATACCGTCTGCGTGCGCGTTCATTCAACTGTGCCGACATATAAAACTTCAAGTCTGCATCAGGGAAAACAGCCGTTCCCAGGTCCCGGCCTTCAGCAATGTATATTCCGTCACAAACTACCGTGCGCATCAGTTCGTTTACATAAGCTCGAACTTGCGGTTTAGCGGCAACTTCACTTACATATTTAACTACATCAGCCATTCGAAGCTTGTCTGTTACCCACTCATCGTCAATTTGGACATCAAATTGCTTATCTGCGTAACGAAACGAGATCTTTTTTTGTTTTAGTAAACGAAAGAACTTTTTATCATCCCGCCCTGCTTCTAGATAAATCAGGGTCACTGTTCGATAAAGTGCTCCCGAATCGAGATATTCAACTTGTAGTTTATCGGCAACAGCACGGGCTGTGGTACTTTTCCCGGAGCCTGCCGGTCCGTCGATCACTATGATCATTGTGGAAAGTCTCCTAAATTACTTTACTTTTATTAATTTTTCAAAGTTTTCTTGTTTAATGATTTCAGAAATTTTAACTTTGGCTTCTTTCTGAATTTGGGCGAAGAAGATAAAAATAAATTTGAAGAACTGTTAAGAAACTCTTAAAAAAATATGCCTCAACATAAATCAGCCATTAAACGGGTACGTCAGAACGAAAACCGCCGCCAGCGAAATCAAGCTAAGCGTTCTAAAATGAAAACGCTGGTCAAGAATGTGTTTGAAACGACCGACAAAGAAGAAGCGGAAAAAGCATTCAAGAAAGCCAGCTCCTATCTTGATAAAATGGCTACCAAGAACTTGATTCATCCGAACCGAGCTGCCCACCGAAAGTCGAAACTGGCGAAGCACGTAAATAATCTGTAGTCTTGCCTGACACGATTTCAAAAGCGCTTCTGGTTATTCTGGATGGTTATGGTTTGGCCAAAAATCCTGAAGTAAGCGCTATTGACAAGGCAAAAAAGCCTTTTATAGATTCTCTTTTCAAGAATTATCCCCACTCAAAACTTTCTGCAGGAGGGCAAGATGTAGGCCTACCCAAAGGACAGTTTGGCAATTCTGAAGTAGGCCATTTGAATATAGGGGCGGGGCGCATTGTTCCCCAGGAATTAACGCGCCTCAACAATGATATTAAAAGCGACAGTTTTTTTGAAAATCAAACCTTAGTTACTGCCGTTAAAAAGGCCGTGGAAAAAGGAAGTCTTCATATCATGGGACTTTTTTCCGATGGCGGCGTCCATAGCCACAACAACCACCTTTTTGCCCTTCTCGAACTTGCCAAATCCGCCGGAGTTGAAAATACCTATATCCATGCTTTCACTGACGGACGGGACACTTCTCCACAGGGCGGGATTGAATACATTCAGGAATTCAAACAACAGGCAGAAAAAACAGGTGCAGGTGAGATCGCCTCAATCGTAGGACGATATTATGCAATGGATCGCGATAACCGCTGGCAGCGCACTAAGCAGGCCTATGACCTTTTGGTTTATGGCAAGGGTGAGCAGTTTGATGACCCTAAAAAAGCCGTTCAGTTTTCTTACGACGAAGGAATCACCGATGAATTCATCAAACCAAAGCTGATTAATCCATCACCCGGAGCCCGGATAGGAGAAAATGATGTCGTTATCTTTTACAATTTCCGGGGGGATCGCGCACGACAAATCACCCGTGCATTCACCGAAGAAGGGTTTGATGAATTCGAGGTTGAGAAAAATCTCAACCTGCATTATCTAACTTTCACTGCTTATGATGATGCTTTCGAGCATGTAAACGTTGCCTATCCCCCATTGCACGTTGGAAATACACTGGGTGAAGTGATAAGCAATCACGGACTCAAACAGCTTCGAATCGCTGAGACGGAAAAATACCCCCATGTTACCTACTTTTTTAACGGCGGTGAAGAAACACCCTTCAAAGGGGAAGAACGCATTTTGATTCCGAGTCCCCAAGTGGCTACTTACGACCTTCAGCCCGAAATGAGCGCCCCGGAAGTAACTGATACCCTTTGTGCGCAGCTGAACACCGGCAAAAATCATCTTTGTATTTTGAATTATGCCAATCCCGATATGGTAGGTCATACCGGGGATATGCAAGCCACGATAAAAGCGGTAGAGACGATTGATCGTCAGCTAAAAAAACTGGTTGAAGTGGCTTTGGCATATGATTACAAAATGTTGATTATCGCCGATCATGGAAATGCCGATTGTATGATAAAAGAAAATGGGCAGCCTCACACCGCTCATACCACAGCCCCGGTTCCTGCGCTCATTCTTAACAAACCCGGTATCACCAAAATGAAAGATGGTATTCTGGCTGATGTTGCCCCTACCCTCCTCAAACTTATGGGTCTTCCTCAGCCTGAAGAGATGACGGGGAGCCCTTTGTTTTAGACCCCTAAATCTCCTAAAGGGAACTTTTAAGGACAGTGCTTTTTTCAAGACGATTATCCTTTAATAAATTGTCATTTTTTAGCAAGGCTTTATACTCTATTTCAAGCAGCAGCAAGTCCCCTTTAGGAGATTTCCCCGTAGGGATGCCTATGGCAAGGGGTAGAAAAAGCAACTCTTTGTCATGCTCAATACATTCATGTGAGAAAACTTTGCTCCGTTCCGCCGCAGAGCGGGCGGAACAGAGAATGATCAAATACTTCTTCATTCGATATTCCTTGTTCGATATTCAATATTCATTTCTTTTTTGCACACAAAAAACTTTATCCGGCCGTTTTTTACTGCAATATCAAACCTTAAAAACGGTTAGAAAACCAAATGCTTTCTCTCTTTGAAAGCTGTTTACTGTTTATAGCTTATTGGCCGTCAAAGATATATCTCCGCAGATTCTTTTTTAACCGCAGATCATACCTTTTTTAAATATTTCTGCCTTAAAAAGATTGTTTTGTTTGCTTTTGCACTATGCCAATACTACTTTCGTTAAGGGACATGAACTAAACACTTAACTCACTCGTTTTACCGATAGATACATAACCCAAAACCCACAGAAGGTTCGTTTTTATGGAGGGTAATTTTTCAAGCAAAGTTCGAGATGTCATTCAATTCAGTCGTGAAGAAGCACTGCGGCTGGGGCATGATTATATCGGAACAGAACATTTAATTCTTGGCATCGTGCGCCTGGGTGAAGGTGTAGCTGTCAAAATCCTAAAAAACCTAAATTGTGATCTATTCAAATTAAAGAAGACTGTAGAAGATACCGTTCGCGGCACCGGCGGATCGGTAAAAGTGGGAAATATTCCCCTCACCAAACAGGCAGAAAAAGTGTTGCGCATCACTTATCTCGAGGCCAAACTTTACAAGAGCGATACGATTGGCACCGAGCATTTGCTGCTTTCGCTGTTGCGTGATGATGAGAATATTGCCGCTCAAATTCTGCAGCAGTTTAATGTTTCTTATGATGCGGTCCGCGAAGAGCTGGATCTTATCATTTCAGGCAAATCTTCTGATGACGATCGTCGTGATGCGCGTTCGATATCAGCCAGTTTGTCATCATCTAAAGGTTCTAAATCGTCAGGAAGCTCCAGAGAAAAGAAAATGGAAAAATCAAAAACACCTGTACTCGACAATTTCGGCCGTGATTTAACGCAACTGGCCGAAGATGGAAAGCTCGACCCTATCATAGGCCGGGAAAAGGAAATTGAGCGCGTCGCTCAGGTTCTGAGCCGGCGTAAAAAGAACAACCCTGTGCTCATTGGTGAGCCCGGAGTTGGTAAAACGGCTATCGCTGAAGGACTTGCCTCGCGTATTATCGACCGCAAAGTTTCTCGTGTGCTTTATGATAAACGCGTGATTGCTTTAGACCTCGCTGCTCTTGTAGCGGGAACTAAGTATCGTGGCCAGTTTGAAGAACGTATGAAAGCCGTGATGGGTGAACTCGAAAAAACCCAAAATGTAATTCTCTTTATTGATGAGCTTCATACAATCGTCGGCGCTGGCGGAGCGAGCGGTTCACTCGATGCATCTAACATGTTGAAACCGGCCCTTGCACGCGGTGAAGTTCAAGCCATCGGAGCTACCACCCTTAACGAATATCGTCAGCACATTGAAAAAGACGGCGCGCTGGAGCGAAGATTCCAGAAAATTATGGTTGATCCTACCAGTCCCGAAGAAACTATTGAAATTCTTCAGCAAATTAAGGATAAGTACGAAACGCACCACAGTGTCCGCTACTCTGATGAAGCTATTTCTGAATGTGTAAAACTTACTGACCGTTATGTAACCGATCATTTTCTGCCGGATAAAGCCATTGACGCACTTGATGAAGCAGGTGCCCGCGTTCATCTTTCGAATATTCACGTTCCACAGCATATTATTGATCTGGAAGAAGAAATTGAGAGAACCAGCCATGAGAAAAATGGTATGGTCAAAAAGCAACGGTTTGAGGAAGCCGCACGGCTGAGAGATAAAGAAAAACGTCTCACTGAAGAGCTTGAACAGAGCCAAAAAGAGTGGGAGAAAAAGTCCGAAGAAATCGTTTATGATGTGGATGAAGAAGATGTTGCCCGCGTTGTAGGCATGATGAGCGGCGTTCCTGTCAGCAAAATCAGTCAAAGTGAAAGCAAAAAGCTGGTAAAAATGCAGGAAGAACTTTCCCAGCAAATTATTGGCCAGGATGAAGCTATTGTTAAACTGACAAAAGCCATTAAACGAACACGCGCGGGACTCAAAGATCCATCCCGCCCCATCGGTTCATTCATCTTTCTCGGTCCTACCGGTGTCGGTAAAACTGAGATGGCAAAAGTATTAGCTCGATACCTTTTTGATAAAGAAGATGCACTCATCCGCATTGATATGAGTGAATACATGGAGAAATTTTCGGTCTCCCGTTTAGTGGGAGCGCCTCCGGGATATGTAGGCTATGAAGAAGGTGGCATGCTTACGGAAAAAGTGCGAAGAAAACCTTACAGTGTGGTTCTGCTTGATGAAATCGAGAAAGCACACCCTGATGTTTTCAATATTCTTCTGCAGGTGCTGGATGATGGAATCCTCACCGACAGCCTTGGCCGCAAAGTGGATTTCCGGAATACGATCATCATCATGACCTCCAACATTGGAGCCCGCGATATCCGCAATCTCGGAAAAGGCATCGGTTTCTCATCAAGCCCCAGCAGCTTTGATTATGAGAAGATGAAATCAACCATTCAGGATGCTTTGAAAAAAGTATTTAACCCTGAATTCCTTAACCGGATTGATGATGTCATCACTTTCCGCGCACTCGAAAAAGAGGATATCTTCAAAATTATTGATATCCTGTCGGATGACCTTTTCGCACGTATCGAAAATGTCGGATATACGGTTGAAGTAACCAAAGGCGCTAAAGAATTTCTGAGTGATAAAGGATTTGACCAGAAATACGGTGCTCGTCCACTGAAACGGGCTATCCAAAAATACGTGGAAGAGCCACTGGCCGAAGAATTGCTCGAAGGCGATCATCCCGAGAATTCCACCATCAAAATAAAGATGAATAAATCCCGGGATGGACTCACCTTCGATTGGACTGACGGAGAATCTGAAAGCAGTAAAAAAGCTTCTGAAGATGAAAGTTCTGAAACGGAAAGTGAAGAATCAAAATCAGAGGCGAAAGCTTAAGATTTCGTTCTTAAATATTTAACAGAAAATAAAAGTGGCGTAAGTGTTTTTTCACTTGCGCCATTTTTTTATCTAAGACATAGCAAGTTTTCAAAACTTTCTATGTCTTTTTATTAAAAGTTAGTTGAGATGGCTACCCGTTTGTTGGCTCCCATCAACCGGTATTCTCCGGTTCCGGTTCGAATAAATTTCGGTTTCATGGCCTGATTAAATCCAAGTGCTCCTGAAAGCTCTTCGCTTGCTAATTCACGCTGCTCTAAATCTACCGCCCGGAATTCAGCGTTATTAATAATGCCTGTACTTTCGTAATAATCTCCGATAAGGGTTAAAATCATATCATCCTCGGGAAAGTAATCTGCTACAAGAACCGGCGAACGAAAACTGGTGCTGCCCAATCGCTCCCCTGTCATGGTGTTAAACACTAAAACCCGCTGATCGGAATAAAGAGTGATGAATTCACCATTGTCAGTAAAGGAAGCTCCTATTAAGTTTTCACCGGAAGTGATTGTGTTTAATTCATTACCAAATTTATCCATGATTACCGCCCGGTCGTCTGTACCTTGCGCGGATGAAATAGCGACAACTAAATTGCCGTTTCCTGAAATTCCCAGATAATTTAAAGTGCGGTCATTACTGAAGAAAATGGTTTCAAAATCCCCGTTTCGCAGCATCACTTCAGCCTTAGATCCCAGCTCACCATTGCGCCTTATTTTGGGAGTATAGATTACTACTGTTTCCCTGTTTGGGCTCATTGCTACTTCAGAAATCACCTGTCCCCCTTTTGTTTCGCCACTGCTCGACATACTGGTAATTATCTCGCCAAAAGTATTATAAAAAGTGAAGTTGACAATATTATCACGAATTAAAATGGTCCCCGCATTGGATGGATAAACGGCCAGTGAGGGATCATCAGAAGTCAGCGAAATAGTTGAATAGGAATTCAAAGTATCGCCGGAGGAATCGAGCAACACAAATTGACCTCCATTAGGAGTTCCTTTCAAAAAGCTTACAAAGGAATAATCGGGTGAGATACCGTAAGCATTGAAACCTGCGGCTGTTTTGCCTGAAGTCAAAAACTGAAGACTGCCTGAATTTATTGAAATTTCCCCGTCTTCGAGTAAAAATGTTGACGGGCTGTTGTTTGAAGTTGGAGGTAAGACAGAAAGATTTAGCGACTGCCCCAAGGCGATTGACGGGAGCAAGATCAAAACCAGTGTTCGAATAAAATGGGTAAGCATAAATAAATGTTATTTCACTTTTAAAAAATTGAAGCCTAAAGAACGGAATTATCTATCTAAGTTGCACCCGTTATCGGACTATATTTCTATGATTTTATTTGTAGATTTGGCTGTATTTGCCACAGGAACACTAACGTACAAAAACAATTTTTCCGTGTTTTCGTGCTTCCGTGGCTAACATAAAACCTTAAAACTTTTGCATGTTCTATTCGGTCATTATCCCGGTTTACAATCGTCCTCAGGAAATTGATGAACTGCTGGAAAGCCTTACGCACCAAACCTATCAAAATTTTGAAACGTTAATTATTGAAGATGGTTCCGATGAACCTTGCAAAGAGATCGTAAAGAAATACGAGGACTGCCTGAACATCAGTTATTATTATAAAGAAAACTCGGGGCAAGGCTTCAGCCGTAACTATGGCTTCGAACGGGCAAGTGGTGATTATTTGGTTGTTTTTGACTCCGATTGCCTCATTCCGCGCCACTATTTTGAAGCTGTAAACGATTATTTAAAAGAAAACAGGCTTGATGCTTATGGAGGTCCCGACCGGGCTCATGAAAGTTTCACTCCGGTTCAAAAAGCTATCAGTTATGCGATGACGTCACCCTTTACCACCGGCGGCATTCGGGGTAATAAGCATCATGCCGGCACTTTTCATCCCCGCAGCTTTAATATGGGAATTTCACGTAAAGTGTATGGAAAAACAGGCGGCTATCGCATCACGCGAATGGGCGAGGATATTGAATTTAGCATCCGTATTATCGAAAACGGCTTTCGGGCAGGCCTTATTCCGGATGCTTATGTATATCATAAAAGGCGCACGAGTTTGACGCAGTTTTTTAAGCAGCTTTTCTTTTTCGGACGTGCACGTATCAATATCGGACGGTTTTACCCTTCCGAGGTTAAAGTCGTACATCTTTTGCCGGCAATTTTTACGGCGGGCTTTCTGTTTTTTCTGTCAACCCCGTTTTGGAACTTTTCACTGTTCAAGTTGTTAGCAATTCCTTTTGGGTTGTTCTTTATTCTCATTTTTTTGGACACTGCTTTAAAAAATAAAAGTCTTTACATTGGATTGCTAAGCATGGCAGCATCGTTTATACAATTAACAGCTTATGGAGCAGGATTTGTAAAAGAATGCTGGACGAGAATCAAAGAATAAAATTCATTGAAGTTTCATTGATTTGAGACTTGAAGACTCTTATATTTGACATCTTTGCAAAAAAGGAACGGGGAGTAGCGCAGTCCGGTAGCGCATTCGCTTTGGGAGCGAAGGGTCGCAGGTTCAAATCCTGTCTCCCCGACATAGTTAATTTTGAATTATGAATGTTGAATTATGAATTTACCTGCGGGCGCAGATTTTTTTTAATTTAATTCATAATTAAAAATTCAAAATTTAAAATTAAACGCGCCCGTAGCTCAACTGGATAGAGCAGCTGCCTTCTAAGCAGCAGGTTACAGGTTCGAGTCCTGTCGGGCGTACAGGGGATTTTTGATTGGTGATTGATGATTTTCGATTAGAGACCAAATCAACAATCATAAATCGAAAATCATCAATCTTAGATGGCGACGTGGCCGAGTGGTTAGGCAGAGGTCTGCAAAACCTTGTACGGCGGTTCAAATCCGCCCGTCGCCTCAAATAGAATGCTGATGAAATGGATTATTTCGGCGCAAATTTGCTTAATCCATCTCATCCGCGTTCTGTTTATTATGCCGCGTTCGTCTAGGGGTTTAGGACGCCGCCCTTTCACGGCGGTAACACGGGTTCGAATCCCGTACGCGGTACCAATGAAATTCAAAATCCTAATGTTCAAAATTCGAAACATTTATTTTGGATTTTGTTCATTCGTGCTATGAATTTTTACAAATGGAGCTCGTAGCTCAGTTGGTTAGAGCGCCAGGTTGTGGCCCTGGAGGCCGTGGGTTCAAATCCCATCGGGCTCCCATTTATAGAACACAAGTAACACAGATTTGTGGATTTACGCGGACAGATTTAATCCGCAGATAAGTGCTATTTGTGTTCTTTTTTTATGCGCTTTGATACTTGTAATAATCAATTTTTTGCTGTATCCTTGTCGCCTCATTAGAACACGGATAAGACGGATCCGGCAGATAATCACAGGTTATAATGTTTCTGTGAAATTTCGTTTAATCCGCCTCATCCGTGTTCTTTCCCTGCCGCGTTCGTCTAGGGGTTTAGGACGCCGCCCTTTCACGGCGGTAACACGGGTTCGAATCCCGTACGCGGTACTTGTGAAATTCGAAGCACAAATATTCAAAATCCGAAACTGTTTTGAATTTTGATCATTCGTGCTTTAGATTTTTTTTAACTTCCCTTCTTTGCTAAGGCGTAGATGCCAGTCCCCTTTTCATTTCTCTCATTCATGTCCATTTTCATCAAGAATAAGCCTACAGGCAGGGTAAAAATGTAATAAATGCACATGAGCGGCAGCGCCCACAGTTTTATTTTATTGAGCCAAAGCATGGGGTATTTGATGAGCAGCTCCCAGGAAAGATGCCCTTTTTCTCCGTAGGTATAAGCGATGTGAAGCGGTTCGAATCCCGCTGTTTCCAATTTTTCGCGAAGATCTTTTTTAGCATACCCTACCCGGGCGTGTTCATCCACAAAAGAATCATCATTACCCGCATCTTCTTCTGAATAGATGGAGGGAGAATGCATAAGAAAGTACCCGCCGCTTTGCAATGATTCAAAAATGTTGGCCATCACCCTCCGGTCATCTTCAATATGCTCTAATACATCAATACAAATGGCATAATTATATTCATCATGGTCGTTTAGCTGAAGCAAGTCTTTTTGTTCAAAAGCGATTCTGCCTCGCTGAATTTCTTTTTCAAAATAAATTCGCGAATCTCTTAAATAATCAGCTTTCACATCCAATGCTTTTATCCGCACATTTTCAAAGTTTTGCAGAATGAAGCGGTCGTACTGCCCGAATCCTGAGCCCGCATCCAGCAATTTCCAGCGCCCTTCAAGGTCTAAAGGCAGGGCACTTTTCCTTAAAATATCGCGCACATACCAGCTTCTCAGAAAAAACAGGTCAAGCAGGTTATAGAATATAGTGCGTAAAAATCGGAAGCGACGGATGATATTAGCAAATCGGTCTTTAACCGGGTCGTAGGCAATTCGGCTCATTTAAAACTAAATGGTATCTTTAATGTTAGGTTGTTGGTTTTTACCGCTTCGCTTTTGGATCAATTCGCCCAAAAAACCTATAGATAAAATCTGGGCACCGAGTACCATCAGCATCACCCCGAAAAGTAACAGGGGACGATCTCCCAGGGGCTGCCCAAAAAATATTTTTTCTATGCTTAAATACAGGTTGATACCTCCGCCTACAATCAGGAATAAAAAACCCAGCGCGCCGAAGAAATGCATGGGGCGCTGCAGATATTTGTTCACAAAAAGAAGAGTCAGAAGGTCCAGAAAACCGTTGGTAAAGCGCGAAAGGCCAAATTTAGTGGTACCGTATTTTCGAGGGTGATGTTTTACTACTTTTTCGCCAATCCGGTCATAGCCTTCTAATTTAGCTAAAAACGGAATATAGCGGTGTAATTCTCCGTACAGCTGAATATGGTCCAGAACATCCTTGCGGTAAATTTTTAAGCCGCAATTGAAGTCGTTAAGCTTTATACCGGTTACGAGCGAAGTTACGCGGTTAAAAAAGCGTGAGGGTATGGTTTTTGAAACAGGGTCGTGACGTTTCTTCTTCCAGCCGCTCACCAAGTGCAGATCCTGTTGCTTTAGCTGGCGCATCATCTGGGGGATTTCAAACGGATCATCCTGCAAGTCGGCATCCATTGTTGCCACGAATTCTCCCCGCGCTTTGTCAAATCCCGCCTGTAAAGCTGTACTTTTGCCGTAATTTCGTTGAAAGCGGATACCACGCACAACATTCATTTTACAGCATACTTTTTTAATTTCAGCCCAGGATTTATCCGTTGAGCCATCATCAACGAAAATAATTTCGAAGGCCGAAACATCTGATAATGCTTCACTTATCAACCGGGCGAGTTCACTTATCGACTGCTCCTCATTGTATAGGGGGAGGACGACACTCAGTTCAATGTTATTCAAATTTTGCTCAAGCAACGTTTTCTTAATTATTTTGGGACAAAGAGTTAGATAATATCATCAAGATCATGTATAATTAGTCATAAAGATACGTTTTACATTTCCTATGAAAAAACTTTATTACTCCATCGGCGAAGTTAGCAAAATTACCAGCGTTGATGCTCATGTGTTGCGCTATTGGGAATCTTTGTTTGATGAACTTAGCCCCAAAAAAAACAACGCAGGAAATCGTACGTACAAAGAAAATGATATTGAAACGATCTTAAAACTCAAAGAACTGATTCAGGAAAAAAAGTATAGTACCGAAGGCGCTCAACAAGTGTTAGAACAGGAGTTAAATGGAGAAAAACGTAATTCTGAAGTGCCGATTCATCTTAAAAAAGATTTGAAAGAAATGCGCCTTTTCCTCAATAATCTTCTGGAAAAGCTTTAGCTTTAACGCTTAGAATATAAACCAACCTGTAAGCGTCCCACAGGGCCTGACAGCGTTGTAGACGCTGACAGGAACCAGAAAGGCACCGGCACGCTATCAGGTCAATATTTTATTTCAACTGCTCCGTACGTTAGTTTTACTGATCTCTGTTACTTGTAACTCTTAACTACTGCTCAAAAATTATTCAATGAACCTTACAGATTTACCCCTTGGCCCTTTTCATCTTTACAGCATTGAAACCGGACGTTTTCGTCTCGATGGCGGTGCCATGTTCGGCGTTGTTCCCAAGACATTATGGTCACGGTATCTCGGTGTAGATGACAAAAACCGCATCCCGATGGCTATGCGCTGCCTGCTTATCACTTCTGAAAACACCGGCAAAACCTATCTCGTTGACAACGGATGCGGGACCAAGTTTGATGAGAAATTCGAAGATATTTATCAGCTTGATCACGAACACAGTGACCTGTTAAGTTCTCTGGAATATCACGGTTTCAAGCCCGAAGACATCACCGATGTTATTTTTTCACACCTGCATTTTGATCATTGCGGCGGCACTACTTTTTATGGTGAAAACGGAGACATCAAACATACATTCCCTAACGCGACTTATCATGTAACCAAAAAACACTTGCAAACAGCTACGCATCCCAACACCCGTGAAAAGGCCAGTTTTTTGCCGGACAATATTCAGCCCATCGCAAACTGGGATAAGCTTAACCTTGTCAATGAAAATCATTCTTATGAAGAAGGACTAGAAGCTATTGCAGTGCAGGGACATACAGAAAGCCAGCAACTGCCAAAAATAATGAGTGAGGGAAAAACTATTGTCTTTATGGCCGACCTCCTGCCCACGCACGTTCACCTGCCGCTGCCCTGGGTGATGGGTTACGACATGCATCCCGTTAAAACACTGAACGAAAAAAAGCAGTTTTTAGATCAGGCTGTGGACGAAAACTGGTTCCTTTTTTTAGAGCATGATGCCGAAGAAGAAGTGATTACCGTTCAACAAGAACGTGGAAAATTTGCCGTAAAAAACCGTTTAAAACTAAATGATATTTCCTGATCTTTGAATATCACTTTAGAAGCGATTTCTTTATTTTATGTCAAAATAAATATCTAATATATACATCTACTCTTAATGCGTCTGTGTAAAAGCCTTCTTGTCTTAATCTTTCTTTCTCTGGCAACGGTAGTTTCTGCCCAGGATATTTCAAATATCGATTTTCAAAGTATTCAGGTTGATAATCTATCTGATCAGCAAATCATGCGGATTTATCAGGAAGCACAATCACGCGGCCTTACTATCGATCAGATTGCCCAGTTCGCTGTTGTGCAGGGAATGCCACGCGTAGAGGCTAACAAACTACGGCAAAGGTTGCTACAGGTTCAATCCGGTAATTTAACTGCCGGGGGTGAAATGGGCGGCATCAACCGCATGCGGTACCCTCTCTTAGATTCAGGCGGAGATTTGATGGGGAGCGGCAGTTCCGGCATTTTTGAAGCAGGCCCTCTCCGGGTTAATTCTTCTCCTGAATATAAGGAGTATTTAGCCAAGCAAGATTCCTTATACCTGGCCAGGCAAAGACTGAAAGACCGAATCTTCGGCTTTGAACTTTTTACCGATAACAACGTCACTTTTGAACCGTCACTGAATATCCCCACCCCTCAAAATTACGAGCTGGGACCAGGTGATGAACTAATTGTTGATATTTGGGGCGCCGCCCAGCAAACGTACCAGCTTCAGGTAGCCCCTGACGGCATGCTCATGATTCCAAACATTGGCCCCGTTAATGTCAACGGCTTAACTATTGATGAAGCTTCACAACGTCTCAAAAAACGGCTCGGTGAGATATATTCCGGGCTCAGTCCTTCCGACCCCAATCAAAAAGACACTTATATGCTGGTCACTTTGGGACAGGTACGCAGCATTAAAGTTACTGTTTTGGGTGAAGCGGCAATACCCGGAACCTACACGGTAACGTCACTCGCTACTGTTTTTAACGCTCTTTATGCCGCCGGCGGCCCCACAACCAGCGGTAGTTTTCGTAAAATAGATATTATCCGCGGAGATTCTATAATCGCCACTTTCGACCTCTATGACTTCTTAATTTATGGCGACCAATCCAGTAATATTCGCCTTGAAGACCAGGATATTATCCAGATCAACCCATATCTGAATCGTGTTGAAATTGAAGGTGAAGTAAAAAGAGCCGGCATTTATGAGTTAAAGGACGGGGAAACGCTGGCTAATCTTATTAAGTATGCCGGGGGATTCACCGGTGATGCTTACACAGGACGCATAAAGGTGATTGGCAATACCAATACTGAAAAAAGGATCATAGATGTTCAAAAAACTAATTTTGATGAGTTCAGCCTTAGAAATGGCGCTCTTGTAACGGTGGGAGAAATTCTGCCCCGTTTTGCCAATATGATTGAAATTCAGGGGGCTGTTTTTCGTCCCGGTCAATACGAATTAACCGATTCAACTACGCTCTATTCTCTTATTCAGCGGGCTGAAGGGTTGATGGGCGATGCATTTATGAACCGGGGAATTATTTATCGCACAAATGATGATTATACTGTTAGATCAATCTCTTTTGATCTTCGAAAAGTGTTGCAAAACCCCGATAAGTATGATATTCCTCTGGTTAAAAATGATATTGTACATATTTCCTCCATTTTTGACATGCGCGAAAATTATACCGTCGGCATTTCGGGCCCGGTTCAGCTGCCCGGAGAGTATGAATTCGTTTACGGTATGACTCTCGAAGATCTCATCTTCCGCGCCGATGGTTTTACCCGATCAGCTAATCCCTATCGAATTGAAGTGGCACGCCGGATAAGAGACCTGGACGAAAATAGAGATTTATCGAATATCGCAACTATTTTTACCTTCAGTGTTGATGAAAATCTGGAATTAAATCCTAAAGAGGCAAATTTTAAACTTCAGCCTTTTGATCAGGTGTATGTTCGCGCGCTTCCGAATTACGAAAGGCAAAATGAAGTTGCTATTGTCGGTGAAGTTAAATTTCCCGGTGTTTATTCGCTTTCATCAAAAAATGACCGAATTTCTGATTTAATACGTCGTGCCGGCGGGCTTACATCCGAAGCGTACCTTAAAGGCGCAACACTCTTCCGGGATCGCGAATTTGTTGAGCAGGAATCACAGCAAAACCTGGCTAATGTTGAAGGATTAACCGAGGAAGAGCAGCAAGAAATGCTGCAAGGACAAAGAGACGGAGCTCAAATCGGTATAGATCTGCCGCATGTTATAAAAAATCCCGGCTCGAAATATGATTTGTTCTTAGAAAAGGGGGATTCTTTGTTCATTCCCAAACAATTACAAACCGTTACTGTTAAAGGTGCTGTATTTTATCCCACAACCATCCGGTTTGATGAAGACCGGTCATTTGAAGATTATATCACCTCGGCCGGTGGTTTTACCGATTTGGCCAAAAAAAGGCATGCTTATGTTATTTATGCCAGTGGTAAAGTAGATCGTGTTAAAAACTTCCTGTTCTTTAAAAATTATCCAGCCGTTCAACCGGGTGCTACTATTGTAATTCCCGAAGAACCGGATCCGGATGAGTTAACTCCGCAGGAGCGGGTGGGTATCTTTTCAGCCATTATTTCTACCGCCGCCTTAATTACAACCACCATTATTCAAATTAGTAATAATTAATGAACCCATTGAGTGGTTAAGAATGTTTATAACAAAGAAAGAATCTAATTTCTTATTATTGGCATTTTGAGCTCCGAGTAGTCGGGGCGAGGTTTTTATCGGGATGAAGTCTCCCGTAGGGATGCCTCCGGCAGAGAAATTTCATCCGTTATAACTAAGGCTGCAAAATCAAAATGGATTAGATTTCTCCGTTCCGTCCGCCAGCTGGCGGACTACAGTCTCCCGTAGGGATTCCTTCGGAAGAAATGACAGCAAAAGGGCTTATTAGAAACTATTTTCAACCGTCAACGCATTTAATGATTTATAATCGGCAAGTCCTTTTTAAGATATTCAGATACAGTCTCCTTAAAATCCCCTTTGTTAAGGGGATTTAGGTTTGAAAACTATTTTTTGAGTAAGAGACAAAATCTCCTTTAAAAGGGAGTACCGAATTTAGTCAGAGAGGGTTATGTTTGTTACTTCAACCACTTTAATTCATAATTAAGACTGGTGAACAAGTGTGAACGAAAACGTCAAGGATGAACTGAACAAGTTCATCTCTATAGTACAGGAGAGTTTTCAAAAGCTTCTTCGGAAGCACAAGATCGCTCTCTGCGCCGTCTTTTTGGCCGTCTTTTTGGTTGGATGCTCGCTGGCAGTGATTTTGGAGTCCCTGTTCTATCTTCCGGTTGCTGCTAAATTTGCCCTCATTCTGCTGCTGTTAATTTTTTCTGCCGGCGCCGCCCTCTATTCTTACTTCCGCTTAAATCCTCCCTCCTTTAAAGAATTTTACCATCATTTCAGTAAAAAGAACGGCACACCTGAACTCAGTAATGCATTCGACCTTCATTTTGATGCTAATACCCGAAAATCTCCTTTATACGTGGCTGCAATCAATCAAAATATTGGCAGTCTTAAACATCGAAACATAGCTTCTTACCTTAATTCTTTTACCGGCAGTCATTCCATAAGCAGGCACTATCGTCAGGGTTTGGTTGGCAGCTCCATTGGCATCCTTTTGCTGATCACCTTTGTTACGTTTCAACCGGCTGCCGTGAGTCGCCTTACCCATATCTGGGAAAACTATTCCCCACCCAATCCATACGGTTTTACGGTCGAACCGGGAACGCTGACCCTCGAACAGGGACAGTCATTCGCTCCGAAAATAAGATTTGAGGGTGATGTTCCGGAAAATATATCTCTGGCGTTTAAAACAAACATCGAAGATAAATTTCGCCGTCGCAATCCGGTAACAGTAGAAAATGGCCAAGCTGTTTTTTTATCTATTTCGCCTGCTGTCAACGGACAATATTACTTTTTGATGGATGGTTTTAAGAGTGATGTTTATGGTATCACCGTTCAGCTTCGGCCCCGTTTTGAACAATTAACGATACGGGTTGTTCCGCCCGCTTACACTCAGCTTGACACCGCCTCCTTTGCTTACCCTTTTTCAAAAATTACTGCCTACCCGGGTTCAGAAATTTTGTTACATGCCGTAACCAATAAGCAGGTTTCAGACCTGTCACTCCATCGCACCGCAACAGATTCTGCTGACCTTGTTCTCACACAGGCAACCTCAACCGTTTTCAATCACAGCTGGACCTTCAAGTCTGCCGATACCGTTTCATTTACCATGCAGGACCGCGCCGGTCTATCAAACAAAAATGACTTCCAGTTTATTGTTGAAGCAACCCGGGACCGGCCTCCGTTTGTGAACCTGGTCGAGCCTGAGGAAAGCCTGGAAATGAAAACTCCTCAAAGCTTAAATATACAATATAAAGCAGGTGATGATTTTGGGCTTACAGAAGCATCACTGCACTACGAGCATCGACGTGCGTTCGTTGAAAAGCCCGAAAAGGGAAGTATCTCACTCGCTGATCCGGTCATGAATCAGTTGCAAAGTTATATCTGGAATATTCCCGGCCTCGAACCAAAGCCCCGCGATGTGATTACTTTTTGGATTGAAGTTAAAGACAATGATGCCTATAACGGGGCTAAAACGGGACGCAGTCAAAAATTAACCATTATTTTCCCTTCCATCACTGAATATTTAGATGAACTTGATTCGCGGGAGGCAAATGTGGCAGAATCACTCGAAAATATTTCTGAATCTTTCACACAAATGCAACAAGAGTATGACCGGTTTAAACAACAACTTAAACAAAATCCTAAAACCAACTGGGAACAAAAGCAAAGCCTCCGGGAAGTCCAACAACAACAGCAAAAAATTGATGAACAGCTTGAAAAGCTAAATGAAGAATTTGGGGAAATTCGGCAGGAAATAGAAAAAGACAGGATGATGTCTCCTGAAACAATACAAGCTTATGAAGAACTGCAACAGCTGATGAAGGAAATTAATAGTCCCGAGTTGGCAGAAGCTCTTGAAAAACTTCGCGAATCTTTAGGCAAGATGAATCCCGATCAATTACGCCAGGCACTTCAAAATTATGAGTTTAACGAAAAGCTGTATAAAGAGCGAATAAAGCGAACAATAGAATTATTCAAATCGCTGAGATTAAACAGTGATCTTGAAAAAATGGCTGTAGTGATCGAAAAGCTTGCCGACCGCGAGCAGCAATTGGCAAAATCAACGGCAGGTGAAAAAGAACTTGAACGGCAGAAAGTTATACAGAAAGATTTACAGGATGTGCAAAAACAACTGGAAGAGCTGGGTGAAAACGCACCGGGAGCTGCGAAAAACAAAGTGCAAGAGTTACAAAAAAATGCCGGACAAAAGCTGGGGCAAATTAATAAAGATTTGCAGGAAAATATTGAGCGGCTCAAAAAGCAGAAAAGTGAAGCGGCAGGAGAAAAGAATCCGCAGGTTCAGCGGCAACAGCAGCAGATTCAGCAACAGATGCGGCAGATGGCACAACAAATCAGAAGTGCGAAAAAGCAGCTTAATCAACAGCAACGGCAAGTTAATATGAGCGGACTTAAGTATATTCTGTACTCACTGATTAATCTTTCCCAAAACCAGGAAGAACTTGCTAAAGAGACCGAAAGCCTGCCCTATCGTTCTAAAGCTTTTGTGGAGCAAGCGCGCAAAGAACAAAATATTTCTCAGCAATTTTCCATGCTCGCCGATTCTCTTTTTCAGCTTTCATCTGAGCTCCCCTCCTTTTCGAATCAGATCAATAAGAAGAAGATAGAAGTTGAAAATCAGCTTAAACAATCGGTTGAGTTGCTGGCAGAACGTGATAAAGCAAATTCCATGTTCGCCATGCAACATTCTTTAGGCGGTGTTAATGAGCTGGCAAGTATGGTCGCATCACTGCTTAATCAACTGCAAAACCAACCTCCCGGCGGAGGCGGCGGAGCTATGAGCACGCAGCAGTTTATTGAGCAGCTACAAAAAATGACGGGACAGCAGCAAAAGCTCAACCAACAAATTCAACAGATGATTAACGATATTCAGGGGAACCGGTTAAGCCAAAATCAGCTAGAGCGGCTTGAGCAATTGTCAGAGCAGCAGAATTTAATTCGAAAACAACTGGAAGAACTGCAGCAACAAGGGGTGTTTGATTCGGGTGACCGAGTACTGAGCGAGCTGGAACGAATGTCGGAACAAATGGAAGATGCTATTAATGACCTCCGCGGTGGACAGTTGAATCGCCCGTTAATGCAGCGCCAGCAAAATATTTTGTCGCGAATGCTGTCTGCCGAAGAAGCGATTCAGGAGCGCGGTAAGAAGAAAGAACGAGAAGCTACTGCAGCAGAAAACAGTCCAAGATCAAATCCGCCTGACATCACCCTTGAAGAACTTCAACAACAACTTCGGGAAATGTTAAACAATCCCAGCCGTACAAAATTTAAAGAAGATTACCAGCGGCTTATTGAGCAATATTTTAAATTGCTCGAACAGCAGATGGAGCAAACTGAGGATGACAACTAATTCACTTCTACTTCTTTTCTATTTGCTTCAATAAGCTGATGATACGCCATCAAAACAGCATCCGTAACTTCGGCTTTCAGCACCTCCGCGTGTTTCTTAACATCTTCTGAAGCGTTAAGCGGCGCAAAAGGATAGCCTACGATTTTGAGTCCGGGAATATCTCCACTGCTGTCTCCGATATAAGCCACTTCATCCGGCTCTATATTAAGCATTTCGCATAATTTTTTAATGCCGCTTTCCTTGTTGTTTTCGCTGGGGATGATGTTAATCGAAACGTCGGTTCTGTGAACTTCAAAGCGCTCGTAATTTTTACTAACATACTCAGAAACGACCGGAAGAACTTCATCAATCGTTCCTTTTTCGAGGTGGATCAGACCTGCATCCATCCGTTTGGTAAACTCCAAAATCATATCCGGGTACTTGTTGATGATATTTTGCTGTAGCCAGTCCTTAAGCTTTTCGACCTGCTGTTCTGCTTCTTCATCAAAAGCGGATGAAATCTGTACCTTGTTTGTAGCAAGTTCATAAATTCCTCCGCTTTCAAAAACAACAGGATGATTAATTCCTAACCATTGGGCAACCGCCTCAACATAAGGCAAGGGGCGTCCCGAGCAAATGGATAATGATGGTATGCTAAAATCACTTTCACTCTGCTCAATCAGCCGCCGAATCCGGGATAATAATTCCCAATCCGGCTTTTCAAAAGGTGCAGTGAGACATCCGTCGAGATCGGTTATGAAGAGTTTAATCATATTTTTGAAAATCCTAATTTAATAATTCAGTTCCATGAAACTATCCTCTGGTTCCTTCTTCCCGATGTATATGAACAAAAAAAATGCACCAGGAAGGAGGCAAATCTGAGTAGACTTTAAAAGTCCCTCCTTGTCCGCTGCTTTTTGCGGAGAGGGAGGGGTTGGGGGAGGTCCCCCTTCTATAATCAATTACAGATCCTTCCCCTTTCGCATATTTGGAAAGACCATTCCCAAAAGTAAAAATACCAGCCCTATTCCCGCCAGCCACTGGTATTGGTTCTCGAAACCGGTATATTTTTGGCTCGCGAATTCACCTTGTTGAAGCTCATCAAGACGACCTAAAAACGCATCGATTCCTGAACTCCCGTTACGGATTTCATAGTATTCGCCTCCCCCTTTTTTAGCAATTGAGCGAAGTACCTCCGGCTGCAGTTTGGTAGTCACTACTTGTCCCTGGTTATTCCGCTTGTATCCCATAAGGGATCCTGAGGGATCATAGACGGGAATTGTTGTGCCCGCTTCCGTGCCAATTCCCAGAGTATAAACCGTAACATTTTGTTCCAAGAGCTGCTGAAGAGCTTCATCATAAGAACCCCCTTGATTTTCACCGTCTGAAACGATCAACATTACCTTTGCAGCTGAATTTTTATCTCCTTCAGCCGTTTGAAAAGCTTCGGCCGCCGCCTCCATCGCCGCACTGAAATTAGTGGTGGAAGATGGCATTTGGTTGGTTTCAGCAATATTCAAAAACAGGCGCAGGGCAGAGTAATCGAGTGTCATCGGAGATTGAAGGTAAGCTTCACCTGTAAAAACAATAAGACCTACACGATCTCCATTAAGCCGGTCAATAAGACGGTTTATTTCATACTTGGCCTTCTCTAAACGACTTGGTTTTACATCTTCGGCATTCATACTGGCCGAAAGATCCAGTGCGATTAAAAGGTCAACGCCCTGGCGTTTAACCTCCCGAACTTCAGTACCAATTTTAGGTCCCGAAGCCGCAATAATAAGCAGCGCCAGGCCAATATAAAGGCTAATGGACCTGATTTTCTTCCCGAATGGCCAAAATCCCCTGCGCAATTTTTGAAAGAGTTCTGAGCCAAAAAACCTTTTACGCTTTTCATCAAGCCGTTTGTTATACCACCAGTTGGCAGCTACCAAAAGCGGAATGATTAACAAAAACCAGAGGTAAACAGCATCTTGCCAGATCATAAATTGAAAATTTAGGAGAATGTTTTATCTGAGAATAACTAACTGATGAAAATAACCCAAATTGTATCTCCCGGCAATAATTTGTCTTTGCGGCAAAAGCATTATATTATTTTAATTGATTTGAATGCCAACGATTTACAGATTGTTAACTACTTATACTTTTAAATTGAAAATCACGCAAAAACTATGATTAAGCCATTAAACAAAATTTTTATTAGCCTTTGTATTGTTTTTTTTATGATTGGCTGTACAGAAGAAGCAACAGTTCAAGAACAGCTTCAGAACGAAGTAGAACAAAATACAACCGATTATACAAAAGCTGTCGCCATTATTTATCCCACTGAGGAAAGCAATGTTTCGGGAATTGCAACTTTCGAAAAAGTGGCAGAAGGGGTTCGGGTTCATGCCGAATTGGAAGGATTAACGGAAGGTCCGCATGGTTTCCACGTTCACCAGTATGGAGATTGCACAGCACCTGATTTATCTTCAGCCGGCGGACATTATAACCCGAATGAAAACCCCCACGCCGCTCCTACCGATTCACTGCGTCATATGGGGGACATGGGAAATATTGAAGTTGATGCAGAAGGTAATGCTACCATAGATTATGTCGATTCGCATATTCAGCTTAACGGCCCAAATAGCATTATTGGCCGTGCCGTTATTGTTCATCAGGGGCAGGATGATCTCACTTCTCAACCTTCGGGAGCAGCAGGAGCTCGAATTGGCTGCGGTGTGATTGGAATCGCCAATACAGAATCTCAATCTTCTATGTAGTTGACGGATTCATAATGAGTAAAAGAGTGATGCGTGAGAAATTTACTCTTTACTCATCACTCATTATGAATCCTTTACTGATAAATCATTTTTCGGTTCATGCCGCCGTCAATAACAAAATTCTGGCCGGTAATAAATCCCGCTCTATTTGATATCAAATAGGAAACCATATCAGCGATGTCTGTAGGTCGCCCCACTCTGCCTACAAGATGCTGTTTATGATCGACTTCACGTAAAGGCTCCGCATCACGCTCGCTCCGCTTTTGCCAGTTTCGCACATCAATCCATCCGGGGCTAATGGCATTCACTCTCACATCCGGTCCCAGAGAATTTGCCAGTGCATGCGTCAGTGCTACCACACCACCTTTCGATGCGGAATAGGCCTCATTATCGGGTTCAGACATCAGTGCACGGGTTGAAGCTATATTAACCACCGATCCTTTTGATTTTCGAAGAAGATTCGCAGCATATTTCGAACAAAGCATAGGCCCCGATAAATTAACCGCTATTTTTTCATGCCACTCATTAAACTTTAATTTTTCAATCGGGGCGTTGCCTGGGGATGCCAAACCGGCATTATTGATTAAAGCATCCAGCCGGCCATATTCCTTTTCAACAAAGTTAAAAAATTGCTCAACCGAATCTTCGTCAGACACATCAAGATGCTTAAAAACTATCGAATATATCTTACTATGTCCCAAAAGCTCCCCACCCGCTTCTTTGTCAATATCAACGGCAATTACCTCCCAGTGTTCAGTGGCTAGCTTCAGAGTTATAGCTTTGCCGATTCCCTGTGCGCCCCCCGTTACCACAGCTACTTTTACTGATCTCTTTGTTTTGTTCATTTGATTAGCCCTCTCTTTGATTTGCGATTTATGATTCATTATTTATGATTAACTAGAACGTGGAAGTTCGGGAATAGAATTCCTTCAAAAAGTTCACCGGAAAAAAATATTGATTTTATTTAGATAATTAACTAAATATCTATATGAACAATTTATTTAAAGCCTTAAAAGATCCGACGCGCCGCAAAATTCTGCATTTATTGCGGGAAAAGGATTTAAATGCAGGTGAGATTGCGGATGCCTTTGATATCAGTAAACCAAGTATTTCCCACCACCTTGACCTGTTAAAGCAAGCCGGTTTAATTCGTGGAGAGCGCAATGGACAATTTATTCATTATTCGATCAATACTACCGTGTTAGAAGAAGCCGCTAACTGGTTATTAGAAATGGCAAATAAAAACAAAAAGTTATGAACACAATTAAATATGCTTTCAAAAAAGAGTGGTACAACATTGTCTTATTATTGCTTCCATTTTTAGCCATTCCCTTTGTATGGAGCTATCTGCCCGAACAAATTCCAGCCCATATAAATTTTGCTGGTGAAATAGATGATTATAGTCCCAAATCTTTTGCCCTTTTCTTCTCACCGCTTTTATCTGTAGGAGTCTATCTCCTGCTGCTTTATCTGCCCAAAATTGATCCCAAGCAGCGAATTGAAGTTGATCAAAAGCCAATGCCCATTTTACGCACAACCATTATCCTTCTGCTTTTAATCATTCATGCAGGAATGATTGCCGCAGGATTGGAATCTGGCATTGAGATTCATCCCGCAAATTGGGCTTACCTTGCTCTGGCTGTATTTTTTATAGTAATGGGAAACTATATGAAAACTATCCAGCCCAACTATCTTATCGGAATTCGTTTGCCATAGACATTAGAAAATGCTCAAAATTGGCGAAAAACTCATCGGCTTGGTTCTTACATTTGGGTGATTGGCGGAGTTTTACTCATCGTTCTGTTTCCTTTCCTTACAAATAAAGGTTATTCCACACTCTTTTTCATCATTCTCATAATCATCACCCTTATTCCCTCTTTCTACTCTTTCTATCTTTACAAAGTCGAAGGCAATTAAATTTGTCATTCTGATTTTAATTCAAAAAATTTATCCATTAATTTTCATCTACACTTTATTTCATGCTCAAAAATATAAATCTCGAAAAAATCCTGTTTCTTGATATTGAGACCGTCCCCGAAGTATTCGATTATACCGACCTTGATGATGTCAAAAGGAACCTCTGGGACATTAAAAGCAAATACAAGCAAAGAAATGGATTAACGGCTGAAGATATCTATGAAAAAGCCGGAATTTATGCGGAATTTGGCAAAATAGTTTGCATATCTGTTGGACTTATCAAACAAGATGAGAACAAGCAAATAAGGCTAAAATCTTTTTATGGACATAATGAAAAACAACTCTTAGAAGAATTTATAAATCTCCTGCTTGAACATTACAATACCAATAACCACCTGCTTTGCGCTCATAATGGAAAGGAATTTGACTTCCCCTATCTCGCCCGCAGAATGCTGATAAACGGGCTTTCACTGCCCGATTTGCTTAACATCGCGGGCAAAAAGCCCTGGGAGATTAATCATCTGGATACGATGGAGCTTTGGAAATTCGGTGATTATAAGCATTATACTTCTTTAGATCTTTTGACCAACATATTTAAGATTCCTTCCCCCAAAAATGACATTACCGGTGCTGATGTAAGTAAGGTATATTGGGAGGACGAAAACGTTGACCGCATCGCAGAATATTGCGAAAAGGATGTAATTGCTACAGCACAACTATTTCTTCGGTATCAAGGGCTACCTTTAATAGCCGACGAAAACGTAGTGTCGGTTTGAGTAAAGTTTTTAGCCAAACAAGAATGCCACAAGTTACAAACTTGCGGCATTCTTGTTTTCATTTCTGCCTTTTCACTTTTCCCTTCTCACTGTTCCACTTCCCAGCTCTTCATCTTATCAGAAATCACCTCTCTTAAGCGACTCACCGCTACCCGGTCCTGCTCCATGTCATCCCGGTATCTGATAGTTACCGTATCTTCGCCTTCTGACTCTACCCCGTCAAAATCAACTGTAACACAAAATGGCGTTCCCGCTTCATCCTGGCGGCGATAGCGCTTACCGATAGAACCTGATTCATCATATAGCACGTTGAAATCCCTGCGCAAATCAGTTTCAATCTTTCGGGCTAAATCCTGCAATTTATCTTTTTTAATGAGCGGAAAAATACCCACTTTGGTAGGCGCTATTTTAGGATCCAATTTCAGCACTGTTCGCGTATCACCGTCCACTTCTTCTTCGCGATAGGCATCACACAGCACCATCATCACTGCACGATCCAAACCGATGGATGTTTCGATCACATAAGGGATATACCGCTTCTGCTTTTTCTGATCGTAATATTGCAGCTTTTTATTGGAATACTCCTGGTGTTGGCTCAGATCAAAATCAGTACGGTTATGAACACCTTCCACTTCCTGCCAACCGATGGGAAACTTATACTGAATATCGGCAGCATTTGCGGCATAGTGAGCCAGCTTATCTTTGGGATGCGGATGAACGCGCAGCTTCGATTCCCGGATTCCCAATTCTTTGTGCCATTCCATCCGCTCACCCAGCCATTTCTCATAATTTTCTTCATCGGTTCCCGGCTCTACAAAATACTGCATCTCCATCTGCTCGAACTCACGCATTCGGAATACGAACTGACGTGCCACCACTTCATTCCGAAAAGCTTTACCCACCTGCGCGATACCAAAGGGAATCTGCTGACGGGAAGTATCCATCACATTTTTGAAATTCACAAAAATCCCCTGTGCGGTTTCAGGACGCAGATAAACGCCATCATCACCATTAGAAGATGAAGTAGCGCCAAATTGTGTTTTGAACATCAGGTTGAACTGGCGCACATCTGTCCAGTCAAAGGCACCGGATTCAGGGGCCCGAATCTCGTTATCTATGATAATTTTATGAAGGTCTTCGCACAGGCCGTTACGGGTACCGGTAGTATCAAGCTGCTGCTGAAGTTCTTTAGCTTCATTATCCTTACCGTCCTTTCTCAGCTTGGCAATGTGATCCTCAATCAGCATGTCCGCACGATAGCGCTTCTTCGACTGCTTATCATCAATCATGGGATCGTTAAAACCGCCCACGTGCCCACTGGCCTCCCACACTTTTGGGTGCATAAAAATAGAGGCGTCAAGCCCAACGATATTGTTATGATATTGTGTCATCGCTTTCCACCAGAAGTCGCGAATATTGCGCTTCAATTCAACCCCAAGCGGTCCGTAATCATAAACGGCCCCTAAACCCCCATAAATCTCTGATGATTGATAAATAAAACCGCGGGCTTTTGCCAACGAAACGAGTGTATCTAAATTTTTTAATTCAGTAA
This sequence comes from Balneolaceae bacterium, assembly GCA_036381435.1. Lineage (GTDB taxonomy): Bacteria > Bacteroidota > Rhodothermia > Balneolales > Balneolaceae > Fodinibius. Next base: position 55,874 of record DASVCW010000001.1, on the reverse strand, counting down.
CAGACATTAAATCTAATAATTTTTGAGTTTGATGAATTTGAGAACCACAAAGATAGCAAAAATTAAAGCTATAATTAATGGTTAAGATTGATTCGTTTTATTACGATATTCCAATGTTTTTTGATTGGCGATTTTTGATTAGTACTTACTACTGATAATTGATAACTGTTTACTGTTTTACTGACAATGAAAAATTTCAAAATCGGCGTGCTCGGCGCTACCGGTGCTGTGGGACAAAAATTCATTCGCCTGCTTGAACATCACCCCTGGTTTACGGTTGAAGTATTAGGGGCATCCGAACGTTCAGCCGGTAAGCTATACAAAAAAGCCGTTCACTGGATCGAAAAAACCGAACTGCCAAGTGATGTGGCTGATATTGAAGTTCAGAAATGTGGTCCTTCTCAGTTTAGCGGAGTCGATTTTGTTTTCTCGGGATTAGATTCTTCGGTTGCCGGCCGCATTGAAAAAAACTTTGCCAAAGCCGGCGTTCCCGTCATCTCCAATGCAAAAAATTACCGGATGCATGAGCAGGTGCCCCTGCTGATTCCCGAAGTTAATCCGCATCACACTGATCTCATTAAAAAGCAATCGTTCAGCAGCGATGGCAGCGGGTGGATTGTCACCAATCCCAATTGCGTATCGGTACCGCTAACCATGTCGCTCAAGCCCTTGCATGATGAATTTGGTATTGAATCTCTTATCGTAACATCCATGCAATCGGTTTCCGGCGGTGGATATCCGGGAGTTTCCAGTTTGGATATTCTTGCCAATGTAGTGCCGTTTATACCAAATGAAGAAGACAAAGTAGAGACCGAATCGAAAAAACTGCTGGGACAGCTCTCTGATGATAAAATCACTTTTGATGAGATGACAGTTCAGGCTACCGCCGTGCGCGTTCCCACTATTGAAGGACACTTGCTCTCGGTGGCGGTGAAGCTTAAAAATCAACCGAAAAACATTGAAGAAGTTCAGCAGGCTTTCACGAGTTGGGAAAGTCCGATTGCCAATTTAAATCTCCCTTCATCACCCCGTAAACCCATTAAATTATATCTGGAAGAACGTTTTCCACAACCGCGCCTTCATGCTGACCGTGAAAATGGAATGCAGGCCGCGGTGGGACGTTTGCGACAAGGAGCCGTCATGGATTTAGGATACGTAACGATGGCTCATAATACCATTCGCGGAGCCGCCGGCGGTGCTATCCTAAATGCAGAGTTACTGGTTGCGAAGGGGCATCTGAAATAACTTCTCATCCCGAACTCGTTGCCATGTTGAAAAGGACAGTGATTTGAAAAAAGTAGGACGGGCTTCTTGCCCATCAAAAAGCGACGATTGCAGAACAAGGATTAGCGATTTTTGATTTAGGATGTAAGGGGTAACTATCTGGTCTAAAATCTTCAATCGTTAATCTCTGTTCTGCAATCAAAACTGGAAAGTGTTTCGCATCCGTTTGACGAAATAGCAATAATCTGGGACAAAATTGCATACAAATTCCCTGGCTGTGAGGGAGTTGTACTCCTGAACGGTTCGGGAAAGAACTCTGACACAACATGGAATACCTCTTTTATGTGGCTAAAGCCACTATTATTTTTTGCTTTTTATCAGCCAGCTAAAGCTGACTGCAATAGATTTCTTTCTTAAAAATTTATCACAATTGCTTAGTATCCCTTCTTCATCTATTGCAGTTGGCTTTAGCCCTATTCTTGAAGTGATTTCCCATCAATAGTGCGAGAATTAATTTTGTGTCATTGATGCTACTGCTGATCATCATCAAGCTCATTCAGTTTATACTCCGAAAATCGCATTCGCGCACTTGAAATCAGTTTTTCCGCCTCATCCCGGTGTTTTCGCTTAATTTTTAAAGTACAGGTAGCTAACTCTGCTCCCGGCAAGTCTTCAAAAACCTTCATTGATGTGCCTTCCAAAATCACTTTACCGCCAAACCATCCTTTTTTATAAGTGATAGATTCTAAATCAGAGAAAGGAATCGTCAAATTAGTAATGCCTGATTTAAAAAAACCGATCAAGCTGTCCTGCACTTCAAACTCCAGTTCAAAACCTTTTTTACTTAGACTCACAAGACCTTTCAACTCCTGTAAACCGTGAGAAATATCGGTTATTTCGAAAGGTACAGAACGACTTTTATTAAAATCCATAAAAAAACATCAGGGTTAAGAGTGTCTAAACAAATGATATGAAAAAAAATTCAAAAACTTTGTAAGGATTTCCTTTCTCAAGGGTCTTACTAATAGAGACGTTAAAAGATAAGCCGTTAAGATAAGAAAAAAGAGAGAGCAAATGTCCTTCCGGGGTGAAGTGGTTGAGAGCTGCTTCACACCTTTTTTAATTAAAAAATCGGTATGGGCTATTACATCTTTTTCTTATCCCTACTATTTTCACTGGCGATAACAGACATTGCCACGGGACAAAACATCAATTTTATAGACGGTTTTGAAGACGGAGATTTTACCAATAATCCCACCTGGACAGGCGATGATTCGCTTTTTGTCATCACTCCTGTTGAAAGAAATAATCTGCTTCAATTAGCGGGAAATGACGGGGCAAATCCAGCTTACCTGTCAACCCCATCTAACCAAATAACCGGCAGCTGGGAATTTTTCTTCAAATATAACGCATCTTCTCCGCCTTCCGGGAGCAATAAAGCTACTGTTTTTTTGATAAGTGATCGTGCCAATCTCGAAGGTGCTGTCAATGGTTATGCTCTTCAGGTCGGGCGTTCCGGTGATGATGTTTTTGAACTTGTCCGTTATAATGCCGGTTCAGCTACAACTATTCTTTCTGATACTACAATTATCAAAAACAACGAAACAGGTTATCGGGTGAAAGTTACTCGCAGCTCGATGGGCGAATGGCAGATTGAAGTAGGCAAAGACTACGACGGAATACTTTATAATTCAGGGCTGACTGTTACAGACAACACATATACCTCAGGCTCTTATTCTGGGGTTTTGGTTGAATATACCTCAACCCGCGCCGATAATTTTTTCTTTGATTTTAAAGTTGACTTCCCGCCTTTTGCCATAACCGATATTATTTCCTCAAGTGAAAGTTTCGTTGATGTAGTTTTTAACCGCGCCTATGATTCCTCTACTGTTTCACGGGATGATTTTGTATTGAACGATGGTTCTGTGGAGCTTTCCTCACTCGAATTCACGGCCGTTGACACCATCCGAATTCACTTTACCAAAGCGCTTCCATCCGACCAATATAAACTTTCAGTTAATGGGATAAGTGATTTTGCCGGTAATCAGCTTCAGCCTGCAAACAAAACCTTTATCATTTTCGGGGCTTTTGACCTCGGTGATGTTAAAATCAATGAAGTCATGTATGACCCGCCTTCAGACCTGCCGGATCTACAAGAATACGTGGAAATCATCAACACAAGTAATAAATACCTGAATCTTTCCGGATGGGAAATAGGTGATGAGGTTGATTTCGAATTGCTGAATGCCAGTCCTGCCGTGCTTTCACCAAAAGGCTTTCTTGTCCTCTCATCCGACACCGCGGCGCTTTATCGTCTATTCGGACCTCGCCCCTATTTACAGAATAATTTGCCCGCTTTTAATAACGGCGGCGATACCATCCGCCTGATCTCCAATACCGGAACTACAGTCGATTCTCTCTCCTACACTCCCGATTGGGGCGGCGAAAATGTGGCATTGGAACGGCGCTCACTCTCCGCTCCAGGCACTTTTAAAGAAAACTGGGGGGAGTCTCCAAATGGAACCGGAACACCGGGATTAGCCAACGAAGTGACTGTCGATCAGGAGCCTCCGGCCCTTACCCGGCTTTTTATGGTTGATGCATCTACTTTGCGGCTCATTTTCTCTGAAAACATCACCGCATCTACCGCTACAAATCTTTCGAATTATGCTATCACTCCACCCCGCAGTGTTCAGTTAATCTCTGCTCACAAAGACAGTGTTACGCTTTTTTTAAATGAAGGATTGATATCAGGTCAAACCTATGAAGTTACCGTCTCGAATATATCCGATATTTTTGGGAATATACTTGCTTCGGCAAGCAAAAAAGTCGAGTATTTTAAAATAGAAAAAGCAAAGCGTGGTGATATTGTAATCAACGAATTTTTGTATGACGGCGGAGCGGAATTCGTGGAAATTTATAATACAACCGATAAAAATTTTGATCTCAGCAACTGGTATATCGGTGATTCGAGTAACAAAGTTTCTGTTGGTGAAAATGTTCAGCTGCAGGGTAACAGCTATCTTATTATAACCGAAAGCAACAGCTTTGCAGCGAGCAAAAGCAATGCCCTTGTCCTTTCTGATTTTCCGGCTCTTAATAACAGCGGGGATGCTATCTATCTGCAAAATGAGGGCGGTATTACCATAGATTCCCTTTTCTATTCACAAAGTTGGGGCATTGCAAGCGGCATTTCGTTAGAGCGAAAAGATCCCCTGGCTGCTTCGAATGATGCATCGAATTGGAAACCAAATTTAAGTCCGGCTGGAAATTCTGCCGGTGTAGAAAATTATAGTTTTGAGCCTGATAAAAATCCACCAAAAGCTATTTTCGCAAAAGCATTGCCAAACGGACAAACTGAAGTACAATTCAGCGAATTTATTCAACTGACTGGTGATGTTAAATTTTTGATAAATGGACATCCGCTTTCCGTAACTTCATTCGATTCCACTAAGGCGAACGCCATTACTCTTGAAAACCTGCCCGCTGAAATCAGCGCTCCGGCTACAAAAATCACCGTCTTAAACCTAACCGATGTAAAAGGAAACCGGGCATCAAAATCTGAAATTGCCGTCGCTCAACCTTTGCGCCCTTCTGATCTTGTTATTAATGAAGTCATGTACAATCCCCTGAATGATTCTGATGATAACCAAGCCGACCAAAGCGAATATATTGAATTGCGAAACACGCGCGATTATGCCATTTCTCTTGAAGGGATTGTACTGCATGATGCGCCCGATGAAGATGGAAACCTTCGTACATTACAGCCCGTAACGACAGCTGCAAAATGGGTACCGCCAAAAGGCGTAGTACTTATTTACGCAGATGAAACATCCATTTTTGAACGAAGCAAAATAGCTCACTTTTTTGATCTTGAAGCCCCTCTAAAACGGTCGGTAATTCGTATTGATCGTTCCACCCTCAGCCTTGCCTCCACCGGCGATGCCATTTTTATCGCCGACAGCAGCGGCACTACGATCGACTCCGTTTTTTACGATGAAAGCTGGCAGAACCCTAACCTGATTGACAGTCGTGGTATCGCACTTGAGCGAATATCGCCGGTCGGCAACAGTAACGACAAATCCAACTGGAGCTCCAGCGTTCATCCCAAAGGCGGCACTCCGAATGCCGAGAACTCTATTTATCAGGCAAATATTGAAAGCAGAAGAGAAGTGGGAATTAGTTTCTCACCCAACCCCTTTTCGCCCGATGGAGATGGCTACGAAGATAACCTGTTCGTCAATTACAAGTTAGATCAGCCTGATTACCTGCTTAAAGTTCAAATTTATGACCGCTATGGACGATTTATTACAGAACTAGCCGATGGCAAACAGGCGGGCTTCGAAGGCACGCTTATCTGGGACGGGCGAAAAAGTGACGGCAGCCGAAATCGCATTGGTATTTACATCGTTGTCTTCGAAGCCTATAACAGTACTACCGGCAAAAACAAAGCATTCAAAAAAACAGTAGTACTGGCGAGAAGGCTTAATTAGAATTAAGAATTTAAGGCAGTTTTTAACTTTTAATTCTTCATTTTTAATTTAAATGCTCTACTTTTCAGCAAATATTTTTTTAATCGACCCTTTAAATTTGGATGAGCGACAAAAAAGCACCCATTGGCATTTTTGACTCCGGTATTGGCGGACTCACTGTGGTAAAGGCGGTTCGTGAAGCCCTGCCTAATGAAAATATTGTTTACTTTGGTGATACAGCCCGTGTGCCTTATGGAATAAAATCGGAAGAAACAGTACGGGGATATGCCCTTCAGATTACCGATTTTCTGATGGACCGCGATGTAAAAATGATTCTCATCGCCTGTAATACGGTTTCCGCTTCAGCCCGTAATGAAATTCTCAAAGCAGCCGGTAATATCCCTGTTTTAGACGTAATTACAGCCGGAACTCATGCTGCCATGCAGTTTCCACATCATAAGAAAATCGGGGTGATCGGCACGCTTGCTACCATCGGCTCGAAGGCTTATGAAAATGCGATTCTAAAATATAACGGCGGCATAGAAGTTATCTCCGAAGCTTGTCCCCTGCTGGTCCCATTGGCTGAAGAAGGATGGACCGACAATGACATCGCTAAACAGGTGGTACATGAGTACCTTCAAAAATTTGAGGGCTCTGATATTGATAGTCTCATTCTCGGTTGCACCCACTACCCGTTGTTTAAATCCACTATAAAAAAGACACTTCACAGCTCGACTATTGAAATTGTGGATTCAGCCCTTTCTATTGCAGAAATGGCCAAAGACAAACTGGCCAAAGACAAACTTCTGAATGATGCCTCATCTCCTGAATTCAACTGCTTTGTAAGTGATCGTCCCCAGCGTTTTCAGGAACTGGCTGAACGGTTTCTGGGAACACAAGTTTCGAACGTTCATATTGCACAATTGAAAGGGTAATTAGCCACCCCGAAACATCGGGGCACTGATCAAAACTGATATTGATTTGGAAAGAAAAAGTTCAGGAAAAACATTAGGCATTGTGGGCGGTGGCGCTGCGGGCTTTTTTGCGGCGGTAAATGCAGCTCGCCTTCATCCTGAATGTCATGTAATTATTTTTGAAAAAAGCCGGGAAGTTTTGTCGAAGGTTCGAATATCCGGTGGCGGACGCTGTAATGTGACTCACCATTGCTTTGATCCGGAAGTTTTATCCCGGGCTTATCCCAGAGGTGCGAAAGAACTGCGCTGGACATTTGAACAATTTCAGGCTGAAGATACTGTACAATGGTTTGAAGAACGCGGGGTAAAGCTGAAAACTGAAAGCGACGGACGCATGTTTCCCGTTACGGATGATTCATCAACTATCATTAATTGCCTGAAACATGAAGCTAAAAAACACGGGGTTGAAGTACGCACCAAAACCCGCGTTGATGCCATAAATGCACATAAAAAAGCACAATACGAGCTATCCCTCCGAAATGGTGAAGCTGTCGTTTGTGATGCGGTCGTCATTGCAGCGGGGGGATCAAACCGCGCAACTAATTATGACTGGCTCAGGGAACTAAATCATTCTGTGGTTGATCCGGTTCCATCTTTATTTACCTTTAATTTTCGAAATAAAGTTTTTAAAGATCTGGCGGGAATTTCGGTAGAAAAAGCTTCCGTTTCGATTGAAGGAACCAACTTTGAACATACAGGGCCAGTGCTCATCACGCATTGGGGACTAAGCGGTCCTGCCGTGTTAAAAACTTCATCATGGGCTGCACGCTATTTATATGATCAGGAGTACCGTTTTACTGTTCGCATAAATTGGCTGCACCCTAAAAACGAGCAACAGGTTCGGGAAGCTCTTACCGGGTTGCGTAAGCATAATGCCCGGAAAATGGTTATCAAGCAAGATGAATTGCCGATTGCCAACCGCTTATGGAAACGTTTTTTGAAACTGGCAGATATTTCGGAAAAAAACCGGTGGGCGGAGTTATCGAATAAAGAAGTTCATCATTTAGCCGAAGAACTGACGAATGCAAGCTATGAAATTCAGGGCAAAACGACGTATAAAGAAGAATTTGTAACCAGCGGCGGAATACCGCTCCGCGAAGTAAACATGGGTACAATGGAAAGTAAGATTTGTCCCAATATTTATTTTGCGGGAGAAGTGCTGAATATTGACGGTATCACCGGAGGCTATAACTTTCAATCAGCATGGACCACCGGCTGGATTGCTGCTCAAAATATATGAGCAATTTAGCCGCAGATTTTCACGGATAGGCGCAGATAAAATCCGTTTAAATCCGCGTAAATCTGCGGCTATAACTTTCCCGACAAGTCGTAAAGAGCGATTGAAGCGGCAATGGCAGCATTCAGACTTTCCACATCTCGGTTATCCCCGGGTGATGAAATTTTAACTTTTTGCCGGCTTTCTGTAACGGTTTCAGAACTCAATCCATGTGCTTCATTCCCCACTACAATTACGGCTTTTTCTATAGATTTTATCTCTGAAAAAGAAACGGAATCTCTGCCGGCATCAAGCAAGAAAACCTGCCAGCCTGCCTGTTCAAACTTTGTCAGCATTTCATTCAAATCTCCGCTTCGATGAGGAATACTGCCTGTAGCACCGGCGGTACTGCGCACTACTTTGGGATGGAAAAGGTCTACCGTTCCCTTTCCTGATAATACTCCGGCGGCTCCAAACCATGAAGCCGTTCGGATGATCGTTCCGACATTACCCGGGTCTTGAATTCCATCCAGGGCTACCATCAACCCGCTTTGGTCAATTAGTCTTTCAATAGGTGATTCTTCAGGCATAAAACACAGCGCCAACACTCCCTGAGGATGATTAGTATCGGTGACTTCAAGAAATTCATCACTCGAAATTAGAAATGGATCAACTGTTTTCGTGAAAGCTTGCCACTCTTTTTGATTCCAGTACTCTTTCTCATCATCAAAAAAAAGAGCTTTTACCTTTAACAAATCATTCTCCAGAACCTGTTGAACAGACCGCGCCCCCTCCAGGAGAAAAAGCTGCTCTTTTTGGCGGTACTTTTTACGGTTCAATTTTCGAAGCAGAGTAAGTTGGCGATTCGAAATGGGTTTGAGATTCATTCAATCTAATTTTAGAAAAATCACTTTTAATCTACCAGTTGAAATAGCCTTTCCTATTCAACCCCTCCGGGGTGATCATTTTCTGTTTTTAAATCACCGGACTTCATCCGGAGCTATTCATATTTAAACCCATTCGGGCTTACTTCTCGTTATTTTGCCATAAAAAATGATTATGGAAATCATCTACACACTAAGTCTGAAAATCCCAAAGGGATTCAACATGAATAGCCTCGAATGATGTCGAAGGCAAAATTCGGGGTTAAAACAAGTGTTTTATACGCAACCCGAATGGGGGTTGAACAAGATATAATTTTAATTTCTCTTTGCCATGCATTTCATCCAGAGCTATTTATATTTGCAGCATTCCGGTTAAAAATACTCAATACGAACTACGCAATAACTAAATATCTATTCACAAAAAGTATTCTTATTTTAGCCCAAAATTTAATCAATCTAAGGTAAGTTAATTTTATGGAATTTCTGAAAAAGTTGAACATTGAGGGCACCAACTTAGGCACCAGTACAGGACAACAATCTTTAGGATCTGAAGGAGAAAAAACTATTTCAAGCCGCACGCCTATTGACGGCTCTCAAATTGCCGATGTTACCATTACAACACGAGAAGAATATGACAAAGTAGTAGAAGCGGCACAAAAAGCATTCAAGGAGTGGCGAATGGTTCCGGCGCCTAAACGAGGTGAAATTGTGCGTCAGATCGGGCTGGAACTCCGAAAACATAAAGAAGATCTCGGGAAGCTGGTTTCTTACGAGATGGGGAAAATTTACCAGGAAGGGCTCGGTGAAGTCCAGGAAATGATTGATATCTGTGATTTTGCTGTCGGTCAGTCGCGCATGCTATATGGTAAAACCATGCATTCTGAGCGTTTTGAGCACCGGATGTACGAGCAGTGGCATCCGTTGGGAATCACCGGTATTATTTCAGCTTTCAATTTCCCCGTAGCGGTCTACAGCTGGAATGCCATGCTTGCAGCCATCTGTGGAAACGTAATGATCTGGAAAGGCTCTGAAAAAACGCCGCTCTGCGGAATTGCCGTTCAAAATATTATTGCAAAAGTATTAAAGAAAAACAACTTACCCGAAGGTATCTTCAACCTTGTAACCGGTGGAAGAGAAATCGGGGAATGGATGACCGAAGATGAGCGAATTCCGCTGATTTCAGCTACAGGATCTATCCGAATGGGTAAAGAAGTGGCGAAAACGGTAGGTGCACGTTTGGGCAAGACCATTCTGGAACTTGGTGGAAATAACGCGATTATTGTTACGGAAAATGCCAACTTGGAGATGGCCGCTCGTGCTACAGCTTTCGGTACCGTCGGTACCTGCGGACAGCGTTGTACCTCAACACGGCGTTTAATTGTCCATGAAAGTATTATTGAAGAATTTAAAGAACGGCTGGTTGAAATCTATGAACAGGTAAATATCGGTAATCCGCTGGACAAAGACGTGCTTGTGGGCCCCATGATTGACAAAGATGCGGTTGCCAGTATGCAGCAGGCACTGCAGGAAGTTCAAAAGGCCGGTGGTGATCTGATTTATGGAGGTGAAGTTCTTGATAATAAGAAATTAAAGGAAGGACATTATGTAACTCCCGCTATTGTCATTGCTGAAAATGAGTATGATATCGTTCAGGAAGAAACTTTTGCCCCCATTCTTTATCTCATAAAATATAGCGAGCTTGATGAGGCCATCGCTATCCATAACGGTGTAAAACAAGGTTTGAGTTCTGCTATGTTCACCCAAAATCTGCAGGAAGCGGAAACCTTTTTAAGCGCCAGAGGATCGGACTGCGGTATCGCCAATATCAATGTGGGTACCAGCGGAGCCGAAATTGGCGGCGCTTTTGGCGGTGAGAAAGAAACCGGGGGCGGACGTGAATCCGGTTCTGATGCGTGGAAAGCTTATATGCGACGTCAAACCAATACCATAAACTGGAGCAGTGAAATGCCGCTGGCACAGGGTATTGAGTTTGATGTATAAGCAGGTAAAAAACGCTGAAACGTAAAAAAACAGCTAGTACGTATTGCGTATTTCGTATCAGATTGGGCGAAGTACGCAATACGAAATACGTTATACTCCATGCGCCTTAGCGGTGCTGCGTGCTATCTATAGAATCTCTACTGAGAGGCCGGCAGAAAGTACCTGTTTAATCTGCACTTGTTTAGAAAAATCATCATCGTAAATCAGCACGAATGAAAACGACATATTCATAAAGTCATTGATTTTTCCAACCAGCTCGCTGTTAAAATACACGTCGGTACTTGATATAGGGCGCTGTAAATTGGTAAAAGTTTCAATGGAACTTCTCAACCGGACGTTGCTAAAAACATTTTTTTCAAAATTGACTGCAAAGGCATAGCCCGGTTCAAAACGAAATTGTTCGGCCGGATCCAATCCATATCGTTCGGATAATGTAGTGTCAATTACAATGGTCTCCTTCAAAGCCAAACCGGCTTCGACGGAATAAAAATCGGCTGATGAATAAGCAACACCGGCAATTTGAGTGAAGTATGCGGGCGCAAGAAAATTAGATACTAACTCAGGCGGCTCGCCTTCGGGCACATCATAATCATAGCCCTGATCTACCTGAGTACTAAAATTTATATTCCCAAAAAAGCTCCAGTTTTTATTGGGAAATAAATAACTGAATTTGTTATTTATCGCAATTCGGTCATTGGTTTTGCGGGTACCCTCGCCGTCAATTCTTGCTTTGCCATATTCCACATTGAAAGCAAAAGCATAGGCAAACTGGTTATACCGATATCTCATATTATAGGCTGTAGCAGCAGTTACACTGATGGTATTTACCCCACCCGAACTCCAGTTGTTGTAGGCAGCCTGAGATCCGTTCAAATTACCATACCATTCAAACTGCCATCCCTGCAGTGTATCAGATACATTAACCTGCCGGTTAACACGGGATATATCACTAATGGAAATTTCCCGATCACTATCAAGCAATTCGCTGATTTGAATGGCTTCTTGTCCCAGAGCGGGGATAGCCGCTAAAGCAAATAAAAACAATAATAAAAAGTACTTCTTCATTATAAAATCCGAGAAGATAAAATTGGTAGTAATTGCCTTCGTAAAATACTACAATTTTGTGACAGAAAAAACTACTTACTTATTGTATTATTTTGTTAACAAAACTTCCGTTATTTGATCTTCTTTCATCTTCAACGATACATATTCATTCAGTTTGGTGGGTAATTCCATCCCATAAAATTCAGCTTTAACAGGGAATTTACGGTGTCCACGATCAACTAAGGCAACAGTATGCATTTCAGACGGATGAAGATTTCGTTCAACGGCTGTCAAAGCACTGAACATCGTTTTTCCCGAGAAAATCACATCATCAACTATAAAAGCAATAAACTGTTCATTTTTAGAAACTTTTAGTTTTTTAAAGACCTCATCAGAATGTTCTCTTGGCAATTGCACAGCTTCAGCCTGTTCATCGAAAAATACCAAATGATCTGTCAGCGTGCGGGCAACTGCAAAACCTCTGTCTTCAATACCAAAAAGGATAAGACGTGCGCCGGCAGTATGTGCTTCGGATATTTCGCAGGCTATGCGCTTTATTGATCGCTCTACTCGATTTCTGCTCATTAACATCATATTATTTTTCATAAAATTACTTTGTTAAAAAAATTTATTTCAACTTTAATTTAAAAAAACGAATAGCATTTGTAACTTTACTGCGTAATAATGAACATTACATTCTAATATAAAAAAAAGAGAGAAGCTTATGACTCAAGAATCTAACATTAAACCCATTCTTATCGCTACCGCTTCATTCGTTGGCGGCATGGCTGCCGGTTTGCTTTTTGCTCCTAAAAACGGGCACAGAAACCGCGCCTGGCTCTCAAAGCAAACATCCTGTTTAAGCCGTTGGGTTGATAAACGCCGCAAAATCGCAGCAGACAAAAGCAGTAAAGAATTCCATAAACTGCATCAAAATTTCCATAACGGTTTGAAGCGGTCTATCCCCGATTTTTATGAAGCTACCGAACGTATAAGTCTCAGCGATCGCGATTTTCTCCATGGATAAACAGCGGCCCTCATACCACGAAGAACTACTTCACTGGATTTGGGAAACGCTGCATTTTGATTATCAAAACCTTTATACATCAGACGGCGAGGCGATTAAGATTCATCAGACCGGAACCTATAACAAATCAGACGGCCCTGATTTTAAAAGTGCGGAAATATCTATAGGTGAACTACGCTGGTTCGGTGATATAGAAATTCACTGGAAATTTGCTGATTGGCATGCTCATGGACATCATACCGATCCTAATTTTAATAATGTGGTTTTGCATGTTGTCTTTGATGAAACCACGAAAACCGTTCACCGCAAAAATCGCAGTTCAATACCCACCCTTTGCCTCTCCTCTTTTATATCAAAGCCTCTTCAATCTTTTTTAGAACATTACTTTTCAAGTCCACAACTGCCATGCGCCGGCCATCTTTCTTTTATTTCAGAAGAGGCTTTCGGCCGCCAGCTTAAAAAGGCTCATAAGGAGTATTTTGAGCAGAAGGTTGACAACTTGCTCGAATTTTATGATCCTGCCCTACCTCCTTCAAAGGCATGGCAAAAAATGTTCACCATTGCCCTTTTTGACGGTTTGGGCATTGCTCACAATCGCGAGCCTATGCAAAAGCTGGCGCATGAACTTTTCGAACGGCTCGAAAAAATTTCATCACTCAAAGAACTCCGGAAACAGGCTGTTATCATTTCAGAAATAAAAGCAGAAAATCCGGTCAACTTCTGCTGGAAGCATAAAGGATGTCGTCCCGGAAATCACCCCTTACCGAGAATCCGGCAAGCTGCCGATTGCCTGTGGTATGTTCATCATCTTCCCTTCGAACAGTGGCTGAATGATGAGCCTAAAGTTTTATGGAAAGAACTTAAAAATTCAATTGCTGTTAGCCCTTCTTTAGGCCGCGAACGCAGTGCTATTTTATTCGGCACCGTTTTTCTGCCTGCTCTTTACTCTCTCGGCAATCTCTTTTTCTCTGAAAAAGTAAAGAGCCGGGTATGGGCATTGTGGCACGCACACCGGGTTCCGCTGCCGTCATCACTGCTAAAACTCTTCAAGAACACAAGTTTGCCGCCTTCACTCTACAACAATACTTTAGGCACTGTTTTCCAACTTCGGGAATATTGTCGCCCCAAGCAGTGTCAGAATTGTAAGGTATTTAAAAATGTAATTTCTTCTTGATTAGAAATCGGTAAATTCATATTATCTGAATCTGTTTAAAAAGAGCTTTATTGCCCGGTCGTCTAATGGCAGGACAGCGGTTTTTGGTACCGTCAGTGGGGGTTCGAATCCTCCCCGGGCAACCACATAAAGGATGACTGTAAAGCCATCCTTTTCTTTTATTCTAAATTCTGAACTCGCTTCGTTGGATACACCCCTTGCCATATTTGCCGGACGCAGTAACCTTGCTTTATCGCGCGCTATTGCTGAAAAATATGGTACTATGCTGGGTAAAATTACCATCAAGCCTTTTTCAGACGGAGAGCTCTATGTGAAGTACGAACAGAGCATCCGGGGCGAAGATATTTTTGTGGTTCAATCAACTCCGCCCCCCGGCAATAACATTATGGAACTTTTGCTGATGCTGGATGCGGCAAAACGCGCATCCGCAAAAAGGGTAACGGCTGTGATTCCTTATTTTGGCTATGCCCGGCAAGATCGCAAAGATCAGCCCCGGGTTTCAATTGCATCAAAGCTGATGGCCAATTTGTTGACTGAAGCCGGAGCAGATCGCATTTTAACAATGGATTTGCACGCGGCCCAGATTCAGGGCTTTTTTGACATCCCGGTTGATCATTTATATGCCAGCCGGCTTTTTATTGATCACTTTAACAGTGCACCGATAGAAAACCTGGTAGTGGTCGCTCCCGATGTAGGAAGCTTAAAAATGTCCCGGGCCTATGCTAAACGATTGGGAGCAACACTCGCTTTTATCGACAAACGCCGGCCAAAGCAGAATGTGGCCGAAGTGATGAATATCATAGGTAAAGTAAAAGGCAAAAACGTTCTTATTGTTGATGACTTGATTGACACCGCCGGTACGCTTACAAATGCGGCTTCGGCACTAAAAGAACGCGGAGCTTTAAACATCACCGCGACCTGTACGCATCCCATTTTATCGGGCCCTGCCTACCAGCGAATTGAAGATTCGCCTATTGATGAATTGCTGGTTACGGATACGGTTCCGTTGCGGAAGCCTTCAAGCAAGATTAAGGTACTGAGTGTAGCGGGCATTTTTGCCGAAGCTATACAACGTATCCATACCAACGATACCATAAGTGCTCTTTTTGATGATTAGTTTGCCACTAAAACACGGAAACACACAAAGTGTAATTTTTAGTGTTTCTCAAAGTGGAAACTGATTAAGCGAATAATATTTTGAATAATTAATCACAAAAACCACAATTTAGTGTTTTTGTGTTTCCGTGGTAAAAATAAAATAGAATTATGACTACTCCAGAAGTTGTAGAATTAGAAGGAAAAAAACGTGAAACCGGCCGTAAAGCCGCCGACGCGCTACGTGATGCCGAACGTGTTCCAAGTGTTCTTTACGGACCAGAGGTTGACGAAAATATTCATTTCTCAATAGATGAGCTTGAGTTTGAGAAAGTTTTATCGGTAAGCAAGCGCCAGATTATTGAATTAAACATTGACGGTGAAACTTACAGAACACTGCTCAAGAAAACAGAATTTCACCCCCTGAGTGATCGTCCCGTGCACGTCGACTTTTATGTGCTTGCTGATGATCACAAAGTAACACTCAGTGTGCCTATTCACCTGGAAGGTACCTCTGTTGGCGTTACTGAAGGCGGCGGACGTATTTTTCAGCCGATGCACATTCTTCGCATTCGCGTTACCCCCGATAGAATTCCCGGCGTTTATTCTATTGATATTAGCGACCTCGGCATCGGTGATTCACTTCACGTTCGTGATCTGGATCTTGAAGGCATCACTCCGCTTGATGATCTCAGCCGAACTATTGTAACTATTCGTCCGCCAAAATCCGAAGAACAACTTACTTCTGCACTTACCACCGAAGCTCCAAGCGAAGAAGAGCTCGAAGAAGGTGCCGAACCCGAAGAAGGCGCAGAAGGAGAAGACACCGAAGAAGGTGGCGACGAAGAATCAACCGAATAAATCTGCTGATCAAACCGGTGTAGGTACTTTATGCCTGTAATTATAGGCCTGGGAAATCCGGGAAGTAAATACGCCGGCAGCCGTCATAACATCGGTTTTGACTTCATTGATAAATTGGCGAAGTCGATGTCCGTCAGTTTAGGGTCCGGTAAGGGCCCATTTTATGTGGGCAAGGGAAATCACGCCGGCCGCAGCCTTTACTTGGTGAAGCCGACAACCTACATGAATAACAGCGGGAATGCCGTTCAGCAAGTTTTAAACTGGTATAAAGAAAACGCCGAAAATTGCCTCGTTTGCTACGATGACCTGGATTTAGAGCTTGGCTCAATCCGGCTTCGCCCCAAAGGCAGTGCCGGCGGACATAACGGGATTAAAGATATTATCCAGAAATTAGGTACGGACGCTTTTCCGCGTTTACGAATCGGGATAGGAAATGATTTTCCAAAGGGATATCAAATTCAGCATGTGCTCTCCCCTTTCTCTAAAGAAGAACGAAAAGTAATCGAACCTGCCCTGGATAAAGCCATCGATGCAGCTTACTGTTTTGTCAGGGAAGGCATCGATCAGGCCATGAATAAATTCAATTAATCTACTAACGCTTACAAATAATCAAAAACGTTGACATGGATACCTTAATAACATATCTGATTCCGGTTGCAGGAGCCCTCGGCTTGTTGTACACCTTTATAAAATCATCATGGGTTTCTAAGCAAGATGTCGGAACCGACAAGATGGCAAAAATAAGTTCCCACATTGCCAGAGGCGCAATGGCTTTTCTAAAAGCTGAATATAAAGTGCTGGCCGTTTTTGTTATCTGTGTTGCTATTCTTTTAGGATGGTCTGCTGATGCCGAACGCTCTTCATGGTTAATTTCGGTTTCTTTTATTTTGGGAGCTGTCTGTTCAGCCCTCGCAGGTTTTATAGGAATGAAGGTTGCTACCAAAGCCAATGTTCGCACCACAAATGCTGCCCGTAAAAGCCTTGGAAAAGGGCTGAACATTGCTTTTGCCGGTGGATCAGTTATGGGATTAGGCGTTGTGGGACTTGGCGTTTTAGGCTTGGGAATTCTGTTTTGGTTTTATCAAGGCCAGTTCGATGACATTAACCAAGTGCTTGCTGTTATTACCGGTTTCTCGTTCGGGGCATCATCAATCGCCCTTTTTGCCCGTGTAGGCGGTGGAATTTATACCAAAGCTGCCGACGTTGGTGCCGACCTTGTAGGTAAAGTTGAAGCGGGTATTCCCGAAGATCACCCGTTAAATCCGGCAACAATCGCTGATAATGTAGGCGACAACGTAGGTGATGTTGCCGGTATGGGAGCCGACCTGTTCGAATCTTACGTAGGTTCTATTGTAGGAGCTATGGTTCTTGGTGCTGCATTTATGGTAGCACCCGAATGGACAGATGGTTTTGGCGGTCTTTCCGCAGTCCTTCTTCCGCTCGTACTGGCCGGAACGGGAATTCTCACCTCTATTTTAGGAACCTTTTTTGTAAGGGTGAAAGAAGGCGGCAACCCTCAGAAAGCACTTAATATGGGTGAATTTATTTCAGCCGGTGTTATGCTTGTTGCCTCTTATTTACTAATCCACTGGATGCTGCCCGAGACCTGGACATTTAATGGAATAGAATTCACTCATCTAGGCGTATTTTGGGCTACCATTATTGGTCTCGCTGCCGGCCTGCTTATTGGATTGATTACCGAATATTACACCGGCACGGGAACCAAACCAGTCAAATCTATTGCTCAACAATCGGTTACAGGCTCCGCTACCAATATTATTGCCGGTTTAGGTGTTGGTATGATGTCAACAGCTATTCCTATTATCATTATTGGTGCGGCTATTATCGGTGCTTATTCTATGGCAGGTCTTTATGGAATCGCCATCGCGGCTGTGGGAATGCTCTCTAATACAGGCATCCAGTTAGCGGTTGATGCTTACGGTCCCATTTCTGATAATGCAGGTGGTATTGCTGAAATGTCTGAGCTTCCGGCTGAAGTTCGCGAACGTACCGATAAACTCGACGCAGTAGGAAATACCACAGCCGCTATCGGTAAAGGTTTTGCTATTGGTTCTGCCGCTCTTACTGCTTTGGCTTTATTTGCAGCTTTCATCACTTCTTACCAAGCTGTTAATCCCGGTGTTGAGATTGAAATCAGTGTTACCGATCCTTATGTGATGGCATCTCTTTTCATTGGTGCTATGTTGCCCTTCCTGTTTTCAGCCCTTTCCATGAATGCGGTGGGACGTGCAGCCATGTCGATGATTGAAGAAGTCCGTCGTCAGTTTAAAAATATTCCTGAATTGCGCGCAGGTCTCGATGCTATGAATCGCAATGAAGGCAAGAAAATGGAAGATTGGTCTGCTGAAGATCGTCAGATTTTTGAAGCAGCCGAAAGCAAAGCGGAATATGAAAAGTGTGTTGAAATTTCTACCACCGCTTCGATCCGTGAAATGGTAGCTCCCGGTGTTTTAGCCGTTATCGTTCCTGTTGCTTTTGGATTTCTTCCCGGTCTGTTTTCAGATGCATCCGCAATTGGTGCCGAAATGCTGGGCGGACTCCTGGCAGGTGTTACTGCCTCAGGTGTTTTAATGGCTCTTTTCCAATCAAATGCCGGCGGTGCTTGGGATAATGCCAAGAAAATGATTGAAGAAGGTTTTGAAGTGAATGGAGAAAAACTTAGTAAAGGTTCTGCTGCTCACAAAGCAGCCGTTGTTGGCGATACGGTTGGAGATCCTTTCAAAGATACCTCAGGCCCTTCACTCAACATTCTTATCAAACTAATGTCGGTTGTAGCCCTTGTAATTGCTACGATGATTTAAGAGCTCAGTCAATAGTATCTGATATTTGAGCCCTATCATTGAAAGATGATGGGGCTTTTTATTTGAGTTTAATGCGTGATTCGTTATACGTAATGCGTATCTTTGAACATCACGCATTACGAATTACTCATTACGAATCAACCCATGGATATTTTTAAACTTTTCTTCAATCACGATCAGCGGCTGGATAAGCTGGCCAAGCGAAATACCAACAAAACGAAGTCTGATATGAAAACCACCCTTTCGGATTTCATGAAGCCGGACCCCACTTATTCTAAATTTTACATTACAGGGACACGTCTTGAAAAAGAACGGTTTGGGCTGAATACGCTTTCAAAAGCTGATGAAGTTATCAGGCAGTTGGATGAAATTTTTAAAGATCGTACCATTTACTCTGCTTCAAGTGATTTCAATTCACTCAAAAAAGCACTCGATGCAATTGAGATTGGACAAGCTTTGATAATCAGCGATTCTAATAAAGACTTTGATTTTGAAAGCCTTAAGATAGATCAGGAATCAAATATCGGGCATAAAAAAGAAGGGCTGAGTAAAGTACTCAAAACAGGAGCTTATACTCTTTATAAGGAGCAGGCACACCATGGCTACGATTTACATTTACTCTCCAGGAAAAACATCTATGCTGATCTTTTTCAAGCCTTTCAGCCTCTTATTGATGAACATTTTCGCTTTTTCAGCATCAACAGCAAACGTATGCGCTCGGAGCGCCATTTCTACTTCGAAACGTGGGCGTTAGATAAACCTCCGCACGGAGCGGAAGAGGTATTTCAGGAAACGGTTTTGTAGAAAACGCGGCAGAAGTGAAAAGGCAAACGGCAAAAGCTTCCTTCTTGCTTCTCGCTTCTTGCTCATCACGCATCCCTCAAATGACTAATAATCAACAAACGTGGACAGGTTTCTGGATCGAATTCCTGCCCGTCATAGTCGCCGAAGATATGATCAATTATTAAATCTCTTTTTCCCAGTTCCTGTTTAAACCAGGACAAATCATACAATTTTACCCGTTCGGAATACTTTTTTTGTCCGTCAACGCCATCACCCGAAAAAGCAATTTCTTTATGAATGGCGTTGTCATCAATATATCGCTCTATTTCATAATGGATGCCATGGAATTCTCCCTCATCATCGGGCTGAAAGGAATTCCGGACTTTTTCTGCGTTTAAAAAATCCAGTACAAAAATACCGCCCGGTTTTAACATCTTTCTGACGCTATCAAATACGCTTGCATTTTCTTCATCAGAACGGAAGTAACCAAAAGTTGTGAACAGGTTTACAATGGCATCAAATGTTTCGGAAAGCGGATTGCGCATATCTCGTACCTCAAAAGTAAGGTCATCAAGTCCTTGGTTAGCCGCTTTTTCTCGCGCCGTTTCGATCGCCTGTTCAGAAAGATCAATGCCTGTAACTTTATATCCCTTTTTATATAAATTGATGGAATGCCTTCCCCGTCCGCATCCAAGGTCTAAAACTTTTGATCTTTTATCCAATGGCAGCGTCTCTACCAATAATTCAACCAGGCGAGCTGCTTCTTTTTCATCCCGGTTGGCATATAATTTCTCATAAAGGGGGCTGTCAAACCACTCTTCAAACCAGTTCATAATATCTTTTTCCAAGGTTAAAAGTACTTCACCCCGAATGAAGGGAAATTAAAGGCCTATTGCAAATTTTGATTTTTATATTTCAAAACCTTTTAGTTACTTGTGCTTAACAGTGTTAACTGTAGTTGGCTTTAATAAACTCATTTGTACTTATACTTTATTTCTTAATCACATATCAGCCATTCTTAATTAATTCTTTAAACATAAATCTAAATTAGAGAACCTATGCGAAGAATAATTGCTACCTTATGCCTTGTTTTTTTATGCTCTGCTTCGGCTTATTCCAGTGGCTTTTCTATTTATGAAGCCAGCGTTCGCGCAAACGGAATGCTGGGAGCTTTTTCTGCTTATGCGAATCATGTTTCCACAATCTTTTATAATCCGGCCGGACTCGCAGGCCTTGATGGCTTTCGCTTTAGCGGCGGAGTAAGCATCATTGCCCCGCGTTCAAGCTTCCGTAACTTGTCGCCTTTGGCACCAGTGGGACAAGAAACGCTCATGAAAGAACAAAACTTTCTTGTTCCGAATATGTATGCATCTTACCAGATTAACGAAAATCTGACCGCCGGTCTCGGTATTTACGCCCCTTTTGGATTGGGAACAAAATGGCCGGCTGATTGGGTGGGACGTGGTTCTTCCATTGAAGCAAGTGTTGAAACCCTCTTCGCCAATCCGGCAATCGGTTATAAACTGCCGGATTTTGGTATTGGAGAAATAAAAGTCGGTGCCGGTCTAAGAGTGGCTTTTCACGGGACGGTCAAACTAAGCCGTGCCGTACAGGATTTCACCCCTGAAGGCACTTTTGCAATGGAAGGAGAATTGAGAGAACCTGCTTTCGGCTTTAATGCGGGAATCTTGTATGAACCGGTTGAAAACGTGACTTTAGGTTTTACCTACCGGAGTGAAGTGACCGTAGCATTTGAGGGAAATGCCGAATTTCGCAATTTGCCGGTTGGATTTCCCCCAAACGGAGCCCAGGGAAGTGCAGAAATTACCCTTCCGGCCAGTTATGTAATTGCCCTTAATGTAGAACCCATAGACGGACTCACCACAGAGCTTGATTACGTTTGGTTTGGATGGTCCAGCTATGATGAACTTACCATAACATTTGATCAGCCAATTGTAGCTTTGGGAGGAAATTCCATCACCAGCATACGAAATTTTCAAGATACCTGGCAGCTGCGATTTGGAGCTGAATATTCGAAAATCGGTATTGACGGACTAACCGTTCGTGCAGGTATCGGTTATGATAAAAATCCTATTCGTGAAAGATATGTTGATCCCACGCTGCCCGATGCCGACCGCTGGCTTTTTTCAGCAGGCATCACCTACAGCCTTACCGATTATCTTGATATCGACGCATCATACATTTTTGTGCGAGCTAATCAGCGTGAGGTAACAAATACATATGAAGGTGGAATTGACGGAGTATATACCACCTATGCCAACATTCCGGGCCTTGGCATCACCCTGAAATTTTAATTGATTTAAGAGGACCAACATCATGAATTATTCTAAAAAAATATTGAAAGGAATACTGCCGCTGATTTTTGGCATTGCCCTGATTGCAGGATGTAAAGATTATCACGAATTAAACCTGGAACCGATAAATTCGGGAGAAGCTGACTTTAGCACCTATGTGGCGGTTGGAAATAGTCTGACGGCAGGCTTTCAAAATAATGCTCTTTACGCATCAGCCCAGGAGTTTTCTTATCCTAACCTTATTGCCCGGCAGATAAGGCAGGAAGAAAACTTCAGCCAGCCATTGATCAGCGATCCCGGCTTAGGCAGCGGAAGAACAGAGCTTGCCAACCTTGATCCGATCGTTATTACCCAAACTCCTGTTAATGGTACGCCCATCAATCAGGGTGAAAAACCATTCAGCAATCTGGGAATCCCCGGTGCCGTTTTAGTCGATTATTTGAACCCCGGCAATTCCGGTGATTTAAAAGCGAGGGCTACCGATCCGAGTCATCCTGCTTACAATCCGTTTTATAGTATCGTTCTGGAACAATCTGAACTGGAAAAACCGGCGCCCAATATTCATAACCAGGTTGCAAAACAAGAACCTACGCTAATTACCTTCTGGCTTGGAAATAATGATGTTTTAGGATTTGTTACTTCCGGCGGTGAAGGACAGCCAATCACTGATCCCGCAAATTTTGCCGGCTTATATCAAGCCTCCGGACAGGCTCTGGCTTCGACCGGAGCCAGTGTAGTGGTTTATAACATTCCGGATGTTACCACTATTCCCTTCGTTTTCTATTTACGAGCTCAGCTTGAACAAGAGGGAGCGATTGTTTTTAATGCGGAAACACAAACCTACCAATTGGTAACCCCACAAGGGAATTTGGACATTTATATTGAAACAGATGATGGCATCCGGGAAATGGGAGCCGGTGATTTCCCCATTCTTTCCGCTTCAACCTATTTTGCTCAGCTGGAGGCAGGACAGGTGCAGCCACCGGTTCAACCCTCTACGGCTATTCCAGATGAATTAATTTTAGACGGACCTGATGCCGGACTTCTGGGAAGTTCTGAATTGGAACAGGCGGCCGGTGCAGTGCTGCAATATAATACCACCATTGAAATTGTGGCTTCTTCGTTTGGCTTTGCCCTTGTTGATATAAACGAAACCTTCAATGATATTTTCACTGAATTTCAAAGTTCGGGGGGAGAAAATGGATATCAAACTAATGGGCTAAACCTTCGACCCGTGCCGGGTGAACTCTTTAGTTTTGACGGGGTCCACCCTTCTAATCGGGGATCAGCGATCCTTGCCAATGAAACTATTCAAGTGATGAATAATTCTTTCGGTTCGAATATCCCATTAATAGATGTAGCTAAAATTCCCCAAGGCTTTCCGGTAGTTTCTGCTCAAGCAGCTGACTAAATTAGAACGGAAGTTCTCAAAGCGGAGGGATAAAATCTCTCCGCTTTTTTTATACCCCTAAATCCCCTAAAGGAGACTTCCTCGCTGATTTTTTCATTTCGGATACACTCGTTCTGTTTGTATCTTCCGCTGAATTTAATATGACCTGTGAATATGACTTTCGTTGAAAAACTTAAATCAGCGGTACAAAAATACAATTCTACCCTTTGTGTAGGACTGGACCCCAATCTTGATTTACTTCCTGATATAATCAAAAATCAAGATGGTAAACCGGCTCAAAAAGTAACTGATTTCCTCAAAAGGGTGATTGACGTAACCCATGAGCATTGTCCAGCTTATAAACCAAATTTAGGATTTTTTGAAGCTCTTGGTACTGTCGGCTGGCAAAGTTTTCAGGAAATCCTCAATTATATTCCTGATGACAAAATTGTCATTGCCGATGCTAAAAGAGGTGATATCAGTTCAACAGCTGAACACTATGCCAAGGCTTTTTTTGACCGGTTTGATGTTGATTCCATTACTCTAAATCCGCTGATGGGATTTGAAACACTCGACCCTTTTCTGAAAGATTTGTCCAAATGTATTTATGTTTTGGCACTTACTTCTAATCCCGGTGCAAAAGACATTCTGCTACAAAAATCCTCCTCGGGCCAAACTATTGCGGCTTATATTTCTCAACAACTTAGCCAAAAGCAACAACAAAGTGAGGCTGCTATTGGTATGGTTGTAGGAGCAACCAAAATACAGGATTTACAGTCCGTCATTCAACCCTTCCCTGATGCTCCACTGCTCATTCCCGGGGTAGGAAAACAAGGCGGCTCGGTTGATGAGCTGGCTAAAGTGCTGGAAAATCATTCCGGAATTCCCCTTATTAATTCCAGCCGGAGCATTATTTATGCAGGAAATGAGTCACAGAATTGGGAAGATAAAGTTGAAGAAGCTGCATCAAATTTGAAATTGCAACTACATCAAATTACTCAAAGATATGTCTGATAAGACATCAAAAACAGTTATCATTTATACAGACGGTGCCTGTAGCGGAAATCCGGGACCGGGCGGCTGGGCTGCCCTTTTGGAGTGGAACGGGAAGGAAAAAACCGTTACCGGAGGAGCTCCTCATACCACCAATAACCGGATGGAAATGCAGGCTGTAATTGAAGCTTTAAATGCAGTAAATCGGCCATGCCATATAAAAATTCACAGCGACAGTGCACTGATTGTAAATGCTTTTACCCAAGGCTGGGTTAATGGCTGGCTGAGACGAAACTGGAAAAAGTCCAATAAAAAGCCGGTAGAAAACCAGGATCTATGGGAAGAAATGTTAGCAGCGATGCAGCCGCATGATGTAGAATGGGTTAAGGTGAAGGGACATGCAGATAATGAACGAAATAACCGGGTAGATCGACTGGCTGTAGAGGCGTGTGAGAAGTTTAAAACGTAACCTCCCACGCCTGCTTGAAAAAAGTAATACTGATTTAATGAGCATGACGTTTTAATTCCCCCGCCTATCTAATTTTGGAACCTTATATATTAGCTACAGTTCAAGATAGACAAATGCTAAAGAGGCGTTATGACTATAGTAACTGTATCTGTACTCGTCATTCTTTTACTTATTTGGGGAATAGTACACCTTGTAAAAAAATCGAAAGATTAAGAGGAAGAGTATCTCTACTTTCTGCTAAGACTTGCGAAAGGCTTTAAGTTCATATCTGAGAACATTCTTCGTTCTGCCATCATAAATCCTGTAACGGCGATCATGGCGGCGTTATCAGTACAGTAGACCATTTTTGGAACATGAAGGGCACAATTCATTTCCTCAGCCATACCTTGAACCTTCTCCCGCAGCATGGAATTTGCAGAAACTCCGCCTGCAAGCATTACCGTTTCTACTCCGGTGTGCTCTATCGCATTCCGGAGTTTTTTAACCAGCACTTCGGTGATGGCATGAGAAACACTGGCACAAATGTCATTCAAATGCTTGTCCAGGAATTCTGCCTGATCTTCCTGATCCTCTAAATAATATTTCACTGATGTTTTGAGTCCTGAGAAGCTGAATTCAAAATCTTCATTCAAAAGGGCTTGCGGAAAGTTATGAAATTTGGGATTACCTTGTTTCGAAAGCTCATCAACAACCGGGCCGGCGGGATATGGAAGGCCTAAAATTTTGCCGATTTTGTCAAAGGCTTCACCGGCTGCATCATCACGGGTTTGACCTAGTAATTTATGTTCAAATGGTTTTACGACATGAACAAGCTGAGTATGTCCTCCTGAAACAGTAAGAGCTACAAGAGGGAATCGGGGTTGCTCATCAATGAAATTAGCATAAAGATGGGCATCAATATGGTTCACACCGATTAATGGAATATCTCGGGATAAGCATAACCCCTTGGCAAAACAAAGACCTACCAGTAATGACCCCATAAGTCCCGGCCCCTGTGTGACTGCTACAGCATCTATTTCATTCAGCCCAACATTTGCTTCTTCAAGAGCTTGCTCAACCGTCCGCCAAATAGTTTTATGATGAGCCCGCGATGCCAGTTCAGGTACAACACCGCCATATTTTTCGTGGACCGCCTGAGAGGCAATAACATTAGACTGCAATCCCGAATCCGTAAAAACGGCGGCAGCGGTTTCATCACAAGAGGATTCTATGCCTAATATTTTCATTTTTCTTTCTTTGAGAAAGATATGCCAAGTTTTTTTCCGAAGGAATCCCTATGGGAGAAAACTTGGCATGTCTTAGTCGTGTAAAAATTTAATTCCTTAAATGTTCGGGAGTACAACTCCCTCACAGCTTGGTGCCAAGTTTAGTAAAGCTTTTGTATTATCCTGAAGCATGAACTTTTTTGAATATAAAGATAAAGCTAATAATCAAAGTTTTTCTTTAAGCTTTACTAAACTTTATGAGACACTTTTAGGCCACACTCAGCATTCGCTTTATCGGCAAATATGCCTGTTCAGCAAGTTCTTCCAGCACTTTCACCTCGTGCTGATCGTATTTAAGAGCGTCATGCAGCTTTTCGAGAGTAATCATTTTCATGTATTCACAGACAGAATCCTCACTGGCGGGATAGAACTTCTTTCCCGGATTGGCTTTTTTCATCGGATGCAAAATCCCTGTTTCGGTAGCTACTACAAACTCTTCAGCTTCCGATTCTTTCACAAAATCAAGCATGCCGCTGGTGGAATGAATATGAGCATCTTCGCAATCGAAATACATTGCTGATTTCATCATACAGGAAGTAGAACAGCCGCATTCGGGATGAATTAAAATTTCAGCATCGGGATGTTCTTTCTGCTTTTCACCCAAATTAAGCTCCCCGATTTTCTCATGCACATGGCAAGCGCCCTGCCAGATATTCAATTCCCGTCCCGTTACCATTTCAACATAAGCTCCCAAAAACTGGTCCGGCAAAAACAAAATTTCCTTTTCTTCAGAGATAGATTCAACAATTTCAACGGCATTGGATGATGTACAGCAGTAATCGCATTCGGCTTTAACGGCTGCAGTAGTATTGATATAAGTGACCACAACAGCATCGGGATGCTCAGCCTTCCACTCCCTGAGTTGCCCAACGGTAATGCTGTCGGCCAGCGAACAGCCGGCATCAGGGTCGGGAATCAGCACTTTTTTGTCGGGTGAAATGATGGATGCCGTCTCAGCCATAAAATGGACACCGCAAAACACGATTACATCAGCTTCGGTTTGAGCAGCCTGACGCGAAAGGCCAAGCGAATCCCCGATATAATCCGCAATATCCTGCACTTCCGGCACCTGGTAATTATGTGCCAGAATTACGGCATTCCGCTCCTTCTTCAATCTTTTAATTTCTGATACCAATTTCTGGGTTTTCATAATCTATTATTCATTTTAGAACTCGGATGAAACGGATCAGGCTGATTAGCGCGGGTTTGTTTTTCTATTTCTTCTTCCGTGTTAATCTGCTATATCCGCGAAATCAGCGTTCTATTTAAATTTGTTGTAATTGCTGGCTTATATCAAATGCTTTTACGGAATGCGTTAAGGCTCCCACAGAGATAAAATCAACACCGGTTTCGGCTACTTCTTTTAGATTTTCGAAAGAAATATTTCCGGAAGCTTCGGTTTTGGATTTGCCATCAACTAACGACACAGCTTCTGTCATTAACTCAAGGCTCATGTTATCCAGCATGATGATATCTGCATCGGCGTTCAAAGCCTCTTTCACTTCCGCAAGTGAAGTGACTTCTACTTCAACTTTTAAACCGGGATGATATTTTCTAACGAAATCAACAGCTTTTTTTATGCCTCCGGCTGCCACAATATGGTTATCTTTAATCATCGCCAGATCATATAAACCCATACGATGATTGGTTCCCCCTCCCATCTTCACGGCATATTTATCTAATACCCGCAGGCCCGGTGCTGTTTTTCGGGTATCCAGAATTTTGGCTTGATAACCTTCAATTTCCTTCACCATTTTGCGAGTTTTAGTAGCAATGCCCGATATGCGTTGGACAATATTCAAAGCGGTTCGTTCAGCTGTAAGAATAGCCCGGCAAGCACCTCGCATTGCCACAATTTCCATTCCCGGCTTTACTTCTTCACCGTCTTTAACCTTTAGAATCCACTCCAATTCAGGATCCAATGACTGAAAAACCGCACGCGCCGCATCAAGTCCGGCAACGATTCCCTGCTCTTTTGCTATCCAGCGGGCATGCGCCTGAGTCGATTCATCAATAACGGCATTGGTGGTTGCATCACCGCTTTGAATATCTTCATCAAAAGCACGGGAAATGAGTTCCTTAAGCGCCTTTTCTTCCGTTGGTTTTATCTTCACTCCGTTGATAATATTCTATCTTTCCTGCTTTTAGTGAAATAAAAAATATATCTATTGCAGTCAGCTTTAGCTGACTGAGAAATAGCAATAACACAAGTGGCTTCAGCCACAAAAAAGGTAATCTTTATCAGTTGGCTGAAGCCAACTGCAATAGATGGTTAAGTATACTTTTTCAGCCCCAAATATAAGGCAATATCAACAGTACCCAAAGATATTAAAAAAGCCCTTCATCAGTGGTGAAGGGCTTTTCAATAAGCAATATGAAATTAACGATTACTTTTTGTTGTCGTCGTCATCCACTACTTCAAAATCAGCATCGACCGCATCGCCATCAGAATCTTCATCCTGTGCGGCGCCTGCTTGCTGTCCGTTTGGTGCGCCCGCACCAGCTGCTTGTCCCTGCTGTTCCTGGGCTGCTGATTGATAAATTTCCTGAGAAGCCGCAGACCAAGCTTCATTAAGTTCATCCATGGAATCATCAAGTTCATCCATATTTTCTTCGGCATGAGCTTTTTTCACTTTCTCAAGTGCAGCATTGATCTTCTCTTTATTATCATCAGAAATCTTATCTGCATGTTCATCAAGCTGCTTTTGAGTCGAGAATACAAGACTGTCTGCTTTGTTCAGCTTCTCGGCACGCTCACGAATTTCTTTATCTTCATCGGCATGCTCTTCGGCAGCTTGCTTCATTTTCTCGATCTCTTCTTCCGACAATCCTGAAGAAGATTCAATACGAATGCTTTGCTCTTTTCCGGTGCCTTTGTCTTTCGCGCTGACGTTTAACACACCGTTAGCATCAATATCAAAGGTAACTTCGATTTGCGGAACGCCGCGCGGAGCGGGTGGAATTCCATCGAGGTGGAAACGTCCCAGTGTGCGGTTATCCTGTGCTTTAGCACGAGAACCTTGAAGAATATGAATTTCTACGCTGGTTTGACTGTCGGCAGCGGTAGAAAAGGTTTCTTTTTTGCTGGTGGGGATGGTTGTGTTTGCTTCAATAAGTTGCGTTGTAACACCACCTAAAGTTTCAATTCCAAGCGTCAGCGGGGTTACATCAAGAAGTACAACATCATCCACGTCACCCGACATTACACCGCCCTGAATGGCAGCACCGACGGCAACAACCTCATCAGGATTCACTCCTTTGCTTGGTTCTTTTCCGAAGAATTCCTGAACTACTTCCTGAATTTTAGGAATTCGGGTTGATCCCCCTACTAAAATAACCTCATCAATATCACTTTTTGAGAGGCCGGCATCAGACAGTGCCTTTTGACAGGGCTCAATCGTTTTTTGAACCAGGTCATCAACCAGTTTTTCAAATTTTGAGCGGCTGATGTCGATATTCAGGTGCTTGGGGCCTGAATCCGTAGCCGTGATAAACGGAAGGTTTACATTGGTTTTTTGTGAACTCGAAAGCTCGATTTTGGCTTTTTCGGCAGCATCCTTCAACCGTTGCATAGCCATAGGATCTTTGCGAAGATCAATGCCTTCATCTTTTTTGAATTCATCGGCTAAATAGTTGATAATCCGAGAATCAAAATCATCACCGCCAAGATGGGTATCTCCACTGGTTGACTTCACTTCAAAAACACCTTCACCCAGCTCAAGAATTGAAACATCGAAGGTACCACCGCCAAGGTCATAAACTACGATGGTTTGGTCCTGGTCCTTTTTGTCCAGCCCGTAAGCCAGTGAAGCGGCGGTCGGTTCGTTGATAATTCGCCGCACATTAAAGCCCGCAATTTCTCCGGCTTCTTTCGTAGCTTTTCGTTGGGCATCGTTAAAATAAGCAGGTACGGTAATCACCGCATCGCTCACTTTTTCACCCAGGTATTCTTCAGCAGTCTGCTTCATTTTTTGAAGCACCATCGCAGAGATTTCCTGCGGAGCGTATTTTCGGTCTTCAATCTGTACCCGGGCAGTGTTATCATCGCCCTTAACAATTTTATAGGAAGCCTGTTTAGCTTCTTCTTTTACTTCTTCATAAAAGCGCCCCATAAAACGTTTGATGGAAGAAACGGTTTTTTCAGGATTCGTAATTGCCTGCCGTTTTGCCGGCGCGCCGACCAAACGCTCTCCGTCTTTCGTGAAAGCCACAACTGATGGTGTGGTGCGTCCGCCTTCTGAATTTTGTATAACTGTAGGCTCATTTCCCTCCATTACGGCCACGCAGGAGTTGGTGGTACCTAAGTCAATTCCTATGATCTTTCCCATAATATTGATTCTGATTTTTTATTAAGTGATTAATTTTTGAATGAAATCTTTTGATTCCTACATCTATTTAATTGGAATCGATTTTGAGTTATCGAGAACATCTGACTTCGGCATGGTGATAGTTAACACACCTGTATAAAACCTTGCATCGACTTCGGCAGTGTTTACATTTTGAGGTAACGCAAATGAGCGTGAAAATACACCTGTAGAACGCTCTTGTCGCCGCCTTACCTCTGTTTCACCAACCTCTTCAGTTCGTTCTCCTTTAACTGTCAGCACCTGTTCTTTCAGTGCAATGTTAACTTCTTTTTTAGACAGCCCCGGCAAATCCAATTTAATGACATAAGTTTCATCACTCTCAATGATATCGCAATCGGGAGTGAAATCATGTCCCTTATCTTCAAGAGGCACAATTCGTTCAACAAAACCCTGGATGTCTTTCCCTAATTTTGTCAACTGTTTTTCAATATCAATTTTAAAGTCATTCATGAATTCATCATTTGTTTAAATTCAATTTTATATGAGCAATGACAGTGCCAAGCTGCGAGGCGCAGATGATTTTATGCCGTATTGACATTATTACATTTTTAGAGTGATGGAATTGACAGAATTTCGGGCAGGTGGATCAATTCGTCAGAGTTTACCTATTCGAATGCTGGTTTTGCGACCGAATTGATAGGAAAGGAGATTTAACTTCAACGTCGATTCGAAATAAGAAGATGTAGATCTATTCCACAAAAAAAGCCCCAATGGGCTTTAATATGAATAACACCAGATGAAATGGGTTGTTTTTTGTATTAACGTAAGTTCGATATAAAAATGCTCTGATAAGATCAGAAGACAAAAATGAATCTTTAATATTACATCCCTACGGGATTTGTGCGGTTTTATCTTTTTTTGTTACTACCAATATTTCGTCCCTATGGGACGATTAAGCATAAAATAAGTTAAAATCGTATACATAATCCAAAAAGATTTGTTTAAGCAATCCCTTTAGGGATTAAATATTGGTAGTCCATAAATAGCCAAGAAAGCCGCGTCCCATGGGGACGCTATATTTTCGAGTTTTATCTCGAACTCACGTTATGTTATCTTTTAACCCGAATTATGCCTTTGGCACATCCGGGGCCTGTCCTACGAAGTTTTAACGTAGTAGGGCTATTTCATGTTCAATCCCTTCGGGATTCTAAACAAAGACAAATAGCCTTATATCAAACTCACGTTAATTTTAAGCTTGCTCTTCTCATCCCTTACTTTTCTTCTGCAAGAAGCAATAAATCTTCCCAGAAGGCGGGATAAGAAATAGCGGTACATTCGGCACCGGAAATTTGAGATGGAGCTTCAGCAAGCAAACTTAAAACAGCGGCTGACATTGCGATACGATGATCATGAAAACTTTCAAAATCGGCTGCTTTAGGGGTGAAATCAGGATCTCCCTTGACTTCCAGTCCGTCTTCAAATTCAGTGAATTCGGCTCCCGCTTTCTGCAATATATCGGCAACTGCACTAAGACGATCGGTTTCTTTATGCCTCAATTCTTCTGCTCCTGATATGCGGGAAACCCCGTCGGCGAAAAGCATGGCGACAGCAATGATGGGAATCTCATCAATGCAGTTAGGCACTTCCTCTTCAGTGATAACAATGGCATTTAAAGAAGCAGTCGAAACTGATAAATCGGCTATCGGCTCTGCGCCTTCGAACCGTTTATTTTCAATCCTGATTTTAACCCCCATCCGATCGAGGATATTCAACGCCTCGGTCCGGCTTGGATTAATACCTACATTTTTTAGCTCAACTTCAGCATCAGGGTGAATGGCACCTGCGACCAGCCAGAACGCGGCGGCTGAAAAATCATTAGGTATGCGATACGATTGTTTGGGAATAGCATTTTTCCGGCAGGAACTAATAATTTTTTGCCCGTTTTTTTGCGTGATGGGAAGATTAAGTAATCGCTCGGTATGATCACGGCTTGGTAATGTTTCGATAACTTCGGTCGGTTCATCACCAAACAAACCTGCCAGTAAAACACAAGACTTAAGCTGTGCACTGGCAATAGGAAGCGGAAAAGAAAGCGGAGTCAGTTTGCCATTACGACTGATTTCTAATGGCGCAAAATCCCCGTCCCAGGCTTTAATCTGAGCACCCATTTTTGACAAGGGATCTATTATTCGTTTCATCGTGCGCGCAGATAGTGATTCATCTCCCGTTAAACGCGCCGGTATTCCCGCTCCGGCAATAATACCACTTAATAAACGCATCGTCGTACCGGAATTACCACAATCCAAATCCCGGTCAGGAGCAGATAATCCGTCCCGGCCAACTCCTTCAATTTTGATAGTATTTTCTTCATCACCCTGCTCGTGAATCTTTACCCCAAGCCTTCGCAAACATCCTAAAGTGCTGTGTGGATCGGCGGCTTTCGAGAAATTTGAGATGACGGAAACTCCTTCATGAAGCGCTGCGAACATAGCCGCGCGATGTGAAATCGATTTATCGGGCGGAAGCTGAAGACATCCATGTAACGACTGGGGTGGCGTAATTTTTTTGTTCATTTAGAAACCCCTAAATCCCCTAAGGGGGACTTGCTGTTGCTTGAATTGAGAGTTAAAGCCTACTTTATAAATGACCATTAGTATAAGTTTTGTTCTATCTTTTGCTGTGGAGGAGTTGTGCCGTAAGGCATCCCTTCGGGATACTCCTGAACACAAAAGCGGGAGCTCAACTCCCTTGTAGCGTTAGGAGAATACCTTTTGAAAAAGGTTGATTTCCAAAGTCTCCTTTAGGGGATTTAGGGGGTTCTATCAATTCAATAACCGTTCGGCCTCTTTTGCCTCCGGAGTACCGGGATAACTTTCAATCAAGGTATTGAGCGTAGAGACAGCTTCACTCCGTTTACCTAACTGAATGTAGCTTTCTGCCTTACCAAGCATAGCTTTAGCCACCCATTCGTTATAAGCTCCATATAGAATATTCACCCGTGAAAAAGCATCAACGGCCGCCTGATAATTTCCCTGCTGTTGTTTTGCAACTCCCAGTAAATACTGAGCCTCTGCCC
This sequence comes from Balneolaceae bacterium, assembly GCA_036381435.1. Classification (GTDB taxonomy): domain Bacteria; phylum Bacteroidota; class Rhodothermia; order Balneolales; family Balneolaceae; genus Fodinibius. The sequence goes on along the minus strand of DASVCW010000001.1, from coordinate 22,482 downwards.
CGACTTCAGTGGTATTAGATTCGGCAACCAAACTCAGCAAATCCTCTGCAGTTTCATAATCATTTTGCTTTAGCGCCACTCTGGCAAGTCCCACATTGGCAGCATCATAACCGCTATTAATATCAAGAGTGGCCTGATACTGCTGTTCTGCGCCGGGAATATTGTTCATCGCAAGCTGAGCGTTACCCATTCCGATATGAGCTTCCAGACGATACTCACTGCCCTGTTCTAAAAGGCGGTTAAAATAGTTGTACGACTGCTGATAATTACCCTGCTTAAAAGCAATGCGTCCCAAAGCAGCCAATGCAGGTGCCGCCCGGTTCGAATTAGAGTATTGCTCTACAATCGCCTGATACTGGCTGATCGCTTCCTGTACTTTATCAACCTGCTCGTAAGCCATGGCCAGATTAAAATGGGCATCGGGTAGCAGTTCCTGATTGTTGGTGATGCGGATATACTGGTGAAAATCATCAATAGCGCGGCTGTAATTTCCCGACTGCATCATATTCTCGGCCTGACGGAAACGCAGACGGTCGGCCATAGAGGTATTCGGATTATCAGCCAGATATTCTTCTAAAACATCTGAGCTGGAATCGGTATTTCCGGATGATATCTGGGCATATTGAATACCGTTCACGGCTTCAAGAATGTACTCGCTTTGAGGATACTCTTCCATCACTGTTCGATAAGCATCAATCGCTTTCTTGTATTCACCGGCGTTGTAGTAAGTATCACCGATATTATACTGCGAGCGAGCCGCCCAGGGCGTATTAGGATATTTGTTAATTACTGTCTTAAACTCTTCGACCGCCTGAGAATAGTTTCCAGCATTCAAATAGATGTAAGCGATGTTGTACTGGGCCTGCTCACGTAAACGGCTGTAGGGATAGATGCGCAGAAACTTTCTAAAGGTAGTTACCGCTTCATAATTGCGCTCGTTACGATAGTAACTGTTGGCAATCTGGAACATGGCATAATCCCCGCCCGGCTCTGCCCCAATGGCTTTACTATAATACTTGATAGCATTTTCATAATCTCCAATGGCATAGTATGAATCGCCGATGCGCAATTTCGTATCCGTATCGTAGGGATAAAGGGCAATTTCAGGCGGTTCATACTCTTGCAAAAAAGTTATAAACGGCTGAACGGCTCCGCTATAATCGCCCATTTTAAAACGGCTCCAACCGAGTGAGTAATTGGCAGGCCCCATAAGTTCATGATCGGGGTAGCGCTGAATAAACTCTTCAAATTGTGCACCGGCGGGACCGTAATCTTCCATATGGTAATAAGCATCGGCACTCCAAAAAAGAGCTTCTTTGCCCAATTCCGTATTCGGAAATTGCTCATTCAATGATTCAAAAATAGGCTGGGCTTCCTCATAAGCCTGATTTCTGTAAAGAACCCACGCTTTTTGAAAACGAGCCTGGCGTTTTACAGCGGGATCAACATCAGTAACTTGTCCTGCGGCCTCAAAGGCTCTGATCGCCCGGGTATATTCCCCATTGGCAAAATATGCTTCACCTAAAAGACTATAAACCTTTCCTTCCCATTCCAGATCCTCTTCATTACGCACGAGCGGTAAAAGTACCTGGATGGCTTCGCTGTAATTTCCCATTTCATAGGCGGTGATAGCCCATTCGTAATAAGCTTTTTCAATCCAAAACCCTTCTTTATAACGCTTACCAAACTCCCGGAAGGTATTCATTGCTTTGGCATAGCGCGAGCCCAACTTTTCATTCACTGCTTTATAATATAACGCCTTTCGGGCCAGTTTATCGCTTCCCTGTGCTGCTTTTCCAAACTCGTCAGCTGCCCAGTGATAAATTTTTTGCTTGTGATACACCCAGCCTAACCCATAGTGGGCACGCCGAACTTTATCCGTCCCTTTATTCAGGTTGATGTAACGCAGATAGTAGGTCGAAGCTTCATCAAAATTATTTAAATAGTTATAACTTTCAGCAATCAGGTAAACTGCCTTTGATGTCAATTCTTCCTCAAGATAGGGAATCGCAGATCTCAGGGCTTCAATGGCTTTCTTATACTTTCCCTGTTGATAGTATGACTCACCCAGAGCGGTGCCGACCCGGCGGGTCATTTCATGATTAGGATAACGCTCTTTTAATATTTCAAAAGCTACTGTTGCCGATTTAAACTGACTTTCGCTTAAAAATAACCTGCCCCGGGCATAAAGAGCTTTGGGTGCCCACTTAGATTCCGGATATTTATTAGCCAATGTCAAAAAATGAGTTCGCGCCTGTTCTTTATCTCCCGCGGAAACAGCGGCTTCGGCCATTAAATAATATGTGCGGGCCGCCTTTTCATCATTCAAACCATAATTGATCGCCCGCTGATAATGATTGATAGCTTCTTTAAACTGCTGTTGCTGCTCAGCCTCTTTCGCTAATTCAAACAATAGTTTCGAAGAAAATACTGAACGGGGAAAATCATTAATAAATCCTTCGTAGTAAGCCGATTCATTCACTGAATCAATCTCAGCACGCGAACGAACCAGATAATAATGAGCGGAAGTATTTAAGCGGTGATTTTCATTCTGTGTGATGAAGGTTTCAAGCTCACCCGCGGCCGATTCATAAAGACCTTTTTCAAACAAATCAATGCCCTTGTTATAATGAGCAACCGGTGTTTGCTGGAGGTTTTGCGCTTGTAACGGAACAAAATTAACAATCAGGAAAAGGAAAAACAGACCAAAAATTCCACACGATTTTGCCATTGAAGGTAGAGAATTTCTTTTTTAGTGATTACTGAAAAAATAAACCTTGTCAAGACATTCAAGTTTTCAAAACCTGGCATGTCTTTTGAACATACGTTTCATTAAATGAAGTATATAAAATAAAATTGCTTATCGTAAGAAAATCCTTTCAATTTATATAAAATTACTTCACCGGGAACAATAAAGATACGGATATGATTAAAATATAGTATGAGGAATCTTGGCGATTGTTCCCGTAGCTTGTCAAGTTTTTGAGTAATAAGGGTTACAATGGAACTCATTTTCTCAAAACTATGTACAATTTACTCAACTATTCATTGAACATTACTATTCATGACTTTGAAGAACATAAACTCAGTTTTATTACTGGGAACTGACAATATGGTTGCTCTGCCGGTAATTCGGGCTCTTGGAGCATTAATACCTAATGCCGCTATCCACACTCTTTCTTATGATCATAATAAAATCAACAATCCCGAATATTCGAAATATGTGCACAGGCGGCATTATCTTGAGTTAGAAAAAAATGATGAGTTAGTTAAAAAACTTATCAACAAGATTGAAGAAACCGGCGCCCAAATACTTTTTCCTATTGATGAACGGGATGTAAGAATTCTCTCTTTATCCCGGCATAAATTAAAAAACCACGTTTATTTGCCGCCGCTTCCCGAAGCAAGCACTTTGGATAAATTAGTCTATAAAAACCGGCTGGCAGATTTTCTGCAAAATAATGACTTTCCTTATGCCGCTACCTATCGTTTAGACCGTTTAAATACGGCAGCAATAGATGATGAGTTTTACCCTTATTTGTTGAAACCGATTCGCGGCTCATCGGGGCAAAACATAAAAAGAGTAGATAATAAGAACGAATTAGCCGAAAGCCTGCTTAAACTGGATTCCAGGAATTATATTTTGCAAGAATTGATTCCCGGGCAAAACTTCAGTTGCAGTTTACTCGCTAAAAACGGAAATATTCAAGCTGAAACTATTCAGCAGGGACTGGCAAGCCGTGATTTTAACTTTTCAACAGCTATCCGTTTTGTTGAAAATGAAGCCGTTTCTGAAGTAACACGTCAAATTATAAAAACAACAAATTACAGCGGCCTGGCCAACCTTGATTTTCGGCTTGATGAAAGAGATCATCAACCAAAACTTATAGATTTTAACGCGCGGTTCTGGTCCAACATTTCCGGCGCAAAAATAGCAGGCGTTGATTTCGTTTTTTTAGCTTGTCTCGCTGCCATGAATATTCCCTTCAAGAAGCCTGTCAGTAACGGTAACACCTATCTTATGGGCAGAAATATTCTCAATTATTACTGCGAAAAAATACTGCGACCTGTTTCTAATGGGGATACTAATTCGACCTATACCGACTTATGGGAGCGAATCAATGATCCCTTGCCGGAAGTAGTACGACTCATTCGGTCAAAATCTCCTTCTGCCCGTTCAGCAAAGCCGGAGGTACCGAGAGATATCCTCACATATCAAGGTATCTGAGTAACTCTCCCGCACGGTTTTCAATATCTTCATTCAACACTTCCGCTTCTAAGCCGGTAAAAACAGTATATCCGTAACGACGAAGTGCTGCAGAAATGCGGGAAATATCCTGTAAATTCAACTTTATAGAAACCTCAAAAGCCTGATTTGCTTCATTTGGCGGTTCTACGGTGAGGCCAAGGATTTTGGCGTCTTCAACCTCTATAATCTGCACAATTTCAGAGATTGTGAAATCTGAATGATTCAGTTCAATGGTAATTACTGAACCAAACTCAGCTAAATTGAGCATTCTTGTGAGTGCATCCAGTACTTCTTGTTTAGTGATGATGCCCAGAAAAGTCCACTCCTCGTCAACTACCGGCAACGCCTTCAGTTCGTACTGTAACATCAGCTTGGCAGCCTCAAACAGGTGCTGTCCGTCGTACACTTTTATAGCCTCACCTAAACTCAAATCAGCAATCAAAACATCCTGCTGAGCTTCCTGCAGCTGATTATAAGTAATCTGGCCTATTAACTTGCGTGTTGTACGATCAATCACCGGAAGCTTTTTAGCACTTTGCTGCCGCATGCGCTCTTTACCCGTCTCCACAGAATCGGAAGTTACAAGCGGTTTAAAATCATCAATTATGATGGATTTATTTATGAGCATCAGCCTGAGAATTAAACGTTCTAATTAAGTAACCGTTTGGCCGGCATCAATATTGTTGATCAACTTCTTCAATCGCTTTAAATCTGCTTTTGCTATATCAAAGGTAAGCTTTATATCGGAGCCGATATATTTTTTTTCTATCACTTTAGCCTCGCGATGTAAAAAAGCTACTCCTTCATATTTTGAAGCAGGGATGGTCATGGTTTTCGTTATAAAATCTTCTTCAATAAGCTCCTGAATGCGCTCTTCCAGCTTTCCTAAGCCGATACCACGCTCTGCAGAAATAAACGCTGAATCGGGATAGGATTGTTTTAATTCGGCAATTCGCTGGGTCTCAATTGCATCCATTTTATTGAACACCAGCAATGTCTTCTTACCTTTTGCATCCATCTCTTTCAGTGTGTCATTCACAACGTTAATATAGTCCTGCACCATTCGGGATGAAGCATCTACCACATGCAGCAAAATATCGGCTTCACGTACTTCATCAAGCGTGGACTTAAAACTTTCAATCAAATCATGAGGCAGTTTTCGGATGAACCCTACCGTATCAGAAAGCAACACACTATGATTACCTATTTCGCACCGTCTTACAGTTGAATCGAGCGTCGCAAATAAGCGATCTTCTGCCAGCACTTTGGTATCGGTCAAGGCATTCATCAGGGTTGATTTTCCCGCATTGGTGTAACCCACGAGTGATATTCGAACCTTATCGGAACGCCCTTTTCGCTGTGTCTGGCGTTGCTGATCAAGTTTCTCAAGCTTTCCTTTAAGATTTGAGATGCGTTTATCAATCAGGCGCCGGTCGGTTTCGATCTGAGTTTCACCGGGGCCGCGGGTACCAATTCCACCTTGCTGACGGGACAAGTGAGACCAGAAGCGTGTCAACCTCGGCAACAAGTACTGCAACTGCGCTAATTCAACCTGCGTTTTTGCCGCTGCCGTTTTTGCACGCGATGCAAAAATATCGAGAATCAGTCCGCTTCGGTCCAGTACCTTGGCTTTGGTTTCTTTTTCAATATTGCGGATCTGGGTAGGCGAAAGATCATCATCAAAAATGAGTGAATCGATTTCTTGATCACCCACTATTTGTTTCAGCTCGCGCAATTTTCCGGAACCGATATAAGTAGAAGAATCGGGCTGTGTCCGGTTTTGCAGAATTTTGTCAACCGAAATGCCGCCCGCAGTACTCGTAAGTAGTTCAAGCTCGTCCAGATATTCCTCGGCTTGAAAACGCGGGGTTTCAGGTCCGTAAATGCCAATTAAAAGAGCTCGTTCTTGAGCTATATCAGAATTTTGTATCTCTTCAAACAAGTGATATATGTATTAGTTAAAAGTTATAAAAACATGTCATTGAATTTAACGAGTTGCGCGGTTAAAAATATAATTTCGACCTGACAGCGTATCATGGGTTTCTGATTCCTGTCAGCGTCTTTAGAGAACAACGCTGTCAGGTTGTTTTAAATTTAACCGCCCAAAATATTCAATCCATCTTATGCATATCAATACCTTCATCAATATAACAACGAATTCGGCTGCCGAGTTTGTGTAAAATAAGTTTTTGAAAAGGTTTTTTGTGATGTCGCGGAACCTCAAGCTCCAGCCGGATTAAATTTTTACACCCGCCGAAGCCGTCATGTTCATCCGCATAATAAATAAAAATATATCTACAGCCCTTTTCATTTTCCTCTTCAACAAAATCAAGAATCTGATGCCAGGCTACGGTCTGGGAAGGTTCATTTACATTTTTTACAATGCCGTAATCAGTAATGAACCTTTTGGCAGCAAAAAAGCTGGCCGTAAACCAGCAGAGCCCCAGCCAGCCATACAGACCTGCTATAATCATTTCTTCTAACGAGCCATTATAAACGGCAATAGCACCGACCAAAAAAGCAGATATTAAAAAGAGTGTTGAAAATAGCGGGTAGTCCTGCATTTTTCCGGTTTTCCAGCTCAAACGTACATTTCGCAATCGAATTACTTTAATGAGCGTCAAAGTAGCCATTACTGCGGCTCCGAGAGTAATCACTCCTAAAATAAACCAAAAAATGATATTAAAATCGGTGTTCAGCATCAGGAAATAGATTCAGCTTGATACAAACGCGAAATCAATGTTTCTGCTATTAAAAAAAGCAAAGCTAACCAGATAAACCAGTTCCAAATATTTTTTCCGAAAACAGAAGCAGTTAACTTTTCATTTAAGCGCTCGGGTGATAACTTTTCAGCGTTAATCATATCAACAATGCTAAAAACTTCACCCGTCGTTTCTTGCAATTCTTTTTCATCTAACGTTTCAAAACGCGATTCCATTATACTCTGATTTACAGCAATTTTATGCGTTTCCTCACCCGCTTTAACGGTCAAAATTCCCGGTTGCCATTCGGGTCCTTTATAAGAAATCTGTACTCCATCTGCCATTTGGCGGACATTCGGCTTAAATTCCGTTCCGTTTAATTCAAGGACTACTTTAGATGACGATATCTGTCCACTCCATTCAAATGGTTTTCCCAGTTGATGCTGCTTTAATCCGCCATTTTGAGATGAAGCCGCATAGAGCAAGCTGCGGTAATAGACCGGAGCAAAAAGCGGGTTGACGGGGAAATTTGACCATCCCGGCCCTGCCCCCATGGTTGAAATTAACAGCACGCCGTCTCCAAAATGCTGCTCACTCAGCAGCGCATCACCATTTGCTGCCTCAAGAATATTTAAAGTGGCAGCGTTAGATGATTCTTCATACTTATAATAGAAAAACAACGAAGGCAAATCTACATTAATGGCTTCGTCTTCTTTTTTATCGAATAGATTGCTGACGACGGGATGGCCATCTTTGAGTGCAGCCATTTTTACTGCCGGTTTGAATGATGCGTATTCACCTACAACGTTAGTAAACCGGCCGGCATTAAAAAGCGCGAAAAAATCGTTATAGTTTTTAATATCTCCCTGCTCGGACGGCAAAAAAAGCAAGCCGTTGCCCTCCTGTACATACCGCTGCAAATCCTGAAACCAGTACTCGGGAACCTGCTCAAGTCCGTCGAGAACAATCACGTCATACTGCTGCCACTGCGATTGATCTGTTTCAGAAACCGCTTTTTCAACAAACGTTAACTGGGCGTTCGTTTGCTGTGCGGCCTTTAAAGCAGATGCTAAATAAGAATGAAAAGCAGCTTTTTGAGTTTCATTATTAATCAGCAAAATTGACCGTTTTTGTGGAATGCGAATTACAAAATACCGGGTATTATCATAAGTAACTTCATCACCCTCAAGAATGACTCGTCCGGTAATATCACCCGTTTCCCCGGCTATAAGTTCGAATATATAGTTCCTGCTCTCGCCCGGCTGAAGCGAAACTTCATACTGACCTGTCAGCTTTCCCCCCACTTCAATTGAAACAAACTGGTTCGCTACAGCTACATCACTCACATTCTGGACAGTAACAGACAGTGAAACAGGTGAATTTTTGCCTAACATCTGGCTGTTCAAAGCAAGCGACGAAATGGCAATATTTTGCTGATTGGCTTTTTGCAGGGTGATAAGCTGAAGAGAAACAGGCTTTGTTTGTGAACTTTCATCTTGCAGGTTCAGATCTTTTAAATCATCAAGCTGGCTTTTCTGGCCGTCTGAAATAAGGTAAATTACGGCCTGCATCTGCGGCACCTGCTGTAACTGTTTATAAGCCGCCCGTACTGCATCCCCAGTATAATGAGCTGTGTTTTTTACGGAAATTTCACTCGCTTTTTGTTTTGCCTGCGAAGCATTCATCAGCAAGCTATTTACTTCATTTTGCCCGTTTGTTGTGAAAACGAAAAATTTATCGCCGCTGTTGCCGTTGTTAATGATATCAGCGGCTATTTCCTTCGCCTGATTTATTAACGGCCCCTGACTACCAATGCGATTCATGCTGGAGCTGTTATCCAGAATGAGGGCAACGGCTTTGGGTTGATGGGAACTTGTCGAGCCTATGATCGTTGGAGGTAAAAAAGGACGGGCTAAAGCAACGGCTAAAAACAGCAAGGCAAGTGCCCTTACTGCCATCAGCAAATATTGTTTGAAACGAATGCGACGAATTGTACTCTTGCGCAATTCATTAAAAAAGGATAAGGTTGAAAATGATATTTTCTGCGGCCGGTGTACGTTGATGAGATGAATGACAATTGGTATAGCCACTGCAATCAACCCAAATAAAAAAAGTGGATTTAAGAAATTCATTTACGACAAATTTGTTACTTTTGGGCTGAAGAATTAATTAGTTTTTACTTTGATTGTCATTTCGACTCCCTGAGCAGTCGGGGCGATGGTTTTATCGGGACGGAACGGGAGAAACCTCATCCACCAGGAAACAAGCTGCTGGTTATGGCAAAGGAAAGCAAGCAGTTAAAAACGGATGAGATTCCTCCACTACGGATTGGGAAACCACAATCCTTCGGGCGGAATGACACTAAGAAAGTAAACATGCTGAATGTATTCATAAAACTATAAGAATAACCGCGATTTCCTAACAATATTTCAGAGAAAATTTCCCCATTCATGAATCAGTTGAAATTTCCGGGCCTGCTTTTACTATCCCTTTTATTTTTAACCTCTTGTTCGTCTGTAACAAACGGCCCATGGCCTAAGGCAGTTCCCCAGAAGGTCCCATTTGTGATTGTACCTGCAGAAAATGCAACGCTCAATTCTGTACTTGAATCGCCCTACGCACCCTTTTTAGATGATATCACCTCTTCCGCCACTCAACTGCTTTCACGCATTGATTCCACGGCTCCCTCACCGCTTAATTTGCAGAGTATCATGCTTTACCCGGGAACGACCAACAGGTTACAGGCCGTTTGGATGGCCAGCGCTCCCCAGGGATTTGCAAAATTGCTGAAAAATACTTTTTACGAGGATTTCACTCAAAACCAGTATTTTTTCCATGATATAACTATCCATAAACTGCACCTGCAGGATCGGTATTTGTTTGCCGCTCAGCTCCACGACCTTCTGCTGCTTTCGGAATCAAGCCTGGGAATTGAAGATGCTATCCGTGCTTATAGGGGTGAATTACCGCGCCTTGATTTTGAAAAATCACCTCCCAAACCGGGACATATTGTACTAAATACCCCCTCTTTAGACCGATGGATACAACAGTTGGCCAAAGTAGGCTATCACCCGATAATTCAATATTCAATGAAGGGAACCCAGCCCGCCTTGCTCACACTGAACCGGGAAGGCGAGCAGCAAAACAGGGAATTCCGGTTTACAGGAACTATTGCGCTGACTGATTCTATCCCCTCAAACCTTGTAGCGGCTTTTTCGGGCAGTAACGCACCCATTACTCTTGACCGTTATATTTCATCAAATGCAGCTGCATTCGGTATTTTTCGTCGCGAGCCACGGATGGCTCCCCCCACAGCATTAACCGATACCACGCCCCTTGATACCTTTTTAATGAACAACAAGGTGCAGTATGCAGATATTGCAAAAACCCTCAACAAAGAGTTTGCCCTCGTTTTATATGCCGAATCAGGATTTCTTTCCACCGGCGAACATCTTTTTCTGCGTAAAGTTTCAGACATATCCACCTTACGAAGTGAGCTTGCCAATCTGGCTGATGAAGGCCTCATAGAACGCAGCGACGGCACGTATTACATTCAAAGCAGTGTTTTATCGGAGCTCATCGGCAGCTCTTTATGTTCATTCCAGGATTTTTATCTTGATATAACGGGTGATGTTGTAGTCATTTCGGAACGAAAAGGCCTTGCTGAGATTGTCTCATCCGATCATAACAGACGGCGAACTATCTATTATGAAGATGAATTCCGGAATATCAAACAGGGACTTCCTGATCAGTTAAGCGGCTTATTTTTTCTGAATGCTGAATTTTATTCTTTCATTAAGCCTTTTCTTTCACCCGAAAATTACGTTAATGCTTTCACTTCAAAGTTTGATCTGCTTGCCGTTGCCACCCGGCTTAATGAAGACGGCAACAGCTTATCATTTACTTTGAACACTTATCAAACCGAAGAACAGGATGCTCCCTACCGTGAAAAATGGGTCTTCCCTACGGGAGCCGAACTATCCGGCGAACCGGTGCTGGCAGATATTGGTGGTAGTTCGCGAGAAGAAGTTATTTTTGCCACTAAATCGGGTCATGTATATGCGCTGGCGGCTGACGGCACCATGGTAATGCAAGCCAGTACCGATTCGGATGAGCCCATCGGATCGCCGGTGGTATATGACTGGTATGCCACTAACGAAAATGTAATTTTGCTCGCCGCCGGAAATAAAATCTATGGCTGGGATGATACGGGTCAGCCACTCCCCAAATTCCCGTTCGAAATGAGTGAAGCGATAACCGCTCCGCTGGTGGTAGGCGATGTCAACAGGGATGGCCTGCCCAATGCCATTGTTGCCACTGCAAATCGAAACTTACATGTACTTAGCGGACGCGGGGAGAATATCATCGGATGGCCGGTAACTACCAACGCCGTGGTCACCACAAAACCTGTGGTTGAAAATTATATGGGTTCGCTTTCTGTTCTTGCTTTCTCGCAAAATGCCGTTCATGCATGGAATCAAACCGGCAGACCCAAACAGGGATTTCCAAAATTTATAAGTGCTTCCTTAAACGGATCTCCTATGGTTTATGATGAACATATTTTGGCAAATGCCGCCGATGGATATCTTTATTCTATAGGATCGAAAAAAATGTTTGCTGATTCGCTGAATGTTTTTGAAATCACCTCCGATTCTTCAAATATCGAAGCTATTTACGCCTCAAACAGTCCTTTGGTGGGTACACCTTCTGTTCGCCAGTTGGCTGCTTATGGCCAGCCTGTCATTTTAACGGTGAGCTCTAACGGCTCTGTTTTTCTGCTTGATACTTCAGGCCAGTTAAGGTTCACCGAAAACATGGGCCAGCCCGCAGCTCCTTTCTTTTCTCCCTTTGTGGATGATATCAACAGAGACGGACAAAATGAAATCATTGCCCTTGCCGACTACGGACGATTGTATGCCTGGCAGGTACGTGACGGCGAGCGTATTTATTCCGTCCCTACTTCAAGTATGGAATATCCTATCATTGCTGATATTGATAATGACGGCTGGGATGAATTAATAGCCCAAACAAACGAAGGCGTAAGATGCTGGACGATTTACGGAAGGCTACAGTAGTCTTGAGCTATGAGTCGTGAGTCATGAGTTTGCTCACAACTCATGATGATTTACATCTCGTTCCGTTGCTCTGCAGCGGAACGCTTGTTTTATAACCGATGAAGTAGAGATAAACTTTCAAAAAATTTCCGACAATGCTTCATCAAGATGCTTATACCTAAATTCAAACCCATGCTGCTTAATTTTCTTCGGTTGTAAACGTACACTGTTAACAACAGGTCCGGCAGCATCTGCAAAAATAAACTCCAGTACAAACTCAGGGACTCTGAAAAGCGAAGGGCGGTTAAGTTTATCAGCTAACGCATCAGCGAATTGATTCATCGTTACCGGATTGGGGGCGCTCAAATTAAAAGCACCTTCGAGACCTTCGTTTTCAATGGCAAAGTTAATACCGCGGCATATATCCTGCACATGAATCCATGGGAAATATTGATCGCCGCTTCCCACAGGCCCGCCTACAAAAAGTTTAAAAGCTGGCAGCATCTGCTGAAGCGCTCCCCCGTTCTGTTCCAAAACAACTCCAAAACGCGGGATAGCAAGGCGTACCCCGGCTTCCGTTACTCCTTGAGCCGCCGCTTCCCAATCAACGCAAAGACGCGCCAGAAAATCATCACCCGCTTTGGAAGATTCGTCAAGAATCATATCACCGCGGTCACCATAATACCCGGCTGCGGAAACGGAAATCAGTACTGAAGGCGGATTTTTTGCCTGTTTAATGGCATCAACAATAGTGTTGGTGCTTTCGATACGGCTCTCATAAATATCCTTTTTAACTTTGCCGGTCCACCGCCGCCCGAAAATGGAAGAACCTGCCATATTAATCACCACATCCGTATTTTCCATTTCGGCAACCAGATCATCATCCCATGATACAAACCGTTGATTTTGGGCCGTCTCATTTTCATACTTTTCGGGAGTGCGGGTGACCATCGTTAGCAAATACCCCTTCCGCAAAAGCATTGTCCGCAGATAAGAACCGATAAAGCCGGTAGCACCTGTTAAAAATATATTCATGATTTTTTTCTGATTTTGCCTTCAATCATTTACATTAAAGCATTAATAACATTTCTATCAGCCTTAAGATAATGAACCCAAAGTACAGTCGCATAGCTTTAACTGCCATTCGAGTCATCCTCGGGCTTTTATTCTTGATTTCCGGAATCGGCAAGCTCATCAATGCCTCCGATGCTCGTTACCTGGTTGAATTGCTGGCTACCGAATTCTACTGGCTGATTGAATACAGTACCTTCATTGTTACAGCCACTTCTGTTATCGAACTTATTTTAGCTGTTTTTCTGCTTTGGGGAAAGTATCTGAAATCAGCCCTTGCCGGTTCGCTAGTGCTGCTTTTGGCCTTCACCACCGTTCTTTCCTACTTTTACTTTCAGGGAATGGAAATCGCAAGTTGCGGCTGTTTCGGCGCTTTCGGCGGCGGGGGCGGATTGGGATTTACCCTCATGCGCAATTTGGTGCTTATCGCGTTGATTATTGGAGCATATCTGCTGATGCCGTTTGTGAGAGAGGATTATGAAGTTGAAATAGCTATGAGTAGTGAGTCTTGAGTCGCGAACGGGAGCTCATTTATTCAAGGAGTCTTGTAGCTAGATATTCATCTCAAGAAAGGATTGGATGGATAGAAACATAAAAAATCCGTTTAATCCGTGGTCTATTGCAAAACCCCCAACCCCGGCTCATCTCTCAAAACCAGCCGTTTGTCTTCATCCAGCTCAGGCCCTTCAAACGGATCATCTTTGATCAGCAAATGGCCATCCAAATCTACAAAGTCAGCCCAGGTTCCGAGCAGTGCCCCTGCTGAGATACCTACAGAACTTTCGATCATGCAGCCAATCATCACTTTCAGGTCTCGCCGGTGAGCTTGTTCAATCACCTCCCTTGCCTTAACCAAACTCCCTATTTTTGCCAGTTTAATATTGATGCCGTCAAAGCATTCTACGATTTCATCCAGATTTTCATCTCCCTTAAAACTTTCATCAGCCATAAGCGGTAAAGGGGACCACTGCTTTAGTTCTTTCATCTCAGCGTTCATTGAAGAAGGCATGGGTTGTTCAACAATTTCAATATTTTGCTTGGCTAAGAATGAAATCTGCTGTTTGGCTTCTTCTACTGATATCCACCCTTCATTCGCATCAACCCGAATGGGTTTATCGGTGACTTCGCGAATGGCTTGAATAATCTCCCGATCCCGGTCCGTTCCCAACTTCACTTTTAAAATGGGATATTCCTCCGCAGCTTCTACTTTCTGCTGCATTACTTCGGTTGTATCGAGACCGATAGTATAAGAAGTGATCGGCGTTTTATTTGATGGAGTATCCCACAATTTCCATAACGGTTGATGTTGACTCTTGCCCCACCAATCAAGCCAAGCCATCTCTATCGCAGATTTGGCTGATTGAATCGTTGATGGTAATTGCACAGATTTCACTGATGCTTCCAGTTGTTCCGGCGATTCAATATCATCAAAAAAACCTTCCGGCAGTTGTTTTAAAAATTGAACGACTTTTTCAGCGTCTTCATCATACCGTTTATTGGGGGCAGCTTCACCATAGCCGGTAATTCCATCTTTGGTAAGTTTTACGATGACATTCCGAACCGTCTTTTTGGTGCCACGGGCAATGGTAAAAGGTTGCGCCAAGGGCAGCTCGATAATTTGGTATTCAAGTTTAAAAGAAGACATATTTTATTTAGTAAAATTGGAAAAAGTAATGTTCATTTTTCACCTCTTTCCGAAGGAATCCCTACGGGGAAATCCCCTAAAGGGGACTTGTTCTTGCCGGTTTCAAAATTTCACCCAACACATAAATCACCCTTATCTTCTAAGCAGGTCAGGCTTTTCGAACAATCAAGGATAAGTCCCCTTTAGGGGATTTAGGGGTATACATTTAAAAACTGACATATCCTAAAATTTGCATTAGATGTAAATAGAGAAAAAAAGCGGGAGAGGCTAAGATAAGGGCATCAAAGCGATCGAAAAATCCGCCATGACCGGGTAAAATATTGGAAGCGTCTTTAATTTTGGCAGCCCGCTTTATCCGGCTTTCGGTTAAATCTCCAATGGGGCCAAAAATGCTGACCATTAAAACAGCAGGTATCATTTTGAGAAGGGAAACGGGATAATCACCCGGCACAAGATAGATGGCAATAGCCAGCCCGACGAGGGCTCCTAAAATGCCGAAGAAAAATCCTTCCCAGGTTTTGTTGGGACTTACAGTTGGGGCCAGCAAATTTCTGCCGAAGGTTTTGCCCCCGAAGTAGGCAAAGACATCATTCCCCCAAACCATCAACAGCAGGGAAAGCGTAAGCAAAAAACCAGTTTCTGAATCACCCAAGCCGCGAATCAGTAATAAGGTGAGTAACCCTGCCGGTACATAGATTCCGCAGAAAAAGGTTGAAAATAATTCCTTCACTCCACGGTCGCCCGCTTTGAAAACATTCAGTCCAACCAGTAAAAGAAAGATGGCCAGACCAATCACGTAAGGATGCTGCAGATAAGGTACCAGCAGAATCCAAAGAGCGATGGTGTATGGAAAATAGTGATCTGTTTTGAAGCCTGCGCTCTCGCTCATCACAATTAGCTCGCGCTGGACTAACAAGGCTATTACTACAATTAAAACAGTGAAATAAAAAGCCCCGAGCCAGGTAACAAATAGAAAAAAAGCGGCCGCGGGTACCCCGAAAAGAATACGCTTGGTTAGTTCACTCACAGGAAATAGGTACTTTCTTTTTTAAAAGTGTAAAAAGAGTCATGGGAAACAGAAAAATAAGGCTTTGATATAGAAGTGGCAGTAGGCAGTGGCAGAGGGCAGTCAAAACTGCATCCTGCTAACTGTCACTGCCTACTTTGGGAAAACTCTAAAAACGTTATCCAACTCCAAAAACATAATGTATTATGAAATAAACCATCAGTCCTCACCATCTGAATCATCCGGTAAATCCATTTCTTCAATGGCCTGCCGGGCTTCTTCTTCATACTCTTTTGGAACATACAGGTAAACCAGCGCCAAATCTCCCACACTTAAATTAAAGGCAGAATCACGTTTTGTGAGTATATTAGAAGGAATATCTAAATTTGACAGGTAGTTTTGAACGGGAACGATTTCTAATTCTGTGCTGCGCTCCATTATGCAAACCCAGTTGTTAATGTCGTTAGGCTTGGGATCGTTAAACATAAAACCCTCCTCAGGCTGATAATTTCGAATGCCGATTGTACATGAAATATACAATATATGCTGAAATTATAAGACTCGGAATTACTGCCCAGAGCGAAGGCATCATTTCGGGCGTAATTTCAGCAAAGGCGGATTCAGGATAATACTTGCCCACTAACACACTGCCTCCGTTATTGATAAAATGAGCAACGATAGCGGGATAAATGCTCTCGGATACCCAAGTAACGAAGGCGAATAAAATGCCGAGTGATGCCAGGGGAATGAGATTGTTTAGCTGAAGGTGATACAAACCGAATATGAGTCCCGAAACAATGATAGCGGGCCAGATGCTCCAGCTTTTTTGAAAAGCACGCAGTACATAGCCCCGGTAAAGCGTTTCTTCGCAAATAGCAGGCACCAAAGCTACATGAAAAAGGGTGATTAATATCAGGTGATCACCGGTTAAATAACTTTCGATCATCTCCATTTGAGTGCTCTGCATATTGCTGAAAAAGTCCGGCATGGGAATAAGCGCATTGAGCCAGGCAAGAAACCAGATTGTGGGCTGAACGCTCAGAATCAAAACCGATGTGAGCGCAACTTTTTGAGCAGTGTCTTTTTGTATTCTGAAACGAAGAAAAGAATTCCGGTTCTCTTTAGAAGTATGTAGCCGACTGTAAAACCAGGTAGCCAAGCCTAAAAATAAAATCTGCCCGGTTGAATTGCCGATGAATAAAACACCGAGCCTCTCGGGCAGTAATTTAACGGCTTCAATAGGTTCAACCCCCAATTTAGCAACAATTAAAGATACGGCTGTTATGGCTGCCGTGAACTGGAAAAGAAAGAAAGCAATGATAATCCATAGAAGGGCCAGGGCCCAGTCCGAAAACCCGTTCCTTTCGGCCCAGGACCTGTATGCTTCGTGATTCGCCATTTCTCCTAAACGCTCTTGCCCTTCGATTTTTTTACTCATTAAATAGTGTTATCAGCTTCTTTTTTGCCGAAAATTTTAGCGCCAATCATGCCCGTAAGCAAGTTTAAAATACCGTACATTAGAATGCCTACCCAGAGTTGTCTAAAAATGTTATACTGATCTCTCATACTTTCAACCGTAGAATCTATAATCTGCTGTTTCTGCTCCTCGGGCAAATCCATGGCTTCGAAATTGGCAACTGTGGCGTCAATCCATTGCTGTACCATATCAGGATCGATAAACTGCCAAATTTGGCTCAAAATAATAGTTACAATTGTAATACAAACGCCCGTTAGTAAACCGATCAAAGCTCCACGGCCTAAAGTAAGAGGTGCATTGTATTCATTGGCATAATGCCAGGTAGCGAGCATACCTCCGAAAGCTGCAACCAAACAAACCACTATCCCAAGCAATGAAGTTGCTGAAAAGGGCGAGCCGGTAGGTTCAGCATTAATGGCTGCATAAATAGAAATTAAAGAAAGTGCAAAGGTTATAATTCCGAATATTAACCCCGCAACACCTACCGATGTCCAATAAGAGGGTTGTTCATTTTCCAACGTCTGTTGTGATTCTTGCATGATGATCTTTTTTTGATTCAAGTTTACTTTTAAAGAAATCTCGCGAAAAAAGAAGTACGGGGGTCCACCCCATCAGCCAGCCGAGTACCAATCGCGAGACCAACGTATTTTGCCAAAATCCAAGGAGATTTCCAACTATATCTAAAAGATTGATCAGAATTACCCCCAAAAGCACTGTTTTAACGTCTGAGGGCGCCTGAAACTCAATAAAAGCCAGTGCCGGAAGCAGCAGCCACCCCGCTAAAAATCCTATGTAAATTCCCAAACAGCGACTGCAAACCGCCATTGGTTGGCCGTTAATCCAAAATGACCTCAGTGTATTTTGATGACAAAGGTTTTGAAAAATTTTATGCTGCCATTCAAACTGCCAAAGCCCCGATTGATTGAAAAGTCCCCCGCCCAGCGCGGTGGTGACGATGAAAAGCATCAACGCTAAAATTAGCAAGTATAAAGGCACTTGCTGCTTCATATTTTTTATTCGTTATTCGTGTATTCGTTATTTGCTATTCGTATAATCGTAACCAAGACTCGAATAACGAATACACGATTAACAAATCACGGCTTTCAGGCTTTCAATAAAATTATCCGGTGCACGGCATGGCCGACGGTTTTCTTCATCAATAAAACATAAAATCACCGAGCCAATGGCATGCGGCTCCTCCCTGCGATCGGTAAAAATCTCGTAATATGTTTCCAGTTTCACCGAAGGCATATCGAACAGCTTCACCTTGATATGCATCAACTCATCATAAAAAACAGGTGCTTTATAATCTACTTCGGTATGAACCACTGGTAGCATCACCCCTTCTTTCTCTAGCTTAGCATAAGGGAAACCAATAGAACGAATCATCTCGGTTCGGGCTTCCTCGAAATATTCCATGTACCGCCCGTAATACACATATCCCATCTGGTCGGTCTCCCCATAACGGCTCCGTATTTGATGAGTGTATGAATAAATAGGCTCTTTCTGGGGAAACACTATTTTGCTTTTGCTTTGGATGCTTTTTCAAATTCACCGATGTTCGCATATTTATCAATGCGTGTCTCCACAAGCTCTTCCGGCTTCATTTTACTCAGGCTTTTGAGTGATTTCAGCAATTGCTTCTTCACCGCCTTTGCCGATTTATCAGGATCACGGTGAGCCCCGCCCAGCGGTTCTTTAATGATGCCGTCGATAATCTTCATCTCCTTAAGGTCTTTGGCGGTCAGTTTTAACACCGATGCTGCCTGCTCTTTATAATCCCATGTTTTCCACAAAATAGATGAACACGACTCGGGAGAAATCACGGAATACCAGGTATTTTCCATCATAAATAAATGATTCCCCATCCCAATGCCGATGGCTCCACCGCTGGCGCCCTCGCCGATCACTACAGAAATAATTGGCACTTTGAGCGTAGCCATCATTTTTAAATTCTTTGCAATGGCCTCAGCCTGTCCGCGCTCTTCGGCTTCTAAACCAGGATAAGCCCCGGGCGTATCAAGTAGGGTGATGACCGGGATTTCAAACTTTTCAGCCAGCTTCATCAGCCGGTAAGCCTTACGGTAGCCTTCGGGATTCGCCATCCCAAAACGGCGAAATTGCCTGCTTTGAGTATCCCTCCCTTTTTGATGACCCATAATCATCACCGACTGACCGTCGATAGTTGCCAGTCCGCCTACAATCGCTTTATCATCACTCTGGTAGCGATCACCATGAAGTTCGATGAAATCTTCAGTGATTTTAGAAATATAGTCGAGCGTGTAGGGACGATCAGGATGCCGCGCCAGCTGCACACGCTGCCAACGGGTGAGATTGCTGAAGATGGATTTCCGAAGTTCATCAACCCGCTTTTCGAGCCGCTTTATTTCGGGTGAAAGTACATCATCATCAGCAATAGAAAGCTCACTAAGCTCTTTGATTTTCTTTTCGAGATCAGCAATAGGTTGTTCAAAATCCAGGTACTGCATATAAAATTTATTTTAGTCGCTTAAAAAGTCAGTCAAATATAAAAACAAATGCCGACATATTAAGAAGTTATCTCCATTATCCTTTAAAGTCTTCCAAACATGCTTTGAACTTTCAGTGTCCAAACTCGCCAAATTGCTTCCCAAACAATAGATTTCGACATCTTCGAAACACCCTCTTCACGTTCCCTGAAAATAATTCCTACCTCTTTCAGCGTGAAGCCAGCCTTCCATGCACGGAAATGAAGCTCGATTTGGAAAGCATATCCATTCGATTTGATGCTGTCAAGTGAAATGGTTTCGAGCACTTTTCGGCGAATACATTTAAAGCCGGCAGTAGTATCGAAAATGGGTAGACCGGTAATGAAACGGGCATATAAATTAGCACTGTAAGATAGAATAAGCCGGCTTAACGGCCAATTTATAATACTAATACCATTGGCGTAACGCGAACCGACGGCGACATCAGCTTCGCCCTGCTTTACCTTTGCCAGCAAGCGCGGCAAATCTGCGGGATTATGAGAAAAATCGGCATCCATTTCACAAATAAAGCCATAGTTCTTTTCTAAGGCATATTTAAATCCCGCAACATAAGCTGTTCCCAAGCCTAATTTCCCTGAACGTTCCATTAAAAAAAGCCGCTCTGAAAATTGTTTTTGGTCTTCCTTTACAAGTTCCGCCGTTCCGTCCGGTGATCCATCATCGACGATCAGAAGATCAAAAGAATTATCCAGATCCATTACCACTTTAACAAGCTTCGTAATATTATTTGATTCATTATAAGTAGGAACAACCACCAACGTCTTATCCGTCATCAATCCAAAAATACTTTTCTATATTTTACTAATGCCTATTACTGATAACCCAAAAAATTATCATCCTGTCCGCCAGCTGGCGGATCAGGATCTTACGCCAAGATCGAATCTATTTATCACTTCAATATCTCTTAAGAATACAAAAATAGCTCTAAATATTTCATTATTTTCAGCATCAATATTATCAACTATACAAAAAATTATATAATTCAGCACAACCATTGTTTAAACTTAAAAAAACAGCTTCTTCAACCAAAGCACGATTAGGAACTCTTACAACTGATCACGGTGAAATTCAAACTCCTATTTTTATGCCTGTAGGCACGCTGGGAACCGTTAAGGCGGTAAAACAGGATGATTTGATTGAAAGAGTGAAAGCCCAGATCATTCTGGGAAATACCTATCATCTGTATCTCAGGCCGGGTTGCGATATTATAGAAAGTGCGGGCGGACTTCACTCTTTCATCAACTGGGATTATCCCATTTTGACTGATTCAGGCGGATATCAAATCTTTTCCCTTTCCGATAACCGGGAACTTACAAAGAAGGGAGCACACTTTAAAAGCCATCTCGACGGTTCAGAACATACTTTCACCCCTGAAAATATAGTTGATATTCAACGCATCTTCGGCTCCGATATCATCATGGTTTTGGATGAATGTCCTCCTTACCCCTGTACTTATGAATATGCTAAAGAATCCATGCATCTCACTCATGATTGGGAAAAGCGCGGCCGAAAGGCATTTCTTGAAACAGAGCCGAAATACGGGCATCAACAGTTCCAGTTTGGTATCGTTCAGGGAGGAACTTTTCCTGACTTAAGAGAAGAATCATCAAAATATGTTGCGGATCTTGATTTTGAAGGCATCGCCATCGGTGGATTAAGCGTGGGTGAACCGCCTGAACTCATGTACGAAATGACTGATCTTAATACTGATTTTCTACCTGAAAATAAGCCCCGGTATCTAATGGGAGTTGGAAACCCTGCAAATCTGCTTGAATGCATTGCTCGCGGTATTGATATGTTTGATTGCGTTTTACCTACCCGTAATGCACGAAACGGACAAATTTTTACCAAAGACGGTTATATTAATATCCGCAATGCAAAATGGAAAAACCATCACCAACCGCTGGATACTGATTTTCCGAGTGATCTATGCCAAAAATATAAGATGTCTTATATCCATCACCTGTTTAGAAACAACGAGCTGATTGGTCTGGAACTGGCCTCACTGCACAACCTAACTTTTTACTTATGGTTGATGAATAAAGTGAGAGAACGAATTGCTGATGATACTTTTGCAAATTGGTATGAAGAGAAGGCAAAAGTATTAGATACTAAGATATAAACATACGTTCCGCCCGTAGCCGATCGGAAATAAGGAAGGACAGCGCGTTCCCCATCAGTGACGCGTTCTGCTACTATTGTCTAAAATGACTGTAGATTAAAAGATTGGATACCCGAAAATCCCGGAGGGATTTAATATTAATAGCCCCGATGAAATCCGGGGTAAAAAGAGAGAATCACACACCAAACCCCCGAGGGGTTGAATTGACTTGTGTTTATATCTAAATCCAACCGGTATACGTTCCGCCGCAGAGCGACCGGAACGAGGAAAATCATCAGGGTGACGGGCAGGATGCCCGTCCTACATTTCTTCCATAAAAAAAGCCTTCACACAAAGTATGAAGGCTTTTAAAAATAGAGAGCAGTCGGGGACCTACGCTTCCTCCTTATTGGAAGTACCATCGGCGCTGCAGGGCTTAACGGCCGTGTTCGGGATGGGAACGGGTGGGGCCCCTGCGCTTGACCCGCCTGCTCAAAATGTCAAAAAATGGTCTTTGATGTAGGGATAGCTGATGGTGGTAAGATCGGGCTTGCACTAGCCCCTGAGAGGGTCGTGCAAGCCATATAAGAGAAAAAGCCGGTGGCCTTATTAGTACGGCTCGGCTGAGCGCGTTACCGCGCGTACACCT